>CAWHEJ010000012.1:0-77500 GCA_963828305.1 uncultured delta proteobacterium | reverse complement strand
TCACCCGATGCCTCTCCCGAATCTACGACGAGCTGACGGAGGTCATCGGCAGGACAAAGCCTGACGCCGTGGCCATCGAAGACATTTTCTACGGCAAGAACGTGAAGAGCCTTATCAAGCAGGGGCATGTGCGGGGTGTGGCACTTCTCGCCGCCTCTCGAAGCGGCCTGCCGGTCCATGAATACTCACCGCTCGAGGTCAAGAAGGCCGTCGTCGGCTACGGCCGGGCCGAGAAGCAGCAGGTACAGGTGATGGTGCAGGCAATCCTCCGGTTGGGCGAGATCCTCCCCGAGGATGCCTCCGACGCCCTCGCCGTTGCCATCTGCCATACGAACACAAGGAAGGATGCGGTCCTGTGACCGCACCCTTCCGGCGAATGGCTAAAGGAAAAAGGCTCAAGGGAATCGGCAATAAATATTTTTCCGAGTCTTTTGCCCTTAGCCTCTAGCCCTATGCCATAAGCCAGGTTTGTTCATGATCGCCAGTCTCCACGGGATACTGAAAACGAAATGCCCCGGCCATATCACCGTCGAAGTCAACGGGATCGGCTACCGGGTCTTCATCCCGCTGTCCACCTTCTACGAACTCGCCGACGAAGGCTCCCAGATTGCCCTCAGCATCTTTACGGCGGTGAGGGAGGACGCCATCCACCTCTACGGGTTCCGGACACCCGAAGAGAAGCAGCTCTTCGAACTTCTGCTCTCCGTCAACGGCATCGGGCCGAAGCTGGCCATCAACCTGCTCTCGGGGATTTCCTCGGCCGAGTTCATCCGGGCCGTCTTCACGGAAGACCGTCAGACCCTGACCAGGATCCCCGGCGTGGGAAAAAAGATGGCCGACCGAATCATCCTGGAGCTGCGTGACCGGGTGATCAAGCTTGCGCCGGAGGAAGCCAGGAAAGAAGAAAAGGCGGAAAGCACCCTCGATGCCGTCCGGGAGGACGCGCTGTCGGCCCTGGTAAATCTCGGATACAAGAAGAGCGTGGCGAAGGCGGTTGTCGACCGTGTTGTGGATTCCACAGGCGATGGCCTTGCCCTGGAAGCGATCCTGAAGCGTGCCCTGAAAGAACTGTCCTGACGGCGGCGGGGCCGCGAAGGTGGAATGTCGGGAAGTTGCAAACGTGGGAAACACGGAAGAAAAGAGAAATCCCCTGATGGATCCCGAGAATCTGGAGCAGGAACGGGAGGAAGAAGGCTCGCTGCGGCCGCGCACGCTGATTGAGTACGTGGGTCAGGAGCGCGTCAAGGACAGCCTGGCCGTTTTTATCGAGGCGGCCCGGAATCGCGGCGAAGCCCTCGACCACGTCCTGCTCTCCGGCCCCCCCGGCCTCGGCAAGACGACGCTGGCCTACATCCTTTCCCGCGAGATGGGAGTCAACATCAAGGTGACTTCGGGTCCCGTCATCGAGCGCCAGGGCGATCTCGCTGCGATCCTCACGAACCTCCAGGAGCACGACGTCCTGTTCATCGACGAAATTCACCGGCTTCCCAATGTGGTCGAGGAGATCCTCTACCCGGCCATGGAGGACTACCACATCGATATCCTGGTCGGGCAGGGCCCATCGGCCCGCTCCATGAAGCTCAACATCCCCCGTTTCACCCTTGTGGGGGCCACGACCCGGGCTGGGCTTCTGACATCGCCGCTTCGCGACCGCTTCGGAATGAGCTTCCGACTCGAGTTCTACAACCCGGGCGAACTGGCCACCATCGTGCGCCGGTCTTCGAAAATCCTCAACATCCAGGTGGACGACGACGGGGCTGTGGAGATCGCCCGGCGCTCGCGAGGGACGCCCCGGATCGCAAACCGGCTGCTCAGGCGCGTGCGGGACTACGCCGAGGTCCGGGCCGACGGCATCGTCACGAGGGATGTGGCGGCCAGAGCTCTCGAGTTTCTCGAGGTGGATCACAGGGGTTTCGACACCATGGACCGAAAGCTCCTTCTGCTTCTCATCGACAAATTCAACGGCGGCCCCGTGGGAATCGACAGCCTGTCCTCGTCCCTCGGCGAGGAGAGAAACACCATCGAGGACGTCTACGAGCCCTTCCTGGTGCAGGAGGGATACATCGTCAGGACTGCCCGCGGCAGAGTGGCCACGAAGGACGCCTACGAGCACTTTGGCAGGGCGTGGGTGGGCAATCAAAAGGAGTTATTCTAAACAACAGGCTAAAGGCTAAAGGTGAAAGGCTAAAGGCATAAATCGAAGATGTCTTTTTCTTGCCTTCCGCCCTTGCCCTTAGCCATTTGCCCTTAGCCATAAGCCAATGAAGATTTTACTCCACATCTGCTGTGCGCCGTGCACGATCTATCCTCTTGAGGTCCTTCGCAAGGAAGCGGGTCAGATCAAGGGGGTGTTCTTCAACCCCAATATCCATCCTTACCTCGAATACAAAAAGCGCCTCGACACGGTGCATGAGTACGCGGCCCGAGAAGGGCTGGAATTTGCCGTTGCCGAAGGCTATCCCATAGAGGATTTCCTCCAGAAGACGGCTTTCATGGGGAAAGACCGCTGCAGCTACTGTTACGAAGTAAGGCTGCGGCGCACGGCCGCAGAGGCCCGAAAGGGGCTCTTTGATGCTTTCACGACAACCCTGCTCTACAGCCGGTACCAGAAGCACGACCTGATTCGTCAGACGGGAGAGACAATCGCCCGGGAAATGAAAATCCCGTTTTACTATAAGGATTTCAGGGTCGGGTGGGAGGACGGGGTTCGGATATCCAAAGAGACGGGAATGTACCGGCAGAAGTACTGCGGATGTATTTACAGCGAAAAAGAGCGGTTTTTCAAGGGGTGATGGCTGCTGACCGGGGGCACATCCGGCCATCAAGCAGAAGGTAAGAAGATGAGAAATTGTGAAGCTTGGATAGGCTGAAGCCAATCTCACCGTCTCCGCTTTTCCGCCCTTCTTACCTTCATAGCTTCCTACGTCTATCTTTTGCGGGGCGTTGCAGTACCCCAAGCCTTTTTAAAGGAAGTGTGGCTTTGTTGCAACAGTCGGGCCTCCCTGTTGCCGATGTTGCATCATTCATCCACAGCTCATAAACAGAATATGCTCAATTATTTCATATAGATAAATATTTTTTTGGCACCCCCTCCCTCATCCTCCCTCTGGCATACCGCTTGCTCATAGTAAGACCATCTCGTTTTATTAGGACATGGTATGTACTGGCAGAAAACACTCAAAGAAGAAATCAATTTACGGAGCGTCGGACTTCATTCAGGCAGGAAGGTCGGTATGACCATCAGGCCGGCCGAGGCGGACACGGGGATCGTGTTCATTCGGAAGGATGTGCCGGCAGACAACCGGATCGCAGCCGATATACAGAATGTCACCGACACGACATTGGCCACCACCTTGGGCGTGAATGGCACACGCGTTCACACCGTGGAACATCTGCTATCCGCCTTCAGGGGCCTCGGTATCGACAATGCGGTTGTGGAAGTGGACACCTTTGAAGTCCCCATCATGGATGGCAGCTCGCAGCCCTTCGTGAGCATCCTGAAGAAGGTGGGCCTCAAGACGTTGAGGAAACCCCGCAGATACCTGCTCGTAAAAAAGGCTGTTTCGGTTTCCGAAGGCGAAAGCATGGCTTCCCTGGAGCCAGCTTCGGATTTCCGGATCACCTATAAAATCGATTTTCCCCACCCCGCAGTGGGAACTCAGACCTACCACATGGTCTTCTCTCCCGATGCCTACGACAAGGAAATCAGTTCGGCCCGGACGTTCGGCTTCCTGAGGGATGTGGAGTACCTCCAGGCCAAGGGGCTTGCCCTCGGGGGATCGCTGCAGAACGCCGTCGTCCTCGATGACGAGAAGGTAATCAACAAGGAAGGCCTTCGCTCGCCCGATGAGTTCGTGAAGCACAAGATCCTGGATGCCATCGGGGATCTCTACCTCATCGGCATGCCGATCATCGGCCACTTCACCGCCTACAAGTCGGGGCACAAGCTGAACACCCAGCTCCTGAAAACGCTGCTTGCCTGCGAAGACTGCTGGGAAATCGTCTCCCACCCCCATCCCACCGCACGGGCTGAAGCCCGCGAGGAGGGCGTGCACGATCTGCAGGCCGCCGCGGCCACGACCTGATCCCGTGACAGAGTCATACGCCGTCTATGCGATCTTCGGGATTGTTCCGCCCTGAGCAATCACCGCGTCGAGTGGATTCTTGCAGGAAACTCGACACAAGACACTTCTTCACTCATTCTCGGGCTTTACAATTCGGTCAATTCAAGGTATTTGCCTTGAGGGGCTCCCGGCGCCGGGACGGGCCGAGGTAGTCCCGAATCGCATTTATGGATCAGAAACCCGACAGACAGCAGGCCATTCTCACGGCCAAAATGAGGAGGCGGCGGCGCGAACGGATCATCATCGTTGCCACCATCATCGGCATTGTCCTCCTGACGTTCATCGAGACCAGCCTTTTCAGCAAAGAGACCCTCGTTCCCGATTTCCGGGACGTTGCCATCTTCGGCCTCATCAACATCAACATCATCCTCGTCATTCTTCTCATCTTTCTCATTGTCCGCAACATCGTCAAGCTCGTCTACGAGAGGCGGCGGGGGATCCTGGGATCGAAGCTCCGCACCAAGCTGGTCGCGGCCTTCGTGACGCTCAGCCTGGTTCCAACCTTCATTCTCTTTCTCGTGGCCACCAACTTCCTGTCTTACAGTATCGACAACTGGTTCAACATCCGCGTTGGAGGCGCCCTGAACCTCTCCCTCGAGGTCGCTCAGAACTACTACCAGCAGACGGCGGAGAATGTGAAATACTATGCCGATCAGCTGAGCGCCGACATCACAAAAAATCGCCTCTTCGAAAAGGACCGCCTGGTTTACCTGCGCTCCCTCATTGAGCAGCGACAACGGATCTTCAAGCTGGGGCTGATCGAGGTATACTTCTACGATGAAAGGGAAAAGCTCGTATTCAAGGACCCGGGCAATCCCGACATCCCCGAGTTGGGACTTTCCCCCAAGCTCCGCGAGGACATCCGGGCGGGAAAACACTTCACCACGATGAAGTCCGTGGGCTTGGGCGATTTCATCCGTGGGGTGGCTCCTATCTACGAGGCTCCCGGCTCGACGGTTGTCATCGGGTCCGTCGTGGTCAACTGCTACGTGCCCAAAGGGCTTGTCGACAAGATGACGACCATTTCCAGGATCAACGAGGAGTACAAGCAGTTCAAGCTGCTGAAAAACCCGATCAAAACAAGCTACATCGTCATCCTTTTCGTGGTGACGCTCCTGATCATATTCTCTGCCACCTGGTTCGGATTCTACCTCGCCAAGGGGATTACGGAACCTGTCCAGAACCTCGCCGAGGCGACCCACGCCATCGCCCAGGGCAATCTGGACTACAAGATCAACGTGGTGGCAGACGACGAGATCGGCGTCCTGGTGAATTCCTTCAACCGGATGACAGGCGATCTCAAGGTGAGCAAGGACAGCCTCGAGCAGGCCAACATCAGTCTCGATGAGCGGCGCAAGTACATGGAAACGGTTCTCCGCAACGTTTCCGCGGGGGTCGTGGCCGTCGACCGCGACGGGGTGATCACAACGGTCAACCGGGCCGCCGAGAAGCTTCTCGATATCCGGGCGGAAAAAGTCCTGCACAATCCCTACGAGGAAGTGCTGCAGCCGGAGCACATGGCTCTGGTCAGCGAGATCCTCACGGAGATCACGGGCGAGGAGTCGGGATTCCTGGAGAAGCAGATCCAGATCACCCTCAAGGACCGGGCCCTCACCCTTCTCGTGACCACGACGGTGCTGCTCGACGACGAGAACAACTACATGGGCATGGTCGTGGTCTTCGAGGATATCACCCAGCTCCAGCGGGCCGAGCGCATTGCGGCCTGGCGGGAGGTGGCCCGACGGATCGCCCATGAGATCAAAAACCCCCTCACACCCATCCAGCTCTCGGCGCAGAGGCTGCAGAAGAAATTCGGCGACAAGATCGCCGAAGACGGTCCCGTTTTCATGGAGTGCACCCGTACGATCATCAACCAGGTCGAAGTCCTCAAAAACCTCGTCAACGAGTTCTCCCGCTACGCCCGGATGCCCGTGGCCAGGCTCATGCTTAACGATCTCAACGAGGTCGTCCGGGATGCCGTCGTGCTCTACCAGGATTCCCACAAGGAGATCGACTTCGATTTTCAGCCCGAACCGGAGCTGCCCTCCCTGAAGCTCGACCCCGAGCAGATCAAGCGGGTCATGGTCAATCTGCTGGACAATGCCGTGACGGCCGTGAGCAGGGGAGACGGGAGGATCGAGGTGAAGACGATTTTCGATCGGGTCCACCGGCGGGTTCGCGTCGAAGTCCGCGACAACGGGATCGGGGTGTCCCGCTCAGACAGGGCGAAGATGTTCGAACCCTACTATTCGACAAAGAAATCCGGCTCCGGCCTGGGTCTTGCAATCGTGAGCTCCATCATCAGTGAGCACAGGGGCTCCGTGACGGTGGCCGACAATGTCCCCCGCGGGACCATTGTGGCCTTCGAGCTGCCCATCGAGCAGGTCGAGGAGCAGTCCATTACGGCAGGAAGAGCGGAGAGCTGATTCATGATTTATCTGGTTACCGGAGGCGGAGGGTTCATCGGCTCCAATCTTGCCGAAGCCCTGGCCGCAAGAGGGGAAACGGTTCGCGTCCTGGACAATTTCTCGGCGGGTAAGAAGGAAAACCTCCGCTTTCCAGGGTCTGAAAAGGTCGAGGTCATCGAGGGAGACATCCGGGATTTCGACACATGCCGGGCTGCCCTGAAAGGGGTGGCCGTTGTCTTTCACGAGGCGGCCCTGGGTTCCGTCCCCCGGTCCGTCGAAGACCCCCTGACAACGAACGAGGTCAATATCACGGGGACTCTGAATCTGCTCGTGGCCGCCCGGGAGGCCCGAGTGCGGCGATTTGTCTTCGCGAGTTCCTCATCGGTTTACGGGGACAAGGCCGGCGCGGGAGCGGAAGAGTTCACGGCAAAAGACGAAACCATGAAGACGGAGCCTCTTTCCCCTTACGGGATCAGCAAGCTCACCGCCGAAGAGTACTGCCGGGTGTTTTCCCCCCTCTATGGGCTGGAAACGGTTGCGCTGAGGTATTTCAACGTCTTCGGCCCCCGGCAGAGCCATCTCTCGGATTACGCCGCGGTGATTCCCCGGTTCATCATGGCCCTGCTCGGGGGCAGCCGTCCCCTTGTGTACGGCGACGGCGGGCATTCGAGGGACTTCACCTTTGTCCGCGACGTGGTGGAAGCTAACCTGCTGGCCGCAGCGGTCCCGGGAATCGGGGGCGAGGTGCTCAACGTGGCCTGCAGCCGCCGTTACAGCCTTCTCGATCTCCTGGCGGAATTGAAGGCGATCACGGGGAGCACAATCGAGCCCCGATTTGTCGAGGCGCGCCAGGGCGACATCCGCCACTCCATGGCCGACATCGGCCGGGCGAGGGCGCGGATAGGCTTCGAGCCGGCCTGGTCGTTCAGGGAGGGGCTGGAGGTTACCGTCGACTGGTACCAAAAAAATCCAGGGTCCAGGGTATAGGGTGTCGGGTACAGGGTGAGGAAAAAGAAGTTGCGAAGATGAGAAGATGCGAAGCTCGGCTGAGTTGAAAGTAAGCGTCAACGACTTGCTTCTCTGCGCTTCCTAACTTCATCGCTTCTTAGCTTCCGTCCTTTTAGGGCGTCTTGCATCCGGGCATTTTTGAACAGCCGACGGACGGGTACAGGGGCAACAGCCACAAGGCTCAAACCGCAAGACACAAGGTAAAGAAATGGCGGGAGGAATTCCCGCCATTTCTTCCTATATTCGGTTCGCGGGTTGCCGCAACCCGGTTCCTCATTCAGTTATGCCGGGATGCTTTCATGACAACCTGTTTCTTTTCCACCGGATAAACAACGATATTATGCCGCTCTTGTTTTTTAAAATCTAATCGATCGCCCTGTTTGCATAATTGATAATGACCGGTGTAAGGGTCTTCCTTACAGAAGAGAAGAAGTTCATAGCTGTGAGGGAACGTTGCGAATAAATCATCGATGCTCTTAAAAGACTCCTCCGAGCCCAAATTGAGTTCCATCACCACGATGGGCCGATTTCTTTCCATCGTGCGCCTCAGGCCCAGCAGCGCCGGCTTTTCATACCCTTCGATATCACATTTGACGATATCGACGCGTCTCGCTTCGATTTCTTCCAGCCATTCATCTCCAATCACCAGGGGCATGCTGACGCTCTTGTTCGAAGGATTCCCTCTGGGCAAGAAGGAACCTGTGCCTGTATCGGAATCCGGCGGCTCGGAAAAAGGAAGTTGTCCATTTTCATTCCCGAGTCCTACGGGGTGGATATGAACATTCCCGATGTTGTTGATTGCCACCAGCCTTCGGAACTTTTCGAGAACAGGCGGATACGGTTCAAAGGCATGAACCTCTTTCACAAGTCTCGACATGAACAGGGAATGTTGACCGACATTGGCTCCAATATCAAAAAACACGACTTCATTTTTTCCAAGCAGGCCAGCAACATCCCGCATGAAAAAAAGGATATATTTTTCCTGAGCTCCAAAACAGAGTATCTGCTTATCCAGGAGATTTCGAGAGTTTCCCTCATATACCAGCCCAAAAAAATCCGTGCGAAAATCAACGGGCCTGAATAAGCCGAGAGCGGCTTCGGTGTCTTTCGTCAGGCATCGATACAATAGGTAACCGTAGCTGTCCTTGTATCTGTCTTCCTGGAACAGGAGATGGATCTTATATCGGTCACTCTGGAGGAGATATGACACGATCGTAAATAATATAATAAATCCGACGCAAACCAATAGAATTCTCGATTTTTCCCTGGGAAACAGTTTCATGGTGTTTACCCGTCGGCAATTTCGTGATTCAGTATGACAAGGACTTATGCAATAATAAATCCATGTGAATCAAGGAAGAATCCAACCGAGTTCACGGAAAAGAGAAGAAGCGCAGATTAAAGAAAGGCCCTTGCGGGATGCGCAAGGGCCTTTCTTTAATTTTTACTAGCCACTGATCACTCTTTCTTCGACTCCAGCAAGGGCCTTTGTAATTCCGGTTACCAATTCCCAATCACCGGTTACTCTTTCTTAGATTCCAGGCTGTGGGTCTTGATCTTGCGGTGGAGGTTGCTGCGTTCCAGCCCGATGGTGTCGGCCGTCTTGGAAATGTTGCCCTCGTTTTCCTGGAGTTTTTTCAGGATGTACTTCTTTTCGAATTCCATCTTTGCCTTCCGGTAGGAATTGTGGGTGAAGATGGAGTCCGTGGCCTCCCCGGGCTGCTCCTCCTTCGAAAGGGACGGGATGTCGTCGGCCGTTATCGTGTCGCCCTGCGTCATGATGACGAGGCGCTCCATGATATTCTTGAGCTCCCGCACGTTTCCGGGCCAGTTGTGATCCATCAGGATGTCGATGGCATCCCCGGAGATGGCCTTCGGCTCGACCCCCTCCTTGAGACAGAAGTCATTCACGAACTGGCCGGCCAGGATCGGGATGTCTTCCTTTCGGTCCCTCAGCGGTGCGATGGTGAGCGGTATGACATTGAGCCGGTAGTAGAGATCCTGACGGAAACGGTCCGTCTCCATCTCCTTTTCGAGATCCTTGTTCGTTGCGGCGAGCACCCGCACGTCCGTGTCGATAAACTTGTTGCCGCCCACCCGTTCGTACCGCTTTTCCTGGAGGATTCTCAGGATCTTGGCCTGCGCCTTGAGGCTCATGTCGGCCACCTCGTCAAGGAAAAGCGTCCCCTCGTGGGCAAGCTCGAACTTTCCCCGTTTCTTGGCCGTGGCGCCCGTGAAAGATCCTTTCTCGTGGCCGAAAAGCTCGCTCTCGATGAGCTCCTCGGGGATCGCCGCGCAGTTCACCTCGACGAAGGGCTTCTTCGCCCGCTTGCTCAGGTAGTGGATCGAGCGGGCCACGAGTTCCTTTCCCGTGCCGTTTTCTCCCATGATGAGGATCCAGGCGTTCGTCGGGGCGACGATCCGGATCATCTCCTTCAGATCGACGATGGACTTGCTCTGGCCGATGAGTTCGAAGGCCGAGGTGACCTTCTGCTTGAGGAACTTGTTCTCTTCCTCGAGGCGGGCCAGGTCGAGGGCGTGGTTGACGAGCAGCACCACCTTTTCCAGGGAGATGGGCTTCTCGATGAAGTCGAAAGCGCCGAGCTTGGTCGCTTTCACGGCGGTCTCGATGGTGCCATGCCCCGACATCATGATGACCTGGACCTGCGGGGTGTCGGTCTTGATGATCTTGAGGGTTTCGATCCCGTCTATTCCGGGAAGCCAGATGTCCAGAAGTGCCAGGTCGGGCGGGTCTTCCTCGATGGCCTTGAGGGCCTCCTCGCCGCTTCCGACGGTCCGGACCTCGTAGCCTTCGTCTGTCAGGATCCCCTGCAGGGACTGGCAGATGCTCTCTTCGTCGTCGACAACCAGAATCGTTTTATACATGGTCTCTTTTCCGGGGATGTCCGTCGCACGGGGCCCGGATGCGTCATCCGGACACCCCTGCGCCTTGCATCTCCCGTTCCCGTTTCCTACTTTTTCAGCAGATTATCGGCCACCCGGTCGTGGATCACCTTGGAGGCCGCCTCGTTGCCCATCAGTCCCACGCGGATGCCCAGGGAGGTCAGGTCCTTGTCCTTGTACTTAAACCTGAAGGTAACCTTTTCATCGTTGATCACGGCCACGATCTTTCCCCCGTCCGCCTGCTTGTCCGGCTCCACGTCGCGGCCCTTCATGTCGGCGATCGTCTTTTCGACAGCGGACCAGACGCCATCGACGGAGAAATAATAATCCGTCCGCATCTCCCCTTCCACGTAATAATAGGTTCCCGTGCCCCCCGCGACGGCAGCCACCCCAATGGCCGCGGCGGGACAACCATACAGGGAAAAACAGCACGCCAGCACGATCAGCGCAACAGCCGCTCGCTTCCGGTAGATCATACGCATCACTCCCCTTTGCCTTGGTTCTCGTTGTTCGTTTCATCCGCGGGCTTTTGCGGCTTTCCCTCCTCCGCGAAGGATTTCAACCCCTCCGCCAGGGTCAGCAGCTTTTTGTCCACGCAGTAACTCACCGTGTTTTCCGGGTAATTTCCCTTCGTATCGGCCACTCCTGCAGGCACGCCCGTGAGCAGTTCGATGCCCTCATCGATCGTCTTCACCGGCCAGATGTGGAACTTCTCCTCGGCGACGGCCTTTACGACGTCCTTTCTCAGGATAAGCTCCGGGACATTCAGCAGCGGGATCATGACCCCCTGCCTGCCCGTGAGGCCCCGCGCTCTGCAGACGTCGAAAAACCCTTCGATCTTATGGTTCACTCCCCCGATGGGCTGGATTTCGCCTTTCTGATTGACGGATCCCGTCACGGCGATGTCCTGCCGCAGCGGCAATTCCGACAGGCTCGACAGGATCGCGTAGATCTCCGTCGAGGAGGCGCTGTCCCCGTCAACCCCGCCGTAGGACTGTTCGAAAGCGATGCTGGCGCTCATGGTGAGCGGCTTGGTCTGGGCGTACTTGCCGCGGAAATAACCCTCCAGGATCAGGACGCCCTTGTCGTGAGTCCGGCCGGAGAGCTTGGCCTCCCGCTCGATGTTGATGACCCCGGTGCGTCCCATGGATGTCTTGGCCGTGATCCGCGAGGGCTTTCCGAAGGCATACTCCCCCATGTCGTAGACGGAGAGACCGTTGACCTGCCCCACGACCTTGTCGTTTGTGTCGATCATGATCGTGCCGTCGTCGATGAGCTCCTGGATCTTCTCCTCGATCTGGCTGACCCGGTTGATCTTTTCCTCGTAGGCCTGATCCACGTGCTTATCCGAGACGAGGACGGCCCCGTCCTTTTTCGCCCAGTAGTGGGCCTCGCGGATCAGGTCGGCGATTTCGCTGAAACGGGTCGAGAGCTTCTTCTGCCTGCCCGAGAGGCGCACGCCGTACTCCACGACGGTGCAGACGGCCTTCTTGTCGAAATCGAAAAGCTTCTCCTCGTCGACGATCCGCTTGATGAGGCAGACGTATTCCCGGATGTTATCGTCGGAGTTGGCCATCTCCGTGTCGAACTGGGCCTTCGTCTTGAAGATCTCCTTGAAGTCCCTCTCCAGGTTGTAGAGCAGGTAATACAGGTAGTCGTCGCCGATGAGGATCACCTTGATGTCCATGGGGATCGGCTCGGGCTTGATCGCCGAGGGCAGGAAGCTGAAGGGGTCGTAAGGCTGCATGTTCATCTCGCGGCTCTTCAGCGTCCGCTTGAGGAACGTCCAGACCCCGGGCTCGATGAGGGCCTCCAGGGCGTCGAAAACGATGAAGCCGCCGTTTGCCCTCAGCAACGACCCGGCCTTGATGTGGGTGAAGTCCGTCCGCCAGAGCCCCGAGCGGTCCACCTCGCGCTCGATGGTGCCGAAGAGATTTTTGAAGGTCGGGGCCGTCTCGATGACGATGGGCGTTTTTTCGGTTGCCGAGTTGTCCACGAGGACGTTCACCTTGAACTCGGTGAAGCGCCTCACGGGCGCCTGGGGCATGGGGAACGGCATGGCCTGTTGCTGCTGCTGCTGCTGTCCTCTTCCTTTTCCTGGAAGATTTTCAGATTGGACAGGATGTGCTCCTGGACCTCGTCGAGGTAGCCGTTGACCTTCTCGTTGGAATCCACGTAGCGGAGTCTCAGATCCGAGATCTGCTCAATCACGGCGGGGGAGCCGTACTTGTGCTCGAGGGTTCCGATCTGCTGCCGGATCTCGCGCTCGATGTCCCGGGTTTCCCGCATGACCGAATCGAGCTCGATGCGCAAGTCGACGATTTTCGTCCGGATCGTCGCGAGCTCCTCCTTGCTGAACTTGTCCTCCTCGGCCATGGCCTCGAGCTGCTCGAAAGGCACGGGCCGCCCTTCCACGATCGGGGCGATGTCCTGCCGCGTGAAGGGGCCCATCTGGAACTGGACGAGCTGGAAATTCTCTTTCAGCAGGCGGTCGTTGAACTCCCGGATGATCTCCTTCTGCTTTTGCCGGAACGTGTTGATGACTTCCTCGGATTCCTTCTTGAACTCGTCGCTCTCGAGGATCAGCGGGATTTCCTTCCGCAGGTGGGCAACGAGGTCGTCCATGTCCTTCTGGAGCTTCCGGCCGCTGCCTGCCGGGAACATGATGGCCCGCGGCATGTCGGGGTCCTTGAAATTGTGGACGTAGCAGATGTCGTCGGGAATGGGCTTTTTGAGGTCGAGCTGGCTGAGCAGGTTTTTGATCGTGGTCGTCTTTCCCGTGCCCGTCATCCCGGAGACATAGATGTTGTATCCCGGGCTTTCGATCTCGAGCCCCAGCGTGATGGCCTTGACGGCCCGGTTCTGCCCGATGATGTTGTCGGTTTTATTGCACTCCTTCGTCGTGTCAAACCCCAGAAGCTCGGGGTTGCAGGTCCATCGGAGCAGCTGAACGGGCACTTCCCTGGATCGCGTCATCTCTGCCATGATGCATTCCCTCAGGCTCTCTCGTTGCTGTGGTTGTTAACAGTGAAAATATAATGGATGCAGGCGGAATTGTCCATTCTTTCTTGGGACATCTGCCCGCGGACCCTTTCGCCTCGCGGTCTTCCGGGCATTGTACCTCCCCCGGCTCCGGCAAGGGCCTGCGGGGAATGGAAACCAGGCTCAGGAGGCGGATTCACCGGTCAGCCGGGCGAACTCTCTCAAAAGCTCCTCCTGCTTCCTGGTGAGATTGGTGGGAATCTTGACTAGGACCTGGATGACGTGGTCCCCGCGGCCGATGCCTTTGAGGTGAGCGACGCCCTTTCCCTTCAGGCGAAAGACCTTGCCGCTCTGCGTTCCCTTGGGGATCTTGACGGATTCCTTGCTGTCGATGGTCGGCACTTCGATCGTGGCCCCCAGGGCGGCCTGGGTGACGGAAATGGGGATCTGGCACAGGACGTCATAGCCGTCGCGGTCGAAAAACTCGTGGGGCTCCACGTGGATGAAGACATAGAGGTCCCCGCTGGGGCCTCCGAAATCACCTTCCTCGCCCTCACCGCGCAACCGCAGGCGGGAACCTGTCTCTACGCCGGCGGGGATCCTGAGGCTGACGGTCTTTCTCGTTTTGGCCTTCCCGGTCCCGTAACAGGCCTTGCAGGGGTTTTTGATCACGCGTCCGGCGCCACGGCACTGCGGGCAGGTGGTGCTGATGGTGAAAAACCCGCTCGACTGGGTCACGGTGCCGCGCCCGGTGCAGCGGGAACAAGTTTCCGGGTGAGTCCCTGCCGCCGCTCCTGCCCCATTGCATTCCTTGCAGCGCTCCAGTTTCTCCATCTCGATCTGCGTGGAGGTTCCTTTCACGGCGTCCATGAAGGAGATCTGGAGGTCGTAGCGCAGGTCGGCGCCCTGGCGGACGGCGGAGCGTGTCCGCGTCCGGGCCCCGGTGAACCCGAAGACGTCTTCGAAGATGTCGCTGAAGTTGGTGAAGATGTCGTCGAAGCCCGAAAAACCGCGAAATCCAGTGCCGTTGATTCCCTCGTGCCCGTAGCGGTCGTAGATCTTCCGCTTCTCGGGGTCGCGAATCACCTCGTAGGCCTCGGCCGCCTCCTTGAACTTTTCCTCGGCCTTCTTGTCCCCCGGGTTGCGGTCCGGGTGGAACTGCATGGCGAGCTTGCGGTAGCTCTTCTTGACTTCCTCGTCGGGCGCGCTGCGTTCGACACCCAGGATCTCGTAGTAATCCCGTCGTTCCATGTAAGACCTGCGATTTCCTTTCCCAAAGAGTGCCCGTGACGGAGTGCAACAATCACCCGGGGCGTCTCCCCTCTGCCGGTCCGGGCGCCTTGATTCCTCCAGAGGCCCCCTGTCGGGGGGCCATGGAGCTCGCGTTTCGCTCGCTGTCTGATTTCCTGGGCCTTTCAGGGGTGATCGCGGTCTGCCCTGCGGGCGCACCTCTCCCCTGAAGTGCCGATAACTTAATGATCCCCTCCGAGCCTGTCAAGACAGGGCCCGCATTTTTTTGAGGGTCAGGGTTTCCGGGTGAACCGCTGGAGGGCTTCTTCGTATTTCTGGTGGGTTTTCTCAATGATATCGGCAGGTAGCTCCGGAGCCGGGGGTTTCTGGTCCCACTTCAGCGACAGCAGGTAGTCGCGGAGGAACTGCTTGTCGTAGCTCTTCTGCCCGCGCCCTTCGGCGTAATCGTCCCGGGGCCAGAACCGGGAGGAGTCCGGCGTGAGCACCTCGTCGATCAGGATGAGCTCGCTGCCCATCATGCCGAATTCCATCTTCGTATCGGCAATGATGATCCCCACGGAGCTGGCGATGGCATCGGCACGCCTGTAGATGGCGAGGCTCGCTTCGACGACCCGGTCCGTCAGCTCCTTCCCGACGATGCGGGCCATCTCCTCTCGCGAAATGGGCATGTCGTGCTCGCCCTCGGGGGCCTTCGTGGAGGGGGTGAAGATGGGTTCGGGCAGCCTGGAAGACTCCTTCAACCCTGCGGGAAGGCGGATTCCCGAGACGGGTTTTCCGCCCGTGTAGTCCTTCCAGGCCGAACCGCTGATGTAGCCGCGGACGATGCACTCCACGGGCAGGGGTTTGGCCTTCTTCACGAGCATGCTCCGGCCCTTCAGGACATCCCGGTGGGGCCTGCATTCGGCCGGGAACCTCTCCACGTCCGTCGTGACGAGGTGGTTGCCGATGATGTCGGTCATCTGCCTGAACCAGAACTCGGAGAGCTTCGTCAGGATTTCGCCTTTCCCGGGGATGGGGTTCGGCATGATGACGTCGAAGGCCGAGATCCGGTCCGTCGCCACGATGAGCAGAACCTCCCCCAGGTCGTAGAGGTCGCGGACCTTGCCGCGGTTGACAAGCTTCAGGCCTTTGAGATCTGTCTGGTAGAGGGCCGGCTGGGCCATGGTCTGGGCTCCTTGTTCAGCGGACGTAGAGGTTGTTGCGCTTTTCGTTCTTGATGGTCGAGGTGGGCATCCTGCCGTAGTTGTGGCCGGGCAGGACGACGGTCTCGTCGGGCAGCGTGTAGAGCTTGTCCTTGATGGCCTTCGCCATCGTGTCCCAGGACCCCCCGGGCAGGTCCGTCCGCCCGACGGCCTCGACGAAGAGAGTGTCCCCCGTAAAGACGTAGCCGTCGGTGTAGAGCGCAATCCCGCCGGGTGTGTGACCGGGTGTGTGGAGGACCTTCAGCTTCACGCTGCCGACCTGGATCGAGTCGCCTTCCCGGACCAGGATGTCCGCAGCGGGCGAGGCCTGAGCCCGGAACATGTTCAGGATCATCGAAGGGGTGGAGGTGAGCATGCCGGCATCGGCTTCGTGGATGACGATTTTAGCCCCTGTCTTTTTCTTCATGTCGGCGTTGCCCGAGATGTGGTCCACGTGGCCGTGGGTGTTCACGATGTAGCGGATCGTGAGATTGTTCTTCTGCGCCTCGGCGACGATCCGTTCCGTCTCCGCCGCCGGGTCGATCACGAGGGCGTCCCCCGTTTCCTTGTCACCTACGATGTAGGCGAAGATGGCCATCTGGCCGACTTGCAGCTGCTTCAAAAACATGGTGTTCTCCTGTCGGACAACTCGAAAGGCTCCGGAATGAGGTTGCTTGATATCCCTCTTGCCGGAGCCTCCAGAAAGAGCAATACCATTTGGAGACGTCCAAGTCAACAGGCGAAGAGCCGCGAGCCGCAAGCCGCAAGCCGCAAGGCTTTCAGTCAACGGAGAGCCTCTCTACCGACGCAGAAGAAGGGCGCCGAAGAAGCCGTCCGTGCCGTGGCGGTGGGGGAAGGTCCGCAAAAACCCCTTCGCGTCGATCACGTCGGCCGGGAAGTCGGCTGCCGGGCGGGCCGGGGCGAAGTCGGGATGCCCCTCGAGAAAGGACTCGACGACACCGTCGTTCTCCTCCGGCATGACGGAGCAGGTGCTGTAAAGCAGAGCCCCCCCTCTTTTTACGCAGGCCGCGGCGTTTCCCAGGATGCGTTTCTGCAGGGGCGGAAACTCTCCGAGTTTCTGCCCGGTGAGATGCCAGCGGATCTCGGGGTTTCTCCTCAGGGTGCCAAGGCCCGAGCAGGGCGCATCGACGAGTACCCGGTCGAAAGGGCCCAGGGCGGCCATACGCGTCGCGTCCGTCGCGTCGACGGCTGCCGTTCTCACATCGAGCCCCATTCTGCGCGACGTTGCCTCCAGGGACTTGAGCTTGCTTTCCTGGATGTCGGCGGCAACGATCTCCCCCTCGTTTTGCATCAGGGCTGCCAGATGGGCCGTCTTGCCTCCCGCTCCTGCGCAGAGATCCAGGACCCGCTCGCCCCTTACCGGCGACAGGAGCCTGGAGATGAGCTGCGAGGCCTCGTCCTGCACGTAAAGAAGGCCGCCCGTCATCTCGGGCATTTCCCGCAGTGCGACGGGAGGCTTTGCCAGGATGATCCCCTCGGGGGAATAAACCGTCGGCCTCACGTCATGGCCGGCGTGGGCGAGCCTCTCCAGCACCTCCTGACGTTCTGCCTTGAGACGGTTCACTCGAAGGGTGAGGGGAGGGATCTCGTTGTCCGCTTTGCAGAGGGCAAGCGTCTGCTCGATGCCGAAGCAGCCGATCCAGCGCTCGACAAGCCAGCGGGGGTGGGAATGAGCGAAGGCGATGTGGGCTGCGGGGTCCGCCTCGAGCCCGGGGAACTCGACGTCCGCCATGCCTCTGAGGGCGTTTCGAAGTACGGCGTTGACGAGCTTCTCCCTTCCCGGAAATATCTTTTTGGTCGTGTTCACGGCTTCGTCGACGGCGGCGTAGACGGGGATCTTCTCTGCGAAGCGAGCCTGGAAGAGGGCGACGCGGAGGATGTTCCGGATGCCTGTCTGCATTGCGCCGGGCTTCCCTTTGTAGAATCGGTCGATCAGGAAATCGAGAAAACCCCGCATGCGCAGTGTTCCGTAGACGAGGAAGGTCAGCAGACCCCGGTCGGCATCACTTTCGGGGCGGCCAGACGAGAGGACGGCGTCCAGCAGCGGCTCGGCGAAGGCCTGTTCCTCGTCAACCCGGTTCAGGATCTGGACGGCCAGGGCCCGGGGGGTTTCTTTCATGGAGGGAGGAAGCTTCAATAAATGCTCCTGATGCGGGTCGGAGGGGCCTTCCGCCGGGAAGCAGAAGGTGAGAGGGTAAGAGGGTGAGAGGGTTGGAGAAGCCTCCGGCAGAATTCAACTTCTCCGCCTTTCCGACCTTCTCACCTTCAGACCTTCTTACCTTCTTCCGTGCCCAGTCTGCTGCCCGGCGTGAACCGGAAGCCCCGGAGAAAGTCGGTGATGGGCAGGCGCTTCTTGCTTTCGAGCTGGACGTCCTTCAGGTACACGTATCCGCCGCCTGCGGCGATCTTGAGACCCTTCGGTGCCGGCCCGAGGATGGTCCCCGGTGTTTCGCGGCCCATGGGGGTCTCCTCGGCCTCGGCCGAAAAGACCTTGAGGACCTTCCCGTCCAGGAAGGTGAACGCCCCGGGCACGGAAGAGAGGCCGGCCACGAAGTGGGCGATGTGCCGGGCGGGGGCCTCCCAGCGGATCAGCCCGTCTTCCTTTTTCAGGCGCGGCGCGAGCGTGGCAAGCGCGTGATCCTGGGCAACCCGACGCACGGTGCCGTCCGCCAGCCCTTCCAGCGTCCTCAGAAGGCACTGCGCACCCTGCACGGCGAGCCGGTCATGGAGGTGATCGTAGGTTTCGCCCGGCTCGATGGCCGTTTCTGCCTGCAGGAGGATGTCTCCCGAGTCGACGCCTTCGTCCATCCGCATGATGGAAATGCCCGTCATCTGCTCGCCCCGGATGAGCGCCCAGTTCATGGGTGCGGCCCCCCTGTATTTGGGGAGCAGCGAGGGGTGGACATTGATACAACCCATGGGCGGGCCGTCGATGATGTCTTTCGGCAGGATCTGGCCGAAGGCGACAAGGACCACCATGTCGGGGGCAAGCCCGCGGAAGATCTCCAGGAACTCGGGGGCCCGGACCTTTTCGGGTTGATGAACGGTCAGCCCGTGCCGCACGGCCGCCTCCTTCACCGGCGAGGCGACGAGACGCTGCCCCCTTCCCCTGGGCCGGTCGGGCTGGGTGACGACGCCGATAACGAACCAGGCCTTCTCGACAAGGAGTTCCAGGGACGGGACCGCGAATTCGGGAGTTCCCATGAAAAGGATGCGGGGCTTGGGGTGAGTCATTGTAACCCTCGAGAGCAGTGTTCAAAGCTCGACTTGTTATAAAGGCATTGAAGCGTGTAGCGTGTGGCGTGTAGCGTGTCGAAGACAACCTCCGACTTTTTCCCTGAAGCCCGAAGCCTGAAGTCCGAATCCCGCTGCCGCTTTGCGGCAGCTTATCACATGAAATTCATGGGGTCCACATCGACGCGGATCTCGCAGCCCGGCAGGGCGGCCCCCTCGATGAGCTGCCGGACAAAGGTGTGGAGCGCGCGCACCTGCTTTCCCCTCACGAGCAGCTGTCGGCGGTACCGGCCCCTCACCTTGCCCAGGGGTGCTTCCATGGGGCCGATGACAGTCAGGCGACCCTTGTACTCGCTTCCATCGGCAAGCCGGCGGGCCTGCTGCCCCAGTCGTGCGGCCCCTTTTTCCGCCAGCTCTTTTCCCGTCCCCGAGACGGTGATGTTGATCATCCGTGAAAAGGGCGGGTACCCCAGGTCCCTGCGCAGCGCGATTTCGTCCTCGTAGAAGCCGGCGAAGTCGTGGGAGCGGGTGCGCTGGATGGCATAGTGGCCGGGGTTGAGCGTCTGGATGACGACCGCGCCGGGGGACTCGCCCCTGCCGCCCCGGCCGGATACCTGGGTGAGCAGCTGGAAGGTCCGCTCGGCGGCCCTGAAGTCCGGCATGTTGAGGGTCGTGTCGGCGGAGATGACGCCGACGAGGGTCACGCCGGGGAAATCGTGTCCCTTGGTGATCATCTGGGTGCCGACAAGGATGTCGATCTCGCCGCGGCCGAGAGTCCGAAGGATGCGCTCGTGGCTGCCGCGCGCCGATGTGGTGTCGCTGTCCATCCGGGCGACCCGAGCCTGCGGAAAGAGGTCCTCGATTTCCGCCGTGAGCCGCTCCGTTCCCAAACCGTAGCTCAGGATGCGGACCCCGCCGCACTCCGGGCACACCGGGGGCGCCTTGACGGAAAAATCGCAATAGTGGCACCGCAGGGCGCCCTCGCTCAGGTGATGGGTGAGCGAAACGGCGCAGTTGAGGCAGCGGAAGACATGGGCGCAGTCGCCGCAGTAGTGATAGGTGTTGAACCCCCGCCGGTTCAAAAAGAGCAGGGACTGTTTTTTCGCTTCCAGCGTGCGGCCGACCTGCTCGACGAGCAGGCGCGACAGGGAGCGGATCCTGCCGTTGGGGTCCCGTTCGTTCTTCATGTCCACGATCTCGACGCTCGGCATCTCCCTCTGCTCGACACGCCGGGTCAGCTCGAGGTAGACGTATTCCTTTTCCCTCGTGTTGTGAAAGGTCTGCAGCCCCGGGGTTGCAGAGCCCAGAACGACGGCCGCCCCCTGCTGTTTGGCACGCACCACCGCCAGGTCCCTGGCGTTGTAGGGCATGCGCTCGTCCTGCTTGTAGGAGGCGTCGTGCTCCTCGTCGACGATGATGAGCCGCAGATCGCTTACGGGCGCAAAGATGGCCGACCGGGCGCCCACGACGATCTTCGCTTCACCCCGTCCGATTTTGCGCCACTGATCGTAGCGCACCGCGGGGCCGATCCCGCTGTGAAGGACGGCAATCTCGCCTGCCGGGAAGCGATTTTCCAACCGGCCGATGAGCTGGGGCGTCAGGGCGATCTCCGGGACGAGGTAGATGGCGCGACCCCCCTGGCGGAGAGCTTCGGTGATGGCGTGGATGTAGACCTCCGTCTTCCCGCTTCCGGTGACCCCGTGCAGCAGGAAAGGGGAGTAGGCGCCCGAGGAGATGCCTTTCAGGATGGTCCCGAGGGCGTCTTTCTGCTCGGTGTTGAGCTTCAGGGGGGTATGGGCCCGGCCGATCTCCCCGGTGCATCCGGGGCTTCTCAGGGTTTCTTCCTCGCCGAGGCTGACGAGGCCTTTTCTCTCCAGGGATCTCAGGGCAGGCAGGGGGTCACGGACTTCCTCCAGCTCGGCTACGCGGGCCCTGCCTCCCCTTGCCTCGATGGCCATGAGGGTCAGTCTCTGGCGATCCGTGAGCTTCACCTTTTCCGCGGGGGCTTCCCGGAGGGTTGCGATCTTTTCCGTCTTGCCCTTTACGACGGGTTTCCTCAGCCGCTCCTCCAGGGAGAGGATTCCCCGTTTCTCCAGCTTCCGAAGCTCGGCCAGGAGGGTTTTCTTTCCCGTCTCTTTCTCGAGGCTGCGCAGGGGCATGCCCGATGAACGGCGCCCCAGCGAGTCGACGATGCTCCTCTGCAGGGGCGTGAGATCTCCCGCATCGCCGCATTTGACGGCCCACAGCAGGCTTTCGATGTCGATGCCCCCGGGGAGGATCTCTCCCAGGGCCCTGCCGAGGGGCGTGAAGTAGTAGGCGGCGGCCCAACGGTAGAAACGCAGATCCTCCTCGTGGAAGAGGGGTTCCCGGTCCAGCACGCGGACGATCTCCCGCGTGTCCTTCCGGTCGGTGGAGCGCCGGATGCCGATGATCGTGCCCGTGAGCGAGCGTTTCCCGAACGGGACCAGGACACGTTTGCCCAGGGCGGCCTCCGCGCGCGACTCGGCCGGGACGGAGTAGGTGAAGGTCCGGTTGGAGGGAATGGGGATGGCGACTTCGACGTACATGACTCACACAGTGCTATTGACCGGGGTCGCATCTGCCCGACTCGAGAAGGTTAGAAGGTGAGAGGGTAAGAACGTTGGATGAGCCGACGGACAAATTCACACTTTCCGCTTTTCCAACCTTCTCACCTTCACACCCTCTCACCCTCTGTGCGATAGTGCGCCAACAAACGCCTGAAAGAGACTTTCTCCTCGGCAACGCTGTTGCGAACCGGATTGAACAGCGGCAACTATACAGCGGCCTCTGATTTTGGGCAAACGAATTCCATGACTGGCTGGGTGGGGTTTGGGGAGTCCGGGGTGGGTCGGAGACAAGACGGCGAGCCGGGAGAGAACCTATTCCCCCCGCTGCTTCTCCATCTTCTCTTCCTTGGTCTTGCAGTCGATGCACTGCGTCGTGACGGGGCGCGCCGTGAGCCGCTTTTCCGAAATGGGCCCGCCGCAGGAGTCGCAGATGCCGAAGGTGCCGTCATCGATGCGCTTGATGGCCTCCTGCATCTTGGCGATGAGCTTTCGCTCGCGGTCGCGGATCCGAAGCTCGAAGTTGCGGTCCGACTCCAGAGATGCCCGGTCGTTGGGGTCAGGGAAGTTCTCCTGCTCGTCGGTCATCTCCGCGACGGTCCTCTCCGCGCCGTCCAGGAGCTCATTGATCCTGGTCAGAAGAAGTGCTCGGAAATAATCCTGTTTCTCTGGCTTCATCCTGTGTTCCGTCCGAAAGATAAGCGTTCTCGTGGAGAAGAGCCATCTTGTATAACGAATAATCGGATCATTGTAAAGAAATATTTAGCCCCTTTTCCCCGCCTCGTCGCCTGAACGGTAGACTTGGAGGACCTTGTCGATGATGTTCGTCGTCGAGGCCCCTTCGATCTCGGGCATGATGGCCACCCGTCCGCCCCATTTTCTGACGGACTCGGCGCCCACGATGTCCTTCTCGGCCCAGTCCCCTCCCTTGACGATGACATCGGGCCGGAGAAACTCGATGAGCTCGAGCGGGGTCAGCTCGTCGAAGACCGTCACGTAGTCCACGGAATCGAGCGCGGCCACCACCTCGGCCCGCTCGGCCTGGGGCACGATGGGACGCATCGGACCCTTGATGGACCGAACGGAGCTGTCGCTGTTGAGGGCCAGGATCAGCACATCGCCCAGTTTCCTTGCCTCCCGCAGGTACCGGGTGTGGCCGGCATGGAGGATGTCGAAGCAGCCGTTGGTGAAGACGACTTGCTTGCCTTCCCGTCTCAACCGGTCGACTTGGGACTTGAGCTCGTTTCTCGGGGTGATCTTGTTCATGACGGCTCCTGGATCGCCCGGGCGAGCGTGAGGGCGCCCACGGCTTCTGCGCCTGCCTTCAAAAGGGTTCTCGCGCACTCGCCCAGGGTGCTTCCCGTCGTGTAGACATCGTCGACGAGAAGGATGTTTAGCCCCCGGATCCGCTCCGGGTCCGTTACGCTGAACGCCTTCCTTATGTTAGACCGTCGCTCTTCCTTTTTCAAGCCCGCTTGTGATTCCGTGTCGACGATGCGCCTGAGGGTGCGGAAGTCCATGGCCACGCCGTGGCACCTGGAGATTTCCCGCGCGAGGATGACCGACTGGTTGAAGCCCCGCTGCCTCAGCCTCCGGGGATGCAGGGGAACGGGCAGGATCAGCGAATAGTCCTGGATGAGGAAGGCAGGGTAGTC
Source organism: uncultured delta proteobacterium (assembly GCA_963828305.1). Classification (GTDB taxonomy): domain Bacteria; phylum Desulfobacterota; class Syntrophia; order Syntrophales; family UBA2192; genus UBA2192. Next base: position 54,147 of record CAWHEJ010000012.1, on the reverse strand, counting down.
ATGCTGCGCCATCAGTCGACCCAGCCGCTCGCCGAGGGTGACGTTGCCGCTGTATTTGAAGGCGTGGATGGCATCGAGAAGGACCGACTCGTAGACCCCCAGCGACCGGGCGGCGCCGATGTGCCGCTTCTTGAGGAGGCAATCGCCGCAGACGTGATCGGGGCCCTCTTCGACAGGGTAGGGGATTCCGCATACCGGGCAAAGGGGTCCGGTGATGAAACGGATCCCGGCATGGCAGTCGGGGCAGAAGGGATGTTCCCTGCGCTCCGACAGGACCCCGCCGCAGGACAGGCACAGTGTCGGGAAGAGCAGTTCCGTGAAGGCTGTGAGCACTGCCCTCACATCACATCCCCCTGCGGAGCGACTTGACCTCGACGGCGTCTTCGGCCACTTCCATTTTCGGGGCATCGGACCACAGCCGCTCGATATCGTAGAACTCGCGCACCGGTTCGTAGAAGACGTGGACGATGATGTCCGCGTAGTCCATGAGGACCCATCGACCGCCTTTCTCGCCCTCCACGCCCAGGGGAAGGGTGCCTGCCTTTTTCATGGACCCTTCGACGGAGGAGGCAATGCTCTGGACCTGCCGGTCCGACGTGCCGCTGCAGATGATGGTGTAATCGGCAAAGGAAGTGATGTTCTTGATGTTCAGAATTACGATGTTTTTTGCCTTTTTCTCCAGGGCCGCGTTGACGGCAAGGAGAATCTTCTGCCGCGTGGTCAATTCCTTTTTAACCAATAAGCCTCCTTTTCTTCTGTCTGTCCGTATGTTGGGGCCGGTGCCTTTGCGACGGGCCGGCTTTCCCCTAACCTGCCGTTTTTGTAGCATTATCAATTTGCCCTGTCAATTTGAAAATGCCCGTTGCCTCGCCGCTGCCGATGTGGTAGTTTTCATCAATTGATATGCCGATCCGGATGATCACGATGCAGGACATCCTGAAACACCTTCAGGTTCATATCCCCTTCGATCAGCTTCTCCAGAAACATCTCGATAAAATCCTCAGGGAGCGGATCAACCCGGAGATCGCCTTTAACAGCGCCATCCTCGACGGGTTCAGGGAACCGGACTATGCCGCAGCCGCAACGATCCTCCTCGAGGCGGGGCATTCCATTACCTTTCACGGGCCCTTCATGGACCTGAGGCCTGGGGCCATCGACGCGAAGATCCGACGGGTGAGCCTCGAGCGGTTCCGGCAGCTCTTCGAGATCGCCTCCTGCTTTCGCCCGCGCTCCATCGTCTTTCACCCCTCCTACGACGAGAAATACTACGTGTCCTCCGGTCGCAAATGGCTGGAAAACAGCATCGACACCTGGTCGCAGCTCATTCCCCTGGCGGAGAAGCTCGACACCCGCATCGCCTTGGAGAACGTGTACGAGGCCGATCCCGGCTGCATCGGGCTTCTTCTCGATGCGCTCCCGCCCGGGCGCGTCGGCTTCTGCTTCGACACGGGGCACTTCAATGCCTTCGCCCAATCCGGCCTCGAGGCCTGGATCGACAGGCTTGGGTCCCGGCTCATCGAGATCCACCTCCACGACAACAAGGGCGCCCTCGACGAGCACCTTCCCGTGGGGGAGGGGACCTTCCCCTTCGCGAGGCTGTTTGCCATTCTGAAGGAGAGGAAGCTCAACCCCATTCTGACCGTGGAGGCCCACTCGGAGCGGAATCTGGCCAGGACCCTTGCCAACATCAAAGCCCTGGGCGTCCTCGAGGGGTTCGGCAGTCCCGCCGCGGCGGAAGGACAGCCTGAGCCGCCTCAAAAAAAGATGCCTTCCCCGGGGAGGTCCTGACATGATTCGTTATGTGGCCAGGCGCTTCCTTTTCATGATTCCCCTCTTTTTCGGGATCACGATCATCTGTTTTTCCGTCATGCACCTCGCTCCGGGATCGCCTACGGATCTCCAGACGGAGATGAACCCCCGGGTGACGGCCGAGATGAAGGAGCGCCTGCGGGCCATGTACGACCTCGACAAGCCGCTGCACGTCCAGTACGGCAAGTGGCTCGGCAGGCTGCTCGTGCTCGACCTGGGGGTGTCCTTCTCGCCGGACGGAAGGCCCGTGTCGGCGAAGATTCTCGAGCGGCTTCCGATCACCGTTTTCCTGAACGTGCTCTCCATGGCCCTCATCTTTCTCATCGCCATCCCCATCGGGGTGCTCTCGGCGGTGCGGCAGGGATCCACCTTCGACCGGGTCATGAGTGTCGTCGTCTTCATGGGGTTTGCCATCCCGACCTTCTGGCTTGCGCTTCTGCTCATGATCCTCTTCGGCATCCACCTGGACTGGCTCCCCATCTCGGGCATCCGGTCCCTGAACTATGAATATCTGCCTCCCGCCGAGGCCTTCTGGGATTTTCTGAAGCACCTGATCCTGCCGGTTTCGATCGCAGCCTTCGGGGGGCTTGCGGGGCTTTCGCGCTACATGCGCTCCAACATGCTGGAGGTCATCCGGCAGGACTATATCACGACGGCCCGGGCCAAGGGGCTCCCGGAGCGGGTCGTCATCTACAAGCACGCCCTGCGCAATGCCATGCTCCCGGTCATTACGCTGCTGGGCCTTTCGGTCCCGGGGCTCATCGGCGGCAGCGTCATCTTCGAGACCATATTCAGCATCCCCGGCATGGGGCAGCTCTTCTACATGGCCGTGATGGCGCGCGATTACCCTGTCGTGATGGGGATCCTTGTCATCGGCGCCGTGCTCACGCTCATCGGGAACCTGCTGGCCGATGTATTCTATGCGCTGGCCGACCCGCGGATCCGGATCTCCTGAGGCCGGGAGGGTGTGAAAGAAATGGGAAAAAAGTGGATTGTGCAATGAAGACGGATTTCTGGTACCGATTTTCTAAAAATCGACTCGCCGTGGCGGGGAGCGTCATCGTCGTTTTCCTTTTCGTCGTGTCGCTGCTGGCACCCTGGCTCTCCCCCTTCGACCCGACGGCGATCGATCTCAAGAACATCCTGCAGCCACCCTCGGCGAAGCACTGGTTCGGAACGGACCAGCTCGGTCGCGACGTGATGTCCCGGATGATCTGGGGAGCCCAGATCTCGCTCAAGGTGGGGTTTGTCTCCACGGGAATCGCCATCCTCATCGGGGCGATCCTCGGCTCCGTGGCGGGGTACTACGGGCGCGGGGTCGATGCCGTCATCATGCGTTTCGTCGACATCATGCTCTGCTTTCCCACGTTCTTCCTGATCCTGGCCGTCATCGCCTTCCTGGAGCCCTCGATCTGGAATATCATGATCATTATCGGGGCCACGGGCTGGATGGGGATCACGCGGCTGGTTCGCGCCGATTTCATATCGCTCAAGGAGCGTGACTTTGTTCAGGCGGCCCGCGTCATCGGGGCAAGCGATGCGCGGATCATTTTCATTCACGTCCTTCCCAACTGCATGGCCTCGGTGCTCGTGGCGGCGACCCTCGGGGTGGCCGGGGCGATCCTCACCGAGTCTGCCCTGAGCTTCCTGGGGATCGGCGTGCAGCCGCCCACCCCGAGCTGGGGAAACATCCTGACGGCGGGGAAGGACAACATCGACATCGCCTGGTGGCTTTCCCTGTACCCGGGGCTCGCCATCCTGGTGACGGTTCTGGGTTACAATATGTTGGGCGAAGGGATCCGGGATTCACTCGATCCGAGGCTCCGGAGCTGAAACGGTAAACAAACCAGTCATTCCCGTCAAGCCGACGGGTTCACTGCGAACTCACGAGGTATTGAACATCTTTTTTCCTGCTGGTCAAAAAGACCCAGATGCAAGGCCTCCGAAGTCCCGAGGAGCGAGACGTACTTGGGGCGTACGTCGCAGCGACGAGGGACGAGGGAACGCAGCAGATGGGGGTTTTCACCAGCAGAGGGAGGAGGAACGGAATGAAGAAACAGGAGGCATTCAACATGGACAGCATTGACAAGAGAATGATCGATCTGAAGCTGAAAAAGGGCGATATGACGGAAAAGTTTCTCGCCAAGTACCTCGCTACGCTCCCCGACCTGGCCAACCAGGCCGAGGAGGTCCCCGCAGACTTCAACAGAAAGCGGCCGGCAAAAGGCTAGGGCGGATGGACAGGGTTATCGACTCGCATGCCCACCTGGAAATGCCGCCCTTCGACCGCGACCGCGACCAGGTTGTCGGGAGGGCGAAGGCGGCCGGCGTGGAGATCATCGTCACGGTGGGGACTACCGTGGAGGACTGCCGGAAGGCCCTCGAGATCACCCGACGCTACCCCGGCGTCTATGCCGTCATCGGCATCCACCCCCACGAGGTGAAGGACATCGACGGCGGCACCTACGCCTCGCTCAAGGAGATGGCGAAGCACGAGAAAGTAGTCGCCTATGGCGAGATCGGCCTCGATTTCTTCCGGAACCTCTCGCCCCGGGCTACACAGATCCTGCGCTTCGGGGAGCAGCTGGAGCTGGCCTCGGAGTTGAATCTTCCCGTCGTGATCCACGACCGCGACGCCCACCGGGAGACGGTGGATCTGCTGAGAAGCTGGAAAGGGAGCCGGAGGGGCATCATCCACTGCTTCTCCGGCGACTATCCCATGGCGAAGCAATGCATTGCCATGGGCTTCTACATCTCCATCCCCGGGACGGTGACCTTCGAGAAGAACGACAAGCTCCGTTCCATCGTGAGAGACCTGCCCCTGGAGTCGCTCCTCGTGGAGACGGACTGCCCCTACCTCACGCCGAACCCCTTCCGCGGCAAGCGCAACGAACCCGCTTACGTGGTCCACACGGCCCGGAAGGTGGCCGAAATCAAGGGGAAACCTTTCGAGGAAGTGGCGGCCGTGACGACGGCCAATGCCAAGGCCATCTTCGGCATCCCATAGCAACGCACCCGGCCGCAATCAAATGCACTCGAACGTAGAAGGTGAGAGGGTAAGAGGGTGAGAAAGTTGGATAAGCCGGGAGCCAACCAAAGGCTGTCGACTTCTCCAACCTTCTTACCTTCACACCTTCTTACCTTCTTCTTTCGCCGTGTACATCCGGATTCCGCGGATGCTGTTGAAGCAGAAGCTGCGCTCGCGGGCCTGGATGTCTTTCGGCAGCGATTGCCAGCGCAACATGTCCGGGTCGTTCGCGATGAGATCGGCCAGGACGGCTTCCTCGAAGGGGTCGCTTCCTTTCCTGAAGTGCCTCTCCACCGTGTCCACCCACCTGTCGAGTTGCCCTCGGGCCCTTTCGAACAGGGCCGCCCTATCCTCTCTGCAGCCGTAATGTCCCAGGCAGACGAGCGGCACATCCAGGCCGGCCGCTTTCGCGATGGACTCCCGGAAGGTCTCGTGCTGGAAGGGAGGCGGGGTGGCGGGGCGGACGTAAAACCCATCTTCGAGGGGGACGTAGACGCCGGCGATCTCTCCGGCAAAGAGGATATCCCCCATCCTGTACGAGACATGGTGCGCTGCGTGGCCCGGTGTCTCGATGACCTCGATGAATGCCCCCCCGAGATCGATCGTGCCGCTGTAGGAGATGCTTGATTCAGGCACCGGCGCCATCTTGCCATAGGCTTCGGCGACTTTTCCAAGGACCTTTTTCGATTCCTCCCAGAGCTTTTGCGGGGCCACCATGTGCGGGATCCCCCTGGGGTGGCAGTTGACCTTCGCGTCGGGGAAGTGCTGCAGAAGCTGACCCGTCCCACCCGCGTGATCGAGGTGAATGTGCGTGAGAAGGATGTAGTCGATGGTACGGATGCCCAGTTCATCCATCCGCTCAACAAGGTAAGGGATGGTGGAGGCAGGGCCGGGATCGATCAGGAGCGTAACCTCGTCAATCTTGCATACCCAGGCGCTGATGAACTTGCGGAAACCCTCCAGGGGCCCGTTGAGGTCAATCAGGTAAAGGTTGTCACGAACTTGCCGGACGGCCACGAGTTTCCTTTCATCGATGGTTGTGTTTTAGTATAGGCGGGCCCATTGAGGCTGTCAACGGGGCGATGGCGGAAACCCTCAATGGAGTTGCGTCATTGTGCCCGGAAAATCCGCAGCCACAGGGCGCCTGTCATGCAGACGAGGCCCATGGCCGCAAAGGCGAGGCCCCACGCCGCAACCCCCCGGCCGGCAGCGTCGAGGATGGCGCCGAATGCAAGGGGTGCCAGGAAGGCCATCCCGAAGCCCGTGAAGGAATAGACGGCCAGTGTAAGCCCGCGCTGCCGCTCCGGCGATTCGGCGACGAGCCCGGCCGTGAGGGCCCCGCTGTCGAAAAGGACCGTCATGCCATACAGCAGTGCCAGTGTGACGACCAGGTAGAAGTTGAGCCCGGCGGCAAATCCGATGACACACCCGAGCAGTCCCGACCCGATCATGTATGCCGTAAGCGCCTTTCGGCGCCCCCATGCCATGGCTCCCTCGTTGCCGAGGATACTGGCGGGCACCCCGATGAGCAGGATCAGCATGGCGATGTTCTGGGGGCTCAACGGGGCGTCGAATCCCGGCTGGAGGCTCAGGCTGAAAACGAGGAAAGCCACCAGCCAGGACCGGTAGCCGAAGAGCTCCCAGCAGTGAGCGCCGTAGCCCAGGATGTAGCCCACGGCGGGCCGGTTGCCCAGGACGATCTTCAGATCATTTCTCGAAAACCGCAGCCCGGCCCCGTGCCCCGAAGGTTTTCGCGGCGGGACGATGGCTGCGAAAATGAGCAGGGCCCCCAGCGGTCCGAGGGCGAGGATTTCCGCCCCCAGGCGCCAGCCCATCAAAGGTTCCAGGAGCCCGGCAAAGAAGACGGAAAGAGCCGTCCCGATCCCGTAGGTCGCCGTGTAAAAAACGATGTAGCGGCTCTGCCTCGGCCCCGTCACGTTGTCGCTCAGGGCCCTGAGGCCCGGCATGTAGGTGCCTGCAAGACCAATCCCCGCCAGGAGCCGAAGGGCCGCCGCCGTCCATGTCCCCTCGGCGCACCACCCGAAAAGAAACAGGGAGAGGGCTGCCAGGAAGGCGCAGGGCAGGTAGATCCGCCGGGCGTCGACCCGGTCGGTCAGCCCAACGAGAATCGGCGATGCGATGGCGTAGCCCGCGAAAAAAACACCGTTGATCCAACCCGCCGCCGTGTTGGTAATCCCCCACTCGCCCTGGAAGAAAGGCAGCAGCGCCGGGAAATACATGGTTCCCGTCATGGAGAGAGTCTCTGCCAGGCAGATCAGGAATACAAAGGGGGCAGGGCGGTTCAACAATCCGACTCCATGTCACTTTTATCATCAGGGATTTCATCCTTAGCCATGAGCGGGGCGTATTTCAAGCGCTATTTTATCCGGGGCGTGCCAAGAATTGGCTTGATTCCGGCGACACCCTGGAGTAGGGTTGAATCACAACTGAATAGCCGATCCTGGGGGTGCCGTACAGGCTGAGAGTATACCCTTCGAACCTGACCTGGGTAATGCCAGCGTAGGGAGTGGCGGAAGCGATCATGAAGGTTAAAGGCACATCCACCAGGGGTGTGCCTTTTTTATTTGAAGGGCTGTTGGTGAAGTGTCCGTGAAACAATTTTGCCGGCTCAAAAGCGCTTTGCGACGGTTCTAACGCTCGCTGTGCTGCGGCCGCATGATTCGACAGGCTCACCATGACGTAGCAGTCGGAGCCGGGTCATCCTGAGCTTGCCGAAGGATGCTAAGAACCGTTTGCGCAAAGGCGCTTAACCGGGGGCGCATCCCGTCAGGGTGCGCAACGATGTCTAAATAGCCACCTTGCCGGTGAGCACCTCAGAGAGGTGCGAAAATTGATCCTTGCAAAACCGTTTCACGGACACTTCATAGAAAAATTTTTTGTGGTCAGCCTGTTCAGTTCAGGAGGATGAAATGGAAGTGAAGAGAGTATTGACGATCGCGGGATCCGATTCCGGCGGCGGGGCCGGGATCCAGGCCGACTTGAAGACGATCACGACCCAGGGGGGCTTCGGCATGAGCGTCATCACGGCGCTCACGGCCCAGAACACCCTGGGCGTCCAGGGTGTCTACGAGATCCCCGTGGAGTTTATCGAGAAGCAGTTCGATTCCGTGATGACCGACATCGGCGTCGACGCGGCCAAGACGGGGATGCTCTCCTCGTCTGAGATCATCCGCTCCGTAGTCGGGAAGATCCGCCAGTACAAGATCCGGAAGCTGGTCGTCGACCCGGTCATGGTGGCCAAGGGCGGAAGCCCCCTTCTGCGCGAGGAGGCCCGGGGGGCGCTGGTGAAAGAGCTGATTCCGCTGGCCATGGTCGCCACGCCCAATATCCCCGAGGCAGAGGTTCTTGCGGGGATGCGGATTGCCACAAGGGACCACATGAAGAAAGCTGCCGTCAAGATCCACAAACTCGGGGCTAAAAACGTCGTCGTCAAGGGCGGTCATCTCGAGGGCGACGCTATGGATCTGCTGTTTGACGGCAAGACCTTCCACGAATTCGCAACAAAGCGCATCGACACGAAGCACACCCATGGCACGGGCTGCACCTTTGCCTCGGCCATCGCCACGGGGCTGGCCCAGGGAGACGGGGTGCTCGAGGCCGTGAAGCGGGCGAAGGATTACGTCACCGAGGCGATCCGTTGCGGCCTTGCCATCGGGGGCGGACAGGGGCCGGTGAACCACCTTGCGCCTCTGATCCGTCAGTGCGCGCGTATCCGAGACGAAAATGAGTTGAAGGGGTGCGGCGAAGGGATCAAAAAAGGGCGCGCCCCGGCCGACAAGGTGCTGAAGCCGGCAAAGACGCTGAAAAAGAAACAGGGCATCTGATCCATGTCAAGCAATGCTGCAACAACAGGAATAGTGAAAGCAATGAAAGAGAAACAGACACAACTGGAAATGGCGCGCAAGGGGATCCTCTCCGAGGAAATGGCTTTCTGCGCGAAGCAGGAAAGCGTTTCACCCGAGACCATTCGGAAGGGTGTCGAGGACGGGACCATCGTCGTCGTCCGCAACAACAGGCACACATCGATTGCGGCCATGGCCATCGGCAAGGGCCTCCGGACGAAGGTCAACGCCAACGTGGGCACCTCGAAGGACCGCGCCGATCTGGCCCACGAGCTGGAGAAGGTCCGCGTCTCCATCGAAGCGGGCACCGACACGATCATGGACCTCTCCACGGGCGGCGATCTCGGGGCCATCCGGCGCGCCATCATCGGGGCATCGACGGTGGCCATCGGCACGGTGCCCATCTACCAGGCCGCCGTTGCGGCCGTGAATGCCGGCAAGGCCATCGTGGAGATGACGGGTGACGATCTCTTCCGGGCCATCGAGGAAAACGGCCAGGACGGCGTCGACTTCCTGACCGTCCACTGCGGCGTGACGAGGGAAAGTGTTAGAAGACTCGAGACCCAGGGGCGGGTGCTCGGCATCGTGAGCCGCGGGGGCTCCATCCTGGCCCACTGGATGGACTACAACGACAGGGAAAACCCCCTCTACGAGCAGTACGACAGGCTCCTGGAAATCGCGAAGCGCTACGACATGGTGCTGAGCCTGGGCGACGGCCTGCGGCCCGGCTGCCTGGCCGATGCCACCGACCGGGGCCAGGTCCAGGAGCTCATCCTCCTGGGAGAGCTGACCCTGCGGGCAAGGGAGCGGGGCGTCCAGGTCATGATCGAGGGCCCGGGCCACGTGCCGATCCGTGACATCCAGGCCAACGTCCTTTTGGAAAAGAGCCTCTGCAACGGGGCGCCCTTCTACGTCCTGGGACCTCTGCCCACGGACATCGCCCCGGGCTACGATCACATCACGGCGGCCATCGGCGGTGCCCTTGCCGGTTGGGCCGGAGCCGACTATCTCTGCTACGTGACCCCGTCGGAGCACCTGAGACTCCCCACGATCGACGATGTGCGGGAGGGCGTTGTGGCATCCAGGATCGCCGCCCACATCGCCGACATCGCCAAGGGTATTCCCGGGGCGATCGAGCGGGATCACCGCATGGCCCGGTGCCGCAAGGATCTCGACTGGGAAGGCCAGATCCTGGCCTCCATCGACCCGGCCCGTTCGAGGGCCTGGCTCGAGAAGAGCAAAAGCGCCGAGGACGAAGGCTGCACGATGTGCGGGGATCTGTGTGCGGTCAGGCTGGGCAAGAAAAGAAAAGCCGGGAAGGGGTGATAGACAAGAAACCGGGTTACTGCGAGCCATGGCCCCGACGGTGCCCGGGGTTGTCGATGGAAGAAACAAACAATGAAATATCAAAAAAGAGTCATTGCGAGCGAAGCGCGGCAATCCCTATAAAACGAGATCGCCACGTCGCTGCACTCCTCGCGATGACCAAGCCCTTAATCCTTTTCCGCTCTTCCTCACTTCTGCTCTTCCGATCTTCGCGAGTTCGAAGCCGGCACGTGAAGATGGATCAACTCGGGGGATAAACCTCGGTCAGCGGCTTTCTGGCCGCTGGTGCCTATCGTCTAGCAGACCGTTGATACTGTCCATCACAACCCGGGTGACGCCCTCGAAATGGGCCCGGTATTTCTGCTGGCTCTCGCGCGAGAAGAGCCTGAAGGGTTCCGTGATGCGGAACTCCTTCAGCCTGTCGTCCACGGTGAGCGGCTCTCCGATCCGGTAGGTGATGGCGCCCGTTTTCGCAAAGGGCGAATGGCCCGTGTAGACCGTGTCGGAGTTGTTGCAGCCCACGGGAATGATCATCTTTCCCGAGTAGAGGGCGATCTGGGCAATCCCGATTCTCCCCTCACCCAGCCTGATCGACCGGGTTCCCTCGGGGAAGATGATGAGGCTCAGGCCCCACTCCTTGAGGGCTCTCGTGCTCAGCTCGGCCACTTTTTCCATCAGGGTCTGGTGATATTCCCTGAGATGCTCGATGTAGTTTTCCTTGAAGAGGGTTGTCGTCTCGGCCTTGAGTTTCGCCAGCGAGGCGGCCTCGTCGAGCTTTCCGTCGATCCAGTCCTTGATGACGCGGTACTCTTCCCTCCCGATCTTCCGGCCGAAGCTTTGTTTGTAATACTCCTCCACGAGGTAGCCCATGGATGGCACGGGGATGACGTTGCACGTATCGAGGAGCGTCCCCACGGCCTTGCTGCGGTAGTACTTGCCCTTGGCCCAGACCGTCGTGAAGGGGTAGTGCATCCGCCAGAGCTCGTACTGGAAGGGCCAGTAGTTGTAGCGGTCCGTATGATTCATGGCGAAGATGACCGTCTCGCCGCGGGGGATCTTCTCCACGTTTTCCAGGCGGATGTCCACGTTCTGGAAGAGATGATAGTTCGGTGACAGAACGAACCGGGCCACGATTCTCTGCCCGAAAGGCTTCGATGAGAGGGAGATACGGTTGAGATGCTCCAGGTCGATCATGACGAGATCCCCGCGCTCTGTTGAGAAAACGGTGCTTTTTTATCACAAGGATTGCTTTTCGCAAGGAATTTTTCGGGGGGCACCCGCCGCTTTACAGTCAGCCGATCCTGTGGTTAACTGCCTCCATTGCTTTGAACAGGGAGGAATACCCGGTGACGCTGTGGAATGAAAAACGAAGAATTCTCATCACCTGTGCCCGCGGGACCCCGGGGATCCTCGCCGGAGAAATCCAGGCGCATCGATTCCCGGTCCTCTGCAGCCTGGAGACGGCCGTCGAGACGGAGGGGACCCTTGCGGACACCCTGCGCCTCAATCTCTCCCTGCGCACGGCCCAGCGCGTCCTCTATCTCTTCGACTCCTTCCCGGCCGTGCAGGCCCAGGATCTCTACCGGCGCCTTGTAACGCTGCCCTGGGAGAAGGTCATCTCCGCCGACGGGTTCCTTTCTGTCACCTCGAGCGTGGACACCGTCGCTGTCAATGACTCCCGGTTTGCAAACGTGAAAACGAAGGACGCCATCGTGGACCGCATCCGCGAAAAGCAGGGCCGCCGGCCTGACTCGGGCCCGGGCCGTCGCGGGGCCGTGGTTCACCTGCACTGGGAGCAGGACCGCTGCGAGGTCTGGCTCGACACCTCGGGCGAGCCTCTCTCACGCAGGGGGTACCGAAAGATCCCGCTGGAGGCCCCCATGCAGGAAACGCTGGCCGCCGCCGTCATCCTGGCCACGGGCTGGGACGGGAAGGCCCCCCTGGTCACCCCCATGTGCGGGAGCGGTACGCTGGCCATCGAAGGGGCCCTCATCGCCCTGAAGCGGGCTCCTGGGGTCCTGAGGCTGAACTTCGGCTTCATGCATATCCTGGGGTTTGACCTGTCCGCTTTCGAGAAACAACGGGAAGAGCTGAAAAAAGCGGCCCTCCAAAAGACTGCCGGGCGCATCATCGCCACGGACATCCGGCCCGGGGCCGTCGAGGCAGCCAAACAGAACGCCAGGACGGCGGGGGTGGAGCACCTCATCGAATTTCAGGCCTGTGATTTTCGGGAGAGTATCGTACCGGAGGGCGAGGGGGTCGTGATCCTGAACCCCGAGTACGGCGAGCGGATGGGGAATGTCGGGGCGCTCGAGGAAATCTATAAAGAAATCGGGAATTTCTTCAAGACCCGGTGCATGGGCTATCGGGGCTACATCTTCACGGGAAACCTCGATCTGGCCAAAAAGGTCGGGCTGAGGACAAAGCGCAGAATCCCCTTTTACAACGGGCCCATCGAGTGCCGACTCCTCGAATATGAGCTTTACCGGGGAAGCCGCAAGGGCGGCACTGAAGGGTGACGTTCTCTGGACTGGATTTTGCACGCCTCACAGGCAGGGTCAACGGATCCGCCGATGGGGCGTTTTCATTAAGCAAGAGGTGCGGAAATTAAGGAGGTAACCATGAAAAAGATCATTTTCCTGTTCATTGCCCTGATGCTTCTCGTGCCGGCGGCGCCCGCTTCGGCCCAGAACGTAAGCACGGGCATCTCCATCTCCAACGGAGACATGCGGAGTTTTTATCTCGCAATCGGCGACTACTACCGGGTGCCCGAGACCCGCGTTGTCTACGTGAAGGATCATTACCGCTTCCCGGACGAGGAACTCCCCGTGGTGTTTTTCCTTGCATCCCGGGCCCACGTGGACCCGCAAGCCATTATTGACCTTCGTCTCCGCCAGCGGATGAGCTGGCTTAACATCACCTTGCACTACGGGCTGACCCCCGAGATCTACTATGTCCCCGTGGGGCGTGTGGGACCTCCCTATGGCAATGCCTACGGGCACTACAAGAAGCATGGGAAGGACTACAAGAAGGTCAGGCTGGCCGATGCCGACGTGGTCAATCTCGTCAACCTGCGTTTCATGTCCGAGTATCACGGCGTGGCCGCCGAGGTGATCATGGACGAAAGAGGGAGAGGCGAGAGATTTGTCGCCATCAACGAGCACCATCACAAGGAAAAAGGAAAGCAGCGCGATTACGGTGACGACAGAGGCAAGGGGAAGGACAAGGACGACAAGGGGAACAAGAAGGACAAGAAAGACAAAGACGACAAGAAAAAGGGCAAAGGCCAGGGAAAGGGCAAGGACGATTAACAAACAGGGACGAGGGTGTAGGGTGTAGGCGAATCAAGAATAACAGCAAGAGGGGCGCTGCCGGTGCAGCGCCCCTTCTGTTTTTGTTATTTTCTTCGTTCGACGGACCGCAGGGATTCGTCGAGCTTCCTCATCTCCTCGCCGTAGGCAGCCCAGTTACCCTGCTTCATGTACTCCTGCGCTCTCCGGTAGTGGCCGAGGGCTTCCAGGGCCAGTTCCCGGTCCGCTTTCTCCCGTGCGGCCGGCGCCGCTGCCGCCGTTCCCGCAGGCCTTGCCCCCCGGTCGCGGATGAGCTCGCCGCCGAAGACGCGCTGCAGCGACTGCTCGAACGTCTCCTCCATGGCGATTGTGTTGCCAAAGGCCACGATAACCCGCTTGAGCTCCGGCAGCTGCCCCTTCTCGGCCGAGAGGTAGAGGGGCTGGACGTAGAGGATCGACTTCTCGATGGGGATCGCCAGCAGGCTTCCCCGGATGGCCGATGAGCCCCTCTGGTTCCAGAGCGAGAGCTGCTTGGAGATCTCGGCGTCCTGGTCGATCCGGGCATCGATCTGGCGAGGCCCGTAGACCAGCTTCTGCTTCGGGAACTGGTAGGCGATCAGCTTGCCGTAGTTCGGCATGTCGCAGCGGACGGCCATCCAGGCGGCCATGTTGTCCTTGCGGCTCGGCGTGAAGGGGACGAGCATGATAAACTCCTCCTTTTTCTCGCCGGGGAGCTTCATGATCGTGTAGTAGGGGTCCATCTCCTGCTCGCCGCTGCGCGTCGCTTTCCCCGGGATGGACCAGAGGTCTTCCTTGTTGTAGAAGACCTGGGGGTCCTGCATGTGGTAGGCCCGGAACATGTGGGCCTGCATGCCCAGCATCCCGCCGGGGTAGCGGATGTGCTTCTGCAGGGGCTCGGGCATCTCGCCCAGGGGCTTGAAGACCCCGGGGAAGATCTTTGCATAAGTCTGGATGATGGGGTCCATCGCATCGCTCACGTAGAGCTCAACCGTGCCGTCATAGGCATCGACGATGGCCTTGAAGGAGTTGCGGACGTAGTTTCCCACCCCTTTCATGGGCTCCGAGTAGGGGTATCGATCCGTCATGGTGTAGCCGTCGACGAACCAAACGAGGCGCCCCTCGGGGGTGATCACGAGATAGGGGTCACCCTCGAGGCGTGCGAAGGGGACGATCTTGGCGACGCGCTCCCGGACCTGCCGGTGGTACATGATGCGGCTCTCGTCGGTGATCTCGTTGGCCAGAAGCATGGTCGCGGAGCCGAACCGGGCGGCAAAGAGCAGCTTCCGGAAGAAGTTCAGGGGCACGCCGCCCTTTCCTTCGTACTGGGAATAGACGTTCTTGTCGCCCACGGGATAGTCGAACTCGGGGGCCTTCGTGCGCACGAAGACATAGTCGTTCGAGGTTTCCCCGTAGTAGATCTCCGGCCGGGTGACCTTCAGGTTCGCCGACGATACCGGGGGGATGTCCTTGATGAAGAACTCGGGGAGCCCCTCGGGGGTGACGCGGTTTACGGGTCCCACGACGATGCCGTAACCGTGGGTGTAGGTCAGGTGCTCGTTCACCCAGGTTTTCGACGGCAGCGAAGGGTAGTGCATCTCGCGGGGCGAGATCATGACCTGGCGGTACTCGCCGTTGACCATGTAGCGGTCGTTGTCCACGTCGATGAACTTGTAGTAGGTCCGGATCTCCTGGAGCTGCCCGTAGGTTTGCAGCAGCGGCGCGTCGTTCCACAGGCGCACGTTCTTGATCGTGAGGTCGTTGCGGCGCAGGTCCTCGCGGGTCAGGTTCTCCTCGGCGGGGAAGTCCCGCTCCTCGATGTTGTCGAGCTGGTAGGCCATTCGGGTGTACTTGATGTTCCACTCGACATAGGGCCGCTCCAGAACGATCTCGTTGGGGATGACCTGGAATCTCTGGACGATGGACGGGTAGATCCCTCGCCCGAGGATCAGCAGGGCCGCGAAGGCGCCTACGGCCACGATGGGGATCAGCACCTTTCCGATGAAGGCATAGGCGATGATTGCCGCCCCGCAGAGGAAGGAGACGGCCATGAGGGCCTTGAGGACCCAGAGCTGGGTCGTCACGTCCGTGTAGCCGGGGCCGAAGACGACGCCGCGCTTGGTGAAGAGGATCTCGTTGAGAGAGAGCCACGACCCGAAGACACCCCAGAAGAAAAAGAGCGATGCCAGGATCAGCAGGTGCCGCTTTGCCGCCGGGGCGAGGCTGAAGAACTGCGGCGGCCGGATGATCACGGCCTTGCGGAGGACGTAGACGACTGCCGTGGCCACGAGGGTGAAGAGGTTCAGGCTCACGAACCAGCCGAAGACGTGATTGAGAAGGGGCAGCTGGAAGACGTAAAAACCGATGTCTTTCCCGAAGAGGGGATCGTTCGCTCCGAAAGGCACGCCGTTGAAGAACAGCAGCAGGTTCTCCCACTGGCCGGCACCCGCCATCGCGGCAAACAAGCCCAGGAGGAGAGAGACCACCAGGATCAAAAGCTGAAGAGGCATCTTCCCCGGGCCCTGGGGGTTCAGGTCGATGGTGTCGCTTCCCTCGTGCACCTGGAATTGCGGGGCCATGCGGTTTGCAAGGGTGAGGTTCAGGAAGAAAAAGAGGAAATAGGGGATGCCGAAAAAGGCGGCAGCCTTGACCTGTGCGAAAAGGCTGACCGTGAAGACGCTCTCGTAGCCCACTTCCTGGAACCAGAGCCAGTCCGCGAAAAGGCCCGTCGTTCGCCAGAAGCCCATGAACAGGACGGCCAGGGCGATGATCACCAGGAGGCCCTTGGGATTTTTCACCGTCGGAGGGCGGAATGTGCGTATGTCGGCCATGCTGTTGCAACCCCTTTTCTTGTACTTTCCAGCTCTTGCGGGCAGGTACTGAGCACTATAGGGGATCGTCCCCGGGCTGTCAAGGCGCGTGCCATCGCTGCGCCCTTGACGGGGAGTGTATAATGCCGCATTAATAAGTCATTACGAGCCGAGCCTCTCGAAACCCGCTTCCATAATCTCCCTCTCCTTTGAGAGGGTTGGGGTGAGGGTGAAGATTCCGGTTCCGCTATGGGGTGAACTCCAACGTTTCAAAAAGGGGGAATAACCGCAACATGGAAGCCTACAGGATCGGCGATCATGTCATCGCCGGCGACACGGAAGAGGATGCCCGGCTTTTCTACAAGGATGAAGTGGGAAAGGATCCGCCGCCCGTCATCGAAGCGCTCGGCGTATCCCTCGAGGTGCCGGCGGGGGAGGGAAAGACGTCCACGATCCGGGATCTGATCAACAAGACCATGGACGAGCGCAGTGCGTGGCTGCGGCTGGGCGTGCCGTGTGATTTGCACTATCCGTTCATTGTATCGAAGTTGAAATGAAGGGCCGAGGCCCGGCTCATAATGACCCATTTCTTGTGATGCGAAATTTTTCAATTTCGTCAACATCTGCCCTTGAGGTGATCCGTTGATTCGCTACCGCCTGATTCTCTTCCTGCTCATCCTGTTGATCCTCGCCGGCTGCGCGCGTAAGGAGGCGCCGACCGAGCCAATCCGGCCGGCGGGCAAGGGGCCCATGCCGTCGAAGATGGGATTCACCATCCAGGCGGGCGCCTTCTCCAGGGCGGAAAATGCGGCAAAACTGACCGGCAAGCTGAATCGCGAGGGCCTTTCCGCCTATTACTTCGTCTACAAGACGGGGCTCTACAAGGTGCGCTTCGGCAACTTCAAATCGGCCGAGGCCGCGGCGGAACGGGCCAGGCGCCTCGTGGACAAAGGCATCATCGAGGAATACTGGATCGTCAACCCCCGCGAGTATGCCATCGCCCTGAAAGAAGAAAAGGGCGAGCCGTATGTGCGCGACGAGATCTTCAGAACGGCAAGGAGCTTCATCGGCGTCCCCTACCTGTGGGGCGGCGACTCCGCGGACGAGGGCTTCGATTGCAGCGGCTTCACCATGGCCGTCTACCAGTACAACGGCCTCATGCTGCCCCACTCGTCGCGGGAGCAGTCCGAGATGGGCCTCCACGTGAGCAAGGGCAACCTCGAAAAGGGCGACCTGGTTTTTTTCAATACGAACAATTCAGGCAAGGTTTCCCACGTGGGGGTCTATATCGGCAACGGGCGCTTCATCCACGCACCCGGCCGGGGGAAGAAGATTGGCATCGACTCGCTCGACAGCAAGTACTACAGCACGCATTACGCGGGCGGGCGTTCACTGCTGTGAGAGACTCACGCGGTGTGGCGATCGATCATTTCACCGAGAGCGGCGAGGGCCTCGTTGACCGTGCCCGTGTTCAGAATGTATTCGTCGGCCAGCGCGATGGGGGTGGCCAGGCCGTAGTCGATCTCGCGCCGGTCCCGCCCGTCGAAGGCCGCAGCCGAGTCGTCCGAGCGGCCCCGGGACAGTACCCGCGCCCTGCGCAGGGATTTCGGGGCAAGAAAGGCGACAACCACGGTCTCGGCCTGTGCCCCGATGAGGTCGATCTCCTGTTTCGAGCGGATTCCTTCCATGAACATGACAGGCGCGCCCATCTCGACGGCCGTCTTCAGGGCCAGCCGCGTCACCCCCAGCCCGTCACTGCCGCGAAGTTCCGTCGAAAGTTCGGCCATGCTGTCGGCATCAGGCGAAACGCCACGGCGGGTAGCTTCCGCCCGGACGATGTCGCCTGTGGCAAAGTAGGGGTACCCCTTCGTGCGCGCAAACTGCCGGGCGATGTCCTTGCCCGCCGCGGGCATTCCGATGATAATGAAGCACTTCATGGGCTGTTCTCTCCTGTTCAGTCGATCGTCTACCCTCTTCTTAGAGGGGTTGCAATTTTATATGTCATTGCGAGCAACAGACCCCGTTTTGGGATGGGGTTATCGAGGGAGGGGAAACGAGAGAACTGTTTCTTAGGAGCGACCGAAGGGAGCGCGGCAATCTCGATCTGCCGGGCAGCGAATGAGATTGCTTCAGTCGCCTTGCTTCTTCGCAATGAGTGGACTTTCTTTCTTGTGCCCGACCCCCTATACACGATACCCTGTCCCCTGCGCAAGGGTTGACCGGGGTGCCGCTTTCGTCTATATAAAACGACCGGGCGTCACGGATCACCCTGTCCACAACCTCAGGGACCACCGCGCGTCCGATGCCAAAACAACATTGAGGGAGTCAACCATGCAAGGAAAGAGAGTCCGAGAAAGCAACATCCTGATGGCCCAGGTCATGAACCCGCAGGACGCCAACCCCGCCGGGAACGTCCACGGCGGAGTCATCATGAAGCTGATCGACACGGCGGCAGGGGCTGCGGCCGTGAAACATTCCCGGGCAAACTGCGTGACGGCCTCCATCGATCGTCTCGATTTTCATAACCCCGTTTTTATCGGTGACATGGTCACCTTGAGGTCGAGCATTACCTTTACGGGCCGGAGTTCCATGGAGGTCGGCATCCGAGTCGAAGCGGAGGATCTGATCACCGGAAAGATCCGCCACACCGTCTCGGCCTACATGACCTTTGTGGCCCTGGACAAGAACGGCAAAGCCATTGCCATCCCGCCCCTCATCCTGGAGACGCCCGAGGAACAGCGGCGCAATCGCGAGGCGCAGGCGCGCCGGGAAGCGAGGCTCCGGGAGAAGACAAAAGAGAAGGCGTGCCAGCTTGTTGCCGAGAACTGCGATTAAACGTTCCCTGTTTGTCATTGCGAGCAACAGACCCCGTTTTGGGATGGGGTTATCGATGGAATGAACAGTTCCTTAAAATCCTCCCCGGCCCTCCTTTTACAAAGGAGGGAGTTTAGGTCTTCCCCCTTTGGAAAAGGGGGATAGAGGGGGATTTTCCCCTCTGTGAATTGGCGCTGTTCATTAGGAGGAGCGTAAGCGCAGCAGCATGATGAATCCAGATTGCTTCGCTTGCAATGAGAAGAAAAATGGTCATTGCGATGAGGCCCCAGGCCGACGGGGCAATCCAGCCTTGAGACGATTCAGAAAGGAACCATGAAAAAGCTCAATCCGGACTACGTAAAGGCCGTCACGGCCATGGCGAACAGCAGCCCCTACTTCAGGCACCTCGGCATGACGATCGCCGAACTCGGTGTCGGCGAGGCCCTCGTCGAAATCGGAGCCCGGGAGGCGCACCGGCAGATGTTCGGGCACGTCCACGGCGGTGTGATCGCGTCGCTTGTCGACACGGCAATCTTCTGGTGTTTTTTCGGGGAGCTCGACGAATCGGCGGGGATCACGACGGTGGATCTCAAAGTCAACTACCTGGCGCCGGTTGCCGACGGGAAGCTCTCGGCCCGGGGAAAGCGCATTCGCCTGGGCCGCACCCTGGGGCTCGGCGAGACGGAAGTCTTCAACGGCGAGGGCAAACTCGTCGCCCACGGCACCTCTTCGGTTATTGTTCTGACCGGCTTCGGCATTCCGGGCAACCCGAAACTCCCGCCGAAATTTCTTTGATTTCCTCCCTTTGACTATCGACGAAAGACGATGTAGAATACCGGCCGTTAAGGTTGGATGAAGACAATGAGGAGTGCAAATGCGGGTCAGACTGCTCTTGAGAGTCGTGGTGGCCTTATTTCTTCAGTCATTGTTGAAATCCGACGTATAGAATTTTTTACAAAGAGGAGGAACATGATGGAAGGTAAAGTAAAGTGGTTTAATGAGCAGAAAGGTTTCGGGTTCATCGAAAAGGACGGCGGTGGCGATGTGTTCGTGCATCACAGTGCCATTCAAGGCGATGGCTTCAAGACGCTTCAGGAAGGTCAGCGTGTCAGCTTCGATGTTCAGCAGGGTCCGAAAGGTCCCGCAGCTGCAAACGTGAAACCGCTGTAAGCTCAGGTGCGGTAAGGGGGAAACGCTCGAATTTTCTTCGTGTACCGTTGTGCCGCTATCATTCTAACAAAAAGGCAGGCCGTGATCGGCGCTGCCTTTTTTCGATTCACCCCGGATCCGTCTTGCTGAAGGCCTGTTCATCAGATGCAAGCCCTGCCCCGAGTTCCTCCCCTCCTGTTCCCCCTCCTTGCGCAAATGCCATTCATTAACCTGCCCCGCTGCTCCGTAAGGATTTTGGATGCCGGAAATCAGGAAATGCCCGATGGATTTCCGGGGTGCCCATTTGCATAGTTCATTCATTGACCCCATCGGTCCCATCAGGGCTAGAGTTGCCGTGCCAAAGGGATAATCTTCAGTAATTCTTCACGAAGCACGATCCCAACATATTCAGGAGGTGAAAATATGGAAAGGAAAACCAGAATCATTGTGTCGATTGTCGTCGCATCGGTCTTCATGCTGGCCGCCGTCGGGTCTGCATCCGCCGCGACCTATGAATCCCTCTCAGGTCTGAAGTCCATCAAGGCGATTTTTGACGTGAGGGCGGGAAACACGAAAAGCGCCGCCATGCAGCTCAAACTAATCCACGATACCTACAAGGATAAAAGCATCCGGGCGGTGTCGAAAAAGCCGTCCTTTATCGTTGCCTTCATGGGCCCTTCCGTCAAGCTGATATCCAAAGACAAGCAGGGTATCTCACCGGAGGACCAGAAGTCGATGGATGAGATCGCGCAGACTGTCCAGGCAATGGCGAAAGACGGGATCAAGCTCGAGGTTTGCGACTTTGCCGCCAAAGTGTTCGGCGTGGACCCGGCGTCGATCCTGCCGGAGATCAAGCACGTGCCGAACGGTTGGATTTCCCTGATCGGCTATCAAGCCAGGGGCTATTCCCTGGTGCCTGTCTATTGATGCTCCGGGCGGGAAATGGGCACTCCCCATTTCCCGCCCTGTCATTGCGAGTAACAGACCCGACTTCGTCCGGGGTTGTCGATAAAAGAAACAGCGGCAATCCCATGAATCCATTGAGATTGCTTCGCGGAGTTTATCCTGAGCCCGCCGAAGGGCTCGCAATGACCCTGCAGGACTGTTTCTCAGGAGGAAGCCGTCAGGCCGATTCGGCAATCCCGCCTTGAGATTTCTCCGGTATCCATCCAAGCCCAAAGTAGTCCCATCTGGCCCGAAACGTCGGCAATCCATCCTGCCCCCGCATTTATTCCTGCCCTGAATGGCTCTGTGACCGGAAGCGTCTTTTGTGTCCGACAGGGCACAAAAAGTGCAAGCATCCTGATGGCGCCACGGTCAGCTCGTGCGGGCCGCCCGCTCTGTAATCCCATGCGTTGCGATTGGATACTCAACATGTGAAGGCCGTTCCCTGTCGTCGGGAGATGAGCCGCTCATGGAAGGGAGAGATTCTATGATTCGTTTTTCGTTTCGACGGGTGTTTTCGCTTTGCGCCGTCATCGTTACGGCCTGTTCGCTGGTGTTGTCCGGCCCGGCATTCCCGCCCCCGGCCGATGCCGCCGAGGTGCTTCGCATTGTGGCGGGCGACGGGAAATCGTTTTACTCGTACTCCACCCGCCTCGACCTGAAGCGTGATTTCTATTCCATGAACATCAACGGCGGCACGAGGCCCTATTCCTTCAGTCTGACCAAGCCCCTTGTCGTCATCGAGCCGTCTTACCCGGGGGCGCAGGTTTCCTTCAGGGTGATCCCCAAGGCGGTCGGCACGACCGTTCTCACGATCAAGGACACAAAGGGCAATACCATGGTCCGCGAGATCGTGGTCTATGACCCCGGGGCGCAACCGCTCGCTCTCGGCGCGCTGCCGGGCGCTTCGAACCCCGTGGCGGTCGGCCAGGGGCGCGGGTTCGGCGTCTCGGGTGGCAAGGCGCCCTACACGGTCGTCTCTGCCAACCCGGGCATTGCCCGCGTCGAGGCCCGGACGAACCTCTTCATGATATGGGGCGTGGCGGCTGGTTCGACGCAGGTCACCGTCACGGACGCGGCCGGCGCAAAGGTGCACGGCACGGTGCACGTGGGCACGACGAAACCGCTGAGCGTCTCGGCCGAGGCCACGTTACTGGCGGGAGGCAGGGGCGAGCTCGTCATCAGCAGCGGCAACCCGCCCTACACGGTGACGACCAGCCAGCACCTCTCGGCAGCGCTCAAGGGCAATGACCCACAGGGGCGCCCCGTCTACACGCTCACGGCCAAGTCGACGGGGCAGGGGACCGTCACGGTCAAGGACAGCAAGGCGCAGACGGCGAGCAGGACGGTCACCGTCAAGGAGTGGGTCACCCTGTCGTTCCCCCAGTTGACCGCCGAGCCGAGAACCATCGACGTGGGGCAGACGACCCCCCTGGCCGTCTCGAGCGGGAAGGCCCCCTATACCGTGACCGCGAGCAATCCCAACGCCGTGACCATCCAGCAGCAGGGAACCGGGCAGTATGCCGTCACGGGCCGCCAGGCGGGCGTGGTCAGCATCGTGGCGAAGGACAGCGGCGGCGCAACCCGCGAGCTGTCGCTGATCGTCCGGAACCTGCCGACGCTGACGCTGGCCGCCCCGGGTGCGATGACGGTGGGCACGAACGGCACGCTTTCACTGATAGGCGGCGCCACCCCCTTCTCGGTGACGGTGTCCGGCAGCCAGCTCACGGTGACCAAGGTCGACGAGAAGAAATACACACTGACCCCGAAATCGCCGGGAAACGTGGTCATCACGGTAAAGGACGCCAAAGGCACAACGAAGCAGCACGCCGTCGCGATCACCGCCCCTGTGGCGCCGCTGAAACTCTTCGTGTCGTCGAACACGCTGCAGCTTGGCGCGACGGGGGCAGCCGCCATCCGGGCCCTGTCGGTCCAGGGCGGTGTTGCGCCCTACACGGCAACCGTTTCCGGCAACCAGCTGAGCCTCACCCAGGTCAACGCCACCCAGTTCCAGATGACCCCCAAGGCAAAGGGGACGGCCACCATCACCGTCAAGGACAGCAAGGGGACGACGGCCACCCAGACCATGACGGTGCAGTAGCGCGGCCGAACCGGAGATTCCGGGAAGGAACACAGGCCGGAGTTCAGTGGAAGAAAAAAGCAGGGTCATCGCTGGCCCTGTCTATCTTTTTCAACCGATTAATGTGCTTCCCCTTTTCATGATGGGGGATCGGGGGGATTTAGACAGCGGCGACTATCATTAAAAAAGTCTTCCCAAGCACCTCATTGATGTGTATAGTAGTGACAATTCATACACACGAGGGAAAAACATGAGAACGAATGTTGTCATCGATGACGACCTGATGAAATCCGCCCTCAAGGCGTCCGGCAAGAAAACGAAGAAGGACGCCATCGAAGAGGGGTTGAAATTGCTGGTACAGGTAAGAGGGCGCAAGGAGATCAGAAAGTTTCGGGGAAAACTCAAGTGGTCCGGAAGTCTTGACGAGATGAGGTTGGACAAATGATTCTCGTTGATTCATCCGTATGGATCGACTACTTCAACGGCAGAAAAACGTCGCAGACCGATTGGCTGGACTCTGCTCTGGGGAAAGCCCCCATTGTCATCGGCGATCTCATTCTGGCGGAGGTTCTTCAGGGCTTCCAGAGCGACAGGGAGTTCTCGATAGCGCGAGATCTTCTATTACGCTTTCCCTTCATGCCGATGGGCGGAAAAGAGTTGGCCCTGGAGAGCGCCATGAACTATCGGCGCCTGAGGAGAAAGGGCGTTACGGTGCGGAAAACGATCGACGTCATGATCGGAACCTTCTGCATCCACCACCGGATCGCACTACTGCACGACGATAGGGATTTTGACCCAATGGTGAAGGGTCTGGGTCTGGAAGTCGTCGACGCATAACCGACCGAACTGCCCTGACCAACCCTCCACCTTCAACCTCCAATTGCCGTAAAGGCGCCGGGCGAATCGATTTGTGCTATTCTGGTTTTGCCCGGTTAGGAGCGTGTCTGGTCCATCCGCTCAGGGAGTCCTGAACAGACCCTCTGAATAGCAAATCGAACGCAAAGTTCGCGAAGGAGGCTGGCCATGGGAATTCTGTCCTGGATCGTGATGGGGTTGATCGTAGGGTTGCTGGCAAAATTCATCATGCCGGGCAAGGACCCGGGAGGGCTCATCGTCACGGTTTTGATCGGGATAGCGGGTGCTTTCGTGGGCGGCTATGTCGGGTCCTTCCTCGGTCTCGGAACCGTCACGGGATTCAATATAGGGAGCATCCTGCTGGCCACCGGCGGAGCTATTCTCCTGCTGATCCTGTATCGCTTCATCAAGAAATAGCACTTCTCCCCCTTCATCAAACCTCCTTTCCCTTGACGGGAGAGGACAGAGGAGAGGGTGATTCCTGCCTTGATTTCAAGGGGGCTTTGAAAAGCGCCTGTCATTCACATGTCAATATGCGAGCCTGGCCCCGTCTTCAGCCCAAGCAAGGGCGCGATGACTTCAGCTTGCCGCTCCCGGATCAGAAAAAGAAGTAGTTCAGAAGAAAAGCCATTCGGTTTATTTTTGCCAAATTTGCAATGCCTGGGGTGTCCCCTATTTTCCACCCAAAGCAATAAATTCCGTGGATGCAAGGGAAATTTCGTATTATGATACCCGCTCCGGGTGAGAAAAGATTAATCGTTATGGGGTATTGAGGGAAGGAGGATGAAGCCATGAAGAAGATCGCTGTCCTGGTCGTTGTGATGATGCTTGGTTTTATTTTGGCAACCGCGCCCTGTGCATTTGCGCAGGCCCTGGCGGACAAGGCAAAGGCCGAGGGGAAGGTGGCTTTCTACGCCAACATGACATCCGTCGAGCCCGTCATGGAGGCCTTCCAGAAAAAGTACGGCATCAAGGCGGAATACACGAGGCTCTCCACCAGCAAGTTCGTGGCAACGATCCTGACGGAGCACGCGGCAGGCAAGCTCACGGCCGACGTCCTGCAGGCGCCCATCCCGGTGCTGGAGCTGCTCATGAAGAAGGGCGTGCTGGCTTCGTACGTTTCCCCCGCCTCGGCCGGATACCCGAAGTGGGCGAACAAGGACGGCAAGATCCAGAGCTTCGGCATCGAATACGTCGCCCTGATCTACAACAAGGATCTCGTCAAGCCCGCCGATCTTCCCAAAACCTACCAGGACCTGACGAACCCGAAATGGAAGGGCAAGATCGTCATGGCCGACCCCGCCTCCCACCCCACGACCATCTCCTGGCTCGTGGGGCTCAAGGAGAACGTGATCAAGTCCGACGCGGAGTGGAGGGCGTTCCTCAAGGGCCTGGCTGCCAACAGCCCCATGTTCGTTGCTTCCTTCGGCCCCACGCCGGCCCCGATCGAGACGGGTGAGAAGCTGATCGGCATCTCCATGCCGAAGTACATCGTCACCAAGGCCCCCGCGCCGCTGGATTGGGCAAGGGTAACTCAGCCCATGATGGGGACTCCCCGCGGGATCGGCATCGCGGCCAAGGCACCCCATCCCAACGCCGCGAGGCTGTTCGTGGATTACTGGCTCTCGAAGGAGGCCATGAAGATCATGGCCGACCAGGTGGGCGAGTACGTGCTGGCCCCGGGCGTCTATCCGCCGATTGCCGGGATCGACAAGGCCAAGATCATCCCGATCCGGGAACTCTCCGATGAGGAGATCAAGCAATGGGGAGCCGAATTCAAGAAAATATTCGCAAAGCAATAGCAGCTTCGCTGCAGTAATTGGTTGATTAGGGAGGAGCAGAAATAACAGCAGAAAGAAAATCCCCCTCTATCCCCCTTTTTTAAAGGGGGAAGTTTATAGGATGCCCTTTATCACAGACGTCATTCCCGCGGAGGCGGGAATCCATCTTGAGACTGGATTCCTGGTCAAGCCAGGAATGACAGGGACGTTTTATAAAATCCCCCTCTGTCCCCCTTTTGCAAAGGGGGAAGCAGGAGAAATCGTCTAAGGCGTATTCATGGAAATCCGCGTCAGGAATGTCAGCAAGAACTACTATTCGGACGGAAAGAAGATCGAGGCGCTGATCGACGTCGATCTGACTATTCCGTCCAATCGGATCTTCACCCTCCTGGGGCCCAGCGGTTGCGGCAAGACGACACTGCTGCGCTGCATCGTCGGCCTGGAGTCGCCCGACGCGGGCGAGATCGCCATCGGCGACGAGGTCGTCTTCTCGGCCGAGCGGGGCATCTTCGTCCCGCCGGACAAGCGGGGGCTGGGCATGGTGTTCCAGACCTACGCCATCTGGCCCCACATGAACGTGTTCGACAACGTGGCCTATCCCCTCCAGGCCCGCAACGAATCGACGGAAGAGACCGTCCGCAAGGTCGCAAAGGCGCTCCATTTCGTTCAGCTCGACGGCTTCGAAAAGCGTCCGGCAACGAAGCTAAGCGGCGGCCAGCAGCAGCGCGTCGCCCTGGCCCGGGCCCTGGTGGCCGAGCCGAAGGTGATCCTCTTCGACGAGCCCTTGAGCAACCTCGACGCCAAGCTCCGGGAAGAGACGCGGAAGGAACTGCGGCGTTTTCTAACGGAGCTCAAGATCACCGCCGTCTACGTGACCCACGATCAGATCGAAGCCCTGGCGCTCTCCGACACCATCGCGGTCATGCGAAACGGCCGGATCGTCGAGATGGGGACGCCGCGGGAGATCTACTTCGATTCCGACCGGCAGTTCGTGGCGGATTTCATCGGGCATGCGAACTTCATCGCGGGCAAGGTCGCCGTGGTCGGGGAGTCCGGAACGAGGATCGATTCCGCCATCGGCCCCATCGCCTGCGCAAAGAAGATCGGGGCGGCGCCGGGAACGGCGGTCACCGTGTGCATCCGTCCCGAATTCATCCGCGTGCTGAAGGAAAGCCGCAGGGATGGGGAAAACATCTTTCGGGGGAGGGTCGAATCCCTGGTTTTCGTCGGGGACGCCTACGAGGGGGAGATCCGCGTCGGGGAAACCCTTCTGATCTTCCGGATCGAGCCGACAACCGCCGTCCGGGAAGGCGAGGAGATCGCCCTCCATTTCGACCCGCTTCACTGCTCGATTCTCATGAATTAAACGGCTGACGTGCGATGCAAAAGACGAGAACGGCGCTGACGCCGGGCCTGATCGCGATTGTCGGATTTCTCACGGTCTGTCCCGTCGTCATGCTCATCCTGGGGAGCTTCAGCGGGGAGCTGGGCGCCTTCGGCACATTCACCCTGGACAAGTATGTCCAGGCCTACACCGACCCGGCCTTTGCCGAGATCCTTGTCAGTACGGTGATCTTTACCCTGGGCTCGGCGCTCGTTGCGACGGGGCTCGCCCTGTTTCTGGCCTACCTGAACACCCGGACCAACATTCCTTTCAAATTCATGTTCGGGATCATCTCCCTCATCCCGATGATGGTGCCGCACATCCTGTTCGCCGTCAGCTGGGTTCTCCTGCTCAACCCGTCGAACGGGATGATCAACCTCTTCCTGAGACAGGTCTTCGGCTGGGAGGGGGCGGCGCTCAACATCTACACGCTCAAGGGGATGATCCTCGTGGAGGGGCTGCTCGATCTGCCCATCGCCTACCTGGTCATCGCCCCGGCCATGGCGGCCTTTGACGTCTCTCTCGAGGAATCCTCCAGGGTCTGCGGGGCGTCGAACTGGCGAACCCTCTTCCGCGTGACCCTGCCGGTCCTGCGGCCTGCCATCCTTGCCGCGATGACGCTCGTCATCGTCCGGAGCCTGGCCTCCTTCGCCGTCCCTTCGGTCATCGGCATGCCGGGACAGATCTACGTGCTCGCCACGCACATCTACCGCATCATCGCCACGGGCTACGCCACGGACTACGGGATGGCGGCGGCGGTGGGGATGAGCGCCCTGGCCGCCTCCATCACGCTCATTGTCCTGTACCGGCGCCTCACCCGCGAAGGCGAGAAGTACGTGACCGTCTCCAGCAGGGGCTACCGGCCGAGCGTGATCGATCTCAAGGGGGCCCGGTACCCGCTCTTCGGGATCGTCGGCCTGATCTCCTTCGTGCTCATTGTCCTGCCGGTCATCGTCCTGTTCTACACGTCGCTCGTTCCCTACGTGATGACGCCGAGCGCGAAGGCCTTCGCGATGATGAGCTGGAGGCACTGGCTGGCGGTCCTCAAGGACCCCGTCTCCCTGCTTGCCCTGAAGAACAGCCTCTACCTCGGCATCGGCGGGGCGACGCTGGGGATGATCCTCTCGTTCTTCGTCGCCTACGTCATCGTCAAGGTCCGGACGAAGGCCTCCGGCTTTCTCGAGTCCCTGAGCTTCTTGTCCTTCTCCTTCCCGGGGATCGTCGTCGGGATCGGCTTCATGTGGTTCTTCGTCCAGACGCCGCTGTACTCCACGATCTGGGCCCTGCTGATCGGCTACATCGCCACCTACCTGCCCTACGGCCTGCGGCCGCTCACCAGCGCCTTCGTCCAGATCCACGGCAACCTGGAGGAATCCTCGCGGGTCTGCGGCGGCGGGCCGCTCTACACCATGCGCAGGATCGTCCTTCCCCTGCTGGTCCCGGGGATCGTCTCCGGGTGGATCCTGATGGCGACCATGTTCGTCCGGGAGCTTAGCCTCTCCGTCGTCCTCTCCCGGCCCGGCACGGAGGTCCTGGCCGTCCAGATCCTCCGGTTCGCCGAAGACGGGCTTTGGGGAAGGCTCTCGGCCCTGGGGATTCTGATGATCTTCATCTCCACGGCGCTGGTGGTCATCGCAAACCTGATCGGGAAGAAGCTGACAAAGAGGGACTAGTGTCGTGTCCCGGAAATATATTAAAAATGTGTCTGAGCGGGATCCTCCTTAATCCAAAACAGTCATCGCGAGGAGGGGCAGCCGACGCGGCGATCTACGATAGAAATCTTAAAGAAAATACTTTCAACGGAAGATTGCCGCGCTGCGCTCGCAATGACAATTTTTTAGACTCAGTAAGAAGCTTGCGGGGCAATAATTGTGAATTCATTTCCAGGACAGGACACTAGCACTCATCGAAAAAGAAAGCCCCGGCTGCCGAAGCCGCCGGGGCTTTTTCATTTCCGCTGCCCGTTCTCTTACTGGAAGATCTTCGGCACCCCGAGGACCTTGATGGGATCCTCGCCGGGCTTCAGACCCATCAGCTTCACCAGCTCAGGCCGGATCTTCTCCCACTGCTCCTTCGCCAGTTC
The DNA here is from genome assembly GCA_963828305.1 of uncultured delta proteobacterium. Classification (GTDB taxonomy): domain Bacteria; phylum Desulfobacterota; class Syntrophia; order Syntrophales; family UBA2192; genus UBA2192. The sequence continues at coordinate 24,912 of CAWHEJ010000012.1, read as the reverse complement.
CTTGCCTTTCTCCGTCTTGGCCTCCTCGAAGAGGCGGAAGAAGACGTAGTAGACAATCTGGGCCTCCTCCTTTGTGTCTTTCGCCTTCCAGCGCTTCTGCGCGAGCACCCGCCACTTGCTGCCGTCGGGCACCACCGACTCGTAGACGAACTGGGAGATCAGGTCGGCGTCATGGGCAATCTTCGCAATCTCGTTTTCCGGCTCCGGATAGATGACCTGCCAGGCGCCCTTCCGGCCCGCCGCAGCGTCCACGGAGTCGCGGAAATACCAGTACCCGGTGGAGTGCTCCAGGACGGCCACCTGGATCATGTCGATGTCCTTCGCGGAGAACTTCTCTTTGGCCGCGATCTCACCAGCCGTCAGAGCGCCCGTGATGTGGTGGATCAACCCGAGGTTCCCCCCGACCTTCGGGTTTTTCAGCACGGCCTCGTCGCTCCAGAACCCGGGCGAGTTCTTGAAGTATCCCGCCTTCTTCAGCTTCGAGACCATTGCGGTGGCCTTCGCCAGCATCTCGGGGTTCGTCAGGACGGCCGCCTTGTCCTCCTTGCTGATGTTGTGGAAGATATCCGTGACCACGGCGAGCTTCCGCTCCGCGTTGGAGAGCTTTTTCGCCATCTCGTAGGCCAGTGCGGAGCAGACCCGGTTGTGGAGGATGTCGGCCTCGGGGTCCTTGAGCTGCTTGACCGTCGTGCTGATCATGATGTCCATCAGGCCCTGCAGTTCCGGGAATTCCTTGAGGTATGCCTTCTCCCAGGCCAGGTAGGGCTCCGGCAGGCCGTACTTGTCCTGCGTGGCGGCCACTGCAATGCCCGCCATTCCGAAGACAAAGGCCAGTGCGATCGCGTAAATGATGAATCTCTTCCTGTTCATATCCATGCTCCGTCCTCCTCTCAATAAAATCTGAAATCCGGATTTTCTCCCCTCACCCAACCCTCTCCCGCCAGGGGAGAGGGAGATTTTACGGAACAAATCCCCGCGTGTCATTTAAAAGCCGCGGTTTGATCCATCCGTGGCATACCTCAATCAAATAAACACGATGGATGCAAGATGATTTTCATCTCGTCAGCTGACGTGCCCGTCAATAACTACAATACGAGACATCACGATTCACTTTGCCGCTGCGCTGTTTTCCCGTTCTGTGACTGCTGGGGCTGCGCTTCCGATGCATCGACGCTTGGCGCCTGCTCGCGATCCAGGACGCTGTCATCCCAGGAGGCAGGGTCACTCAACGATTCCAGGTGGGTAAAGACGATGACATTAGGCAGCGCGCGGCGAATATCCTCTTCAATACGCTCCACCAATTGGTGTCCCCTTTGGACGTTCCACATCCCGGGAACCAGGACATGAAGGGATACAAAGCGGTGAGAACCTGATTGACGTGTGCGAAGTGCGTGGTACTCAACCCCATCCTGCTTGTGCGGCTCCAGTACATTGCGGATCAGGTTTTGCTCATCGATCGGCAAAGCCGTGTCCATAAGGCCCAAAACGGACTTCCTTACAATGTGGACTCCAGTCCAAACGATGTTTGCAGCGACAACGAGTGCAATAGCCGGATCCAAACGATTCCAGCCGGTGAAACTTACCGCAAGGACCCCTGCCACGACACCCACCGACGTCCACACATCCGTCATCAAATGATAGGCATTCGCTTCCAGGGTGATTGAGTGGTATCGCTTTGCGGCACGACGTAATATAAGCGCAGCCCCCAGGTTTACAAGAGATGCGGCAACCGCAACGCCCAGTCCCAGCCCGATCTGCTCCAGTGATTTTGGATTCATGAGTCGTTCAACAGCCGCAACGCCGATACTTGCTGCGGCGATGAGAATCAGAGTCCCCTCGACACCGCTGGAAAAGTATTCCGCTTTGTAATGGCCGTACGCGTGATCCTCATCGGCCGGCCGTGCGGCTATGGTTAACATCGCCAGCGCCATCAGTGCGCCAACAAGATTGACGACGGACTCCAAGGCGTCTGAAAGCAGCCCGACGGAATCCGTTATGAGATACGCAGCTGTTTTGAGCCCGATCGTAAGGATGGCCGCAGCGATGGATAGCCAGGCAAAACGTGTCAAGGATAAAGGTTTCATGATCACCCGATTTGTAGAGCTTCATGCGAGCTGTGAAAATGGTACCACATTTTGAGTCAGGGCTCTGCCATTTTGATTGTTGAAAAATGACCACGCGATTCACGGCAGCCAGGGATTTTTGCATCAGACAATGTCCTATGATCAAATCAGACGGGGTCTGATGGCGTGAACGCGAAAATGCGAGTAGTCCATAGACAGCCGGGAACATCGAACATGCGGCACCCGGCAGCGTGAGGAGTTCGGGGAATAAACGTTCTTTGAAGAGACCAGACCATGATCACGAATTGCGCAGGTATCTCCCTGCGCGTTCGCGGACAAGGAGGTTGTCTGATGAGCTATTTCGATGCGGTCAGAAAGGCAGGCACGTGCAAACAGGGCGTGTGCGAACAAGATGATTATATCTACGACGCGCCGCACCTTTCCTCAAACGTTTCCTGCCCGGCACAGGAAACCAGCTATTACGAAATCGAGCATAAGGTCCATTCGCGCAAGAACGATAGCGCCGGCATGAACCACCTCACTCCGGATGTTTGGGAGAACCTCTGGCTCTCGGTCAGCGAAGCGGCGTGATGGATGGTCGAGAAGCTTTTTCCCCGGATACCTGTTCACCAGTTCAGATACCCGTAATGTCGATCAGCACCTTCAGGAAGTGAGCCCCCGGATCACCGGCTGTTCGCCAGGTCGATCAACATCCCGGCCGCCCCTCCAAACACCCATCCCTGTTCACAAATCACTCTTTTTTTAATGCCGGTGTGTTTTTTAAAATCCTCAAAGAATGCAATGGCTTGCAAGGCGAACCGTGCCCCTTCGGGCGTTGATTTGCATCTCCTGTAAACCAAACGCCGTGCCAATCGTTTTACCAATCAACAGAACGGAACGATTCAAGGTCAGTGGTTGGTTAAGGACAATCGGAAGGAATTAACACCAGGGAAAGGAACCGAATATGAAACGCATTCTAATCGCCATGATGATCACCCTGCTCGCTGCAACCGCAGCAAGCGCATCCGATGTGGGCTTCTCCGTCAGCATCGGCCAGCCGGGCTTTTATATGAACATCGGCAATTTCCCTCCGCCGGTCGTTTACGCGCACCCGGTCGTGGTCCGGCCCGTGCCAGCCCGCGTTGTTTATCAGCCGGTCTACGTGCACGTGCCCCCCGGCCATGCGAAGCAATGGCAGCGATACCATAACGGCCATCCCGTTTATGATCGGCATGACAGGCGGTACCACCATTAAAGGGGACACCACGTTGGCGATCATGAGTCTGGCAAGGGCTGCGATGAAACGGAAAAGAGTAGACCAGGGCCGCGCCTAAGCGAGTCAATGACTGATGGCCACGCCACCGGTCAAAACACAAAACCCCGCTCTCCATGGAGATGCGGGGTTCATTTTTTCATGGCATGCCATTGTCAGGGTTGGAGGATATGGCTGACCTGTGAGGGTAACAGCATTTTCTGAGAGGATGTTGATTCGCAAGAAAAGCCCCTGTCTTTCCCGGGCAGGGGCCTTCTTCGAAGAAAAGTTTCGCGGCTGTGCAGCCTGGGGCCGATCGCTCACTTTGCGGTAAAAACGGGATAGCACATGGGGTCCGCCCAGAACTTCTTGTCCTTCTTGATGCCTTTCGTCGTCTTCTTCATGTCACAGCCCTCCTTGTCGGCTTGTGGGGTTTTTTATCGGTCGATCTTTGTCTCAAATTCCGGAAAGCACATGGGATCATACCAGAGGCCGCCACGCCGGAATGGCTTGATCCCTTTTTCGATCCTTTCCATCTTCTTCATGTCGGCACCTCGCTTTGACACTTCCTGTTATCTCCCTACCGTCCGCGCTTCGGCGTGTAAACGGGGAAGCTCATCGGGTCGGTCCAGTACTTCTTGTCGGTCTTCGCGTTTTTGGCTTTCTCTTTCATCGTCATGTCTCCTTGAGTGTATTTTGGGCCCTCGGATCATCGGTAGACCTGCCGGGGATTCAACAGAGGATCTTCCCAGACCCGCTCGACTCTCTCACCCAGCATGTTGACCCGGGGGTCGATGTAAACCCTGTTGTTTCTTGTCTTCTCGGTCCTGATCCTCATGGTCTTCGTTCCCTTTCGTTAACCTCAATATAGAGCATTTTCTTTTTAATAAAATCGGCGGCAGTCTGAATCTCGGATAGGAATGCCGGGCCCCTGACGGGCAGAGGGTGTCTGACAGGGCCATAGGACGTACGCCTATGGTAACGGATAGCCTGTCAACTCGCCGATCCGGACATCATGCCATGTGACGGCATCGCAGGGTCGCCTGGACCCGCAAGGGGTGATTCCACGCTTCCCCCGCTCGCGCTTTGTCCATCTTGACAGGGTGCTCGTTTCGTTCACCCCCGGTTGAACGTTTCTTTCAAAACGGGGCCTTTTCGAGGGCTTCGGAGGGAGGGTCGTGCAAGCCCTCGCGTCGTAGTTTCTCCTGTTGATTCAGTTACTTGAAAACTATCTTTGGTCTGGCCCCCGTCCTGGCACGGTCCTTCCAATACTAATGGACAACAAACGAAAACACCGAGGAGGACCTCACCATGAAAAAGACGCTTTCCACCCTGATTCTCTCCGCAGTCGTAGTGCTGATCACCGCAACCTTCAGCTTCGCCGAGTACGCCGCGGCGGGCGTCGGTAACTTCCCCTTCTTCCACCTGGGGGCCTTGATCGTGGGCGGCATGACGATCGTTTCCCTGAAGCAGAAGTACGAAAAGCTCTACCTGAGCGAGGCCGTTGGCAGCTTCGCGATGTACGCGGTGCTGGTGGCTCTGTTCACGAGCCCCGTGGCCGTAGCGGTGAAGAATCTGATCGGCTGATCCGAACGTAAAAGGAAGGAGCCGGCGCCGTCCGGCTCCGGGACGACCCATGAGAACCGGAATCACCGCATACAAAGGAAGCATCCTGTCCGACATCCTGGCTTTCAGCGCCTGGGGGTTCGTGATCGTTGCCGGCTCCCTTCTCTTCTTCCGGGTCGGTCTTTTTATCGACGAGCAGCTCCAGACCGAACCTTACTTCATGTTCGGACTGTTCTTCCTGGCCGTCATGTTGACCATCGGCAGGCTCTGGCAGAAGGCTTTCGAGGTGAAAAATCGGCTGAAGGTGAAGGCCGGGCTCATCCCCGAAAACGAGAGGAAGGCGCTCAGGGCTCTGAGCAAGACAGGGATCTCCCTTGGCCGTCGTCAGTAACCGATCTGCCGGCCATTCATAGCGGACCATGAGATAGACCAGACCATAAAGGTCCTCCAGTATAAACCCCCATTCCGGAAAAGCGACGGGATGGGGGTTTTATTTGATGCCGTCAGCGAGAAATTCCCGCCGATCGAGCATGGAACTCATCGAACTGCCCCCCTTTCATCAATGCTCAACGGTCCAGGCAATCCAACGCACACTCTGCTGAGGCTGCCTTATTTAAGCTGTTTTCAGGTCAGAACCGCGCATGCGATCCTCCTCGGAGACGGCACCTCTCCGATCAAAATCCTACGCAGTGATGACGTATTTTGTACCGACGGTGTTGATGCTGAACTGATTGGGCATCTCTTTGCTGAACGCTTCAACAGCCTCGAATCCGGTGCAGTGGGTCGGCACAATGTATTGCGGATTGATCGCTTTGATGTCGGCAACCGTTTTTTGAATCACCTCCGGTTTGGCGCCGGTCAGGTGAAACCCGCCCATCACCAGGTACACTTTTTCGATCCCGGTGATCTTCTGGGCATGTTTGACGGTATTCACAATGCCCCTGTGGGCGCATGCGGAAAGCACAACCAGACCCTTTCCCTTTGCATTCAGGATAACGGCCTGCTCGCCGGGGAAGGTTGTCGGCACGTAGTCGTTGCCTTTCTTGTCCACAAATCGGGGCGGGACTTTTTCATAGTCCGTAACCTGCTCGACCTTGCCTGTGAAATAGGCCCCGGGGATGAACGGGGCAGGGCCTTTGATCTCGACAATCTTGATGAAACCGAGCCCTTCGACATCCTCTTTTTTCAGACCCAGCAGGCTGATGACATTCCCGTTGGGCAATTTCTGATACGTACCCACAAAGAATGGGTCTCCGACATAAAGAGGCGTGCCTTTTCGGAACGCATCCTTGTTTGCTTTCATGATCTCGAGAAACGCCTGCTGATGATCCCAATGGTCGTGGCTGATCCCCATGGCTTCGACTTTCGCCGGGTCAATTTTCAGGAGCTTCATGTTTTTCATGACCCCCTGGGGATCGGAGCCAAAATCGAAAAGGCAGCAGTGGGATTTCCCGTCGACGACGGTTTCAATCTGGTAGGCCAGACCGTGCTCGCCGTGCGGTGCGACGTCCAGCGGAGACACAACTCGCTTGAGCCGTTTGGCTATCTTGTCATCTGATCGTGTGGCGTCAACATAATTGTCGGCGAGGACCGTTACGATGATGCTGTCGGCTTCCGGGATCTTGACCACCCCTTGCGCCAGGGAGATTCCTGGAAATAAATTACCCGCGAGAAGAACCGTGCTCGTGACGGCCGTCGCATTCAGAAACTCTCTTCTTGTCATTCCCTTGTCCATGACCTTCTCCTTTCCGGCCTCTGTCTATGAGATCATGTAAAACAAACGGGAGGACGACGATCCCCATTGAACGCGCCGGGAGCAACGCCGCAGGAAGCAGGATGGCCCCTCGAATGTCATCCGCAGACAGAAATGGCCCCGATGGAATCCTGGATTCCAGAGGAGCCATTCACATCGGCATCTTGAGTCGACACCCTGACATACGGCATCCAAGAGGCAGTTCAGGAGGTTAGGGGTGAGGTGACAACCTTCACTGCAGCGTAGAAAACAGAAGAGAGTTCGGGAAGAGAACTGTAAGGGAAATGAGAATTCTCAAATGTAAATTTCCGGAAAAAGCAGAGCACTGCTCAGGATGAACTCAAGCGAATTCCCGGGCATGACGAGCCATAACCTCTCCTTGACGGGAGGAAACACGGGATCGTTTTCGTTTTCAAGCGCTTTTCGAAGGCCGGTTGGTGAGGTAGATGCCGCTCAATACCAGCGCTGCCCCGATGAGAAGCGACGCGTCGATGGTTTCCCCGAGCATGAAGAAGGACATGATGACGGCACTGATGGGCACGAAGTTGATGAACACCGCCGACTTCGACGGGCCGATCTGCTTGATCCCCTCATAGTACCAGACAAACCCGAGGCAGGTGCCGAAAAAGCCCAGGTACACAATCGAGAGCCAGGCGGGCATCGAGTAGCTTCCGACGTTTCCCATCATGCCCTCGAACAGGGCCGGCGGGAGCAGGGCCGCGGCGCCGAAGAGGCAGGCATAGGTTACCGCCGAGACGGGCAGTACGTCCTTCATGACGACCTTGCCGATCAGCGAATAGGACACCCAGCTCAGCACGCAGCCGAAGATGAGCATCTCTCCACGGCCGAGCCCGCCCTGCAGAATGTCGGCAGGGTTGCCCCGCGAGATCACGTAGACGGCGCCGCTGACGGAGAGCACAATGCCGATCATTTTCAGCAGGGTCATCCGCTCCCCCCTGAAGAGAAGCGCCGCAAAGAGGGAGATGAACACGGGATTCGATGCCACGATGACGGAAGCGCGGCTGGCCATCATGGTTTGCAGGCCCGTCAGGAAAAAGACGTTGTAGAGAAAGACACCCGTCATCCCCGAGAGAAAGACGAGGAGAAGCTGCCTTTTCCGGAGAGGCTGCAGCCTCCCCTCGAAGTGCCAGACCAGGGGGATCATGCACACCGAGGCCACGAGAAACCGCAGGAAAGATCCCGACCAGGGCTGCACCTCCTGGGCAAGGATGCGCCCCGCAATGAAGGTTCCGCCCCAGAAGACGGCCGTGAGGAAGAGCTTGAGGTAGATCATCCGAGAAATTTCCCCGCGAGCCAGTAGAGGGCCATCCCCAGGACCACGGTCCCCCCCAGGGAGCGCGTTCGCAAGGCAAAGAGAAAAACGGGCACCGCCACGAGCAGGTCATTGTTCCAGAGAGACAATTGCCGCGGCTCCCCTGCCGTTACCAGGGAAGGAAGGATCAGGGCGCTCAGGATCGCCGCGGGGATGAGGTCGAGCCACTCCTCGAGCCAGCGGGGAAGCGTCCGCTGCGAAAGGGCGAAGAGCGGCACCCAGCGTGGAATGTAGGTGACGAGACCCATCCCGAGACAAAGAAGAATGTAGTCGGTTGTGATCATCCTTTGAAACGTCCCTTTTGGGGTTCTATTGTCATCCCCGCGGAGGCGGGGATCCAGTCCATATTTGGATTCCTGGTCAAGCCAGGAATGACATTCATTACAGGTTGCTTGTATCGCCGGTTTCCCTCACCTCTTATTCCGTTCGACGGGCTCACGACACCGCTCTCCCGCCAGGGCAGAGGAAGCCGCGAGTGAGGGCCATCGCCTCCGGATGAGAAGCCCCGCCGTTGCCGCGATCACCGAGGCGGCAACGATGTAGCTGTTGCCGGGGATGAGGAGAGACAGGACAACTGCGGCTGCCCCGGCGATGAGGCCCGTCAGGACGTAAAGCCTTCCGCGCAGCTGGTAGACAAGCAGGCACAGGAACATGCCCATGAGCGCATAGTCGATCCCGAAGGCATGGGCCGGGATGAGGGCGCCGCCGAGCCCGCCGATGACGGTGCTTGCCACCCAGAAGGCATTGGTGACGTGGTTGACGGTCAGCGCACGCTTCCAGTCCCAGTTTCCCTCGCGGAATCGCACCAGGTTCAGGGCGAAGCTCTCGTCGGTGATCCCGTAAGCGAAAAGAGTCAGCCAGCGCTTGTGTATCCCCCTCAGGTAGACGGAAATGGCGGAGCTCATGAGCAGGTGGCGAAGGTTGACGGTGAAGGCCGTGACGACGATGGCCGCGATCCCCGCGCCTGTGCCCAGCATGGCCACGGCGATGAACTGGGAGCTTCCCGCGAAGACCAGCACCGACATGAGCCCGATCGCCAGCGGCGACAGCCCCGCTTTCTGCGCGAGTACGCCGAAGGCAAGCCCGATGGGCACGTAGCCCAGGCAGATGGGCCAGGCGGCGCGGATGCCGTCTTTCAGGATGGAGGTTCTGTCGGTTGTCGTTGTCTGATCGGTCATAAACACTGAGTCATTACGAGCCGAGCCGTGCGAGGTGTGATAATCAACGATTTAGATTTCCCCCTCACCCCAACCCCGTTCGTGGTTCGTCGAGCTCACCATGGCTGCTCACGACACCGCTCTCCCGCGAAGGGGAGAGGGGGATGAAGGCGAGATTGCCGCGCGCCCTGCGGGCGCTCGCAATGACAAACGGTTCTTGCAGGCCTTGGATCTAAATTTTAAATTCCGCCACGATCGGCGTATGGTCCGATGGCTTCTCGGCCTTCCTCGGCTCCAGGTCGATGTAGCTGTCGACGGATTTCTTCGCCAGCGGCGCCGTGGCCAGGATGTGATCCACGCGCCAGCCCAGTCCCCTCTCCAGAGACTTGGGCATGCGGTAATCGAAGAAGGAATACTGGTTGGGCTCGTTGGGGTGATGCTTGCGGAATACATCCACGAATCCCCAGGCCGTCACCTCGTCGAAGGCCTCCCAGACCTCGGGCGTGAAGTCCACATGTCCCAGGAGCCTCTTGGGGCTGTGCACGTCGATCTCCTCGCGGGCCACGTTGATGTCGCCGCACCACAGAACGGGCTGGTCCGGTTTGTAGTGTTTGGCGAAGAACTTCCCGAGGCGCCTGAACCACTCGAGCTTGTAGGCAAACTTCGGGCTCTCCCGCTCTGACCCCTGGGGGACGTAGGTGTTCACGATGTTGATCCCCGGAAAGACGGCCCGGATCAGGCGGTCCTCGTCGGGGGGACCGCCGTCATCGAGGCCGAAGGCCACCATGTCGGCCTTCTCGGAGGAGACGATCGCCACCCCGTTGTAGCTTTTTCCCCCGCGGTAGGCCACGTGCCACCCGGCATCCTCGAACTCCTTCGCCGGGAACTTGGCGTCCTCCGTCTTGGTCTCCTGGAGGCAGAGAACCGAGGGACGGTTTTTCTCGAGCCAGGGAAGCACGATGGGAAGACGGCTGCGCACGGAGTTGACGTTGTACGTTGCGATCTTGAAGGTCTTCATGGTCCCTCCTTGGCGGTCATGCGGTCCCGAGAGTACCACAGATTTTGGCTTATCAGGAAGAGCGAATTCTGCTAAAACCTCTCATGCTTCCCCTTCCTTGACGGGATGGGATCATTCACCCTCACCCCAACCCTCTCCCCTCAAGGGAGAGGGAGATCAAGGAAAAGGATGTTCTATAGGAGAGAATCATGTCACAAGAAGTCTATCAGGCGATAATAGACCTTCTCCAGCGGATGGGGATTGCATACGACGAGATCGAGCACGCGCCCGTGGGCTCCTGCGAGGAGTCGCTCGCCTTCCGCGGTCAGGCCGGCTGGAGCGGTGCGAGCAGCAAGTGCATCCTCCTCAAGGCCAAGGGGAAATACTACCTTCTGGTCACGACGGCAGAAAAAGAGGTCAAGGCCCGACCCTTCAAGAAGGAGTTCGGCACGAAGGACATCCGCTTTGCCAACCGGGATGAACTGATGGAAGTGACCGGATGCGACCCCGGCTCGGTTCCTCCCTTCGGCCACCGGGACCCATTGCTTCCCTTCTACGTGGACGAGAACATCCTGCGGGCCGAGCACTTCATGTTCAACCCCGCCATACCCACAAAGAGCTTCCGGGTCGGCACCGCGGATCTCCGGCGGATCTACGCTGCCATCCCCAACCCTGTCAGCACTTTCGGCGAGGACGAGGAGGAGCGCTTCGTGATCCGGAAAGTGGAGAAGACTGCATGAATCAGGATAAACCGGAACATGGCATTCTGGGCCCCGAACCGATGACGGTTCTCACGGATGTTCTCCTGGCGGTAGCGGCCGTTTTCGGCGGCGTGAAAATTTTTGGCGTCTCCTCTGCCCCGGTGCACTTCTACTTTGCATTGTCTTTCTTCCTGATCGCCCTGGGCGCGCTGGCGGGGGCGACGATCCATGCCATACGGCACACACCCTCGTGTCCTGGGTCCCGCTTCTCTGGAGGATCACGGGGATCGCCGTCGGCACTTCCGTGACGGCCATGCTGGCCGCGACCTTTTACCATCTCCTCCCTGCGGACTACGCGGACCTGCTCCGGTGGACCGTCCTGGGGCTCTCGATCATCTATGCCGCCTGGATCTGGCGGGACTATCGCTTCCGCAACGTCATCGTCTTCTACTCCATTGCCATGGCTTTCATTCTCGGGGCCATGGCGTTGAACTACGTCTCGACGGGATCGCCGGGGGCCAAGTTCATTGTCGTCGGGATCCTCATCAGTTTCGGCGCCGCCGCTGTCCAGCGAAGCGGGTTCAAGCTGGCGAGGCACTTCAACCACAACGACATCTACCACGTCATTCAGCTTGTCGGTCTGTATTTCGTCTACAAGGGAGTTTTGGTCTTGTAGAGATTCAAGCCGCCAGGCTTCAAATCCCCCCTGCCCCCCTTTACGAAAGGGAGGAAAACAGGGTTTGGTGTTCCCCCTTTTATAAAGGGGGATTTGCTCGTCACGTTGTCAGCAATTCACTAATCATCTCCAATGTTTATCTGCTTTCTGCTTCCCCTCTTGACAAGGTAAAAATCTGATTTATTTTATCGTCGAAAAGCCCAAAGGGGGTTTCCATGCGCGGAGCCCCCGAATGGAAAAAACAATATTTGAAAGGAGGTTGCATCAAGATGGTCTGGCCGGAATCAGGTCGGTACGGGAGGGTCTGGAGCCCCTGGCGGGAGATGGAGCGGCTGCAGCAGGACATGAACCGTCTTCTCTCGAGAGAGAGCACGCCGCACTCCACCACGTTTCCCGCGGTCAACATCTGGGCTTCCGATCAGGATGTCATCGTCACAGCTGAGGTTCCCGGGGTCGATCCGGCAAATCTCGATATCACGGTCGCCGAGAATATCCTCAAGCTGACCGGTTCGAGAAAACCGGAGGAGCTCAAACCGGGGGAGGTTTCCCATCGCCAGGAGCGAGCAAGCGGCGAGTTTGCACGCACCTTCCGTCTTCCTTATGCCGTGGACTCGGGCAAGGTGGACGCGAGTTGCGATAAGGGAATTCTGAAAGTCCGGTTGCCGCGCGCGGAGGCGGACAAACCCAAGAAGATCGCGATCAAATCGCAGAAATGATGAAAGGAGGCAAACCTCATGGCGGAAAAAGAGATGCAGAAGCGTGAGGCTTCCTCACCCGTTGAAACGGAGAGGACCCAGGCCAGAAAGGTCTTCATCCCCCGCGTGGATATCTGTGAGACGAAGGACGCCATCGTCCTTCTTGCGGATATGCCCGGCGTGGATGAGAAGTCGATCGATATCACCCTCGAGAAAAACGTGTTGACGCTCCTGGGCAGGGTAGGGCCGGACACCTATGAAGGCTACCGTGCCGCCTACGTCGAGTACGACGCCGGCGACTATGAAAGGGCATTCACCCTGTCCGACGAGATCGACCGCGACCGGATCGACGCATCGGTGAAAAACGGGGTCCTGAGACTCACCCTCCCGAAGGCGGAGCCCGTGAAACTCAGGAAAATCAACGTGAAGTCAGCATAAATCCCGCAAAGGAGGCAGACCATGGCAGGCAAGATCAAGGAAATGGTTCCTGCGGGACAGGGGAAAGAGACCCCGCCCGCGAGACGCGAGGAAGAGTATCCCCTCTTCTCCCTCCAGAGGGACGTTAACCGGCTCTTCGAGGATTTCTTCCGGGGCTTTGACCTGAGGCCCCTCCGGATGGCCGAGGAGAAGTGGGGCGGGTTCAGCCCGAAGATGGACCTGGAGGAGACGGAGAAGGAGTACAGGATCACTGCCGAGCTCCCCGGGATGGAGGAGAAGGACGTGGAGGTCCTCCTGACGGGCAACTCGATCACCATCACGGGGGAAAAGAAGGAGGAAAAAGAGGAGACAGACAAGAGCTTCTACCACATGGAGCGCTCCTACGGGTCCTTCCAGCGGACGGTCCCGCTGCCCGAGGGGATCGACCTGAACAAGGTCGACGCCGATTTCAAGAACGGGGTCCTCACCGTCAAGCTCCCCAAGACGGTCGAGGCAAAAACGAAAAGTAAAAAAGTTCCCATCAAGAGCGGGAAGAAGTAATCAAAAGGCCGGTTGAACAACCGGCCTTTTTCGTTGCCTTGCTTCTTGTTGCTTGCGGCTCGGGATTTCACCGAGTCGGTGAAAGCCGGATTTTCATCAGATCCTCGGCCAGGGTGAGTGGGCCCTGCCAGGTTTTGCGGCACTGGGCCTCGATGTCGACGCCGTCGCACTCGGGGTAGAAGTGGGTGAGAACGAGGCGCTTCGCGCCCGCCTTTGCCGCGGCCTCTCCCGCCTCGGAAGGGGTCAGGTGACCGGGCACCTTCATCGCGTCGGGCACCGAGCACTCGCAGATAAAGAGATCCACGTCCCTGGCAAGCTTCACCAAGCCCTCGCAAAAATCCGTGTCCCCCGAATAGGCCAACGAGATGCCGCCCGGCACCTCGATGCGGTACCCGATACTGCTTTCGGTGTGTACCACCGGTCGTGACCGAACCGCCATTTGCCCGATTGCCATTGCATCCGGTTTCCGGTTGTCCAGCTCCCTCAGGGAGAAGAGATTCTCGGGAAGGACGATCCAATCGCCGTACACACCGGTCAGCCCGTCGAAGAACTTTCGCAGGCCCCTGGCACCGGCCAGAGTGAAGGGGCGTCGCCTCCGGTACGTTTCGGGGTACTTGGTGGCAAAGAGGAAAGACACGAGCTCGCCCGAGTGATCGGGGTGGAGATGGGAGATAAGGAGCACGTCGATCTCGCCGATCGTCGTCCCCGCTTCGAGGAGCCTGCGCATGGTACCGGGTCCGATGTCGAAGAGCAGCTTCATGCCCGCCGCCTCGAGAAGGAAGGAGCAGGTACTTCGCGCGAGCGACGGCACGATGGTGCCTGAACCGAGGATCGTGACGGTTATCGATTCACTCATTGTATGGCTTCCCGGTCATTCCCGAACCTCAACCATTGTTGCTGAAAGGGGCGAGGGTAGATGGTTGAGGGAGAACCTTTGTACCCCTGAACCTCTATTTTTCGGGGATGATCTTCACGCAGACCTGCCTTGTCCTGGGCCCGTCGAATTCACAGAAGAAGATCGACTGCCAGGTCCCGAGGACGAGGCTGCCCCCCTCCACGAGCACCCTTTCCGAAGCTCCGAAAAGTGATGCCTTGATGTGGGCCGCCGAGTTGCCCTCGCTGTGCAGGTAGTCCCCGCGCAGGGGGATCGTCTTGTCGAGCTGTGCCAGGATGTCCCTGGGCACGTCGGGGTCGGCGTTTTCGTTGATCGTCACGGCGGCCGTCGTGTGGGGGACAAAGACAAAGCAGATGCCGCTTTCTACCCTGCTTTCCCTGAGGATCGACCGGACCTGGGCGGTGATGTCGATCATCTGGCTGCGCGCCTGTGTCTTGACGGAAAATTGTCTCATTGCCGCCCCTCCCGGTTTCATAGATCCGTTGCCCGGCCATCCAACCTGGCGGCTCGTCCGCCGGTTTTTCGCCGGGTTCTTTTCTCCATAGCAGATTTGCCGGATGCCTGTCATGCTAATTCGCCGGAAGTGCCTGTAACAATGCCTCTTTCCCCTGTCTCTTCCCGGATAACCGTATCCGTCGGATCAAGCCGGCCATCGTGACGGACGGGGGGATCGGGGCCGTGCATTGCAAGGGCCCTGTTCGCGGGGTAAGTGTTTGTTTTATGGCACATATTGTGCAATCGTTGCGTTGGTTGCTATTGCCTAAAAAAGCTTGACAAACCTGCTGAAATAGATAATGGTTTCAAGGGGTTTTCTTTTCTTATGTAACTGTTTATTATCATTCGTGATTTTCGGGCATTTTCGGGAAACCCGCTCCCGGTGTGGGTTTCACGGGTTTCTGTTCCAGTGACAACGGACTGCCGGAAGTGATGCCCGATTCCGGACAGCCGGGACTTTTTCGTACAAGAAGGTGAGCATGGCCTCCAATCGAGAGATTTCTTCCACGGAAAAGCTTCTCAACGTCATACGAGGCAAGGCGAAGACGGCGTCCGATGAAGAGCCTTCCTACAAGCCTGTCGTGAAGAAGAAAAAGACAAAGACCTTTTCGTCTTTGACCCCCGCCTTCCAGCGTCCGTTGACGGTCGGCGTCGACATCGGCCATCAGGCCCTTCAGATGGTGAAAGTGGAGGAAGTGGCCGCCGATCAGTGGAACCTCGTCGACTTCCGCCTGGTACCCATTCCGGCCACGACGGCCCGGGGGAGCCACGAGTTCACCAACTTCCTGAAATCCGAGATGGGAAAATTCTGCGGGACGGCCAAGGGGATCCAGATCTGGAACCTCATGTCCTCGTCCAAGGTGGACGTCCGGTTCATCAAGATCCCCAAAGTTCCCCGGAAGCAGATCGAGAACGCCATTTACTGGACGGCCAAGCGGGAGCTTTCCTTCGAGGACATGGACACGATCCTCGATTTCGAGGTCCAGTCCGATCTGGTGGAGCAGGGGGTCAAGAAGACCTCCGTCATGGTCTACACGGCTCCTCGCCGCGAGGTGGAGTCCGTCGTCGAACTCTTTGCCGACGCCGGCTACCAGCTGAGCGGCCTCGCCATCGCCCCCTTTGCCATCCAGAATCTCTTCCGGACCAAGTGGATGGCGACCCACGGCGAGACCCTGGCGAGCCTCTACCTCGGCCGCGAAGGGGCCCGCATCGACATCTACTCCAGGGGGAGCCTCATCATGACCCGGGACATCAAGACGGGCATGAACAGCATGGTGGAATCTCTCGTGGAGAGCTACATCGACCGCAAGCGCCCCACGACGAGGGACATGCGCTGGAGCGGTGCGGCGCCGGTGGATTTCACCATCACGCCCATGCAGGCCCACAAACTCATCATGAGCCTCGACCCCGACGCACCGGCCCTGACCCCCGACGACGCAGGGCATGATCTTTCGGAAGAGGACATCTTCGACATGGTCCGCCCTGCCCTGGACCGCCTCGTCCGACAGGTGGAGCGCACCTTTGCCAATCTGGGCGGGGAGAAGGTGCACCGGGTCTACCTCTCGGGAGTCGTAAACGCCTACCGGCCCCTTATCGACTACATCGGCGAGCAACTCGGCACCGAATGCGGGGTGATGGACCCGCTGGATCCTTCCATTCCCTTCATCTCGGGGCTCACGGCGCCTGCCACGGCCTCCGAGAAGGCCTCACTGGCCGCCGCGGTGGGCATTGCCCTTTCGGACAACACGAGGACCCCCAACCTGCTGTTCACATACAAGGCCAAGGAGAAGATGGCCACGGTGAGCCGGGTGAACCGGGTCATCCTGTTATCTCTTGCCGGCATCATCATCACGGGGCTTACGGTCTTCGCCTGGCAGGAGCGCATCGCCTCGACGAAAAAAGCAACCGTCTCCGATCTCAACCAGCAGCTCTCGTCGCTCAACCTGATGGTCGACACGAAGCTGATCCTCCAGATGGCGGCCAAGGACCGCGAGGAGCGGCGACTCAAAAAGGACTACGGCGAGAGGTATTTCGGGATGGCCCTCATCAGCGAACTCTCCGCCCTTACCCCCGAGAACGTCCGCTTCCTGAAGCTGAAGAGCACCCTCGGCCGGCCCGAACAAAAGGCCGCAGCGGGAGCCAAGGCAGCTGAAAAGGGGGCTCCGGCGGCGAAGCCTGCCGAGGCCGGAGTGAAGACCCTGGAGATCGACGGGATTGTGATGGGAGAGCGGAACATGCTCGACGGGTATCTCTCGAGCTACGTGCTCAAGCTGAAGGGGTCGCCCCTGGTCAAGGAAGCGACGGTTCAGAAAAGCGTCATCGAGGCGCTGCAGCAGAACAAGGCCGAGGGCGAAGTCCTGCACTTCGTCCTGAACTTAAAGCTCCAGTAGGATCGATCATGGAATTCAAGAAACAATTTCCCTTTGCGACGCGAAGCCTGACGCTCCTGGTCATCGCGGTGGGCATCATCCTGATTCTCGTGTACATCGGATTCTACAACTACCAGAGCATCGCCAGGCTGGACACGGAGATCAACGAGCTCAACACGAAAATCAACACCCACCAGAGCTACGCTCCCATGACCAAGCAGCTCTTCGAGCGGATGAAGGTCAAGGCGCAGCGAAACCTCCCGTTGCCCGCGAAGGCGAAACTTTCCGTGGAGCAGAAGGACCAGATCTCCCACATCTTCAAGGACATGGCCCAGAAATCGAAAATGGAGCTCGTGTCCGTGAGCCCCGACATCAACTCGATGGTCGGGGGCTCCGCCGCCATGCTGGTCCACGCAACCCTGAAAGGGGAGTATTACAACTTCCGGAATTTCCTGATCGAGCTGGGCGACAGGCCCTTTCTCGAAAAGGTCGAGGAGATCGAGATCCAGCAGGTGCCCGGGACCAAGGAGTTCCGGCTCAAGGTGTGGCTCGTCGTCGGCTGAACGGCCGATGCCGGCCTGGGCCCGCTCAACTAGAGGAATGGCTGAATGAGCAAGCGTGAAAAAATCATCGTCGGCGTCATGGTCTTTTCGATCCTGTTTGCCCTCGTCTACTTCCTGTCGCCCGCCATCACGGGGCAGGGGGCCAAGCCGGCCGAGCAGTATACGGGGTCGGAAAAGATCATCCAGGAGATCGCCGCGGAACTCAAGAAGGTGGCCTCATCGCCCAACGAAAATCATGTGATTGCCAGGGCGGAAGCGGCCTGGGCGAAAGACCCCTTCTACAAGAAGGTCCTGCCGGTTGCGGCCAAGGCGGGGCCGGGGGGCGCGGGTGCCCAGGACATCGTCTACTCGGGATTTGTCGACATGGGCGACAGAAAGCTCGCCGTCATCAACGGGAACACGTACCAGGTCGGCGAGAAGCTCGACTTCGGCAGCTCCTTCTATCTCCAGAGCGTGGAGCCCTCCCGGGCGGTGATTGCCGACCGGCAAAACCAGAGGAACATCGTCATCAAACTGAAGGACGAAACCTTCTAGAGGAGACAGGCCTTGAAACCCAGAGCCCTTTACCGATGGATGTGCTGGTTTTTCATTCCTGTGATCGGTCTTTCGCTGGCAGGCTGCGCGAAGGACCTCAAGCAGGTGAAGGACCCCTTCTTTGAAAAATGGAGCACCATGGCGGACGCCTCGAAGGGTCATTCGCCGACGGGGCGGGCGCGGATCATGGACATGCCGCCCCTCGAGGAGGACGAATTGATCACCGACGAGGCGGCCCGGAAGGAAAAGCCGCTGCCCACGCGGCGCGTGTCGCTGAGGATGCACAACGTGGACATCAACGTCATCCTCCGGGCCCTGGCCCAGGCGGCCAACGTGAACATCATGCTGCGCTCCGGCGTCAAAGGGGAGACTTCCATCAACGTCGAAAACAAACCCTGGGACCAGATTTTTCTTGGCATCTTGAAAACCAACGGGCTGGCCTACGCCTGGGAGGGCGACATCATCCGCATCATGACCGCGGAGGACATGGAGCGGGATTTCAAACTCGAGTCCGCCCGGGACCGCATGCGCGGCCAGAAGCTCCTAACCATGGTCGTCTCCGTGGATTATGCCGACGCCGGCAAACTCCGGGACAGCCTGAAAGAGCTTCTCACGAAGGACAAGGACGGAAAGGTCCGCGGCTCCATCCTGGTGGACCAGCACACGAACTCCATGATCGTCCAGGCCACCCGCGACGACCTCAGGCGGATGATCCCCATGATCGAGAGGCTTGACAAGCCGACGGCGCAGATCGTCATCAAGGCCAACATCGTCGAGGCCTCGAAAGACACGGCGCGCACCCTCGGCGTGCAGTGGGGCGGCATCTATACCAATGTGGCGGGCGGGCAGAACTACTACATCACGCCGGGCGGCTCGGGCGGATCGACGACGGCATCCCCGACGGCGGGCGGCTACACACCCGCCTACGGGTCGACGGGCATCGCGGGCCAGGGCTTCGCCGGGAACTTCCCGGCCAGCGCCGCGGCGATTGCCGCCGCGGGGGGCGCGGGGTCGCTGGGCCTCATCTTCGGAACGATCGGCGGCAGCATCCTGGAAGTGCAGCTCCAGGCCCTCCAGCAGGACGGCAAGCTCAACATCCTCTCGAGCCCCTCCATCACGACGCTGGACAACCAGATGGCGTACACGGAAAACGGCGAGAAGGTCCCCTACGTGGCGACGAGCACCTCGAGCGGTGTCGTCACCCAGGAGGTGAAGTTCGAGGACGTCGTGCTGCGGCTCGAGATCACGCCCCACGTCATCGACGGCAAGAACCTCAAGATGAAGATCAAGGTCAAGAAGGACGAGGTGGATTCGACCCGGACGGTCCAGGGGAACCCCTACATCATCAAGAAGCAGACGGAGACCACCCTGATCGTCCAGAATGCCGAAACCGTCGTGATCTCGGGCCTGACGAAGCAGCGGAGCCTGATGTCCAATTCGGGTTTTCCGGGACTGAAGGACATCCCCGGTTTCGGATACCTCTTCAAGTCGGATAACCGGGCCGAGACGATGGAGGAGGTGCTCATCTTCATCACGCCGCACATCCTGCCGCCGCAGGGAACAAACCTGGCGGCACCGGCCGCCATGGCACCGGCGCAGGCCGCGGCCGCAGTGCCCGGCGAGGCGCCGGCACCCCCGAAGAAGGAGCCTCCCGGGACGAGCCCGGGGAAATAGAGATGAATTACTTCACGAGCCTCAACCTCGACAGGGAACCCTTCTCCAATTCGCCGGAGCCGGAGTTCTTCTTCGAGGCCCCCCAGCATGTTAACTGCCTGCAGCAGCTGGAGATCTCCATCCGCCTGCGCCGGGGGCTCAACGTGGTCATCGGGGATGTGGGCACGGGGAAGACAACCCTGTCGCGCATGCTGATCCGGAAGCTCCACGGGGATGACGCCGTGGAGTTTCACCTGCTCATGGATCCCGATTTCAGCGGGCCCATCCCGTTCCTGGCGGGAATCGCCCGGATGATGGGAGCCGTGGATTCCGCCCCGGGGCTCACCGAGTGGCAGCTCAAGGAGTCCATCAAGCAGTACCTCTTCCGGCGGGGGATCGACGAGGACAAGGTCGTCGTGCTCATCATCGACGAAGGGCAGAAGCTTCCCGGGTTCTGCATCGAGATCCTGCGGGAGTTTCTCAATTACGAAACGAACCGTTTCAAGCTTCTGCAGATCGTCATCTTCGCCCAGTCCGAGTTCAACGCCATCCTGGAGCGCAGGGAAAACTTCGCCGACCGGATGAACGTCTGCCTGCGCCTCAAGCCGCTCGATTTCACCCAGATGCGCCGGATGATCGAGCACCGCATCGCCCAGGCCAGCCAGGCCGGCCAGGAACCGGTCGAGTTCACCGCGCCGGCGCTTGCCGCCATCTACCTTGCAACGGGGGGCGTTCCCCGCAAGGTGGTCATGCTCTGCCACCAGGTCATCCTGGCGATGATCGTCAGGAACCGCTCCCGGGCGGGCTGGTTTCTCGTGCAGTCCTGCCTCCGCAGCCGCGCCTCCCGCCGCCGGAGGCGCCGATCGATCGGCTGGGGGATGGCCGCCGCGCTGGGCGTGGCTGCCCTGGCCGTCCTGACGGGGCTTGCGGGCAAGCGGGATGTGGCGGGCGAGGCGGGCGACAGGACGGTGGCGGCCTACCAGGCCCGCGTATCGGACAAGACCGTCTATTCGCTGGATCCCGTGAGGGCCGTTGTCCGGAAGCCTGCAGCGGCAGGCGTCCGGCCTCTAGCCGGCGCAGCGGAGCCGGCCGGAACTCCCCTCTTCCGGAAGAACATCCCGAAGGAGCAGTCCGGCGGGCAATCGACGGCCCTGCCGGGCCGTGACTGAATCGTCGCTTCCTGCGCCCGCGCCCTGTCGGGTCTGCGGGATACGGGGTTGATTTTTCGGCATCGACAAGGCATGGTTGGAGTCAAACCTAGAAGGAAAGAAAGGGCAAGACCTTGAGAGTCCGCAAAAAGCTGGGGGAAATGCTCATCGATGCCGAGGTCCTCAACGAGGACCAGCTCAGGCATTTTCTCGACGAGCAGAAGAAGACGGGGATGAAGCTCGGAAAGCTCCTCATCCAGCAGGGCATTCTGTCGGAAACCCAGATGGTGGACCTCCTGAGCCAGCAGCTCAAGATCGAGAAATACCACCCCGACAAGTATCCCGTTGACCTCAACCTCGCCCAGGTGTTTGCCGCCGATATCGCCCAGAAGAACCAGGTGGCGCCGCTCAAGAAGAAGGGTCGGCTGCTCACGATCGCCATGACGGACCCCGTCGACATCAACGCGCTCGATTACATCGAGGCGCTCACCAACGAGGAAGTGGAGACGGTGGTCTGCACGGAGCGCGAACTGAACCAGCTCATCGGGCAGATCTACGGCATGCAGTCGGGCCTCGGAGGCGTGCTCGAGAGCCTCGAGGAGTTGAAGTTCGACTCCGGCGTCGACGCCGAGGTGGCCGCCGAGTACACCGACGATCTGCAGGTGAGCCCGAGTTCCATCATGGGGATGGCCGAGGAGGCGCCCATCGTGCGCCTCGTCAACTCCATCATCTCCCAGGCCGTCCGGGAGGGGGCGAGCGACATCCACCTGAGCCCCCAGATGAAGAACGTCCAGGTGCGGTTCCGGATCGACGGAAGGCTCCACGAGGTCCCCGCGCCGCCCAAGCAGATGTTCCTGCCCATCATCTCCCGAATCAAGATCCTGGCCAACATGGACATTGCCACCTCCCGCATCCCCCAGGACGGGCGTTTCACTGTGAAGATGGAGAACAAGGAGATCAACGTCCGCGTCTCCTCCATCCCCACGATCTACGGGGAGAACCTCGTTCTGCGACTGCTCGACATGGGCTCCGGCGTCTATTCGCTCGACCGGCTCGGGATGGTCAAGGAGGACCGCGACAAGATCGAGTCCATCATCAACAAGCCCTACGGGATGATCCTCAGCTCGGGCCCCACGGGAAGCGGAAAGAGCACCAGCCTCTACGCCATCATCAAGGAGATCAACCGCCCCGACATCCACATCATCACCCTGGAAGACCCCGTCGAGTATCGCGTCGAGAAGGTGCGCCAGGTCCAGCTCAACCGCAAGGCCGGCATGACCTTCGCGAGCGGTCTGCGCTCCATCCTGCGCCAGGACCCCGACGTCATCATGGTCGGCGAGATCCGCGACGGCGAGACGGCGGGCATCTCCGTGCAGGCGGCGCTCACGGGCCACCGGGTCCTGAGCACGGTCCACACCAACGACGCCGCGGGGGCCATTACCCGCCTCATCGACATGGGCATCGAGCGTTTCCTCGTCTCGTCGGTATTGCTTGCCACCTTTGCCCAGCGGCTCGTCCGGACCATCTGCCCCTACTGCATCGAGCGCTACCGGCCCAACGAGAAGGTGATCGCCGGCTGGGGCCTCGAGGCCGACGGGGCCAATTTCCAGAGGGGCAGGGGATGCCCGGCCTGCATGGGGACGGGGTATCGCGGTCGAACGGGGATCTTCGAGATCGTCCTGAACGACGAGGAGGTTCAGGACATGATCCTGCGGGGAATCCCCGCCCAGGACATCAGCCGGCTTCTGAAACAGAAGGGGAAGCTCAGGACGCTCAAGGACGATGCCATGAGCAAGGTGCTCTCCGGCGTGACCACCATCGAGGAAGCCTCGGCGGCGGTTATGGTGTAGAAGAAGGCACGAGGGACGAGGGGGTAGGGACGAGGCAGAAAAAATGCGGAAGTGTCTTAGTGTCTAAGTGCATGAGTGAATAACAGAACTTTTCTCCGGTATTCTCTTCACTGAAACACTCAGACACTCAGGCACTCAAACACTTGCAGTGCCGCTTTGCGGCATTACCCAATCAACCAATTAACTAATTAACTAATGAACTAATTAACCAGTACCTGTTTGCAAGATGCCTAAATTTGCCTACGAGGCCTTTAATGAGACCGGCGCGACCGTCGAAGGCGTCATCGAGGCGGAATCCCTCGATGCGGCCCGGACGCTTCTGCTCGGCCGCGGCTACATCCCTTCCCGCGTTTCCGGCGCATCGCAGCGCGGCGCAATTCTCGGGGTTTCGTGGGAGAGCCTGCAGAAGAGATATTCCGGCGTCTCGATGCAGGAGCTCATCCTGTTCACGAAGCAGTTCCGCACCATGTTTCTTGCCGGCGTTCCGATCATGCGGCTCCTGGAAGTGCTGGAGGTCCAGGTGGCCAATCCGAAACTCAAGCAGATCGTGTCGGAAATCACCCAGGATGTCCGGGAAGGCTCTCCTCTGTCCGACGCCCTGGCGAAGCACCCGACGACGTTCAACACCCTCTATCGCAGCATGATCAAGGCAGGCGAGGCCAGCGGGACCATTCCGGAGGTGCTGCAGCGGCTGATCTACATCCTCGAGCACGAGCACAAGATCAAATCCGACATCAAGTCGGCCCTCCAGTACCCGATCATCGTCGTCGCGGCCCTGGGGATCGCCTTCTTTGTTCTGCTCAACTATGTCATCCCCCGTTTCGTGGGCATCTTCGCCCGCGTGGGCGTCGATCTGCCCTGGCCGACGAAGGTAAGCCTCTTTCTTCACCACCTCCTGACGGATTACTGGGTCTTCACCCTTGTCCTGCTCGTTGCCCTGATTGCGGGCGCAAGTTATTATTTCAAGACGGACCAGGGGCGCTTCGTGAGGGACGCGTTTTTTCTGCGGGTCCCCCTGCTGGGGCCCCTCTTCATGAAGTCGGCCATGTCCCGTTTTGCCAGCATCTTCTCCATTCTCCAGTCAAGCGGTGTCCCTGTCATGAATTCCCTGCAGATCCTGTCGGGAACGATCGGGAACACGGCCATTGCCCGGGAGTTCGACAAGGTGAGGGACCGGGTGGAGGAGGGGCGGGGGATCTCGGGGCCTCTCAGCACGGCCCGGTACTTCCCCCCCATGGTCATCCAGATGGTGGCGATCGGGGAGGAGTCGGGCCAGCTCGACGAGATGCTCCAGGCCGTTTCCGTCCACTACGATGACGAAGTGGCCTTCGCGGTGAAACGACTCTCCGATGCCATCGGGCCGGTCCTTGTCGTGGGGCTTGCCTTCGTCGTCGGGTTCTTTGCCCTTGCCGTCTTCCTGCCCATGTGGGATCTGACCAAGGTCGCTACCAAGGGATTTTAAGGCCGGTATGCAGAAATCACGCTTCCAGATCAGCCTCTACGTTCTGATCCCCATCATCTTCAGCGGCATCACGATTTTTGCCGTGATCGTCACCTATCAGCTCGCCGATTTCTACACGAAGTACAACATCGAGACGTCGTGGATGCTGAGGTCCTGGGGGATCGGCATCGCACTGTTCACCTTCCTGTGCGCGCTGCTCGTGACCTGGCTGATCCTGCGGCCCATCAAGAAGTTCATCCGGGACGCGGAGAACCTGCCCGCCTTCCCGAAATCCCAGCTCCAGAGCGCCGTGGATCAAAAGACCGACGACATCAGCCAGTTCAACCTCATCTTCGAGCAGGTCACGAGCATGCTCTCCAAGGTGGAGGCCCGGGAGCTCTTTCCCGAGATCATCGGCCAGAGCAAGGTCATGCGGGGAATCTTCAGCCAGATCCTCAAGGTGGCCCCGACGGACGCCACGGTCCTCATCACGGGAGAGTCGGGCACGGGCAAAGAGCTCGTCGCCCAGGGCATCTACCAGCACAGCCTCCGAAAGGAGGGGCCCTTCATCAAGCTCAACTGCGTCGCCATTCCCGAGGGCCTCCTGGAGAGCGAACTTTTCGGCCACGAGAAGGGGTCCTTCACGGGCGCCACGACTCAGAAACGGGGCAAGTTCGAACTGGCCCACGGGGGCACCATCCTCCTGGACGAGATCGGCGACATGCCGCTCACGACCCAGGCCAAACTGCTTCGGGTCCTGCAGGAAAAGGAGTTCGAGCGGGTGGGCGGGACG
>CAWHEJ010000011.1:0-106838 GCA_963828305.1 uncultured delta proteobacterium | reverse complement strand
CAGAAAAATGGTAACATAGACAACGTCCTGACGCAAATCTATCAGGCAGATATCCGATTTTTGAAGGTGGGTGCATCATGCGGACAGTGCATCAAGAATGGGCCCTTTCCCTTCTGCAGATGATTCGTAGAACTCTGACTGCGCGACAGAATAGTCTGCAATACCTTGAAAGAAACCCGAGGGTACCCCGCGATTTGGACCGCTCCTTGACAATCTCAAGAAAACAGATAAAATCGAAAGACTTACCGCCCTTCACTTTTCCCCATCGAGGGGGAGGATGGGTGGGGAGGGAATATTTTACACGTCAGGAAGACAAATTCATTGAAAGCCCTGGTCACTGGAGGCACGGGATTTATCGGAAGCCATTTGACAGAGGCGCTTGTTCGAAAAGGAGTGCACGTACGCTGCCTGATTCGAAAAACCAGCGATTTGAGGTGGCTGAAAGGTCTTCCCATCGAATTCGTTCATGGCGATTGCAATGACAGAACCTCGTTGGAAAAGGCGGTAAGGGGTGTCGACCGGGTGTTCCATCTGGCCGGTGTGACCAAGGCGATCAAGAGGGATACGTACTTTGAAGTCAATGGCCTGGGAACGGAAAATCTGCTCCAGGCATGTCTCGGAAGCAATCCTCGTCTTCAGAAATTCATCTATGTCTCGAGCCAGGCGGCGGCAGGGCCGAGTCGAAAGGGGTTCAACAAAAAGGAGTCAGACCCCTGTGAACCGGTTTCCTTTTATGGCCGGAGCAAGCGTGCGGGGGAGGAATGGGCTCTTGCCCACGCGCATGAACTTCCCGTTCTCATCCTTCGACCTTCTGTGGTCTACGGGCCAAGGGATCAAGATGGGTTTGCCTTTTTCAAATGCCTCTCCAGGAGGATCAAACCCTGTCCCATGGGTCCCGATCGGCATATCAGCCTGTGTTATGCGCAGGATGTGGTCCGGGGAATTCTATCGGCTGTGGAGACACAGACAAAGAGCGGAGAGGTTTTTTTCCTCTCTGACGGCAATGACTACCGGATGGAAGAGATCGGTGATATCGTTGCACAGGCACTGGGGATCCCTGCTTTTCGCATTCGCGTTCCCATGCAAATGATCCGGGGCATCGCCTGCCTTTCAGAAGTTCTCTCTAAATTTTCGAAGAAGCCTTCCCTTTTGAACAAGGATAAAGCATTAGAAATGATCCAGGAAGATTGGGTTTGCGACATCACGAAAGCCAAAACCCTCCTGGGCTTTGAACCGAGGGTTCCACTCCCGGAGGGAGCCCGGTTAGCCTTTGAGTGGTACAAAAAAGAAAAATGGTTATGACATCAGAAAGGGGATTCGATGGATCTTTTTGACAAGTGCGCCCAGGCTGTGGAGTTCGAATCCGGATTGAGGCAAAGTGGTCATTATTGCTTTTTTCGGAGGCTCGAATCCCCGCAGGATGCCGAGGTGGTGGTCAACGGGAAGAGAGTCATCATGATCGGCTCCAACAACTATCTTGGACTCACCAACCACCCCCGGGTGAAGGAAGCCGCGATCAAAGCCATCGAAAAATATGGTACCGGTTGTGCGGGTTCCCGATTTCTGAACGGGACTCTTGAGATCCACCAGCAACTGGAAGAGAAACTGGCGAAGTTCCTGCGGAAGGAAGCGGCCCTGGTCTTCGCAACGGGCTATCAGACCAATTTGGGAGTGATCTCCGCTCTTGTCGAAAGGAACGATGCCGCGATTATTGACATGTCCGATCATGCAAGCATCATGGACGGCTGTCGCCTCTCCTTCGGCGAGGCCAGGAAGTACCGGCATAACGACATGGACGCTCTCGAACGAGCTCTCGAAGCCAACAAGGGGAAAAACAAACTGATCGTCGTCGATGGCGTCTTCAGCATGGAAGGCGACATTGCGGATCTTCCTGCCATAGTGAAACTGGCCAAAGCCTATGGCGCGAGGATCATGCTGGATGACGCCCACGCGGTCGGCGTCCTCGGAGAAGGAGGGCGGGGAACAGCGGAGCATTTCGGCCTGGAAAACGAAGTCGATTTGATCATGGGAACCCACAGCAAAGCCCTTGCCGCGATCGGCGGCTATATCGCGGGGCCATCCGATGCGATCAGCTGGATCAAACACGTTTCCCGCTCGATGATCTTCAGCGCCAGCCTCCCGCCCCCCCTGGTGGCATCGGTGAGCGCCGCTCTGGACATCATTGAAGAACAGCCCGAATTACGGGCACGGCTCTGGGGAAATACGCGCAAGATGCTGAAAGGATTTAATGCGCTCGGGTTCGACACCGGAGCGAGCGAAACCCCGATCATTCCCGTCGTGATCAAAGACACCGTGAAAACGTACGAGATGTGCAGGCTCCTCTTCGAAAACGGGGTCTTTGTCAATGCGGTCATCAGCCCAGCCGTCGCGCAGGGACAAGAACTCCTCAGGACAAGTTACATGGCGACCCACACGGAGGACCAGTTGGATCGGGTCCTGGCCGCCTTCGAAGACGTGGGTAGACAGATGGGGGTGATCTGACGGAAACCGACGACACGACGTCATCCCGCCTGAATCGGAAGGCTGGCTGGCTGTGAACGCAAATGCAACGGACAGAATCACGATATTCTATCCCTTCATCCCGGGCGGCTACTTCGGCACCATCTTTTCGCGGAGCCGCTCTCCCGTCTGCAGGTCTTTGCCGTACACCTCGATATAGTGGAGTTTGTACCCTATCAGCGTGTCGGAGGCGTGGATGTGCAACTTCTCCAGGACGACCGGCCGGCCGTTGATGACCCCCTCGGCATGGACGGCGTCCTTCACCTTCTTCACGATGATCTGTTTCTCGGGAGCGGCCACCAGGGACATTTTATAGCCGTTTACCGACGGGTCCGGCTTGACGGTAAACCCGTAGGCCATTTTCTTCTCGATCCAGTTGAGTTCCTCCCGGGGACTGCCCTCGGCACGATCGGCCCAGTAGGCGATCACCGGCTCCCTGGGATCCAGTTTGCCGTCGGCGGTGAGCCGGGCGTCGTAATGCACGACGTTGGTGTTCTTGTCCCGCTCGATGATGAACAGCGGCGATGTTTTGATCTGGGCCGCGGCCGGCGCGGCCAGCAGCACCAGAACGGCGAACCACCCCATTGCCTTTTTCATGGGACTTCCTTCCTGGAGATGGGTTTCACTGCTAATTACAACCTGTGCGACGGGTCTGCGTCCACTTCATTGTACCAGTTCCCGTTTCAGACCCCATCCTTTTTTTGAGTCCCTGTCAGGGAGTTCCATGAAAAGTCGCTCTCGTCTCCGGCGCTTTGCGGACTGACTGTATTGCACGCCATCTTTCAACTTGTGATTTTAATATTTCCCTTTTATAATTTGAACAGACGTTCGATGCAGGAGGGAGAATCCATGTCCAGCACACTGGAAAGACTGCAGAAACTTTTCATGGCCCGCTTTCATTTCAAAAAGGAAGAGCTTGTGGCCGCGACAACGCTCGAATATTTAGGCTTGGATTCTCTCAATATCATCGAAATCATGTTTGATATCGAAAATGAATTCAACATCAGGATTCCCGACCGGGAGCTTCGAGAGCTTGCGGTTACAACGATACAGGACATGGTCAATGCTCTGGACCGGTTCATCTCGGAACAGGATCCGAAACAAGCCATGGGGTCTTCAAGCCGCAATTGAGCTCAACATGAATGATTTATGAAACGGAGAGTGGCCGTCACAGGGCTGGGCATCATTTCCCCTTGCGGGAATCATATCGATGATTTCTCATTCAATCTCATGGCCGGCAAGTCCGGAGTCAGAAGAATCTCTTCAGCCTGTTCCAGCCTGCTTTCCGTAAAGATTGCCGCCGAAGTCGACTTTAATCCCCTCGACTATTTCACAACGAAACAATTGTCCGGGTTGGACCGTGTGAACCAATTCGCTTTGGCTGCCGCTTCTCAAGCCTGGAACGATGCAAAACTGTCTCTCGATACGAAAGAGAAAGAGCGTGCGGGAATCTATGTCGGTTCGGCGATGGGCGGGGGAAATACCATAGAGGCTTTATACGATCAACTGTTCAGGCATCACGCCGACAGGGTAGAACCCCTCACGGTGCCCATGATCATGAACAGCGCTTCTGCCTCCCATATATCGATGCGGTATGGCCTTTCAGGGGCCTGCTTGACGATGTCCACTGCCTGTGCGTCCTCGGCAAACGCCGTAGGGGAAGCTTTCCGGCAAGTCCGAGACGGGTATGTTGACGTGATGCTCGCAGGAGGGGCCGAGGCCTTTTTGACCTATGGGGGTTTCCGAAGCTGGGAAGCTCTCCGGGTGCTCGCTGTCGAAGACCCTGAAGACCCGTCAAGATCCTGTAAGCCATTCTCCAAAAACCGCAGCGGGTTAGTCCTGGGCGAAGGGGCTGGCATGGTGGTGCTCGAGGAGATGGAAAGGGCCGCAGGACGGGGAGCGCCGATTTACGCGGAGCTTATGGGCTACGGTTCCACATCCAATGCCGGTCACATTACCAGGCCCTCCCTCGAAGGGCAGGTACGCGCGATGGCGGGAGCGCTCAAAGATGCCGGCGTATTGCCCGAGGAGATAGACTACATCAACGCTCACGGGACAGCAACCCCGTGGAACGATCTGCTGGAGACACAGGCCGTCAAGAAGGTATTCGGCGATTGTGCCTGCAACGTTCCCATCAGTTCTACAAAATCGATGCATGGCCACACCATGGGCGCCGCGGGCGCCATGGAGTTTATTGCTTCACTGCTTGCGATAAAAAATAACGCCGTGCCCCCGACGATCAACCTTGACCAACCCGACCCGGAGTGCGACCTCGACTATGTCCCGAATGTCGGCCGCAAGGGGGTGACGGTGAATACCGTGATGTCGAATTCTTTCGCTTTTGGGGGAACCAATGCCGTGCTGATTGCCGGGAAGAGATCGTGTGTCGATGGACGCTCCCGCAGAAGCAGATGAAATCCTGAGACCGTGATGCGAACCGTTGAAGCGTTGTCCGAGGGCTCTTGAAAGGAGGGAATCGTGGCAAAGGAATACGAATACCTCGACGACTATGCCGTTGGAGACACCTTCATATCCCCGGCCAGGACGATCACGGAAGCCGACATCGTCAACTTTGCCGGCATCACGGGCGACTGGCACCCCATCCACACCGACGTCGAATATGCCGCAAAAACTCCATACAGGGAAAGAATCGCCCACGGGATGCTCATCCTGAGCATCGGCATGGTGCTGCCCTTGAGGCTCGGCATTCGCTCGAGCTTGCTGCCCAAATCCTTTATGGCCTTTTACGGGATGGACCATGTCCGCTTTATGGCGCCGACGAAAATCGGCGATACCATCCACTGTGAAGTGGAGGTGACAGAAATCGCAGACAAGGGCATAGGCCATGGGATTTTGACATCGAAGAACCAGATCAAGAATCAGAGGGGTGAGGTCCTGGTCTCCTATGTGACCAAGGTCCTGTACGGCAAGAGGCCTTAGGGTTTTTCATTTCGACATGGCGTCAGGCGGTCGGGCCACAACGTCTGGAGGTCAAACGATTCGGGGAAGTTATCTCTTCCGAGGTTTCCTGCCCATCCCGTCCATCTCATTGTCGGATCCCAGCATGAAGGCGATCCCTTTTGTCTCTTCATAACTCTCCAGCGCGATCTTGACCAGGCTGGTCATGGGCACCGAGAGGATCATGCCGATCGGTCCCAATACCCAACCCCAGAAAACCAATGAAAGATAGACGACGAGCGTCGACAAACTGAGGCCCTTGCCCATCACTTTTGGTTCGATCAAGTTGCCCACGACGACATTCACGACAATAAAGCCAAGGATTGTTAAAAGGGCAGAACCCACCCCCAACTGGACGAGCGCGAGAAGGACGACAGGCAGACCGGCAAGGATTGAGCCGATATTGGGCACAAAGTTCAGCAGAAACGCGAGCGTTCCCCAGAGCACCGGATAATCGACACCGACGATCAGGAGCCAAAGCCAGATCAAAACGCCGGTGGCGGCGCTGATGAGGGTTTTAATGACCATATAGCGCTTGGCGTCCCGGCTGAATCTCTCGATGGTAGCCAGCGACCTCTCCGGGTTTTTCAGCACAACCCGCAACTTCTTTGGAAAATCGGCCATCTCCAGGAGGATGAACACGACCGCAAGCAGGATCAGAAACACATGGGCGAGAGCGCTGCTCAGGGCTTCGAAGACATTCCCTGCCAGGCTCATCACCCACCCCGGATGCAAAGCGCCGGACACCTCTTCTGCCGGGATGTTGACGCGCTTTTCGCGCAGCCAGCCCAGCAATTCAGCAAGCTGGGTCGACAGTTGTTCCTGATAACCGGGCAGGGATCTCAGGAAATCATTCAGGGAGGGAACGATCAAGGCTCCAAGGAGCAATCCTGCGATCAGGATGGCCGCGAGAACGAGAGCGAGCGCCGGCAGCTTCGGCACGCCTTTCCGTTGCAGCCAGAAAAAAGGCGGAGCGCAAATGACCGCAATGAACACCGCCAGAAAAAAAGGCACCAGGATGGGACTCGCCGCCTTCATCCCCGCCACCACGATGATAAAACTCGCCAGGATCAGCAGAGCGGGCGCCTTGGCAATGCGTTTGCCGCTAGAATCCATGGGGGTCTCCAGAGCGTTCCTTCTTGAATTCGATCATTCCAAGACTATCATCGGTCCCATGATCTCTTGTCCCTCCCGCCCTGGAATTTACAGTGCCCGGACCGTTCATAGCGTTCAGCCTTCTTGCGGGCTTAATCAGCCGCCGCATCTACTGTCCTCTCTTTTTCTGCAATTCTTTTTTCTTCGCTTCGATCTTGTAGATTTCGTCCTGTGTGGCGCGCGCCTTGTCCTTTCCCGGATTGGTGGCGATATAGAGCTTCATCGCAGCGATGGCATCGTCATAACGTTGCGCACCCTTCGCGGCGATTCCGAGCTCCCGATTGGCATCGGGCCACCAGGGGGCAATAAGAAGAGCTTTTTTGAACGCATCCATGGAAACATCATAGTCCTCAATCTTCTTGGCATCCTTATAAAACGTCTTAGCCATGATATAGTGACGTCTTGCCTCCTCCGGTATCGCCGGTGACGGCCTCATGGTCTGGACGTGATGGATGATCGTTTCCCGCAAGGCGTTGTCATTGGGATTCTTCTGGAGGTCTGAGACGTACTGGTCGAGAGTATGCTGCGGCGATTGGGCCCGTGCATTGGACAGAAGCGCAACGATCAAAACAAACAGGATCAGCGCTGCCAGACATGTCTTTTTCATGGTGACTCTCCTATGCTGAGGTCTATCTTCTTTTCTGTATCTCCGTGTTTGCCAATAAGCGCACTTCCTCCTCCTTGCTGAAAATTATCGGAAAGTCGGCGATGCATGGATCACACTGTTGCCGGGCTTATTTTCAGACGCAAGTCAAATTCAAGACGATTTCTCCGGGGTGACGATGCCCAGGAAAACGACCTTGACAGCGACAGAAGAGAATACGTTCTTCAACAGACATCAGGCTTAATGGCTCCGCTCAACTGGAACCCATACTTCATGATGACGTTACCCGTTATGGAGAGAACAAGGAAGGAAACAGGAGAAACGTGATGATCCGTCTTCGTTGGGTTCTCATTTCCCTCAACATCCTTTGTCTCCCGGCGGTCTATGATGAACAAGCTTTATTTATCCTACCACATTTCGATTTATCGAAGGGCTGGAATTATTGAAACCCGATTGTGTCTATTATCAATCCTGCCTGCCGTGAGTGCTTCTAAGGTATTTGGACCTCCATAGTCAGGTTAAGACGTATATGAATCCTGATTTTTTACTGTACGTTATAACTCATGGACACTAAAGACTTATCAGGGGGGACTTTCCTGTCCAGGGAAGGAGAAGGATCATGAATATCCCGGCAGCGAGGGACAAAGAGATAGAGATCGGAACGATCCGGGATTCGAAGTTGGAATCGAACATCGTTAACTCCATGCGCCGCTACTTCCACAGCGACTCGGGAAGACCAAGACAAGACCTCGAATCCGCGATCATGGGTTCCATGGAGCGCTACTTCGAGGGGCCGAGTCACTAGGGTTTTATTCATTTCCTGACATCCGCAGAATAGATAGAGGACCCCGAAACAGTGAAGTCGTGAGATCTCGCAACCAACCATACAGCCAACCGTTTAACCGGCAAATTCAGAAAAAGGAGTAAGGACCATGAAAAAGAGTTACAGCTTTATCCGATTTCTTGTCGCCCTCACGATGATCGCAGCCTTTGTAGCCTGCGCATCGACACCGCAACAGTCAAGCACGGGGGAAGTTGTCGATGATTCCGTCATCACGACCAAAATAAAATCTGAGCTCGCAGGTGATGAATTTCTCAAATCATTTCAGATCAGCGTCGAAACCCGCAAAGGCATTGTTGAGCTGAGCGGCTTCGTTGATTCTCAAAAAGCGAAAGACAAGGCGGGCCAGATCGCACGCGGCGTCGGCGGGGTCAAATCCGTCAAGAATGCTCTCATTGTGAAATAGGCAGCCATTATCGTTTCCCGTGCCGATCACGCGTTTCCGGGCAACACAAAAACACATAAACGCAGTGAACTCGTAGTTCACTGCGACTGACGTACAAGCAGTCTAATCGAAATCTTAAAGGAGAAAAACCATGAAATCCAGCACGAAGGACAAGGTGGAAGGCAAGTATCATGAAGTAAAGGGCAAGATCAAAGAGATGGCCGGGGAACTGACCGACAATCCAAAGCTGGAAGCGGAAGGGACCAGTGAAAAGGTAGCCGGCAAAGTTCAGAAAAAGGTCGGAGAGGTCAAGGAGGTTTTTGAGAAGTAGCGAGGGCGGCGTATCCTGCATCTGCCGGCGTGTCCCCGGGCCCCCGGTTTCGGGTGCACGATACGCCACAACCGGGACTCCGAAAGGCCGTGAGGTCTTCGGAGCCAAAGAGTGCAAAAAGCAACCGCAATAGCCCTGAAAGGAAAAAAAGGAAAACATTTCATGAGTGCAAAATATTTTATATCTCTGATGGTGGCTGCCGTGGCTCTGCTGGCGTTCAGCATGCCTGTGCACGCGTCCAAGATGGATGACCAGATTGTATCCTCCGCGAAAAAGTCGTATGTGTTCAAGAACTACCTCAAGGACGATGATATCAAGATCCAGTCCAAGGACGGCGCCGTCACCCTGACGGGGACCGTCTCCCAGGAATCCCACAAGACATTGGCCCGGGAGACCGTGGCGGGCTTGCGCGGGGTCAAGACGGTAGACAACAAGCTGGAAGTCAAAGGGCAAGGCCCCGCTGAGAACTCGGATGCGTGGGTCATCACGAAAGTGAAAACCGCCCTCCTGTTCCATAGCAGCGTGAGCGCCACCGCAACTGAGGTCAACGCCAAAGACGGCATCGTGACCCTGCGAGGCACTGCTGAAAGTCAGGCACAGAAGGATTTGACGACGGAATACGCCAAGGATGTCGACGGGGTCAAAGATGTAAAAAATGAGATGGTGGTGTCAACGCCCGCGAAAAAGACGCAGCCCGCGAAAAAGACACAAACGGCAGGCAGCACGATCGATGACGCTTCCATCACCGGCCAGGCCAAGATGACGCTGCTCTATCATCGCTCGACCAGTGCCCTCAATACCTCGGTCACAACGAACAAGGGTGTGGTCACATTAACGGGCAAGGCCAAAAACACAGCGGAAAAAGACCTGGCCACCAAATATGTCAACGACGTGAAGGGCGTGAAGAGCGTAAAGAACCGGATGACCATCGAGTAGTCCGGGTTCAAGACGCAAGCGACTGTATTCCCGCTGCCGGCTGGTATGCGGATACCGCAGCCGGCAGCGGGACTGAGCATTCGGAAAGGAGGATCCCATGTTGTGGACAATTGCTGTGATACTGATGGTTCTGTGGCTGCTGGGGCTGGTGACCGGCTACACGATCGGTAATTTCATTCATATCCTGCTGGTCCTCGCAATCGTCGTGGTGCTGGTCGGGTTCATTCAGGGGCGAAGACCTGTCTAAACGACGGTGCGGCCTCGGCGAATCTTCTTGACGGTGAGCTTCAACAGCGCGGCGGTCCAGATAGCCGGAACAACACGGACCTGAAAGCGGCCGTCACGCTCCATGATGCCGCCGACGGGCACTTTGCCGCCTGCTGCGCGGCCACGCTTGCCTTTGCGCCGCCCTCAAAACAGGCAAGCTCCAGCTCGATCTCTCTACCCGGCAAGCTGAAGTCAGCGTTCAGCTCCATGCGGTTCCCCTGAGACGGAACAGAATCAACAACCATTTTTTTACACCTTAGACCACCAGGAGGAAATGATGAAAAGATTAGCGCTTTCATTGTTGATGACGGTTGTTTTTGCTGTGCCCGCTTTTTCACAGATGACGGACATGCCCATGAAAGGACAGGGAAGGATGATGGAAATGGGCAATATGGACAGGATGGGGGACATGGCGGGCATGTGCATCGAGCATGCGGACATGATGGGGCTTACCGATGACCAGATCATGAAAATGAAGCCCATCCATCGCGAAATGCAAAAAAAGCAGGCCCGATTCAAAGCGGACCAGAGGATTGCAGAGATCGAACTGATGGAGATCATGGACGTGAAAGATTTTGACCTGGAGAAGGCTAGTTCTCAAGTGAAAAAAATTGCAGAAATCAAAACAGCCCATCAGCTTGAAATGTTAAAAGCCATGAAAGAAATGCGAACCCTTTTGACGGACGAACAGTTTAAGAAAATGAAGAAGATCATGCCCATGAAGATGATGCCCATGAAGGCGGGTGAGAAAAAACCGGTAAAGAAGACGATGAAGAAACAATAACGCGTTGCCGGTTTGAACATGCCCCGTGAATTTCATGAACGATGCGATCCGAGATAGGAGGCGTGAAATGAAGAGAGCTGTTTTCTGGACTGTACTGATGGCTTTTGGGTTGGCGTTGCTTTCGAGCTGCGCCACGATGCCTCAACGATGGCCGGATCAGGAAAGGATCGCCGAGAACAAGATGGTTGTCATCCAGGAAAAGATTGGCGACGGACTGAAGACCGGCGCGCTCACCCCTGACCAGTCACAGATGTACCTGACGACCCTGAAGGGGATTCGAACGGACTATACGGCGCTGAGAGACAAAGACGTCCTGCGGGACGAATGGGACAGGCTCAATGGCAGACTGGATGCGCTTGGAGCGGAGATCAACACAGCGGCGGCCCGGCCTGCAGTTCCTGCACGAATTGAAGAACCAAGGAATGCGGACAGGATTGTCGCAGTCCAAAAAAGAATCGATGACGGAAGAACCAGCGGGCGGTTGTCTTCGACAGACGGGAGAGCCTATCAGGACAGGCTGGACTCCATCCGGCGTGATTATCTGCGGATGACGGAAGGAGGCAGGTACGCCACGAACGAGGAGAGAACAGACATCTCCCGTCGGCTTGACTCCTTGGAAACGGACATCAGTCGGTCGAGGTAGAATATTTCATAAAACCGGCCCCGTGAAGGGGAGGACCCGGGCATCACCCTGTGGGCAGGTCCGAAGGCCCTGATCATCAATGCGGTGTTTCCGGGGATTGATCTCAATGACCTGCAGATCGGCGTAACGGGCACGCGCCTGGTCTTCAGCGGACCTCTGACCTCCCATGAGGCAATCAAGAAGCCCGGGAAGCGACGGGCGCGGCGGACCCCGACCCTCTTCAGTCATTCCGTCGAGTTGCCCTACCCGGTTGATGCCGATCGGGCCGAGGTGCGCAAAGAAAACGGGCTGATCTCGATCGTTCTGAAAAAAGAGTAGTCCCGTGCTCGTGGCGGCAATGCCCGTCATGAGTCATCCATCCGTTTAGATGATTCCTGGCTGACGCATGCCGGCTCGGTCCCGGCATGGAAAAGGGGCCGCGCCTGAAGCGTTACCCCTTTTGTTGTTCGGGGCTGCCTGTGCAGAGCAGGTCATTCGAGGCCATAACGGATTGCTGTCAGGGTTATTTTGCTCCTGCCCTTGCGGGAAATGGGGCAAGATTTCGAGGGGTCGCATTTCTCCGTCTTCGTCCATCGTTACCTTAAGGAATGATTGAGGATTTTAAAAGGGCAGCATTTCTTTCTCCAGGGCACAGGAACGCCATGGCTGAGTGAGGAGACCCTGAGTGAGAACAAGCCATTGGCTTTCATAAGGAGGCCTCAACGTTGAAGGTGACCCGCAGGACCATTCCCGGAATTCTGTCCCCTTTGTGGGCGCGTCTCCGCGGAAACGGTTCGACACAAAAATACGCCTCCTGCGAGCTGCCGCTGCGATCGGAATTGTTCAGCCGCGAGCAGATGAAGCAGCACGGCAGGGACCTGGCAAATTCGCATCGGCTGGGTTTGGGGCGCGCTCCGGACCAGCTCCTGTCACGGCTGGCCGAGAATGAAGAAGTCCTGATTGGGGCCTGCACTCTGCTGACGGATGCGGTCAAGGCGAATCTCCGGATTGCGCCGGCCGGGGAATGGCTGCTCGACAACTTCTATCTGATCGAAGAACAGATTCGCACGGCCAAGCGACATTTTCCGAAGGGGTACAGCCGGGAGCTGCCGCACTTGCAGAACGGCCCCTCGGCGGGACTTCCGCGCGTGTATGACATCGCGCTGGAGATCATCTCGCACGGCGACGGGCGGGTGGATCCGGAAAATCTCCGCAGTTTTGTGACAGCCTACCAGACCGTGACCGGCCTGAAGTTGGGCGAATTGTGGGCAATCCCGATCATGCTGCGCCTGGCACTGATCGAGAATCTCAGGCGCGTAGCAGCCCGGATCGCCGCCGACAGGATCGAACGAAACCGCGCCGACGACTGGGCAAACCAGATGACGGAGATCGCGGAGAAAGACCCGAAAAGCCTGATCCTGGTGATCGCGGATATGGCGCGGTCGATCCCGCCCATGGTGGGTTCGTTTGTCGCGGAACTTGCGCGCCGGTTGCAGGGGCATGGGCCCGCTTTGGCGCTGCCGCTCACCTGGATTGCGCAGCGGCTCTCCGAGTCCGGCCAGACGATTGAGCTGCTCGTGCAGTCGGAGAGCCAGCAACAGGCCGCCGACCAGGTTTCCATCAGCAACAGCATCGGCGGCCTCCGGTTTCTGGGGGCGATGGACTGGCGCGAGTTCGTCGAGAGGATGAGTGTTGTCGAGCACATCCTGCGCGAGGATCCGGACGGCGTCTACGGCAAGATGGATTTTGCCACCCGCGATCGATACCGTCATGTCGTGGAGAAGATCGCGAAAAAGAGCCGGCTGTCCG
This sequence comes from uncultured delta proteobacterium, assembly GCA_963828305.1. Lineage (GTDB taxonomy): Bacteria > Desulfobacterota > Syntrophia > Syntrophales > UBA2192 > UBA2192. The sequence goes on along the minus strand of CAWHEJ010000011.1, from coordinate 93,626 downwards.
AAAGCGACGTGGCACGCAAAGCGATCCAGTCGGCCCGGGAGGCACCAACCGGGGAAGGCAGCGGCGAACGAGCGGCGCATGTCGGGTTCTACCTCATTGACAAGGGTCTGCCGCAGCTCGAAGGGCTGGCACAGGTGCGATGGTCTGTCTCCGGGGCCCTCCGGAAACTGAGTTCCCGGCATCCGTTGTTCCTCTATCTCGGCACCATCACGCTGATTACGCTGACGGTCACGGGGAGCTTGTTGGCGGCGACCCTTGACAGCGGGTTACAGGATTGGCTGCTCGCGCTGACCGCTATCCTCTCCCTGCTCTGCGCAAGTCATCTGGCGGTGGCGCTGGTAAACTGGCTGGCAACGCTGCTGGCCAAACCTCACCTGCTGCCGCGGATGGACTTTCGTGAAGGAATTCCGCCGGAATCGCGAACACTGGTCGTGATCCCGACCATGCTCACGAGCGCTGAAAACATCGAGGACCTGGTCGAGGCGCTTGAAGTCCGCTTTCTGGCAAATCGGGACGAGAACCTGCACTTCGGTCTGCTGACCGATTTCCGGGACGCAGACGCGGAAACCATGCCGGAGGACGGGACCCTGCAGGGGCTGGCCCAAAAGAGAATCGAGGAGTTGAATGCAAAATACGGGAGCGGCAAAGACGACAGGTTCTTCCTCTTTCATCGTCCGCGCCGATGGAATGCCCGGGAGCGGGTTTGGATGGGTTACGAACGCAAGCGGGGGAAGCTTGCGGCATTGAATGCCCTGCTGCGCGGGGGCTCCAGGGAACCCTTCTCGTGCATCGTCGGGGAACCCGGGGTCTTGTCGAGCGTGAAGTATGTGATCACTCTCGACACGGATACGCAACTGCCGCGCGATTCCGCGCGGCAGTTCGCAGGAACCATGGCGCACCCGCTTAATCGTGCGAGATACGACGAGAACAAACAGCGTGTCACCGAGGGGTACGCCATCCTTCAGCCGCGCGTCGCCGTGAGCCTGCCGGGCACGAACCGGTCGCTCTACGCGGACCTGTTCGGGAGTGAGACGGGCATCGACCCTTACACACGCGCCGTTTCCGACGTTTACCAGGACCTCTTTCACGAAGGTTCCTTCATCGGCAAGGGGATCTATGACGTCGATGCGTTCGAGCGGGCGCTGAGCGGGCGCTTTCCGGAGAACCGGATCCTCAGCCACGACCTTGTGGAAGGGTGCTATGCCCGCGCGGGACTCTTGAGCGACGTGCAGCTGTACGAGCAATATCCGTCTCTCTACAGCGCGGATGTGAGCCGGCGGCATCGCTGGATTCGCGGGGATTGGCAGATTGCACGCTGGCTGCTGCCTGGCGTTCCCGGCCCAGGCGGGCGCCGGAAGAATCCGCTCTCCGGGCTGTCACGATGGAAGATCTTCGACAATCTTCGCCGAAGTCTTGTGCCCTTCGCATTGACCCTGCTGCTGCTCCTGGGCTGGACGGTCTTGTCGCCGCTCTGGTTATGGACCCTGGCGGTCATCGGAACCCTCCTGATCCCCCCCTGGATGGCCTCTGCCCTGGATCTCTTTCAAAAGCCGGACGATGTGCTGCTCAGGCAGCATCTTGCCGCCGCGGCGCACTCGGCCGGCCGCCACTTCGCCCAGGCGGCTTTTGCCCTCGCGTGTCTCCCCTACGAGGCCTTCTTCAGCCTGGATGCGATTCTGCGCTCGGCCTGGCGGCTCGTCACAGGCAGACGACTCCTGGAGTGGAATCCGTCGATCGACTCGGATCGCCTCCGCCGCATGGACCTCGCCGCATCCTATGGGACGATGTGGATCGCCCCTGTCCTCGCCACGGTCACGGTGCTGGTTCTGGCGCTTTCGAGGCCTGCCGCGCTCGGCGTGGCGGGTCCCATCCTGGGCCTCTGGTTTGCCTCCCCCGCTGTCGCCTGGTGGATCAGCAGGCCTCTCGCTCGTCCCGCAGCACGTCTGACGGCTGACCAGACCCTCTTTCTCCGGAAACTCTCCCGAAGGACCTGGGCGTTCTTCGAGACGTTTGTCGGACTGGACGATCACTGGCTGCCGCCTGATAATTTTCAGGAGCATCCCGTCGCCGTGGTCGGGCATCGCACGTCGCCGACCAACATGGGGCTTGCGCTCCTTGCGAATCTGTCCGCTTACGACTTCGGCTACATTTCGGTGGGACAACTCATCGTCCGGACAACGAATGCACTCCACACGATGGGAGCCCTGGAGCGGCACCGGGGCCACTTCTACAACTGGTACGACACACAGTCGCTGAAACCGCTGCAGCCTGTCTACATTTCGACGGTGGACAGCGGCAACCTTGCGGGCCATCTGCTGACCTTGCGGTCGGGCCTGCTCGCACTTCCCGATCAAAAGATCCTGGGAGCGCGATGGCTGGACGGGATCAGCGACACACTCGGGATTCTCGCGGACATTGCCGGAGGGGCAAAAGGAGCGGGAGGAGCCGCTCTGGCCCAGGTCGCTCAACTTCACAAGGATCTGGCGACCGCATCCGATTCCCGGCCGACGACGCTCGGGGCGTCGCGGTCGTGCCTCGACCGGTTGGCGGCTTCCGCAGCGAAGGTGGTCGGCAGCCTCGATGCATACCCCAGGAGCTCCGAGAGCGGGGAGAAGGGCTGGGCGCGCGCCCTTGCCCGGCAATGCCGGTTCGCCCTCGATGATCTGACGTTTCTCGCTCCATGGATCCTGCTGCCGGCCTTGCCGAATCGACTCAGCGACGTTCGCGGCATCCATGAGATCCCGACGCTTCGCGAACTGGCAAGGTTTGACGTGGAGTGGCTGCCGGCAATCGAGCAGCGGCTCGGCCCGGACCTGACCCCGGAGGAGCGTGAGGGGTTGGATGAGATTCGACGACTCGTCACGAAAGCAAGCCAGCGCGCCAGGGTAAGGATTGCGACCCTCGAACGCCTTGCGCTGCAATCCGGCGAATTCGCCCGCATGGAGGTTGACTTCCTGTTCGACAAGACACGCAAGCTCCTGGCGATCGGCTATAACGTCGGTGATCGGCGCCGGGATGCGAGTTACTACGATCTGCTGGCTTCGGAAGCGAGATTGTCCACGTTCGTGGCCATTGCGCAGGGACAGCTGCCGCAGGAAAGCTGGTTTTCCCTGGGACGCATGCTCACCCGCATCGGTGGGGAACCGATTCTCCTTTCCTGGAGCGGCTCGATGTTCGAGTACCTCATGCCGCTCCTGGTGATGCCGACGTACGAAAACACGCTGCTCGACGAGACGTACAAGGTGGCCGTGAAGCAGCAGATCGAATACGGGAAAAAGTGGAAGCTGCCTTGGGGGATGTCGGAATCCGGCTATAACGCGATCGACGTTCGCCTCAACTACCAGTACCGTGCGTTTGGCGTGCCCGGCCTGGGGCTCAAACGCGGACTCGCCGAGGACAGGGTCGTTGCGCCTTACGCGTCGGCGCTCGCGCTGATGGTGGCCCCCGAGGAGGCCTGTGAGAATCTGCAGCGACTCGTCAAGGAGGGGATGGAAGGAAGGTACGGCTTTTATGAAGCGATCGACTACACCCCGTCACGTTTGCCGCGCGGGCAATCCAGCGTCGTCGTCCGGTCGTTCATGGCCCATCACCAGGGCATGAGCTTTCTCTCTCTGGCCTATCTGCTCCTGGACCGTCCGATGCAGAAGCGATTCGAGGCCGATCCGATGTTCCAGGCGACCACACTTCTGCTCCAGGAGCGCGTTCCAAAGGCCTCGGCGTTCTATCTGCACACGGCCGAGTTCTCCAACGTGCGTACGACGGCAAGCAGTCCGGAGACGTCGGTGCGCATTTTCAACAGTCCCGACACGCCCATCCCGGAGGTCCAGCTGTTGTCGAACGGCAGGTACCACGTAATGATCACGAACTCGGGAGGCGGTTACAGCCGATGGAAGGACATGGCCGTCACGCGCTGGCACGAAGACAGCACCTGTGACGACCGGGGCGCGTTCTGCTACCTCCGCGACGCGACGAGCGGGGAGTTCTGGTCAACCGCATACCAGCCAACGCTCAAGCCATCGGGGAAGGTTGAAGCGATTTTCTCGGAAGGCCGCGCCGAGTTTCGCCGCCGCGACCACGACTATGTCACGCACACGGAGATCGCGGTTTCGCCCGAGGACGACGTCGAACTGCGCCGGGTCACCCTCACCAACCGCGCCCGGACGCGCAGAACGATCGACATCACGAGTTATGCGGAAGTGGTTCTCGCAGCACCCGCCTCGGATGCGCTGCATCCGGCCTTCAGCAACCTGTTCGTTCAGACCGAGATCCTGAGCCGGCAGCGGGCGATTCTCTGCACTCGCCGACCCCGCTCCCGCGAAGAGCGCCCGCCATGGATGTTTCATTTAATGGTCGTTCATGGAGCACAGATCGGAGAAATCTCCTATGAAACGGACCGGATGCGGTTCATCGGCCGCGGAAACACGGTCGCGAATCCCCAGGCGATGCGCGGGGCACCGAATCTCTCGTCGGATCTCTCCGGGGCACTCTCGGGCAGCCAGGGCTCCGTGCTCGATCCCATCGTGGCCATCCGGGTTCGAATCACTCTCGACCCGGAAGAGTCCGCGACGATCAATATGCTTTCCGGCATCGGCGAGACCCGCGACGCATGCCTGGGACTTGTTGAGAAGTACCAGGACCGGCGTTTTGCGGATCGCGTCTTCGACCTGTCGTGGACGCATAACCAGGTGGTCTTGCGCCAGATCGATGCCACAGAGGCCGACGCGCAACTCTATGGGCGCCTTGCCGGTTCTGTGCTCTACGCGAATGCCTCGCTGCGTGCCGACGCGAGCATCCTCGTCAAGAACCGCCGCGGACAATCCGGTCTGTGGGGGTACGCGATTTCCGGCGATCTGCCGATCGTGCTGCTGCGGATTGCAGACCCGGCCAACATCGGCCTGGTGCGCCAGCTCGTCCAGGCCCATGCGTACTGGCGTCTGAAAGGGCTCGTGGTGGACCTGGTGATCTGGAACGAAGATTACTCCGGCTACCGGCAAGTGCTCCACGATCAAGTCATGGGACTGATTGCCGCAGGCATCGAAGCCAACGTGACCGATCGACCGGGCGGCATCTTTGTGAGATCTGCCGACCAGATCTCGAACGAAGACCGCATCCTGCTCCAAACCGTCGCTCGCGCCATCGTCATTGACAGCCGGGGGACGCTGGAGGAGCAGCTCGACCGCGGCGGCCTTGCAGACGCGCTCGTGCCGCGCCTTGCGCCGACCCGCACCGGCCGACCCAAACCCTCGCCCATCGCCGCGTTGCCTCGGCGCGATCTGATCTTCTTCAACGGGCTGGGCGGGTTCACCCCCGATGGGCGCGAGTACGTCATTTCGACCGCGCAAGGGCAGATGACGCCGGCGCCGTGGGTGAACGTGCTGGCGAACCCGCAATTCGGAACCGTCATCTCGGAGAGCGGCGTTGCCTGCACCTGGAGCGAGAATGCCCGCGAGTTCCGCCTCACTCCCTGGATCAACGACCCCGTAAGCGATTCGAGCGGGGAAGCCTTTTACCTCCGCGACGAAGAGAGGGGCCATTTCTGGTCCCCGTCGCCGCTGCCGGGCCGCGGAGCGACGCCTTACGCCAGCCGGCACGGGTTCGGCTACAGCATTTTCGAGCACACGGAGCGCGGCATCCGCTCAGAGCTGTGCGTATACGTGGCCCTGGACGAGCCGATCAAGTTCACGGTGCTGAAAGTGCGAAATGAGTCCGGCCGATCTCGCCGGCTCTCCGCCACCGGGTACGTAGAATGGGTGCTGGGAGACCTGCGGTCGAAAACGGGCATGCACGTGATCACCGAAATCGATCCCGAAAGCGGAGCGCTCTTCGCACGGAACCCCTACAACACGGAGTTCGCAGGCCGGGTCGCCTTTTTCGACGTCGACGATGCGACCCGGACCGTGACCGGCGACCGGAGGGAGTTTTTGGGTCGGAACGGCACGCTTCGAAGCCCGGAGGCGATGACCCGGGCCCACCTGTCCGGAAGGGTGGGGGCTGCCCTCGATCCCTGCGCGGCGATCCAGGTCCCCTTCGATCTGGCCGACGGGCAGGAGCGTGAGATGGTCTTCATGCTGGGCACAGGGCAGGACGACAGTGACGCGATCAACAGGATCCGTCGTTTCCGGGGACCTGCGGCTGCGAGGGGCACGCTCGAAGCGGTATGGCAGTACTGGAGGCACACGCTCGGCGCCGTGCAGGTGGAAACACCCGACCCGTCCCTCAATGTTCTGGCCAACGGCTGGCTCTTGTACCAGACCCTGGCGTGCCGTCTTTGGGCTCGCAACGGATACTACCAGCCGGGAGGGGCCTTCGGCTTCCGCGACCAGTTGCAGGACTCGATGGCGCTTGTCCACTCGGAGCCGCGGCTTGTGCGCGAGCACCTGCTCCGCAGCGCGGCGCGCCAGTTCCGGGAGGGCGATGTTCAACATTGGTGGCACCCCCCCTCGGGCCGGGGCGTGCGCACACACTGCTCGGACGATTACCTCTGGCTGCCACTGGCGACGTGCCGCTACGTTCTCAACACAGGGGACACGGGGGTGCTGGATGAATCCATTCCCTTTATCGAAGGACGGCCGGTCAGCATGGACGAGGACTCCTATTATGATCTGCCCGAGCGGTCCGAAGAATCGGCCACGCTTTACGAGCATTGTGTGCGAGCCATCCTGAGGGGTCTCGGCCGCGGCGAACACGGGTTGCCGCTCATCGGCTCCGGTGACTGGAACGACGGCATGAATCGGGTGGGCGAGCACGGCAAAGGGGAAAGCGTATGGCTGGGATTCTTCCTTCATGAAGTGCTCATGCGGTTCACCGAGGTTGCCCGCGTGCGCGGTGACGTTTCCTTCGCCGAACGCTGCCAGACCGAGGCGGCTCAAGTGCGTCAGAATATCGAGCAGCACGGCTGGGATGGCGAGTGGTATCTGCGCGCCTACTTCGACGACGGCACGCCCCTCGGATCGGCAAGCAACCCCGAATGCCGGATTGATTCGATTGTGCAAAGCTGGTCTGTGCTGTCCGGGGCGGCCGATGCCGGGCGCTCGCGGTCGGCCATGGAAGCGGTGGATCAGCGCCTCGTTCGCAGAAGCGATGCCTTGATCCAGCTCCTGGACCCGCCGTTCGACAAGTCGGATCTGAACCCCGGCTATATCAAAGGCTACGTCCCGGGCGTCAGGGAGAATGGCGGGCAATACACCCATGCGGCGATCTGGGCGGCGATGGCGTTCGCCAAATTGGGCGACAGCCGGCGCGCATGGGAACTGCTGGCCATGATCAACCCGGTAAACCACGCGGCATCTCCCGAAGCCATCACAACCTACAAAGTGGAACCGTATGTGATCGCAGCCGATGTCTATGCGGTCTCTCCGCATACCGGCCGCGGTGGATGGACCTGGTACACGGGATCGGCAGGCTGGATGTACATGCTGATCCTCGAATCGCTTCTCGGGCTGAGGCGCGAAGGAGAGAAAATGCGTTTTGCGCCGTGTCTGCCCGGAGAATGGGAGTCGATCAAGGTGCACTACCGGTACGGGGAAGCCTGCTACCACATCACCGTGCGCCAACCGGGCGACGGCGGCGAGGCGAGTGTGACCGTCGACGGCGTTGAACAACCCGACAGGGCAATCTCCCTTGTGGACGACCGCAGGGAACATTTCGTTGAGGTGAGGGTACCGGTTGGCGGCGGATGAGAACAAGGTGCCCGTGCCTTATTTTTTTCTCATGTTGGAATGATGTCCAATCCGCAAGCCCTCTCCTGTTGCCTCTGTCACGGAAGGGCTTGCGTGCAGAGATGAATTTCTATTTTCTCCCGGATAAGGAGGGCTGATCTTTTTGTTGATATTCTGTTAAGATACACTCATAATAGCCTTCACAGGAACTTGGACTCTCTCCCGACCTCACGGACTGCCGCCCCTGCACGAACCGCCTGTCCGATGGATTTGTTGCGATCAAACCCAATATCCTGTGCTGCAGTGCTGCAAAAGAGTCTGCCCTGAAAGGCCTGATAGAGACGTCCGATGCGGGTCAGGAGGACGTCCCTCTCCCTGCGGATGCAGAAGGCAATCGGGTTTCGAGTTACGATCGGACGAACCCCTGCACCACCCCCTCTACGATTCCTACACCGGAATCAGATCCTGTCCGATGGTTTTATCCCGCGTGCGGTGCTACAAGCGCGACCCGTCAACCCCCCACATGGGTTCCACCTGTTTCTCTAAAGGCGAATGCAGTCCCAAGCAGAACCGGTCACGCACCTTTGTCCTCGATGCGGTGGATCAAGGCGCAGTGTATCGGCCACGCGGCAGCGTCGAGCCGGCCCAGGGGGTAAACTCGCAAGGTCGACCAGACTCACAGAAAAGGAGGAATGAGGGCCATGTTCAAAAAGATTTTCATATCCGTCTTATTGTGCCTCTTCGCAGCGGGGTCTGCGTCCGCCCAGGGATACGGCATCGGAACACCCCTCGAAGCGAAGAAAATGGTTGAGTTGGCAGAGGCGTACATCAAAGCGAACGGAGAGGCGAAGGCACTGGAGGAATTCAACAAGCCCAATGGCAAGTTCCAATGGCGTGATCTGTATGTGTTTGCCTACGACCTGAAAGGGGTCATGATGGCCCATCCGAATGCCAAGCTGATCGGCCGGTCCCTCTACAATGAGCCGGACACCAAGGGCAAGCTTTTCAGGAAAGATATCGTTGATCTCGCCCTGAGCCGGGGTTCGGGGTGGGTTGACTATACGTATTATAATCCGATGACCCGGCAGGAAGAGGCCAAGATCACCTACGTTCAAAAAGTGGGTAACTTGATTGTCAGCTGCGGAGCCTACCTGCCATAAACCGAGGTGCGAAAGCTTGTAACCCGCAATCATGATTGAGAGAAGGAAGGGGTATCAATATGGAAATATTAGCCGAAATTTCATTAGCGGCATGGATGTCCATACTGGCACTGGCCATCGTCGTCGTCATCAGCTGTATCAACGAGGAACTCAACGTCGGGTTTCTCAGCATTGCCTTCGGCATCATCGTGGGCGGCCTCTGGGTCGACATGAGCGCTCCCAAGGTCATGAACACCTTTCCCCTGGGTCTCTTCATGATCCTGGTGGGTGTCACCTTCCTCTTCGCCCTGGCCGCGACCAACGGGACCATGGAAAAGGTCTCATCCTATGCGATCCGCGCCTGCGGCGGCAAGACGGCCTGGCTGCCCCTCATTATCTACCTTCTTGTGACCGTCCTCACCACCATCGGCCCGGGGAACATCGCCGCGACGGCCCTCATGGCCCCCATCACCATGGCCATCGCGGCCCGTGTCGGCATGTCGGCCTTCCTGATGACGCTTCTGGTCGTCGGTGCATCCAACGGCGCGGCCTTTTCGCCCTTTGCCCCCACGGGGATCGTGTCCAACGGCCTCATCGCCAAAATCGCTCCCCAGCTCCCCGCTATTCAGGAGGCATGGACCCTCGACGGCCTGGCCTGGAAGATCCATTTAAACTCCACCTATTGCCAGGGGATCATCAATATCGGCGGCTTCATGCTGATGGGCGGCTGGGCCTGGATCGCGAAGCAGCGCGGCCAGACGATCGATATCGATGAACTGGCCCCGAGGCCCGAACCCTTCACCTTGAAGCAGTGGTATACCATCTTCGCCATCATCCTCCTGATCGTCTTCGTCATCGCCCCGGCCCTTCCCGGCGTGAAAGATCTCATCCCCAAGGCAATCAAGCCCCTGATCGCCAACGTCGGCTCCGTCGCCTTCATCCTGGCCGGGATCCTCATGCTCCTCAATGCCGGCGACAGCAAGGCTGCAGTCAAGGTCATGCCCTGGTTCGTTATCATGATGGTCTGCGGGGTGACCGTACTGGTTGAGGTCATGGACCGCTCGGGGGGCCTCAACGCCATGGTGAATATGATCGGCGTCATCTCCGGCCCCGTTACGGTCAACTTCTGGCTCGGCCTCTTCACCGGCATCCTCTCGGCCTACTCCAGCTCCTCGGGAGTCGTGATGCCCATGTTTCTGCCCCTGGTGCCCGGCCTTGCCAAGGAGGTGCCCAGCGCGGATGTGATCGCCATGATTTCATCGATCAACATCGGTTCCCACCTTGTCGACACCTCGCCCCTGTCGACCTTGGGCGCGCTCTGCATCGCCTGTGCCGGTGAGCACGAGGACAAGACAAAGCTCTTCAGAAAACTGCTGATCTGGGGACTTTCCATGTCCGTCGTCGGCGCCCTGGCCTGCGTGCTGTTCTTCGGCATTCTGGGCTGGTAATCAACCCGATCACGCCTGCCCTTCGGCACAGGTCATACGGGACTGGCAGGGGTGAGGAGAGCGGACAAGGAATCTTCCGTGCCTGAAAGAGGGAGGAAGAGGGAGGAAGAGGGAAGGCAGAGTCAACAGGCTCTGCCTTTTCTTTATAGGATGTCAGGTTTCACTGGATGAAAACGGGCATCAACAGCCGTGATGGGGATGCTCACTTTCCGCAAGCACGTCTCAAAGCCTTTCCGGGTCAATGCACCCGTTGAGCGGCTGGATTTGCCCTGCCTCCAGTGCCTCGTCCAGGATCGAGAGGACCATCTCCGCTTCGCCGGGCGTCACGTTGAGGGCCGGGCAGAGACGGATGACCTTCGCCTGGATCAGGTTGAGGATGAGGCCCCGCTTCAGGGCCTCGTTGAAGATCCGCTCGGCCGTTGTCGCATCGGCCATCTCCATGGCCAGCAGAAGCCCCCGCCCCCGCACATCCGAGATCATCGCCGGGAAGCGCTCTTTCCAGAGGAGCATCTGCTCGTGGATCAGCGCGCCGACGCTCTTCACGTTCAGTTCGATGTCGTTCTCCATCAGGTGCCGGATCACGGCGTAGGCCACGGCGCAGCCCAGGGGGTTTCCGCAGTAGGTGCCGCCGTGGTCGCCTTTTTCGAGTTTAGCCGATACTTCCTCGGAGAGGGCGAAGGCGCCGAAGGGGAAGCCCCCGGCGATCCCCTTGGCCAGGGTCATGAAGTCCGGCCGGACGCCCAGCTCCGTGACGGCAAACAGGGGTCCCGTCCGGCAGAATCCCGTCTGGACCTCGTCGACGATCAGGCAGGCGCCCGCCTTCCCGCAAAGCTTCTCCACGTCCTGCAGGTAGCCTTCGGGCGGCACATTGACGCCCCCTTCGCCCTGGATGGGCTCGAGAATGACGGCGGCCGTGTTCTCGCCCAGCGCCCCGGCGATGGCCCCGACGTCGCCGTAAGGAACGAAGATGTAGTTGGGCATGAGCGGGTTGAAACGCTCGCGGTGCTTGGCCTGGCCCGTGGCCGAGGCCGTGCTGATCGTCCGGCCGTGAAAGCTCTGCTCCGTCGAGACGACGTCCATCCGGCCCGTGACCTTGCGGGCCAGCTTGATCACGGCATCGTTTGCCTCGGCGCCGCTGCTGGCGAAAAAGACCCGCGTCAGGTTCGAGGGGAGGATCTCCGTGAGCAGGGCGACGAGCCGCGCGCGGGCAGGCGAGTAGGTGAGGCCCGAGTTCGGGTTCTGAAGGATCTTCTGACCCTGCTCGATCAGGGCGCCTGTGATGGCGGGGTGCGCGTGCCCCAGGCAGGTGACGCCCCACCCGGCGGTGAAGTCGATGTAGCGCCTTCCCGACTCGTCCCAGACGTAGATCCCCTCGCCGCGCTCGATGGAAAGGGGGAGCTTGGTGAAAAACGGCGGCATGTGACGGTCTTCGATGGCGATGGTGTCGATGGGGTTTTTCATGGTCCGGCTTGGCTCCTCCTTTTGATTCTATCCGGTCTTGCCGCGAAGCGGCTCTTCACTCAGACACTAAAGCACTCAGTCACTCAGGCACTTCCTAGCATGGTTGTCCGCCGCCTCTGCGAAATGGAACCCCTTGTCCTGAAAGAGCGCAAGACAGACATCGACGACTGCCGGGTCGTAGAGGGTTCCCCGGTTCTTCCGGATCTCGCCGAGGGCCTTCTCGGTGCCGAGGGTCGGCCGGTAGGGGCGATGGGAGCCCATCGACTCCACCACGTCGGCCAGTCCGAGGATGCGCGCCTCGATCCGGATATCTCCGTCCTTGAGGCCGCGGGGGTAACCGGAGCCGTCCATCCTTTCGTGGTGTTGCAATACGATCTCCGCGATCGGCCAGGGGAAGTCGATGCTCTTTAAAATATCGTAGCCCACCTGGGGATGCGTGCGGATGATCCCCCGCTCGATGTCGCTGATGTGCCCCGGTTTGCTGAGAATCTCGGCAGGGACGTAGATTTTCCCGAGGTCGTGGATCGAGGCGGCCACGTAGATTGCCTCGACCGTATCGGCGGGGAGGCCCATCTCCGTTGCGATGGTGGTGGCGAGCCTTGCCACCTGGTGCTGATGTCCCGCCGTGTAGGGGTCGCGCGTCTCGACGATCACGTCGATGGCGCGGATGACTCCGCTCATGACCTTTTTAAGTCTCTCGATGTTCTCTCTCAACTCGTCCTCGGCCCGCTTGAGCGGCGAGATGTCGGTCATGGTTTCAATGGCGCCGATCATCTCCCCCTTGCCGTCACGGATGGCGGCCGAGGTAAAGTGGAGCCAGTGCGGCTCTTTGCCCGGGAAGCTGAACGGGCCGGTAGCCTCGTAGGCCTCCTCCAGGAGCTCCGAGCGCCTGTAGTGCCCGCCGTACCATTTCCGGATCTCGGCCGTCAGGTCCGCCGCCCCGTCGACCAGCAGATCCGCGACGGTAGGGCGCTTTTCGCCATACAAGATTTTCGAATGGCTGTCGGTGTCGATGACGTCTTCGCTTCGGACGCCCGTCAATTCTTCGAGCGCCTTGTTCCATCCGATGACCCGGTGGCCGCGGTCGATGACGAAGGTGGGTGTGGGCGAGCCCTCCAGGATGGCCCTCAGCCTCTCTTCGCTTCCCTTCAGTGCCGCCTCGGCGCGCTTGCGCTCGGTGATGTCCTCGTAGGTGGCGACGATGCGCTTTTCCTCGAGGTTGGCCCCGATGCGCGACGTGCTGACGAAGCAGAGGATGTCATGGCCATCCCTGTGCCGGCAGGGGAACTCCTCGCTGAAGATCCGTTGCCTTTCCAGGACGGGGTAGAAGTGCCGGCCGATCTCCTCGAATTCCTCGTCACTGCGGTAGAGAAACCGCGTGTTGCGCCCTATGACTTCTTCGGGCTTCCAGCCGAAAATGGCCTCCACAGCGCGGTTGGCAGAGATGATCTGCCGCTCCCGGAGCCCGATGACAGCCACAGGCAGGGCATCGAGGATGGACTCCTCCAGGGTCTTCAACTCATCCAGCCTCTGACGGGCCTCCTTCTGCTCCGATATGTCCATGTGATTTCCGAGAACGGCGCGCTGGCCCCAGAAGGGGATCGATGCCACGGTCCCCAGGATCCAGCGGGTCCGGCCGTCCTTGGTGATCGTCCGGAACTCATAGGGGGTCGTCCGCTTTCCCCTCAACATCTCGGTGGCGTCCCGGCGGACCCTTTCACGGTCTTCAGGGTGGACCATGAAGAGGGCATCCCGCCCGATGAGCTCGTCGGCGCGGTACCCCGTGCTTCTTTCGAACTGGGCATTGAGAAAATGGAACTTCCCCTGCACGAGCAGGTAGAGTCCCACAGGGGAGCTGTCAGCGAGGTTGCGGTACAGCTCCTCCGTCTCCCTCAACCGGGCTTCCGTTTCCCGGTGACGGGCGATCAGCCCGCGAAGTTCCTCCACCTCGGCAACGAGCTCGCGCTGGGTCCGGCTTTCGTCTTTTTTCATGGTGTCCGTTCCGAAAGTTGCAGCCGTGGGTTTTTGAACTTTTTTTCTCTCAATCGATGATGTAGACTATCAACCGGCCCGTCTGAGCGGCTTGCGGGGTTTCATTCCCGCTGAGCCTTTTCTCTGAAAACCGTTTTCATTTCCGGCCGTCATCGTTTATCGGGAATCACATAAAAGAACAAGGAGGACCCCATGGACAAGCCCCACTTCTATTCTTTACCAAAACTGCCCTACGGTTACAAGGATTTGGCGCCAACCATTTCCGAAGAACAGCTTCAGCTTCATTATGAAAAGCACCATCAGGCCTATGTGACCGGCGCCAATGCCGTCTTCGATAAGCTCGAACAGAGCCGCAAGGCCGGCGGCGACCTCGACATGAAGGCGACCCTCAAGGAGCTTTCTTTCCATATCGGCGGGCACCTGCTGCACAGCCTCTTCTGGGCAAACCTCGCACCGGCGGGCAAAGGCGGCGGCGGGAAGCCGGCAGGTGTTCTCGGGGCGGCCATCGACAAGGAATTCGGCGGCTTCGAGCGCTTCCAGAAGGAATTTACCCAGGCGGCCGTGAGCGCCGAGGGTTCCGGATGGGCGGCCCTCACATTCTGCCAGCTTACGAACCGCCCTGTCATCATGCAGATCGAGAAGCACAACGTGAACGTCTACCCCATGTTTTCGATCCTCCTGGTGCTCGACGTGTGGGAGCACGCTTACTACCTGGACTACAAGAATCTCCGGGCGCAGTTCGTCGAAGCCTTCTGGAGCATCGTCAACTGGGAGGAAGCGAACCGTCGCTTCGCGGGGCTCCTCAAGGGCGGCGCCAGGTAGCCGGACGGGAGTCAATCTCGAGGTGTGCCTCCGGGCGCACCGCATCGATCCGCGGCCGATCTTCCTCGTCGCAGCCCGACACGCCGTCGATCGCCTCGGGCGACCTTAAGAAGCGTGTCGCGTGTAGCGGGTAGCGTGTCGAGGAGAAGGAGCGCCTCAAGCTACAAGCCGCAAGGCAAGAGAATCCCCCTTTGCAAAAGGGGGAAAGAGGGGGATTTGGACGAAACGAACGAAATAAACGAACCAACGAAACAGACGAAATAGACCAAAAAGACTCTTCCCCATGGAGGTACACATGAAGCTCAGTGAATATTTCGAGAAAGCGACAGGCATGGGCATTCTGGCCACGTCGGACTCGGCGGGCGCCGTGAATGCCGCCGTCTATGCCAAACCTCATTTCATCGACGAGGAGACGGTCGCCTTCATCATGGCCGACAAGCTCACTCACCACAATGTCCAGCAGAACCCCCGCGCGGCCTATCTTTTCAGGGAGGCCGGTGAAAAGTATGTGGGAAAGCGGCTCTACCTCAGGAAGACGAAAGAAGTCCAGGACCCGGAAGCGGTTCACGAGATGCGCCGTAAGAAATACCCCGAGGTCTCCGGGAAATACGGCGACGAGAACAAGTTCATCGTCACCTTCAAGATCGACAAGGTCCTGCCGCTCGTGGGGGACAAGGAATAAACAAATAGCCGACAGCCAACAGCCAACAGATCCTTCCTGCCTGCTGTTTCTTTACTGTCGGCTGTAGACTGTAGACTGCAGGCTGATTTGCGGAGCAAATCATGAAAATTTTCATGACCGGCGGCACGGGGTTTGTGGGGACGACGCTTGCCCGCGAACTGACGGCGAAGGGGCACTCGGTGACGGTGCTCATGCGCAAGGTCGAGTCGGGGGTCAGTCTTCCCCCGGGCGTAGTCTCCCTGGAGGGGGACCCCACGATCCGGGGGGACTGGCAGGAGCGGGTCCCGGAGCACGAGGCCTTCATCAACCTGGCCGGCGCCTCGATCTTCACCCGGTGGACCGAGGAGGCAAAACGCGCCATCCGGGAGAGCCGCATCCTCACCACGAGGCACCTCGTGGAGGCGATGGCGCCGCGGAAGGGCAAGGAGACACACCTTTTCAGCACCTCCGGTGCGGGATACTACGGCTATCACGGAGACGAGGAGCTTTCCGAGGAGTCGCCGCCGGGCACCGATTTCCTCGCCACGCTGTCCCGGGAGTGGGAGGACGAGGCCATCAGGGCGACAGAACACGGCGTTCGGGTCGTGCTCTGCCGCTTCGGCATCGTCATGGGGCGCAGCGGCGGCATGCTGGGCGAGATCGTCCCGATATTCAGGATGTTTCTGGGGGCCAACCTCGGAAGCGGCAATCAGTGGCTGTCCTGGATCCACGAGCAGGACCTGGCGCGCATCTTCCTCTTCCTCCTGGAAAACCGCAGCCTCGAGGGCCCGGTCAACTGCACGGCGCCCGGACCTGTCCGTAACAGCGAGTTTACGGAGACGCTCGGCAAGGTCCTGGGGGTGCCCACCTTCCTTCCCCCCGTTCCCGGTTTCATGCTTCGATTGATAAAGGGGGAGTTCGGGGGCGTTATCCTCGAGGGCCAGCGGGTGCTGCCCCGAAGGCTCCTGGGGGCCGGCTTCCAGTTCCGCTACCCCACGCTGAAAGAGGCCCTGACAGAAATCTTGAAGAAGTAGAAAGTGGGATCGACCGGTATGAAAGCGGATCAAAAGCCCAACCGTCTCATCCGCGAAAAGAGCCCCTATCTTCTCCAGCACGCCCGCAATCCCGTGGACTGGTACCCCTGGTCCGACGAGGCCTTCGATCGGGCCCGGGCGGAAAACAAGCCGATTTTCCTCTCCGTGGGGTACTCCACGTGCCATTGGTGCCACGTCATGGCCCACGAGTCCTTCGAGGACCGCGAGGTGGCCGGGCTCATGAACGAGGCCTTCGTCTGCATCAAGGTCGATCGCGAGGAGCGGCCCGACGTGGACGGCATCTACATGAGCGTCTGCCAGATCATGACGGGCAGCGGCGGCTGGCCCCTGACCATCCTCATGACGCCCGAGCGCAAGCCCTTCTTTGCCGGCACCTACATCCCGAAGGAGAACCGGCACGGGCGCATCGGGATGATCGAGCTCATCCAGGGGGTCGAGCGGGTCTGGAAAACCCGGCACGCAGACGTGCTCTCGTCGGCCGAGCAGGTTACGATGGCCCTGCAGAAGGCCTCCGCCGAGTCGTCGGCGGGCGACCCTCCGGGCAAGACGGCATGCCGCGCCGCCTATGAAGCGCTTTCCGGGCAGTTCGACAATTCCACCGGCGGTTTCGGCGGGGCCCCCAAGTTCCCCTCGCCGCATCACTTTCTCTTTCTTCTGCGCTACTGGAAGCGCACCGGCGAGTCGATGGCCCTCGAGATGGTCGAAAAGAGTCTCTCGGCCATGCGCCGGGGAGGCGTCCACGATCAGCTGGGCTTCGGGTTTCACCGCTACTCCACCGATGCGCGCTGGCGGCTGCCCCACTTCGAGAAGATGCTCTACGACCAGGCCATGCTCTCCATGGCCTACCTGGAGGCCTTCCAGGCAACGGGCAATACGCTCTACGCCGAGACGGCAGGTGAGATCTTCACCTACGTGCTGCGGGACCTGAAGGCACCGGGGGGCGGCTTCTACTGCGCCGAGGATGCCGACAGCGAGGGCGAGGAGGGGAAGTTCTACCTGTGGACCGAATCGGAGATCCGATCGATTCTGGATGCCGACGAAGCGGCCCTCGCCATCGAGACCTTCGGGATCGAGAAGGACGGCAACTTCCTCGACGAGGCCACGCGGGCACGGACGGGCCGAAACGTCCTCTTCCTGGCCAAATCGCCCGAAGAGGCAACCCGCAGAACGCTCGAGGGCGCGCGGGAGAAACTCTTCCGGGCCAGGGAGCGCCGCGTCCGGCCGGGAAGGGACGACAAGATTCTCACGGACTGGAACGGGCTCATGATTGCCGCCATGGCAAAAGGGGCCCAGGTGCTCGACCGGCCGGACTGGGCCGAGGCCGCAGCGGAGGCCGCACGTTTCGTCCTGACCCGCCTGAGGGATGAACGAGGCAGGCTCCTGCACCGGTATCGCGAGGGCGTGGCCGCCGTGCACGGGATGCTCGACGACTATGCCTTCCTCATCTGGGGGCTCCTGGAGCTCTACGAGGCGACCTTCGAGGCCGAAACCCTAAAGACCGCCCTCGAACTTGCCGATAATACGTTAAATCATTTCCTTGATGAAAAGGACGGGGGCTTCTTCTTTACGGCCGACGACGGCGAGGAGATCCTCTTCAGGCAGAAGGACAGCTATGATGGGGCGATCCCCTCGGGCAACTCCGTGATCATGCTCGATCTTTTGCGCCTGTCGCGCATCACGGGCAGATCCGACCTGGAGCAGAAGGCCATCGGCGTCTCCCGGGCCTTTGCCCGCAATATCGGGCAGATTCCCTCGGCCTATTCGCAGCTCATGGTGGCCCTCGAGTTTCTTGCGGGCCCCCAGTTTGAGATCGTCGTTGCCGGCAAGCCGGGGGCAAAGGACACGCAGGAGATGCTGGATGCGGTAAGGCGGGCCTTCCTGCCGAACCGGGTCCTGCTGCTGAGGCCGCAGGGGGCCGGATCGGGCGCGATTGCGGCCATCGCACCCTACACGAAGGACATGAAGGCCGAAGGGGGCAGGGCCACGGCCTACGTGTGCCGGAATTTCGCCTGCGCAAGGCCGGTCCGGACAGTGGAAGAAATGTTGGGGCTCCTCAAGGTCCCGTGATATAATAAGCGAAATTTTTCAAAAAGGAGTACACCCATGAAGAAGAAGGCTTCGGCGCGTTACCTGGTCATTCTGGTTTCCGCACTCTTTGCCCTCAGTCTGCCGCACCTGGCACTGGCACACAGCCCGCAGAAAGTCGACGTGTCCTACGACTCTAAAAGCCAGACCCTGGCCGTAACGATCACCCACACCTCCAACACCCCCGACAGGCATTTTGTCAAAGAGGTGGTGGTGAAGAAAAACGGGCAGGTGGTCCAGCGCGGAGAATACACCAAGCAGGCGGGCGACACCTTCACCTACACCTACAAGATGGCTGCAACGGGCGCGGACACGATCGAGGTCACGGCCTTCTGCAGTATCCACGGCTCGACGACGCAGAAATTCAACCCCGGCGTGTAAAGCGGCAAGACCGACTGCCGGCTTGCCCGGCGCCAATCGGGGTTGCGGAGCGGATCAAGGAGGTCAATCGTGCTCCTGTACCTCCATGCCGGTTTCATGATCGCAGGTCTTTCTCTCATGGCGGCGGGCGTGACCGTTGCCCGCCTCATGAGGAAAAACCCCTGGTGGCTCCGCGGCCACAGGGCGCTGGGGACCTGCGGCTCTCTTTCGGTCGTCGGCGGTTTCGCGGCAGCCCTGACCATGGTGGCCGGCTTCGGCGGGCCACACTTCCAGGTGCTTCATGCCTGGGTGGGGGCGCTCGTGGTGCTGGCTGCGACTGCAACGCCCGTCCTGGGCCAGCTCCAGTTCGTCCTGAAGGAGCGGCGCGCGGAGGTCCGGAAGATCCACCGCTGGGCCGGCGCCATCACGCTGATCCTCATCTCCCTCAACATTATTTCCGGTTTGGTGGTTGCGGGGGTTATCCCCGATATGAGATCCTTCTAACAGACGGGTTATAAACGCCCATCTGCTGCGTTTCTCTCGTCCCTCGTCGGTCGACGTACGCCAACGGTACGCCTCCCTCCTCGGGACTTCGAGGGCCTTGCATCTGGACATTTCTAACCCGTCCGTACAAAGACCCCATTCGACCCCATGGAGTTTATGAAGCCGATCTATCTCGATTACAACGCCACGACGCCCATCGACCCCGAGGTCGCGGCCGCCATGCTCCCCTACATCCGGGAGCATTTCGGCAACCCCTCGAGCACCCACGCATACGGCGTCGATGCCCGCAGGGGCGTCGAGAAGGCGCGCGGGCAGGTGGCGGCGCTGCTCAACTGCAGCCCCGCCGAGATCCTCTTCACGAGCGGCGGGACGGAATCGAACAACCATGCCATCAAAGGCGCTGCATGGGCGCATCGCGGGAAGGGAAACCACATCATCACCTCGGCCTTCGAACATCCCGCCGTCACGGAGGTCTGCGAGTACCTGGCCGCTGACGGGTTCGACATCACCTGTGTGCCCGTCGATGCGCAGGGGATCATCGATGTGGAGGCACTCGAAAGAGCCATCACGGCAAGAACCATCGTGATCAGTGTCATGCATGCCAACAACGAGGTGGGAACGGTCCAGCCGATCGGCGAGATCGCCTGCATGGCGCGCAAGCGGGGCATCCTGGTGCACACCGATGCGGCCCAGTCCGCAGGCAAAATCCCCGTCGATGTGTCTGAACTGGGCGTCGATCTGCTGACCGTGGCGGGCCACAAGCTCTATGCCCCGAAGGGCGTGGGGGCGCTCTATTGTCGAGACGGCGTGCAGCTGGAGAAGTTCATGCACGGCGCCGGCCACGAGACGGGAAGAAGGGCAGGTACGGAAAACGTCATCGGCATTGCCGGGCTTGGGATGGCGTGCGAGGCTGCGAAGCGCGACCTTGCGGTGAACATGGATCGCATGAAGCGAACCAGGGACCGGCTCGAGGATGGATTGCTCCGGGCCGTTGCGGAAGTGCGTGTAAACGGGCACCCCTCCAGACGGCTTCCCAACACGCTGAGTGTGAGCTTTCGGGGGGTTGATGCCGGGGGCCTGCTTCAGTCGATGGAAGGGCTTGCCGCCTCGGCGGGGGCTGCCTGCCACGGCAATTCGGTGGCGTTGTCCCGCACACTCCGCGCCCTGGCAGTCCCCATCGAGTGGGCCCGCGGAACGATCCGCCTGTCGACGGGGAAGTACACGACGGAAGGAGAAGCGGACCGCGCCTTAGAAATAATTGCTGCAGCGGTTAAACGCCTAAGAAGGTAGCAGTACATTAATCTTCCGGACTCCCTTGAGGGGAGAGGACAGAGGTGATCCGGGCTGAGATCCCCATCCTTATTCCCAATTCCCAATACCTTTTTAGAAGAAAGGAGAAAATCATGAAGGTGCTTGTCGTTTTCTATTCCATGTACGGTCACATCTATAAGATGGCACAGGCCATTGCCGAAGGGGCAAAGGAGGTGCCGGGCACAGAAGTCGCGCTGCGCAGGGTGCCCGAGACGCTCTCCGACGAGATCCTCGGGAAGATGGGCGCCCTGGAGGCTCAGAAATCCATGGCGAGCATCCCGGTCTGCAAAGTCGATGAACTGGCCGGGGCCGATGCCATCATCTTCGGCACACCGACGCGCTTCGGGAACATGTGCGGCCAGATGAGGCAGTTTCTGGATGCCACCGGTCAGCTCTGGGCGAAGGGTGCACTTGTCGGCAAGGTGGGGAGCGTCTTCACAAGCTCGGCCACCCAGCACGGCGGCCAGGAATCGACGATCCTGACCTTCCACGTCACCCTGCTCCACCAGGGGATGGTCATCGTCGGCCTTCCCTACTGCGTTCGCGGGTCAGTCGGGATCGACGAGATTACCGGCGGCTCCCCCTACGGCGCGTCGACCATCGTCGGAGGGAAAGGGGAGCGCATGCCCAGCGAGAACGAGCTGGCCTCCGCCCGCTATCAGGGAAAACACGTGGCCCAGATCGCCAGCAAACTGGCGAAATAAAGGATCGAGGTCCGAGGAACGAGGACCGAGGACAACAGAAAAAACCTCGAACCTCGTGCCTCGATCCTCGGTCCTGAAGGCTGACAACCCTGACAAAAGAATAAGAATCATGGAAGCCTTCTGGCTCTGTTTCTTCCCCATGTTCGTTGCCGTCGATGCCGTGGGTATCCTCCCGCTGTTCATGCACCTGACGGAGGGGGTCGATCGTCAGGCGGTGCGGAAGATCATCGTCCAGTCGATGATCACGGCGCTGGTCGTGGCCCTCGTGTTCCTTGCACTGGGCCGCTGGATTTTCCAGTACCTGGGCATCACCGTGGCGGATTTCCTCATCGCCGGGGGAGTTCTCCTGTTCACGATATCGGTCATCGACGTCATCACCGTGGAGAAGCGCATTGCCCAGGTTGATGCCGACGGCCTGGGCGTTGTCCCGATCGGAGTGCCGCTCATCGTGGGGCCGGCGGTGCTGACGACGATATTTGTCCTTGTCGGCGAGTACGGCATCATGCCCACCGTTGCCGCCACGGTCGCGAACATCGTCATGGCTGGCGGTGTGTTCTGGCTCGCCGAACCGATCCATCACATCCTGGGGCGCTCGGGCTCCCGGGCGCTTTCCAAGCTTGCCGGCATCCTCCTTGCGGCCATTGCCGTCATGATGGTCCGCAAGGGGATCCTGATGCTGTGGCAGGGCATCTCAATCACACCTTGATCGAACCCCTTCAATGATTGTCTGACTGTCGAACTGTTTTTCAGGAGGGGGCAGGTCGCCGTGAGGATGCAGCCAGCCGATGAGAAGAGGGGGGGCCAAATATCCTCAAAAAGCGGGGGTGATTGGGCACTTTTATTAGTGTCTAAGTGTATTAGTGTCTGAGTGCGTGAGTGAAGAAAGAGTCCAGCGTGTATAACACGCCTCTTTTCACTACGACACTCAGTCACTTAGACCACTTCATCACTGCAACCGGCAGGTTGCCTAGGACATCTTCTTGATCTTGTTGCTCTCGTCGGGGTTGAGGCCCTTGGCCACCAGTTTCTTCCTCTTTTCCTGGCGCTTCCACTTCCGCCGCAGTTCCTTTTTCCGTTCGTGCTTCTTGTGACTTCCCATGGACTACCTCCACCGATCATGCTTTTTATCAGAAGTCTGCACTTATACTCTAAAACAGCTCCGTTGACAATCCCGAAATACACGGGGGGAAGGGATAAGGCAAGGGGACTTTCGTTGCGACCATTTCAGTTGACGAAGCTTCATTTTTTGTGTATACGCCGGTGGGCCCGGCGGCGCCTCCATCGTTCCAGGCGCAGGCGGTATCCCCAATAATCGAGAGAGGGAGGTCGTGAATGAACAGGAAGGTGAGTTCAAAGATCAAAAAGGTATCCAATCTGAAGTATGACCGGAAAATGGCCGAAGAGCCCTTCGAGTGGTGGGGCCCGTCGCCGGACGAGGCGAGGCGGACCATGTCCAATAAGGCCAAGGGCATGCGTGACAAATGCATGCCGCTGAAAGAAGCCGTGGGAAGGTACGTCCGCGACGGCATCAACATCGGCATCGGCGGTTTCGTTAACACGAGAGTCCCCGTGGCGATCGTTCACGAGATCATCCGGCATGGCGCCCGGAACCTGACCCTGTCGTTTCAGTCGAATTCCATCTGTGCCGAGCTGCTGGCGGGGGCCATGATCCTCGACCCCGAGCGGGTTTCCATCCGGCGCGTGGAGCTTGCCTGGTGGGGATACGAGGTCATCGGCATCGCCCCCCTGCTGAGGTACCTCACGTCGAACGGTATGATCCGTCTCGACGATTACACGAACTACGGCATGTCGGCGCGGTTCAAGGCTGCGGCCATGGGGATTCCCTTTGTCCCGACGCGCGACCACGGCGGGTCCGACATGGAACTCGTCAACCGCGGCCAGATGGTGGAGTGCCCCTTCACGGACAAGAACGTCTATCTGGTTCCCGCCTGCCATCCCGATCTGGGGATCGTCCACGTGACGGCGGCGGATATCTACGGCAACAGCCGCATCTTCGGCGCGCACTGCACCTGCCCGGAGATCTCCATGGCGGCCGCACACACGATCGTGACGACCGAAAGGATCATCCCCAACGAGAACATCCGGACCTACCCCAACCTGACGGAGATCCCCTATGCCACCGTCGACGCCCTCGTCGAGCAGCCCTACGGTGCCTACCCGGGCGCCTCCTACGGGTTCTACTGGTTCGACATGGACCACATCAAGATGTTCAGGGGAATCTGCGACGAGTTCCGCAAGACGGGGAAGAAGGACGGATTGAAGAAGTACTATGACGAGTACATCTTCGGCTGCGAGACCTTCGACGATTTCCTCAGCAAGGTCGGTTACAAGAAGCTCAGACAGTTGAGGGACATGGACGGCGGCCAGCCCATCATCCTTTCGTGAACCAGCCCACAAAGATTGAAGTCAAGGAGGATCGTTGTATGCCTGAATATACACCGTTTGAAATGATTGCCTACACGGGATCGAGAGTCCTGGAAGATGAAAAGATCGTGTTCGTGGGAACGGGCCTTCCCATCATCGCGTCCATGCACGCACAGCTCACCCACGCCCCCGGCCTGTCGATGATCTTCGAATCGGGCCCGCTGAGCCCCATCCTGGAAATGGGGATGCCCCTGTCGGTCGGCGACACCCGGGCCTGCCGCAAGGCCTGCTTCCTGAAGGGCCTGAGCGCCGTTTTCGAGCTGACCCAGAGGGGATACTCGGACTACGCCTTCATCGGCGGCGCCCAGATCGACATGTACGGAAACGTATGCTCCACCTTCGAGGGGGGCACCTACAACACGCCCCAGACGCGATTCCCCGGCAGCGGCGGCGCCGGCGCCATGGCGGCCAACTGCGAGAAGTCCATCATCATCATGGCCCTCGAGAAGAGGCGCTTCACCGAGAAGGTGGAATTTCTCACGAGCATCGGCTTCGGCGACGGGTCAGCCGACTACCGCGAGAAGGCCGGCGTCACGGGTGCAGGGCCCTATCGCGTGATCACGAACCAGGCCCTCTTCGGGTTCGATAAAAAGACAAGGCGCATGGTGCTGCTGGAGGTCCTGCCCGGAAAGAAGGCCAAGGACATCCAGGACATGGTCAGCTTTGATCTCCTGATCTCCCCGGATCTGAAGGAAATGGCGGAGCCGACGGCGGAGGATCTCCGCCTGCTTCGCGAGGTCTGCGACCCCGAGGGGTATTTCCTGAACCGAAAGGTCAAATAACTTCTCCCTGACGGCAAAAAGCCCCGCCTCCCCCTGTTGGGGCGGGGCTTTTTTTATGATCGGCGCGGACACGACCATTGTCAACCATCATGAAACAGGTGGTTGACAATGGTCGGGAACCGTGATACGTAATCTCGCCCCGCGCGAAGGGGTGTCTATTATGGCAACAAACACACGACATCACCTGCTTGTGAGCCTCAAAGAGGCGCAGGGAAACTGGGTATCCGGCGAGGAATTGAGCCGCAAGCTCGGCGTCACGCGCACGGCGATCTGGAAGCAGGCCTGCAGCCTGCGAAACGAAGGCTACGTCATCGACTCCTCGACGCGGAAGGGCTACATGCTCAGGGAAGCCCTCGACCGGCTCCTTCCCGCCGAGATTGAGGCCTCCCTGCGGTCGAAGCGTCTCGGGCACAGGATCGTTTTCGAGAAGGAAGTGGATTCGACAAACCGCCTCGCAAGAGACCTCGCCATCTCGGGGGCCGTCGAGGGGACGCTCGTCGTCGCCGAGACCCAGACGGGTGGGCGGGGCCGCAAGGGGCGCAAATGGTTTTCTCCCCCCGGTGAGGGGATCTATCTGTCCCTTGTGCTGAGGCCCCGGTTCCAGCCGGCCGAGGCGCCGAAGATGACCCTGCTTGCAGGGGTGGCCCTGGCGGAGACGCTCATCCCGATCGTGCCATCCCGCGTCACCATCAAGTGGCCCAACGACGTCCTGGCGGGGGGAAAGAAGGTCGCCGGCATCTTGATCGAGATCAGCACGGAAATCGACGCCATCGATTACATGGTCGTCGGGGTGGGACTGAACGTCAACACGCAGCCCGAGAGCTTTCCTGACGAACTTCTCGGGCGGGCAACCTCGCTTGCGGCCGAGACCGGGCGCCCCGTGCGCCGCGCGGAAATCCTCGGGGATTTTCTCGAGCGTTTCGAGCAATACTACGACCTGATCGCCAGGGAGGGGTTCGCACCCGTGATCCGGCGCTGGCGAGAGCTTTCCGACATGGCGGGCAGGCGAGTCCGGGTGCACTCGTTCAGCGGGTCCCTGGAGGGCACCATCGCGGGGATCGACGACGATGGCGTGCTTCTGCTGACCGGGGCGGACGGCGCCGTCGAGCGCGTGATTTCGGGGGATGTGGAATACATCTCAGGCATCGGGAGTCGGGCCTCAGGCATCGGGATATAAACGAAAAGATCTCATTCCTTGAGTCCTGATGCCGGAAGCCTGAAGCCAAGCCTGAAGCCGAAGCCCGTGTGCAATATCGGCAATGAGTAAACGATTTTGCACAGGAAGAAGAAAGACATGACACGAGAACAATTGTCGACCCGTGGGATGATCTACGCCTCCATGTTCGGGGCGCTCACGGCCATCGGGGCCCTGATCTCCATCCCCCTGCAGCCGGTGCCGGTGACGCTCCAGACGCTGTTTCTCTACCTCGCGGGCTCGCTTCTCGGGGGCAGCCTCGGGGCGCTCAGCCAGATCATCTACGTGATCCTCGGCGTGATCGGCCTGCCGGTCTTTTCGGGCGGCAAGGCCGGCCTCGGCGTCTTCCTGGGGCCCACGGGCGGCTATCTCCTCGGCTTCATCGCCGGCGCCTTCGTGACGGGCAAGATCGTCGAAGCCCGGGAAAACGCCCGGCCTTGTCTGGATCGTGATGGCCATGCTGGCCGGCACGGCCGCCGTCTACACGCTGGGTGTTCTCCAACTCGTCGTGCTCGGAAAATTATCCGTCGAGAAGGCCGCCACCGTGGGGGTGCTGCCCTTTCTTCCCGGCGATGCCCTCAAAATTGCCGCCGCCTCGGTGATCGTCATGAAAGTGAAGGACAAGATAAAATTATGATCACGGCGCAGCATCTCGTTTACCGATACGACCCGAAAGACACGCCCGTCCTGGAGGGGGTGAGCCTGGAAATTCCCGAGGGGCAGTACGTGGCCGTCATCGGCCCCAACGGGTGCGGGAAAACCACCCTCGTGAAACACTTCAACGCCCTGCTCGTCCCGCAGCAAGGGGAGGTCCTCGTCGACGGCCTCGACACGAAAGACCCCAAGGCCCACCGCGAGATCCGCCGGAGGGTCGGCATGGTCTTCCAGAACCCCGACAACCAGATCGTGGGGATGAGCGTCGAGGAGGACGTCGCCTTCGGGCCGGGCAACCTCGGCCTTGCGCCCGCGGAGATCCGCGGGCGGGTGGGGGTGGCCCTGGAGACGGTGGGGATGCTCCGGTTTGCCAAGCGCGCTCCCCACTCGCTGTCGGGAGGCGAAAAGCGCCTTGTGGCCATAGCCGGCGTGCTGGCCATGAGGCCGGCCTATGTGGTTCTCGACGAGCCCACTTCCTATCTCGACCCGGCGGGGCGCGAGCGGGTTCTCAACGTCCTCTGGGACCTCAGGCAGGAGGGGATTTCGGTCATCCACGTGACCCACAGCATGGACGAGATCGTCGATGCCGACCGGGTCGTCGTCATGAGCGGAGGGAAAATCCTTCGCGACGGCGCCCCGCGGGACGTCTTCCGGGAAGCCGATGTCCTGCGTGCCATCGGTCTCAGCACGCCCCAGGTCACGGAGCTCATGGGACGGCTCCGGGCACATGGCTGTGGTGTCCGGCCGGACGTTCTCTCCGTGGAGGAGGCCTTTCGCGAAATCACCGCCCTCATCGGGTCGGGCACGGGAGGCGGCCGGTGAAGACCCTGCACCTCGGCCAGTTTATCCCCGGAGACTCCCCGGTTCACCGCCTCGACCCGCGGGTGAAGATCCTCACGGTCCTGCTGCTGAGCATCGTCATCCTGAACGCGGGCGCCGTCGAAAGCCTCGTCGTCACGGCCTTCCTCCTGGCGGCCGTGGCCCTCTCGGGCCTGTCCGTCGGCCGGATCGCGGCGGCGCTCAAGCCGCTGGCGTGGTTCTTTGCGATCCTGTTCTGTCTCCATCTTTTCTTTACGGACGGGCGGCCGATTATCGCCTCCCTGCCGGCGGTGACGTACGAGGGTCTCGGACTCGGGGCTGCCGTGACCTGGCAGTTCGTCGCCCTCGTCGTGAGCGCCGCCGTCCTCACGATGACGACGGCCCCGTCGGAGCTCGTGGGGGGCTTCGAGAGGCTTCTGAGGCCCTTCAACCGCCTCGGCGTTCCGTCCCACGACATCGCCATCATGGTCTCCGTGGCGCTGCGGTTCGTCCCCACCCTCCTCGAGGAGGTGGAGCGCATGAGGGAAGCCCAGGTGGCCCGGGGCGCCGACTTTGCGGGCGGCGGCGTCATCAGGCGGCTCAGGAAGATGGCCACCCTCGTCATCCCCCTCATCCTCTGCACCTTCCGCCGGGCCGACGAGCTGGCCCTGGCCATGGAGGGGCGCGGCTATCACCGGGGGCCCCGGACCTACCTGCGGGAGCTGAAGTTTACCCGGGCCGACTATGCCGCCCTTCTCGCCGTCTCAGCCTTCCTGATCGGGGTCGAGGCGCTTCGTTTCCTTCCCCTCTGAACGGGGCCTTTGCGCCGCCACCTGCCCGCCGCCGGGAGCCTTTTTTGCGCTCCGAATCGTTTATTTTTGCATCTTTGGTTGCAGTTCGCGAAAAAGAGAGTTATATAAAGCCGTTAAAATACGCACTGGGCGGATTTCATGAAGGGCAAATGGCTGTGGGTGGACAGCCGGCAGAAGCTGCCGAAGGTCCGGGAGGAGATCGAAGGGTCAGCCGTCATCGCTATCGACACGGAGTACGACTCGTTCAGGTATTTCCGGGAGAAGCTCTGTCTGCTGCAGATCGGCACGGAACAGCGCATCTACCTGATCGATCCCCTCGAGGCGAGCATCGACCTGTCGTTTCTCGGCAGGACGTTCGCGAACCCGGACCAGGTCAAGGTCATCCACGCCGGCGACAACGACGTCCGGATCCTGAACCGCGACTACGGCTTTGAATTCAACAACGTCTTCGACACCCACAGGGCCGCGTCCCTTCTCGGTTGCAACCACCTTTCCCTTTCCTCCGTCATCGAGCAATACCTGGGTCTGCGGCTGGAGAAACCCAAGAAGATGCAGCGCTCCCGCTGGGAGAAGCGGCCCCTGACGGAGGATCAGCTCAACTACGCCGCCGAGGACACCCAGCACCTCATCCCGCTGTACCGCCGGCTCAACGCGGAGATCGAGGCGAAGGGGCTGCAGTGGCAGGCGGCCCGCGCGTTCGAGGGAATCGCCGCCGTGCGGTGGGCGGAAAAGAAATTCAACCTGCGCGGCTACCGGGGGATCCAGGGCTACGACACGCTCACCGGCGAGAAGAAGAGAAGGCTGCGCGACCTTTACCGCTGGCGGTTCCGCAAGGCCCAGGAGTCGAACATGGCCCGCTTCATGATCTTCTCGGACCAGGACCTCTTCGACATCGCCAGGACCGATTCCAACTCCCTGGACGGGCTGATCCGCAATGGCGGCCTCTCGCCCAAAAAGGCCAAAACCTACGGCAGTGAAATCATGAAAATACTGAGCGGAAGCGACTCAGAGGAAAAAGTCCGTTAGGCTGTTGACCGGGGGCGCACCCTGCTGAATGCCCTGAGTTTGTCTTCAGGCATCAAGACTGCGAAGATCGGAAGAGCAGAAGTAAGGTAGAGCGGATAAGAGAAAGAAAAATCCGCCATCCGATCCGAGCTTCATCACTTCATAGCTTCCTAACTTCTATATCTTTATTATCCTGGGCCATCCCGAAGATTACCCAACCTTCGGCTTCGTTCCCGCCTCGTGTTTCGGAATCCGGAGCGAATACGACGGCGTGCCCGACGAAGCCTTCATGGTCCTTGTCTTGAAAGACGGCGTGCCGGCAGGGTTCTCCGGCGTGGCGAGATACCGGACCGAAATTGCCGACGTCACCTGAAAGAGAAAGTTAAATAATGAATATCCCGCAGAATACCTAGTCCTGTGGACGATGATGAATGCGGAGCGGGGGCAAGGGGGGATGCAATCCACCTGATCTTCATGCCGATGCCCGCCTTGCAGGTGGGGTGATTCATTTCGATCACGAGTCATCGTGTCCATCCGCCCGAATGGACATCGCCTCCTGCGCCTGGCTAATTGACTTGCCTTCGGTGAAAAGACGAATCGGGACGTCCCTTAACGGGTTTTCCGGGGTGGATACTCGATGTGCCGGGACGCCCTCACAATAAAATCTCATAAATACATCTTGCATGAATTATCATATTCTCCAACTCCCGGGCATCATTCGACATTAAACTCAGTCTTGCATTTTTTCTCCTGCAAGAGGGGTGTCCAGTATTCCGAAAATAACTTCTGTCATTGACGGACAGTCCACCCATCATCAGGTGCCGGCAACGCCCAAGGAATAACCCTTCTGTCTATCCGCTATCCCGATCGAGGCAACCCAGTGCTCACCCTGTTCGTCGGAAATAAAAAGATGAGGACAAACAAATAAGTGTGGACGTTTTACGAAAAGGATGCCGGATTCGGCACCCCGATCATTTAGAGAATACGGCCTACATAGATTGACGAATAAAAATTCAAAAATGGAGGATCACGTCATGAACATTGGTGAACTTCTCGGAGCCATGGTGCAAACGGGGATGTCGCCTTCTTCCAGCGACCGGATGCGCAATTCGTTGGGGGGTGGCAGTGTCATGGATAGTCTGACAGGCATGCTGGGAGGATTATCGCAAAAGGGAGGAGGCGGCCTTAGTGAAGCTCTTTCAGGGATGATGGGTGGATCTGCCGCGCAAGGCGGAGGAGGAATTGCTGATGTGATTTCAGGCATGCTCGGCGGTGCCGGACGGGCTGTCGGCGGGAATCAAAACCTGGCGCTGGGAGGCCTGGGGGCGCTCGTTGGCTCGCTATTGGGAGGCGGTGGAAAATCCCTGGGCGGGGCTGTGGGCGGCGGCGTGATGGCCTTGCTCGGAGCCATGGCTTTCAATGCCCTCAAGGGAAGCGGTGAAGCAATCCATCGTCTGGTACCCGTTGATAAACCCGTAGGCAAAACCCTCCGGATTCCCGTTGGGCATCCATTCGGATACCGCAGACATGGATGGCCGCGGAGAAAGTGACCGAACTGGAGCAGCGTTCTGACCGATTGGGAAGCATCCTTCCATGATCAATGCCGCCAGTAGGCGGAGGTCAGATCGACGAAAAAATCAACCTGTATCGCAGGGAAGCTCAAGGAGTCGGATGCGGATGGCACGCATGAAGGCGCTCATCGGGATGACGATCTGGTGACTCAGTTCCGCGTAGCAACCGATGGAAACAGGCAAAGGCTGATCGCTCCGACTCCAGGGAATAGCCGGACCTCGCGGCACATCATGGCCAGCAACGCAATGAAGTGGATACTGATCGCTGAATCTTGATCCTAACGGCCGCCGGGATGGGTCTATCCCCCCAGGTCACCGGGCGCATTCAGGCACTGGTCGGTTTGCAGCCGGCATAAAAACCGCAAGATGGACTGTCCCCCACTGACAGAAAACCCGATGGCCATCAACATCGAGCCGTATGCAAACCCGTCAAGGAAAACCGCAGAGTTCACAGCTCGAGCGGACCCGACAGCCTGATCCTTGGTTTTCACAAGCCGGGGAAGGGAAATACATAAAATGGCCATCATTTCACATCGAAAGGAGTTGCCATGAGCCTGTTTGACAAGATTCTCGAGAAACTCGGCATCAACCGTCCCGCAAAGGTAGAACCGGTTCCGCAGGTCCCCCCTGCACCCCAGGCTGAGCCCGCCGCACCGCCTGCTCCGGCTGCTCCGGCACCGATCGCCGTCGTCGATGTCGTGGCACAGTTGGAGAAACTCGCGGCCTCGAATACCCAAAAGCTCAATTGGAAGGTCTCGATCGTGGATCTGCTGAAGCTGCTGGGTCTCGAGAGCAGCTTTGCCGCACGAAAAGAGCTTGCGGTCGAACTCGGTTGCCCGTCCGAGAAGATGAGCGACTCGGCACAGATGAACATGTGGTTGCACAAGACCGTGCTGCAGAAGCTCGCCGACAACGGCGGCAATATTCCGAAGGAACTGCTCGACTGACGAACACGGTCATAATGCGTTTTCTGCGGGCATGACCCGGATGAACGAAAAAGAGGCAGGACCTTTCGCCCTGCCTCTTTTTTGATCCTTCTTTCCCGGTTTTACCGATCTCCGGTGCCGCGTCATCCGGTTGGCAGGAGCGTCAGGCTTGTCGGACTTGTCCGGCTTCTCCTCGGACTGAGCACAGACGGCGTAGGCCCCGAAGTGGCCGTCGTGGCTCAGGCTCAGATCGAGCGTCGTCCGCTTGCCCTGGTAGTACAGGCGCGGAGGTCCCGGGCGGTTTCCGGCTTCCGTTCTCCGGATTTCCATGTCCTTCCGGTTCCAGCCCAGATGGGTCGCGACACAGCGCTTGAGGGCCTCGCGGACAATGCGGCTCTCGATTTCCAGCGAGTCCACACCCGTCAGCTCCGGCAGGACTTCCACCCGCCAGAAGACATAATCGAAAAACTCTTCCCCTTCCGAGAGGGCCAGGGCGTGGATATAGGTGCAGCGCCGGTAGATTCGCAGCGGGATCGCTCCTTCAGGCGTCAGCACGGCCCCTTCGACGTGGGGGTTGCAACTCCCGGCGTCCGTCGAGGTTCCCCTCAGGCCGTAGTCGTCCAGGTGAACCTCGTAGGCCCGGGGGATGAACGGCAGTGACGGGTCGCTCTTCACGAGGACCTTGAAGGCCGCTTCCTTCCCGGACCAGAGGGCCCAGAGCAGGACATCCTTCTCCGGGAATTGATCGAGCCGTTTGCGTTCAGCGGGCGTCAAGACCCGGCTGACGTACCGGTGATCCAGGCTCTTTCCCCTGTTCTGGGGATCCGTCAAATCGACGATATCGTTCCCTACTCTCAAAGTACCTCTCCTCCATCCGGGACAGCTGCCGGATGATCTGCCCGGCATAGTCCCTCTGGGCCTTGAGCCCGTTGTACTCGAGCCTCTGCGGCTCGAAGACCTCGACGGCCATCGAAAAGGTGTCACCCGGTTTCGGGATGGAACTCCAGGTTGCCTGGCCGTCGCCCCGGAAATAAATACACAGGATTTTCATCCGGTCAAGATTTTTCACAAAGCGGCCCACCCCGTAGGAGAAGTTCTCCACGTCGATCCGCCCCGTCCGGGAACGGCCGCCCTCGGGGAACACAAGGATCGTGTGCCCCGTGTCGAGCAGGTGATGGCATGTGTCGAGGGTCCGTCGCATTTCCTCGCGGTCGCCGCCCCTCGTGACGGGGATGCACTTCGTCAGGTAGCAGACGGCCGTGTCGAGGGGGTTGCGGTTGAAGTTGCGACGTTCCGGGAGGTTCCAGGGAAGCCACCGGTAATCGAACAGGTATCGCCAGATCGGCAGCATGGCATATCCCAGGAACACGGAATCGACGAGCGTCAGGTGATTCGCGCAGATGAGCCAACTCCCCGGGTGCCGCCGGAAATGATCCAGGCACTGCTGCCTGAAGGCTTTCAGGTCGCGGAACCGGTAGCCCATCAGCCGCATGACGACGCCGACGATAGGGATGTAGATGAACGCAGCCAGATGGCTCAATACGTTCTGAACCTCCAGCCACAATTGATCGCTTCTATTCATGTTTTATAAGGAACGGAATCGTTCCCCCTCACCTCAATCCTCTCCCGCCAAGGGAGAGGAAGATTAAGGTAGTGGCCGCTTCAGGCTGCCTTCTTCAGGACGATCTCGATGGCGTCGCCGATGGTCCGGATCTTGTCCGCCTCGTCGTCGTCGATGGAGATGCCGAAGACGTCCTCGCACTTGATGACCACGTCGACAAGGCGCGCGGAATTCACCTTCAGGTCGTTGAGGATGTGGGTTTCCTTCGTCGCCGTGTCGAGCAACTCCGGGTTTTTCGTGTACAGCTTGAGGATATTGCACATCTCCTGGAAAATCTTCTTCTCGTCCATTTCAAACTCCTTCGTTTTATGATTCCATTTATCGGTTGCCGGGCGGGACGCCCGGCCTACAATTCTCTCTGGCGCCTTAAGCCTTTCGCCTTACGCCCTTAGCCGTCCCATCGTTTAAATATCATACAACTGTTCACATCGCCGAAACCGAAGCCGGCCTTGGCGATGATCTTCACGCTGGCGTCCTCGATCATCCGCTGCGGGATGCGCGGGGCGAAGGCCTCGATCTCGGGGTGCACGTCCTCGCTGTTGACGGAGGGGTGGATGAACCCCTTGCAGAGCTGCAGCACGACACCGACGGACTCCACGGCCCCGGCGCCGCCGAGGCAGTGACCCACGAGCGACTTCGTCGAGTTGATCCAGGGGAAATTGGCCGGCGTGCGCTCGAGCGCGACGGCCCAGTTCTTCACCTCGTAGGGGTCGGCGAAGGTCGCCGTGAGGTGCCCGTTGATGGCATCCACGTCGGCAACCGAGATCCCCGCGTCGGCCGCGGCCGCCCGGATGCAGCGCTGGACGCTCTCGGGGTTGGGCGCCGTCATGGAACCGCCGTTTCGGTGCCCGCCGCAGTTGACGGCTCCGCCCAAAAGCTCGGCGTAGATCTTCGCGCCGCGCTTCTTCGCCGTCTCCAGGTCCTCCAGGATGAGGGCGCCGGCGCCCGAGCCGGGCACGAAGCCCGCAGCCGTTGCGCTCATGGGCCTCGAGGCCTTTTCCGGCTCATTGTTGAATTTGCGGCACATGACCCTCATGGAGTCGAAGCCCGCCCAGATGTATGGGGAAGATCCCTCGGAGCCGCCCGCGATCATGCGCTTCGCAAGCCCGTTGCGGATCCGTACCATGGAATCGATGATCGCCTCGTTTCCCGTGCTGCAGGCCGACGAGTTGGACGTCACCTGGTTGCCGAGGGCGAGCAACCCGGCGATCTTGGCGCTTGTGGAGCTGTTCATGACCATCTGGACGATGGTGCTGCCCATGCGCCGGATCTGGTTCGCGTTGACCTTCGGGACGACTTCGCCGGCGATGGTCTCCATGCCGCCGATCCCCGAGCCCATGATGGCCCCCGTGTCCCAGTTGACCTCGGTGCTGTCCGGCTTCGGCACGGTGAATCCCGCATCGCGCCAGGCATCGATTGCGGCGATGCCTGCGTATCCGATGTTGTCGTTTACCGAGAGAAGATCCTCGGCATCGAAGTATTGGCCGCGCAGCTCCTCGTAGCCCTGGGGGACGCCGCCCACCTGGCAGGCAAAACCCAGTTCCTTGAGCCTCGGGATGAACCGGATCCCCGAGCGCCCCGCGCGCAATGCCGCTTCGTATTCCGTCAGGCCATGGCCGTTCGGGGCCATGATTCCCAGTCCCGTGATGACGACCCTGGTTCTCATTGAGATTCACTCCCATGGAGATTGACTCCCATGCCGGCCAGCACGCCCGAGCACACGGTCTCCCCGTTTTCTCTCTCCATGCTGACCTTCGCTTTCAGGTTTCCTTTTCGAAAATAGACTTTCTCTCCCCGGATGACGACTCTCTCTCCGGGCTTTACGATGCCCGTGAACTCCATGACATCGATCACGGTGAAGAGCGTCGTCAGTTTTTCCTTTTCCAGCACCCCAGCCCGGCCCTGTTCCATGACGAGGTAGAGCCCGAAGGCGACGACCCCCGTCTGGGCCATGGCCTCCACGAGGATGACCCCCGGCGTGATCGGCCGATCGGGGAAATGCCCCTTGTAGAAATATTCGTTCTCCCGGAACCGGTAGGCCCCGACGATGTGCTCCGTGTCCAGCTCCAGGATCTCGTCGATGAAGCGGAAGGGTTCCTTCTGCGGCACCGCCGCCAGGACCTTCTCCCTCGTTTCGCGATCAGCCGCCATAGAGGCCCCCGTTGACGTGGATGACGGTTCCCGTGATGTAGGAGCCCTTCGTGGCGAGGAAGGCCACCACCTCGGCCACCTCCCCGGGTGTTCCCATGCGGCCGAGCGGCACGCCGGCAAGGAGCCTCTCCCGGATCTCTTCGGGCAGCACCGACGTCATCTCCGTGTCGATGAATCCGGGCGCCACGGAGTTGACCAGGATGTTGCGGCCCGCAAGCTCGCGGCAGAGAGATTTCGTGAAGACGTCCAGGGACGCCTTTTCCATCGTGTAGGGGATCTGGCCCGCGTTTCCCGTGTGCCCCACGACGCTCGAGATGTTGATGATGCGTCCGCTCCCCTTCCGAAGCATGTACTGCCGGAGCACCCGTTTCGTGAGGTACCAGATCCCCCTCGTGAGGGCCCGCTGTTCGTCGAACTGCTCGACCTTCATGGAGTTGATGTCGGCGTTGATGGAGAGGCCCGCGTTGTTGACGAGCACATCGACCCGCCCGGCCTGCTCCTTGATTGCGTTCACCAGGGCTTCCACCTGGTCCATTTCGGCCATGTCGGCCTGCAGCAAAAAGGCATCGCCCAATTCGGCCTGGAGGGCCTTGGCGCTCTCTGCGCTTTTGCGATAGTGAAGCCCCACACGGAACCCTTCCTGTGCCAGGGCCCTGGCGCAGGCCGTGCCGATTCCCGTGCCGCTTCCCGTTACGATGGCAACCGGTTTGTCATTCATAAGCTCATTCCTTACTTCATGATGCCGCCGACTGAGTTCGGCGACGGATGCGGGTAGTCCGGATAGGCGATCCCGTGAAAGACCCCCGTTCTCGCATCTTTCAATGTCATGATCAGCTCGTTGTCGACAAAGATGTCGGCATCGGCGATGACGATGCTTGCCCCGGAGTCCTTGAGGTGTTGAAAGCGCTTTACGTTGATCTCGTAGCGCACCACCTTGTTGTAGGGGCGGATCTGGCCGCTGAAGAAGACCTCGCCGCAACCCAGCGCCCGACCCGTTCCCAGCGCGCCTCGCCACAGGCAGTAGAACCCGAGGAGCTGCCAGACGGCGTCCACGCAGAGGCAGCCCGGCTGGACCGGGTCGCCGGGCAGGTGGCACTGGAAGTACCAGGCATCCAGGCGGATGTCCTGCTCGGCCACGATCTTGCCCTGGCGGTTGTTCTTCGTGATGGAGAGGATCCGGTCGACCATGAGAAGCGGCGGCGCGGGCAGTTTTGCGTCCATGCCCTTCGGCGCATCCGAGACGAGGTTGCCGTAGACGACGGCAAGGATCTCCTTCAGGTCGAATTGATTCCTGTCCATGAATTCCTGGTGCGTCATGAAAGCTCCTTTACCGTCAGCATCATGTGGGCCCAGGAGAGGCCCGCCCCGACCTGCACGAGGGCCACGTGGTCGCCGGGCCTGAGTTCGTCCCAGTGAAGGCTCAGCGCTCCGGGGGCGCCGGCCGTTGCAGTGTTTCCGTAACATTCGACATTGTGCCAGTGGTTTTCCGGGCTGATCCCGCAGCGTTCGCAGACGGTTCTCAGCATGCCGAGGTTTGCCTGGTGGCCGACGAATTTGAGATGCCCGTTCAGCGAGGGGTTGGCGGCCTGGATGATGCGAAGGGCATCCGTCGACTTGCGGATGGCGAAGCCCTGAACGGCGCTGCCGTCCTGGCCGAAGTGGCCCGTCCTAAGGATCGAGACCTTGTCCCAGCAGGAAGGCTTTGCGTCGAAGTGCGTGGCGTCGATGATTTTTCCGGACGGCACGGTCAGCGACACGACGGCGGCGGTGCTCCCGTCGCCGAAGAGGCATGCCGACCTGCGGTCCGAGAAATCGAGGCAGCGAGTCAGGTTTTCGGGCTGCGTGATCAGGATATACGGGGGAAGCACCCCCGGGTTCATGTTCGAGAGAAAGTGGATCTGCAGCGCAAAGCTTGTGCAGGCCGAGTTCATGTCGAAGGCGGGCACGTCGATCCCGAGCTGGGCCGCAACCGTCGACGCCTCGGCCGGCGAAGCCACATCGGGGGCCGAGCTGCCGGAGATGACCATGCCGATGTCTTCCGCTGCGATTCCCGCCCGCTCGAGGGCCATGCGGGCCGCCGCCGCGGCCGTCTGGCCGTTCGTGTAGAGGCTTGCCTCCTGGGCGGCGCGGACGTCTCGGTTCTTCGTTTCCCGGATGTATTCCAGGGGCAGGACCGTGTGACGCTCGCGGATCCCCACGCGCTCCTCGATCCACTCCACGCTCGAGCCGATGTCGAGATCGCTCAGGAAGCGGTTGGTGACTATATTTTCCGGGTAGAAATGCCCGAGTCCGTGCAGGTAAATCATGCTTGTCTGTTCCGTCCGTTCCGTCTATTCAGTCTGTCCCGTCAAAATCCCCCTGCCCCCCTTTACGAAAGGGGGGGACATTTTCTTTCATCCCCCGTTATAAAAGGGGGAAGGAGGGGGATTTTCTCCCTGCCTTTTGCCCTTAGCCTTACGCCCTGGGCCGCTGGCCTTCAGGCCGGCTTATACCAGCTCCCGCCCGATGATCATGTGCTGGACCTCGCGCACGCCTTCGTAGATGTCGATGATGTGGGCGTCGCGGACGAGCTTCGAGATCTCGTACTCCTGCATGTAGCCGTAGCCGCCGTGCAGGTGCAGCCCCTCGTTGGCGCAATAGAGGGCCGCCTCGGCGGCGGTGTTCTTCGCAAGCGACGAGTACATCCCGCGGTCCTCGTCGCGCTCCTGGACCTTCACGGCCGCCTTCATGAGGGCCATCTCCGCCAGTTCCACCTTCTTCCACATGGCCACAAGCGTTTCCCTCACGACGGGCATGTCGCAGAGCCTCTGTCCGAACTGCTTGCGCTCCCGGGTGTACTGGAGAGTGAGATCGAGAGCCCTGCGGGCGAGCCCCACGCCGATGGCGGCCACCATGGGCCGGGCGAAGTCGAGCACGTCAATGAGGTACTTGAAGCCCTGGCGCCGATCGCCGATGATCTGGCTCTCGTCGACGACGACATCCTCGAAGTTGACCGTGGCCGTGTTGGAGAGGTGCTGCCCGAGCTTCTCCTCGGGCTTGCCGATGACGATCCGGCCGCCGCCTTTCGCCGCGAGTTCCGTCTGCGGTTTTGCCGGGACAGTGGGTTTGCCGTCCCGGAACATCTCCTCGGCCGGCACGATGCAGCAGGCCAGGAGCTGCGCCGTGGGTTTTCCGACCTTGCAGAAGACCGTGAACTGACTGGCGTAGGAGGCGTTGGTGATGAAGCACTTGGCGCCGTTGAGAACGTACTTCCCGTCGGCGCGCTTCGCGATGAAGGTGCTCATGGACGAGTTGTCCGAGCCGGCGCCGGGTTCCGTGAGGCAAAACGAGGCGAGAAGGGGCGCCTTGACATAGGGGCCCAGGTATTGCTCCTGCTGCCGTGCGTTTCCATGCTGGGCGATGACCGTGTTTGCCAGGTCGTTGCACATGGCCGAGGTGGAGATTCCCGTATCGCCGTAGGAGAGCTCCTTGATGATCAGGGCCGTCGACACGGCGTCCATCTCGAAACCTTTGATCTCCTTGGGGATGCTCAGGTTGAGAATGCCCAGCTCCCAGGCCTTCGAGATGATCCCGAGGGGGAACTGGTGCGACTTGTCGATCTGCAGAATATTGGGGAGGATTTCGTTTTTCACGAAACGCCTGACCGTGTCGACGTACATCTGCTGTTCTTCATTGAGGCGAAAATCCATGCAATTCTCCTTCTGTCTGTGCAGTGGGTCTTTCGGTGATCCCCGCGGGCGGCGGCCCTTTCCGATCAGTTCTCGGTGAAGGTCCGCTCGGCGGAGGAGAGTGTGGTCAGCGAGATGCAGGTCACGCCGATCGTTTTGAAGAAGTCCCGGAGGGGACGGTTGGGACCGATTTCATAGACGGTATCGGCCTGCGACGCGATGGCCCTCATGTTGTCGCACCACTGGACGGTGCCGGAGAGCTGCGCCACGAGGCGCTCGATCACCTCTTCCTTGTCGGAGGAGTGGAAGCTGCCGGTGTAGTTGGAGGTGACCTTCACGGCGTTTTCAGCCTTCATCTGCCTGCGGACGCAGGCCAGTTCGTCCTTCGAAGGGCTCCTCGATCGAATGCATGAAGCGGCTGTGGAAGGGGGCGCTCACGTTGAGGGCCACGATCCGCGTGGGGTTCTCGTCGGCCAGGGCCTTTGCGAGGCGCCCTTCGGCCTCGGGCATGGCCTTCGACCGGCCGCTGATGACGATCTGGTTGGGCGAGTTGATGTTCGCCACGTCGATGGGCAGATCGGACAGCAGCTCCCGGATCATCCGGGCGTTGAGGTCCTTTCGGATGACGGCGGCCATGCTGCCCTGTCCCACGGGGACGGCCTCCTGCATGAGGCGGCCGCGGATGTGGACGATGCGGATGACCGTCTCGAGCGGCAGAACGCCCGCCGCCACCAGCGCCGTGTATTCGCCGAGGCTG
The DNA here is from genome assembly GCA_963828305.1 of uncultured delta proteobacterium. Classification (GTDB taxonomy): domain Bacteria; phylum Desulfobacterota; class Syntrophia; order Syntrophales; family UBA2192; genus UBA2192. Next base: position 54,041 of record CAWHEJ010000011.1, on the reverse strand, counting down.
TGGCCGCCGAACACGTCGGGCGTGATGCCGTATTTTTCCATGATGGCCTTCAGCATGGCGATCTCCGTCACCACGATGCTGGGCTGGGCATAGGCGGTCAGGTTGAGCTTCTCGTCTTCGCCGAAGCAAAGCGCGGCCACATCCCACCCCAGGGCGTCGGAGGCTTCCTCATAGATCCGGCGGCATTCGGGGATGCTCTCGTAGAAATCCTTGCCCATCCCCTGGCGCTGGGAACCCTGTCCCGGAAATACAATGGCAGTCTTGCCGTTAGCCATTTTCGTTTTCTCCTTCGGTCCTTCTTATCTCTCTTTTTGTAAGTCGAGCCGCCCTTTGGCGGCCCGCCCCCTTATGAGCATCAGGTATGCCAGTGGGGCGGCAGGGGGGCGTATTGCTGATAAGTAGCTGATTTATAGAATAAAAGGGTGTTGGGTGTGGGGTGTGGGGTGTGGGGATTTTCGAGGGAAACGTGTATACTTCACTTCACACTGGGAAGGGGGGTATACAGCTGGAGGCTGAAAAAAATTCTTTACAAAGGAAAACGGGGAGCGCATATTGGAATGAACGTTCATTCTGTATCGTTTGGGATACGGGATAAAGGTTGAGCCATGAAAAATACGGACAAGCGCAAAGAGATCATGCTGGCGGCCCTGGAGCTGATCGCCGAGCACGGTTTTCACGGGGCGCCGATGTCCATGATCGCCGACAGGGCGGGCGTGGGCGCCGGTACGATCTATCGCTATTTTGAGAACAAGGATGTGCTGATTACCGAATTGTATTGCGAGCTGGAGGGAAAGCTCCTTGCCTATCTGAGGGAAGGTTACTCTGCTGCGGACCCCATCCGGGATCGGTTTCTTCACGTCGGCGTGGCGCTTCTGAGGTATTTCATATCCAATCCCCTGTACTTCCGTTACATGGAACAGTATATGAACTCCCCCTTCGGCATCGCCTTGAAGAGAGATCGCCTGATGGGTCAATCATACGAAGACGATCTGTTCAGGAACATCCTGGAAGAGGGAGCGTCTCGAGAGGAGTTGAAAGAATTGCCCTTTTTCATCCTGTTTGCATTGACGTTAGGTCCTTTGATTGTCCTGATGCGAGACAACGCACTGGGGTTGATCTCGGTGGATGATGCCCAGATCCTGCAAGTGGTAGAGTCCTGTTGGGACGGGGTTAAAAGATGAGGCGCTCTCAAGGTCGAGGGGAGTGTTTTGTCTGAGCATAAGAAGAATATCCCTTGGAATCGAAGAGGTGTTGCATGCAAATCAGTCTAAAAATCCGGATGATTGTTGCCGTCGGGGCTTTGGCCGCCCTGTGGATCCCGGCCGGTTGCGATTCCACGGGCAAGGCGCCGTCCCAGGCAGGCTCCCCCGAGGTTGCCGTGGTGGAGGTGAAGCCCGAGCGCGTTGCGATCACGACAGAACTGAACGGCCGGACATCCGCCTATCTCGTAGCCGAAGTGCGCCCGCAGGTGGGCGGCATCATCCAGCAGCGCCTCTTCAGGGAGGGCGCCGACGTGAAGGCCGGCGACGTCCTCTACCAGATCGACCCGGCGACGTACCAGGCGGCCTGGGACAGCGCCCGGGCGGCGCTTGCCCGGGCGGAGGCCAATGTGACCTCCATCCGGTTCCGCGCGGAGCGGTACAAGGAGCTGGTGGAGATCAAGGCCGTCAGCCGGCAGGAATACGACGATGCAACAGCGGCCCTCAAACAGGCCGAGGCGGAGATCGCCGCCGGCAAGGCGGCCGTGGAGACCGCTCGGATCAACCTGGCCTACACCCGCATGACTGCCCCGATTGCCGGGCGCATCGGAAGATCGTCGGTCACGGTGGGCGCGCTGGTGACGGCGAGCCAGGGGATCCCTCTTGCCACGATTCAGCAGATCGATCCCGTCTACGTGGACGTCACCCAGTCGAGCGCCAGCCTGCTGCGGCTGCAACAGAGCATGGCGAGCGGCGCGCTCAAACGGGACAGCGCCAACCGGGCAAAGGTCAAGCTGATCCTGGAAGACGGCACCACCTACCCCCGGGAGGGGACCCTTCAATTTCAGGATATTACGGTAGACCCGACAACGGGGTCCTTCATCCTGCGCATCGTATTTCCCAATCCGAAACACGTTCTGCTGCCGGGCATGTACGCCCGGGCCGTTCTGGAGGAAGGGGTCAACGAGCAGGCGATCCTCGTGCCGCAGCAGGGGGTCAGCCGCGACCCGAAGGGAAATCCGACTTCGTTGATCGTGGATGCCGAGGGCAAGGTCCAGCAGCGGATGCTCGCGCTGGATCGCACCATTGGCGATCAATGGCTGGTTTCGTCGGGCCTTGCGCCCGGCGACCGGGTGATCGTCGAGGGGATGCAGAAGGTCAGACCCGGCGCTTCCGTGAAGGCAGTTCCTTACAATGCCGGAAAGAGCGGGGAAGGCAAGGCCGCGGCCCCTCCGGCTGCAAAATCGAACTGACGGAGGCGAGTGATGCTATCGAGATTCTTCCTGGATCGTCCCGTATTCGCGTGGGTCATCGCCATCATCATGATGGCGGGGGGCGCGCTGGCGATCTACAACCTGCCCATTGCGCAGTATCCCCCCATCGCCCCGCCGTCCATTGCCATCACCGCCTTCTACCCGGGCGCCTCGGCGGAGACCGTCGAGAACAGCGTCACGCAGATCATCGAGCAGAAGATGACCGGTTTCGACAGGATGCTGTACCTCACCGCGACGAGCGATTCGTCCGGGATGTGCCGCATCGAGTTGACCTTTGCCCCGGGGACCGATCCGGACCTCGCCTGGGCGCAGGTGCAGAACAAACTGCAGCTTGCCATGGCCAATCTGCCGGAGGTCGTCGGCAACCAGGGCGTCAGGGTCAGCAAGTCAACCCGAAACTGGCTGATGTTCGTGGGCCTGATCTCGGAAGACGGCAGCATGGACGGAAACGACCTGCGCGACTACGCCCAGTCCAACCTGGAAAAAGTGCTCTCCAGGGTTCCTGGCGTCGGCGAGGTGGAGATCTTCGGCAGCCAGTACGCCATGCGCATCTGGCTCAACCCCGACAAGATGACCGTTTACCGGATGACGTTCCTGGACGTCATCACAGCGCTTCGGGCCTACAACGTGGAGGTATCCGCCGGGCAGTTCGGCGGGGCGCCCGCCGTGAAGGGGCAGCGCCTGAACGCGAGCATCACCGTCCAGAGCCTCCTCAAGACGCCCGAGGAGTTTGCCGCGATCCCCCTGCGCACCAACCCCGACGGCTCCGTCGTGCGCGTCAGGGACGTGGGGCGGGCGGAACTGGGGACCGAGTCCTATGACGTCCAGGCCCACTACAAAGGCAAGCCGGCCGCCGGCATGGCCATCCGCCAGGCCGCAGGGGCAAACGCCCTGCAGACGGCCGACAACGTCAAGGCCAAGATGGAGGAATTGAGCCGCTTCTTCCCTTCCGGCATGACGGTCATCTACCCCTACGACACGACCCCCTTCATCCGGGTGGCCATCAACGAGGTCGTCAAGACGCTCCTCGAGGCGATCGTGCTCGTGTTCCTCGTCATGTACCTGTTCATGGGGAACATGCGGGCCACCCTCATCCCGACCATCGCCGTTCCCGTGGTGCTCCTGGGGACGTTTGCCGTCCTGGGGATCTTCGGCTTCTCCATCAACATGCTGACCATGTTCGCCATGGTGCTGGCCATCGGCCTGCTCGTCGACGACGCCATCGTCGTCGTGGAGAACGTGGAGCGCATCATGAGCGAGGAGGGCCTCTCGCCCCGGGAGGCCACGCGCAAATCCATGGACCAGATCACGAGCGCCCTGATCGGCATCGGCCTGGTGCTCTCGGCGGTCTTCGGTCCCATGGCCTTCTTCCCCGGCTCCACGGGCGTCATCTATCGGCAGTTCTCGGTCACGGTCATTTCCGCCATGCTCCTCTCGGTGCTGGTGGCCCTGATCCTCACGCCGGTGCTCTGCGCGACCCTTCTCAAGCCGGTGCCCCAGGGGCATGAACCGGCGGAAAACGCCGTCTGGTTCCTGCGCCCGTTCTTCAGCTGGTTCGATAACCGGTTCTTCCGGATCCGCGAGCTGTACATGCGCCTGGTCCGCCGTTCCATCTCGCACAAACCGCGGTACCTCGCCGTCTTTGTCCTGATCGTGGCCGCCATGGGAATCCTGTTTCTCCGCATGCCCACAGCCTACCTCCCCGACGAGGACCAGGGAATCCTGATGGTGCAGGCCATGCTTCCGGCCAACTCGACCCTGGAGCAGACCGACGAGGTCCTGGGCCGGGTCCGGGACTATTTCCTGGAGCACGAGAAAGAGGCGGTCGAAGCCGTGTTTACCGTTTCCGGCATCAGTTTTTCGGGCCGGGGGCAGAACGCCGGGTTTTCCTTCGTCAAGCTCAAGGACTGGGATCTGCGCAACCGGCCGGATTTGAAGGTGGGCGCCGTGGCCGGAAGGGCCATGGGGGAGTTCTCGAAGATCCGCAACGCCATGGTGTTCGCCTTCGCGCCGCCCGCGGTGGTCGAGCTGGGACAGGCCAAGGGGTTCGATTTCCAGATGCTGGACCGGGGCGGCCTGGGACATGCCAAACTCATGGAAGCCCGCAACCAGCTCCTCGGCATGGCGGCCAGGGACCCGGCCATGACGAAGGTCCGCCCCAACGGCCTGGAGGACGTTCCCGAATACCGGATCGACACGGACTGGGAGCGGGCCGGGGCCCAGGGAGTGGCCATCAGCTCGATCCACCATACGATCGCGGCGGCCTTCGGCAGCGCCTATGTCAACGACTTCATCCAGGCCGGGCGTGTCAAGAGGGTCTATGCCCAGGCAGACGCCCCCTACCGCATGCTGCCTACGGATCTCGAGCGGCTCCACGTGCGCAACACCGCGGGCAGGATGGTTCCCTTCTCCTCCTTTGCCTCCGGTCACTGGACGTCCGGTTCCCCGAAGCTGGAGCGCTTCAACGGCTTTCCGTCCATTAACATCCTGGGCGAGGCGGCGCCGGGCCGAAGCTCCGGCGAGGCCATGCAGGCCATGGAGGGATTCGTCCGGGAGCTGCCGCAGGGCGTCGGGTACGACTGGCAGGGGCTTTCCTACCAGGAGCGGATGGCGAGCTCCCAGGCGCCGTTGCTGTACGCCTTTTCCATCTTCGTGATCTTCCTGTGCCTGGCGGCGCTCTACGAGAGCTGGGCCATCCCCATCTCGATCCTGCTGGTCCTGCCCCTGGGGGTCATCGGCGGTGTCGTTGCCTCGAGCGCGCGGGGACTGCCCAACGACGTCTATTTCCAGATCGGGCTTCTGGCCACGCTGGGCCTGACCACCAAGAACGCCATCCTCATCGTCCAGTTCGCCAAGGTCGGCGTCGAGCAGGGCATGGGGCTCGTCGAAGCCACCCTGGAGGGGGCGAGACTGCGCTTCCGGCCGATCATCATGACCTCGCTCGCCTTCGGATTCGGCGTGCTGCCCCTGGCCGTGGCGACGGGCGCCGGGGCGGGGGCCCAGAATGCCATCGGCACGGGCGTGCTGGGTGGCATGGTGACGGCCACCGTCCTGGTGATCATCTTCGCGCCCCTCTTCTTCGTGCTGATCGAGACGTTCATCGGCAAGGGCCGGAAGGATCACATGGCCGCCTCGGGCGGCGCCGGTCCGTTCTTCGCGGCGCTGAAAGAAAAACTCCTGACGAGACGCAGAAACCGGGGAACACCCGGGACAGAAGATATCCATCCATCAGAGGATCGATGACATGAACAGGACCGTTTTCCTTGTACTGATCGTGGCCGCTGCGTTCCTGGGGGGATGCTCCCTGGCTCCGACGTACACGCGCCCGGATGCACCCGTCCCCTCCGCCTGGCCGGGCGCCCCCGCAGACACGCAGCAGGAGGCCAGGCCGGGGACAGCCGCCGCCGACATCCCGTGGCGGGATTTCTTCGTCGACGAGAGGCTGCGGCAAGTCATTGAATCGGCGCTGGCCAACAACCGCGACTTGCGCGTGGCCGCGCTGAACATCGAACGGACACAGGCCTTCTACCGCATCCAGCGGGCCGAACTGTTGCCGGTCATTGATGCGCAGGGCACCTTCAGCAAGCAGCGGGTGCCCGGCATCCTCTCGCAGAGCGGGCAGCCTGCCACGGTCGAGCTCTACAACGTCAACCTGGGCATCAGCTCCTGGGAGCTGGATCTCTTCGGCCGCATCCGGAACCTGAAGGATGCGGCGCTCGAGCAGTACCTTGCCACGGAGCAGGCCCGCGCGAGCGCGCAGATTGCGCTGGTGGCCGCAGTGGCCAACACCTACCTGACCCTCGCCGCCGACCGGGAGAATGTGAAACTCGCCCAATCGACCCTCGAGACCCAGCAGGAGACCTACGAGATGATCCGTCGGCGCGCCGAAGTCGGGGCCTCCTCCGATCTCGATCTCCGCCAGGCCCAGACCCGGGTGGACGCGGCGCGGGTGGACATCGCCCGGTACACGAGCCTGGTGGCCCTCGATGAAAACGCCTTGACCCTCCTGGTCGGCTCCCCGGTTCCGCCCGGGCTTCTGCCCGTCGAGCTGGGCGAGGTCGCGGCCCTCAAGGACTTCACCCCCGGCCTGCCCTCCGAGGTGCTGCAGCGCCGCCCCGACATCCTGGCGGCTGAAAGTCAGCTCAAGGCGGCACACGCCAACATCGGCGCGGCTCGGGCGGCCCTGTTTCCCCGCATCACGCTCACCACGAGCATCGGCACCACGAGCGACCAGTTGTCCGGTCTCTTCACGTCCGGCTCCGGGACCTGGGCTTTCGTGCCGCAGATCGTCATACCGATTTTCGATGCCCGTTCGTGGGCGGCATACGATGTGACAAAAGTCGAAAGGGAAATCGCCCTGGCTCAATACGAGAAGGCGATCCAGGCGGCCTTTCGGGAAGTGGCCGACGCCCTCGCCCTGCGCGCAACCCTGGGGGATCAACTGCAGGCCCAGCAGTCGCTGGTGGACGCCTCCGCCGAGAGCTATCGCCTCTCCGATGCCCGGTTCACGAGGGGGATCGACAGCTACCTGCGCGTCCTGGACGCGCAGCGCTCGCTCTATGGCGCGCAACAGGGGCTCATCGCCGTCCGCCTGGCCCGTGTCACCAATTTGGTGACGTTCTACAAGGTTCTGGGGGGAGGCGTTTGATCGGATTCGACGACCACCTGAAATCGGATAAAAGAAACCCCCCATCCTGTTAGCCGCTCCGCGGCAGGCATCAGGCTTCAGGCATCGGGCTTCAGGATCAAGAGAACGAAAAACCCGCCGCGGATTCACTCCGGGCGGGTTTCTTATAGGAGGACCTATCTGGCCGCTTTTCGTTTATTTCGTTCTTCGTCTATTTCGTTTCTTTCGTCTTTCCGATCGTTCCTCGAACTCCTGCTCAGCCTTTCACCCTGGGCCTGCGTTCGATCCGGTCCCAGGCGTCCTTGTAGAGCCTGCCGATGCAGAGCGCCAGCCCCAGGAAGAACAGCCCCAGCATGAACGTCGGCGGCGTGTTGAGCATCTCATCGATCAGGTGACCCACGTACAGGAAGAGCATCGAGGCAATCACGATCGCAAACCCCCAGGCGCCGATCACAAGGATGTGTGAGAAATCGATCTGCCGCGGTCTTGTCTTGATTGCTGTCTGTGCCATGACCTGCTCCTCCTCTCTTTCGTCTTACACGCTACCCGCTACACGCTTCTTCTTACATCAGGTTCTTGATCGCGTCGGCCACGGGGCTCGTGAACAGGGCCACCATCACCGCGTACATCGCGAAGCTGCCCACCGCCTCGCTCAGGTAGAGCTTCTCGTACTTCTGCTTCAGGGAAACGATCGTCATGCCGCCCACGATCAACGCTCCCAGGTGGAAGTAGGGGAAGTTGCCGGCGCCGGCTGCGGAGTACTCGGCGAAGCTGAAGGTGGCGGTGATCAGAACTACGACTGCGCTGAGAATCAGGGTGGAAAGCGTCTTTTTCATTTTGAGGTCCTCCTCGGTGTTTTTGTTTGTTGCCTATACCTATAGGAAGGAACGTGCCAGGACGGGGGTCAGATAAAAGATAGTTTGCAAGTAACTGAATCAAAAAGGGAAACTACGACGCGAGGGAGTGCACGACCCTCCCTCCGAAGCCCTCGAAAAGGCCCCGTTTTGAAAGAAACGTTCAACCGGGGGTGAACGAAACATTGAAAGAAGCGTGTCGCGTGTAGGGGGTAGCGTGTAGGGAAACAGCCGACAGTCGGCAGCCCACAGTCTACAGTCGAAAAAGAAAGAGTCGAAGTGATCTGTGATTAGACTCGATTCCCCAATTCCGTAATCAACGAATTACCCCATTGCCGTCTTCAGAGATGCCGGATTGCGGCTGCATAGGAGAATATCCTATGGTCCTGTCAGACACCCTCTGCCCTGCACGGGCCCGGCATTCCTACCCGAGATTCAGACTGGCGCCGATTTTCAAAAAACGAAAAAACTATATATTGAGGTTAAAGAAAGGGAACAAAGACCATGATGATCAAGACCGAGAGAGCAAAAGGCAGCCGGGTTTACACCGACCCCCGGGTCAATATGCTGGGAGAGAGAGTCGAGCGGGTCTGGGAAGACCCCCTGATGAATCCCCGGCAGACGTACCGATGATCTGCGGGTCCACAATACACTCAAGGAGATACGACCATGAAAGAGAAAGCCAGGAAAGTGAAGACCGACAAGAAGTACTGGACCGACCCGATGAGTTTCCCCGTTAACACGACGAAGCGCGGCCGGTAGGGAGAAAAACCCCGAGATGTCAAGGAGAGGTGCCGACATGAAGAAGGAACGGATCGAAAAAGGGATCAAGGCGTTCAGGCGCGGCGGCATCTGGTATGACCCCATGTGCTTTCCGGAGTTTGGGAAGAAAACCGACTGATCCAACCAACCGCAGCGGTCAGGGCAACGCAGGCCGGCAGCAAGAAAACGAGACGGGAGGTCGTCATGAACTACTACGAGGTGGCAAAAAAGGTGCAGGAACAAAAGGACACAAATTACCTGAAAGCGATCAAGAAGGACAAGAAGTTCTGGGCGGACCCCATGTGCTATCCGGTATTGACCGCATAGGGGATGACTGCAGGGGTGATGTCCGTACTGCGATCGGCGCGGAACGATCAATGGCTGACCACGATTTCAGGCCCTCACCTGAAGTGACTGAAAAGACTCTGTTTGGATGGTTCCGGCGCCGCTGAAAACTCTTATTGAACAGGAAGCAGCAAATGGCTCATAAACCGGTAGAAATTGTTGAATTGGCAGGAAATGCCGGCAAGTATAAGGCGGATCTGGGCACTCCAAATTTCCTGGTAAGAAGTTTCATGGCGGGTCTGTTTATCGCGGTAGGCGCCGCACTCTGTACCGTCTGTGGAACAGGAGTGGAAAAAACCCTTGGCCCCGGCTTCAAGGCCCTTGTTGCAGGTTCGGTCTTCCCGGTGGGCCTCATTGCCATCGTGCTGACGGGCATGTCGCTCTTTACGGGCGATACGATGCTCATCCCTATGGCTGTCTTTCAGAAAAAAACCACATGGGGCAAAGTGTTTAATGCATGGACCTGGGTGTACATCGGAAATTTTGTCGGCTCCATTTTCTGGGCATACCTGATGGTTGTCGGTCCCCTGAGCAAAGGGGGCGGCCCTGAGTTAACGGTGTTCGGACAGAACGCCATCACGATTGCCGAAGGAAAGGTCCTCCCTTACATCGCAACGGGCTCCCTCGGTCTCTGGTCCGCTTTCATGAAGGGCATAGCCTGCAACTTGCTGGTCAATGTTGCCATCTTGCTCGCCTTCGCATCCAAGAACATGATCGGGAAGTTCTTCGGCATATGGTTTCCCATCATGGCATTCGTCTCCTCCGGTTTTGAGCACTCCGTCGCAAACATGTATTTCATTCCCACGGGCATCATGCTCGGCGCCAATGTCACCTGGGCGCAGTTCGTCGAATGGAATCTGATCCCCGTGACCCTGGGCAACATTGTGGGTGGATTTATCTTTATCGGCGCGGTATATTTCTATTCCTTCAAGAAAGAGCTTTCCTCGATGTCACCGACATAGCGATGGCCTCGGGAACCCGTGCCGCAGCTTTTTCATGCCGGATGTTTTTTGTTCGAGACGGCTCGGAGGTCTTTCCTTGACGTCGATACCCAAGATCAAAAAGATCCTTTACACAACCGACCTCAGCGAGAATTCTGTCTACGTTTTCCGTTATGCATTGAACTCGGCTGAAGTCCACGATGCCGAAATACACATCCTGTATGTGCTGAAATACTTTTTCCCCTTGCCATACGGTTTTTTCGCCGCAACGACCCCGGAAGACGAAAAACCCGCCATCCTGGAACAAATCAAGAAAAGACTCGATGACTTTGTCCAGCGGGAACTCGAAAATAATCCCGCCAGGATGAACCGCGTTTCTTCGATCCAGGTGGAAGAAGGGGACCCTGTAGTCGAAATCCTAAAAAAAGCCGACGAAACAAAGGCCGATGTAGTGATCATGGGTACCCACAGCAAGGGGCTCGTGTCTCAGACATTTTTAGGCAGTGTGGCCACCGACGTTTTGCAGCATAGCCGAGTCCCCGTCTTTATCATTCCCATTCCCAGGGCATTGGGCACACGTTGACCCGGAAACGATCGGGCATCCTGACGCGCCCGGACTCCGGTTCCCGAAGCATCCATACGTATACAATCACAGATTTGCAAGCATGGGCAACGGCAGCGAGGCCCTTGATCCGTACGTTTACGTTGCCTGAAGCCTTGCCCGGGTGTCTTTATCCAGCCTTTCAATTCGCAATAAATGATGATAATTCCTGTCGGGACTAAGTCAATTCCTGAGATACCCGCATCGTGACCGCGTTTTGTGCGCGGGGAGGTGAAATCGATGAACAAGCGCGGTCAGCACCCTTCCGGGCCTTCCGTCCCGATCAGCCCCGAAGAAAAATACCGAAGCCTTTTCGACAACGCCGGCGAGGGGATATACCAGTCCTCCGTTTCCGGCCGGATTCTCAACATCAACCCGGCCCTCGCAACACTCTTCGGGTATCGCTCTCCCGAGGAGATGAAGAGGAATATAAAAAATGCCTACCGGCAGATCTACGCGGACCGGAAACAGAGGGAAAAAGTCATGCGGGAGGTCGAAGCCCGGGGGCATGCGCAGTACGAGTTCCGATTTCTCCGGAGGGACAAGAGCCAGGGATGGGGTTTTACGAGCATGCACGCCGTCCGCAACGCCCACGGGAAGACCGCCTATTACGAGGGATTTTTCATCGATATCACTGAGCGCAAGGAGATGGTGGAGAAGCTCCGGGAAGCGCACGATCTTCTCGAACAGCGTGTCGTCGAGAGGACCCGGAAAATCGCCCGCCTCAACCGGGAACTCGCCGCGGACGTTGCGCAGCGCAAAAAGGTTGAAAAGGAGCTGAAACGGCGAACCGTCAAGCTCGAAGAGCTCAACATCACACTGCGCACGCTCCTGGACCAGCGGGAGGCCGATCGCAAGGCCCTGGAACAACAGATCATGACCAACATCGACGACCTGATCATGCCCGGCATCGAGCGGCTCAAGGAGACGGCGCTCGCCAGGGAGGCAGGCTCGATCATCCAGAGCCTGCAGGAGAACCTCCGGACCCTCACCTCTCCCTTCCTGAACCGGATCAAGGCCGATGCCCATCTGACCTTCACGGAACTCCACGTCGCGAACTTCATCCGGAAGGGAAAGAGCTCCAAGGAAATCGCGGACCTGATGAAGCTCTCCGCGGCCACCGTCAATGTTCACCGAAACAGCATCCGCAAAAAATTGGGAATCACGAGAAAGAAGATCAGTCTGCAGACGTATCTCTTGAACGAGTCGTAGGATTTTTACCCATTGCGGGAGAACAGGAAGGGGCAGGCCCAAAGAGCCTGCCCCTTCTTTTCAATGCGGGATACGAACCGGGATTTCCCTATTTCACAAACGGGGAGGGAACCGGGTAGAACGCGCGGCCATAGACGGTGTTGCATACAATGGCACCTGAGAGGTAGACACCGGCCCAGCCGCAGATAATCAGGAGCCAGCCCACGATGGGCTTGCCGATTGCGGGATCCATCTTGCCGAGGTCGAGGCCGACGATGCACCACAGGACGATGTCGAGCATGATGACGGTCAGGAAGAGGATCTTGTTGGACTTGGCGTAAGCGGGGGTCACGACGGTGAGGAAGCCGGCCCCGGCCATCCAGGTCCACCCCTCGACGTAGGCGTGGGGAGCCATGCCGAACTTGATCATGAAGAACTTGGCGAGAACGCTCAGCGAGGCGCCGAACATGAAGAAAGCCGAGAAGAATAAAAAGACGTTGCCGCCGGTGATGTTGTGATCCTTCAATTCCATGACGGCAACCGTGTACTGGACAACGCCGCCGCCGACCAGCCATGCAAACAGGATGGGGAGGCCTTCAACCTTTACCCAGCCAAGAAATACAGCACCAAAACCAAAACATGCAACTGCGAGTGCAGCCAGACCGGCAGGGCCGGGGGATGCAAAGGTATGCTCTTGCGCCATAACAAATCCTCCTTTTCAGATTATGAATTGAACCGTGTATGAATCTAAATAAATAATGAAAGACTTAAACCATGAACCAATGGCTTATCGAAAAAATCTCCCTTTCACCTCCTTTCGACTGGAATGACCCCTTGATGAAAAAATGATCACAACACCTCTCCGGTGTGCGTCTCCCATGATTGAGGCAGGCCGGAGAGCGCCGTTTCAAGCCTGTTTCGATTGTGCAGGATGGATGGTTGAGAGGCATCCTGCACAACCGAGAACGGAAAAAAGGTTGGCACAGAACACGGTATACAAATATTCCAAAAGGGCGGGATGAACAATATGAAGGAAATATCTAATAAATGTCTAGTTCACGTAGATAGTTCACAGGCGGGATCTGCAGAGCCGTGAGAGGGGGGCCCGGTCTCGGGTCAAGGTGTGCAGTATGCTGCGTTCGTTGGGTGCGGCATGGCAACGCAATCAAATGTATTCGTCTTTTGCCACCCCCGTCCAGTTGAACCTCTTGAATACTTCGTACCTCTTCCCGTTTTTATATGTGACTTTACCGGTGGGCTTCAATGTTCCGCCGGGGTATTGGAATTCGCGGCAATAACGCCCCATGGAGTGGCCGCGATAGCTCATCAGGCCTGCAATAACCAGCTTGCGAATGAGGTAGGGCATGGCGACAGGCATGATGAAATCCACAGCATCCAGCGCGTAGTATTTTGTTTCTCCCAGATGCGTTCCGGACAAGCCGAACGGATCGCCTGCGGCGACATGGTTGACCACCGGGTAGGGATAACCGGGATTGTACAGGGGTCCCAGTTTTCCCAGGGCGTGCAGGATACCGAGGGCGCCGAAGGTCTCGGCGGGACAGCCTGGTGCGGCAATGGCCATGTACTGAGCCAGCGCGCCGCCGAGGGAGTGGCCCGTGAAGGAGATTTGCGCCTGGATGCGCTCCTTCTCAGATCATATGGCACTACTGCCTTATACAATGCATAGGCATTATCGAACTGTAGCGGCAGTTGCCCGGCGATAATTTCGCCGATCGCCGTCAAATCACCCGTATCAGCCAGGTTGGTGCCGGCAAAGGCGATCACCACTTCCTTCGTTGCCTCGTTATGATAGACGTGCGCCCGGAAACCCGTTACGGGGTTGTCCAGATAGACAGGATCGACGGGCAGCTTCATTATTTTCCAGGAGCCGGGAAGATCGTGCTTGAGCTTGCTTCCCGCAGGCCCGCCATAGGCATTGGCGCCGAACAGTGAATACTCCGCGGTGGTCGGCATCGCCCTCTCCTTAATTTGACTGTACAGCCCGGATCAGTTTCTGGAAGTCCCACACCACCACGTATCGATTGCACACGGCCGCGAAATATTTCCCCTCGGCATCAAAACCGATCCAGTCGGCCCACGATGTCCGGGATGTCCTTTCAATTGCCTCACAATTTTCCCGGCCGACAGGTCCCAGAGCAAGAGACCGTCATCGCTGTTTACGGCAAGGTAGCGGCCGTCGGGGCTGTAGGCAAGCAGGCGATAATACCCTTTACCGGTGTCCAGGACCTTGACTTCCGTGCCGGTCTGGCGGTCGAGTATCCTGAGCTTTTGCTCGATGTTCGATCTCGTGGCCAGGTATCGACCGTCGGGGCTCAGGGCATAGACGCCCGTGCTTGCCGAGCTGCTGCACCCGTTTTCCCGTGCGGACATCGTGAACGTTGAACCCTTCGTCCTCGTATCCCAGGTACCTTCCTCCATCCAAGAAAGACGAGATACGCTTTGCGCAAGGTCTGAAGGATGCATGACCCGGAGTCGCTTGCCCGTCTCGACGTCGAAGACATGGACCGAGTCGCCCTGTTACTTGAGGGAAATATCCGACGGCGAGTAATCGGCTGTCCGGGCTGAATGCCAAGGCAGTCACATCATTCTCGATCTTCCTTGGCCCTGCAGGGCCCGGAAGGTTTCGGATCAGTTTGCCGCTCTGGGCGTCCCAGATATTGACCGACTCGTTGTGGGGCATGTGCGCCATGAAACCCCGGCCCGTTGCCAGGTACCGGCCGTCGGGGCTGAAGGCGACGGCAAGCACGTTTCCGGAATTGATCGCGAGCTCCCGGACGATCCGTCTTTTCCGCAATGCTCGAGATCGCCGTGTCGCGGATGATGCTCCCCCCGGTGGCGATATACTTCCCGTCGGGCGAGATGGCCCCGGTCTGGGCCGGGTATTCCTGACGGATGATGGCGACGATGGGCTCGTCGGTCTTTCGTTCGTAATACGCCGATAGGGCTCGATCGACCCAGGAGGGGGCGATTTCCCGGACTTCGCCCGTATGCAGGAGGTGATATCCTCTTTTTCGGGGAGGATCGCGTAGACGTAGAGAAGAGCAGCGGCCAGGATCGGGATGGCAACGATCGCAATGCCCCATTTTGTTCTGTCCGTGAGTTTCATGAGGACCATCCGGCTTTCCTGCCTGTGCTTTCGTTCCCGTGAAACATGACATCGGGCATCAAGCATGTAAGGATGTCATTCCTGGCTTGACCAGGAATCCATTGTCGTACTGGATGCCCGCCTTTGCGGGGATGACGAAATGACCTCAAGGGCTTATAGGCACAGCCCCGGGAAAAGTAAAGTATGATTTCGGTAACCCGAAAGTAGTACAAAAAACTACGAAATAATCATGAGGTCCAAGGCTGGCTTGACTTGCCAGGCTGTTCCCGGTATGATGCCGTAAAAAGCAAGCCCCCGGAATCATGCGTGAACCGGGGTTGTTTCCCAGGGGCCATGCCGCCGTCTCATCCGAGTGAGCTCGCGGTGATGGTCTTTTTTCTTTAACCCCGACCGGGACTCCTTATGGAACTCTTCATCCTGGCGGCGGTGAGCCTCACCATCGCCGTCTCCCTGCTCCTCAAGAAGGAAAAGGACGCCGTCCAGCTCTCCTTTGCGCTTGTGTGCCTGGCCCTTTTTCTCCAGAAGGGCGGCAGCTTCTTCAACGGAATTTTCGAGGATCCCATCTGGCGCGTCATGAGCCTCGCGGGGTTTCTCGTTCTTCCGCCGCTTCTTCTCGAATTCTCCCGCAGCATGCTGCGCGGGAAGTCCTTTCTCTCTCGAAAAGAAGTCGCCGCCGCATCGGTCGTCAGCTTGCTCTGGGCCGCGGCATTTTTCACGCCGCTGGCCCGCGTGCCCTGGTTCGAAGATGCGCTCCTGGCTTACCTGTTCCTGGTGATCCTCTATTGCCTGGGGGCCCTGCTGCTGTTCATTCGCGGGCGCGCGCCCGGGGTGGAACGCACCCGGATGGTCTATGTGACCATGGCCTGCGCCATTACGGCCGTGATCAGCCTCCTCGACATTTTCTTTTACATGGGATTCCGTTTCCCGCCGGTTTCGAACCTGGCCCTGGCCGGGCTTCTGTACTTCGTGCTGATCATCGTCATGCACCCGAGGCTCCCCGAGCTCTACGAGATCATGGTCCGGGGGCTCGTCGCCTCCGTCATCACGCTTTTCGCCACGAGCGTCTTCTTCTTCATCCTGGGGCTCTTCGGCACGATCACCCCCGTCTACTTCACCCATGTGCTCACGGCCTCCTTTATCATCGTCATCTCCTACGACCCCTTCCGGGTCATCATGAAGAAGGTCTTCAACTATTTCTTCCCCGAGGCGAAGGACATCTTCTCGTCCATTTACGGCTTCGACCAGGAACTGGAAAAGGAGAAGTCGCAGCTGCTCGAGGAGATGGCCACGGCGCTGGCCCACGAGATCCGCAACCCCCTGGGATCCATCAAGGGCGCAGGCCAGTACCTGCGCTCCGAGACGGACAACGCCGAGAACCAGAAGCTCCTCGACGTCATCATCGAAGAGACCGACCGGCTCAACAACGTGGTGACCCAGTTCATGAACTACGCGAAGCCCTACGCCGTGAGCCCGAAGATGTACAATGTGAACGGGATCATCGAGAAGGCCGTTGCGGTCATCCGGGCAAGCGAGATGCCGGCGGGGATTCGCATCGAGACGGAGCTCAACCCGGATCTGCCCGAGGTCTTCGTCGACGGCGAGCAGATGAAGCAGGTCATCCTGAACATCGCCATCAACGGCATCGAGGCCATGCCCGACGGGGGAACGCTCACCATCCGCACCACCCGGATCGAGAGCGAGGAGGGGGAGGCCGTCGGGATCTCCATCCGCGACACGGGCAAGGGGATGTCGAAGGAGGACCTCGAGAACATCTTCAAGCCCTTCTTCACGACGAAGGAGAGGGGGGTGGGCCTGGGGCTTTCCATCTGCCAGCGGATCGCCAAGAACAACAACGGCTCCATCCGGGCGAAGTCCCTCCCGGGGCAGGGGTCGATATTCTACGTCAGGCTGAATCTGCCTTCTGCATGAGCTAAACTGTCGAAGACAGGGGTGACAGCTACAATCCCATGTCATGCCGGACCCGATCCGGCATCCAGTTCTGTGTGGATTCCCGCTTTCGCGGGAATGACTTCATTGAGGTATTGGATCGTCGGGATCACTGAAATAAACCGTCTGAAAGAGCCTTGACGCCGGGGGCAAAGTAAACTAGAGTCAGCCTTTAAATTGCCCATCCATGGTATCGCAAGTGTCCAAAATCCCTCCGAAAAAGATCCTTATCGTCGATGACGAGGTCAACATGCGCCTTGTCCTCAAGACCATGCTGAAAAAGGAGGGCTACGATGTCGAGACGGCGGCCGACGGGCTGGAGGCCCTCGCCCTGCTGAAGCGCCACGATGTGACCGCCTGCGTCACGGACCTCAGGATGCCCAAGCTCGACGGCATGGGGCTTCTGAACCGCATGGTCGAGGAATACCCGTCGGTCCCGGTGATCATCATCACGGCCCACGGCACCGTCGCCACCGCCGTGGATGCCCTCAAGAAGGGGGCCTTCGACTACATCACGAAGCCCTTCGACCAGGAGGAGCTCAAGAACGTCATCGGCAAGGCCGTCAAGACCCGCGTGCTCAGCGAGGAGGAGGTCCAGCTCGAGGCCGTGGATCTCGACCGCAGCGAGATCGTGGGAACGAGCCCGACCATGACGAAAATCTTCGATGTCATCCGGAAAGTCGCCCCCACCACGACGAGCATCCTCATCACCGGCGAGACGGGGACGGGCAAGGAACTCGTGGCCAATGCCGTCCACGTCAACAGCCCCCGCAAGCGCAACCCCTTCATCAAGATCAACTGCTCGGCGATCGCCGAAAACCTCATCGAGAGCGAACTGTTCGGCTACGAAAAGGGCGCCTTCACGGGGGCCGTGTCGAGCAAACCGGGGCGCTTCGAGCTGGCCCACAAGGGGACGTTGTTCCTGGACGAGATCGGCGATCTTCCCCGGGAGATGCAGGTGAAGCTCCTGCGGGTGATCCAGGATCACGAGTTCGAACGGGTGGGCGGCCTCCAGACGATCAAGGTCGACGTGAGGCTCGTGGCCGCCACGAACCGCAACCTCCAGCAGGATGTGAGGGAGGGTCTCTTCCGGGAGGACCTCTTCTACCGGCTCAACGTCATGCCGATCCATGTCCCGCCGCTGCGGGAGCGCAAGGAGGACATCCCCGCGCTCGTGAGGTACTTTGTCGATCAATTCAACCGCAAGCTCGACCGGCAGATCACCGGGGCGGATGCGGAGGTCATGGAGCTTCTCCGGGACCACGATTGGCCGGGAAACATCCGGGAGCTGGAGAACCTCATCGAGAGGCTCGTCCTCATGGCGAAGGGCGGCGAGATCGTCATGGGCGACATCCCCGCCGAGCTGATCGAAGCCGTCGAGGAAAAGGCACAGACGGCGGCGCCCGGCGAGAAGAAATCCATCAAGGAACTCATCCGGGAGAAAACGGGGGACATCGAGAAACAGATGATCGTCCGGGTCCTCGAGGAGTGCGAGGGAAACATCTCGAAGGCGGCCCGGGAGCTGGGGCTGAGCCGCAGGGGCCTCCATCTGAAACTTGCAAAATACAATCTGCGCTGATTGCGGAAGGAAGAGGAAAACATGGTCAACCGAATCGAGATCGGTTTCAGGAAAAACATCCGGGATGCCCTGGGCGAAAAGGTGAAGCGGCGCATCGTGGAGAACCTCCGGATCCATGTAGAGCGTGTGAGCACCATCGACGTATTCACCATCGAGGGCGATCTCACGAAGACGGATCTCAGGAAAGCGGCCACGGGCCCCCTGTCGGACCCCGTGATCCAGAAGCACGCCATCAACAGCGGGCTTGCCGAGGGGTTCGACTGGCTCATCGAGGTGGGGTTTTTGCCCGGGGTGACGGACAACGTGGGCAAGACAGCCACGGAGGCCATCGAGCTTCTCATCGGGAAGCGAAAGCCCCTCAAGGTCTACACCTCCCGCCAATACGCGATCCACGGGAAGATCGGCCGCAACGAGGCGCAGCGGATCGCCTCGGGCGTGCTCGCCAACGATCTTATCGAGCGCTTCGAAATCGTCGAAGGAAAGGGCTGGGACCCGAAGAAGGGAATGAAACCCTACGTCCCGAAGGTGACGGGTGTGGACGACCCGCGAGTCGACGAGATCGATCTCAATGTGCCCGACTCGACGCTCATGGAAATCAGCAGCCGCGGGACCCTTGCCCTTTCGCTCGAGGAGATGAAGGCCATCCAGGCTTACATGAACGACCCGCTGGTCATCGAGGCCCGGAAAAAAAACGGCCTCGGGGAGTTGATCACCGACGTGGAACTGGAAGTGCTCGCCCAGACCTGGTCGGAGCACTGCAAGCACAAGATTTTCAACAGCTTCATCCGTTACGAGGAGGAGGGCGGCAAGACGCTCGAGATCGACTCGCTCTTTTCGACCTGTATCAAGGGCTCCACGAAGGAGATCCGCGAGCGGCTCGGCGCCGACGACTGGTGCCTTTCGGTCTTTGTCGACAACGCCGGCGTGATCAAATTCAACGACGACTGGAACCTCGTCTTCAAGGTGGAGACCCACAACTCGCCCTCGGCCCTCGACCCCTATGGCGGGGCGCTGACGGGAATCGTGGGCGTCAACCGCGACCCCTTCGGCACGGGCATGGGCGCCCGTCTCATTTTCAACACGGACGTCTTCTGCTTTGCCGACCCCTTCTACGACAAGCCGCTGCCGAAGCGGATCCTGCATCCGCGGCGCATCTATGAGGGCGTGCGCGAGGGCGTCGAGCACGGCGGCAACAAGAGCGGCATCCCCACGGTGAACGGGTGCATCGTCTTCGACGACCGCTTCCTCGGCAAGCCGCTCGTGTACTGCGGCACCGCCGGCATCATGCCCGCCGAGATCCGCGGCGAGCCGAGCTACGCCAAATCGATCCTGCCCGGCGATCTCGTCGTCATGACGGGGGGCCGCATCGGCAAGGACGGCATCCACGGGGCGACATTTTCCTCCGAGGAGCTCCACGAGGGCTCGCCCGTTTCCGCCGTCCAGATCGGGGATCCGATCACCCAGAAGAAGATGACGGACTTCCTGCTCATGGCCAGAGACCGCGGGCTGTACCGGGCCATTACCGACAACGGGGCAGGCGGCCTCTCTTCCTCCGTGGGCGAGATGGCGCGCATGTGCGGCGGAGCGGAACTCGATCTGAAGAATGCCCCGCTCAAGTATGCAGGCCTTAACCCCTGGGAGATCCTGCTCTCCGAGGCGCAGGAGCGGATGAGCCTCGCCATCCAGCCCGAGAAGATCGACGAGTTCATGGAGCTTGCCCGCAAGATGGAAGTGGAGGCCACCATCCTGGGGAAATTCACGGATACCGGGAAGTTCCACATCCGTTACGGGGAGAGAACGATTGCCTGCCTCGACATGGAATTTCTTCACGAGGGCGTGCCCCAGATGAAGCTTACGGCCAAATGGGTACCCCCGAAGCACCCGGAACCGAATATCCAGGAGCTTTCCGATTACGGCACGGTGCTGAAGAAGATGTTTGCACGGCTCAACATCTGCAGCAAGGAATCGGTCGTGCGGCAGTACGACCACGAGGTCCAGGGAGGAAGCGTCGTGAAGCCGCTCGTCGGTGCGGCCAACGACGGCCCGAGCGATGCCGCCGTCGTGCGGCCCGTGCTCGAATCCTATGAGGGCGTTGTCGTGGCCAACGGGATCTGCCCGCGTTACAGCGACATCGACGCCTATCACATGGCGGCCTGCGCCATCGACGAGGCGGTGCGAAACGCCGTCGCCGTGGGCGGCACGCTGGAGCGGCTCGCGGGGCTCGACAACTTCTGCTGGTGCGACCCCGTCCAGTCGGAAAAGACGCCGGACGGCCATTACAAGCTTGCGCAGCTCGTCCGGGCCAATCTCGCCCTCTACGACTATACCCGCATCTACGGCGTGCCCTGCATTTCCGGCAAGGACAGCATGAAGAACGACTACCAGATCGGCGACACGAAGATCTCCATCCCGCCCACGCTGCTCTTCTCGGTCATCGGCCGGATCGAGGACGTGCGCAAGGCCGTGACGATGGATGCCAAGCGCTCAGGCGATCTCGTCTACGTGCTGGGCGAGACGAAAAGGGAGCTGGGCGGCTCCGAGTGGTATGCCATGCACGATGCGGTCGGAAACGATGTGCCGAAGGTCGATGCTGCCCGCGCGAAGGTGCTCTACACGGCCCTTTCCAGGGCGATCCGCCAGGGGATCGTGGCCTCCTGCCACGACTGCTCCGACGGCGGCCTTGCCGTGGCCCTGGCCGAGACGGCCTTTTCCGGCGGGCTCGGCATGGATGTCGATTTGGCCGCCGTTCCCGCCAGCGGGATAGCCCGGGATGACGAGATGCTCTTTTCCGAGTCCCAGAGCCGGTTTGTCGTCACCGTGCGGCCCGAAAAGAAGGCGGCCTTCGAAGCGATGCTGGCCGGCAGTTCCTTCGCCTGTGTCGGGACGGTGACGGCGGAGGGCCTCTTCCGCGTGAAGGGACTCGCGGGCAGTGTGATCCTCGAGGAGAAGATCGGGGATTTGAAGGAGGCATGGCAGAAAACCTTGCGGTTTTAGTGACCGGGGAAAAAAGTGTCTGAGTGTCTGAGTGTCTGAGTGAAGAGGAGATAAGAAAATCCCCCTTCCATCCCCCTTTTGCAAAGGGGGACACAGGGGGATTTGGAGCCTTGCGGCTGGCGGCTGCAACCGCAGAAAAAACTTGTATGCCGAGGTAACGTGGGAAATGCCAAAGATAGTCAAATCGATCGTACTGACGGGAAACGGGACGAACTGCGAGAGGGAGATGGCCCATGCCTGCAGGCTGGCGGGGTCGGACGAGGTGGACATCGTCTACATCCACGAGATTTTGAGCGGCGAGAAGCGCCTCGACGACTACCACTTCCTGAACCTTCCCGGCGGGTTTCTGGATGGCGACGACCTGGGTTCGGCCAAGGCGGGCGCCAACCGGATCGTCCACGCGAAGGTCAGGGGAAGCGGCGCGCCGCTCCGGGACCAGTTTCTCCGGTTCATCAACGATGGAAAACTGATCCTCGGCGTCTGCAACGGCTTCCAGCTCATGGTCAAGCTCGGCATCCTTCCCGCCTTCGACGGCGAGTACTTCAGACAGACCGTGACGCTTTCCTTCAACGACTCGGGCCGTTTCGAGGACCGCTGGGTCTGGCTTGCGGTGAACGACCAATCCCCCTGCGTCTTCACGAGAGGGCTGAAAAAAATCTATCTTCCCGTGCGCCATGGCGAGGGCAAGTTCATGGCCAAAAGCGCCCCGATCCTGAAGCGGCTCCACAAGCAGCAGCAGGTCGTTGCCTGCTACTGCACGGAAGCGAGCGACAAGCCCACCCTGGAATATCCTGCAAACCCCAACGGCGCCGTCGACTCCATCGCCGGCATCTGCAACGAGACGGGGCGCCTGTACGGCATGATGCCCCACCCCGAGGCCTACACCCATTACACGAACCACCCCCGCTGGACGAGGGAGGATCTGCCCGAGGAGGGAATGGGTCTCGCATTTTTCAAAAATGCGGTACAATTTATCCGTAGCGACGAGTTCGAACAGCGACCCGCGAGAATCCGGGAGGCGGGCTGAAGCAGTGGCCAGTGAAGAAGTGGTTAGTGGCTTGTGGCTAGTGTGAAAGAAGTGTCTGAGTGTTTGAGTGAAGAGGATGAAGGGACCAGGGACTAGGGTGTAGGGACGAGGAAGAAGTTCTTTCGGACTCAGAATGTCCCAATACCCAATTCCCAGTTCCCAATTTCCAATTACCGCCGCCGAAGGCGGCATGACGGGACAGACGGAACAGACCCGAGCCCCGACGAAGGAGGGGGCGAGACATGTCCGAGACATTCAAGGCGCTGGTCCTGAGGCAGGAGGGCGATAAGGTACGGCATGCCATCGAGCAGCTTACCGTCGACGACCTTCCGGAGGGCGACGTGCTCGTTGCCGTCGAGTATTCCTCCCTGAACTACAAGGATGCCATGGCCGTGTTGGGGACCGGAAAGATCGTCCGGGAGTACCCCATGGTGCCGGGCGTCGATCTGTCAGGCACCGTCCTGGAGTCAAAAACCCCCTTCTACAAATCGGGCGACAAGGTAGTGCTCACGGGCTGGAGCGTGGGCGAGCGATACTGGGGCGGCTACACCCAGCGCGCCCGCGTGAAGTCCAACTGGCTGGTGCCACTTCCCGAGGGCCTCGACACGCGGCGCGCCATGGCCATCGGCACGGCGGGATTTACGGCCATGCTGTGCGTCATGATGCTCGAGGAGGCCGGGATCAAGCCCGGAAGCGGTGCGATCCTCGTCACGGGGGCTGCCGGCGGCGTGGGCAGCGTGGCCGTGGCGGTCCTGTCCAACCTGGGCTACCGGGTCGCCGCCCTCACGGCCCCCGGCCAGGATCACACCCGCGAATACCTTCAGGGTCTTGGCGCCACGGACTTAGTGTCCGGGCCGGAGTGGAGCGAGCAGCCACGGCCGTTGGAGACCCAGCGCTGGGCCGGCGCGATTGACACGGTGGGAGGCAAGGTTCTGGCCAGGGTGCTTGCCGAGATCAACTACGGGGGGTGCGTGGCGAACTGCGGCCTTGCCGGCAGCACGGATCTGCCGACGACGGTCATGCCCTTCATCCTCCGGGCCGTGAGCCTTCGCGGTGTGGACTCCGTGATGTGCCCCATTTCCCGGCGCAAAGCGGCCTGGTCGCGGCTGGTGAGAGATCTGCCGTCCGAGGCCCTGGAGAAAATCACTCCCGGGATCATCTCCCTGGGCGACGTCTCGAAATACGCTTCGGAGCTCCTGGCCGGAAAAGTTCAGGGGCGACTGGTTGTGGGCGTGCGGGCATGAAAGACCAGGGGGGTAGGGTGTAGCGTGTAGGGTGTAGGCAAAAACGAAGACGAAAGAACTGCAAGCATAGGATCGGGGATGTGGCTTCCCGATCCTCTTTTTCTGTGGCCTGTAGCCGGTAGCCTGATACCCGGGCAGCGTTATGGCAGCCCGTCGATAAACTTCTTTACCTGGACGGCCCATCCGCTCGTCACGATTTTCATGAGGGTTTTTCCCCTCTCTGCGCAGAAGTCGGCCGTCACGTGGCCCCCGCCGCCTTCGAAGGTCACACGGCCAAGACAATCCTCTTTCAGCGCCAGTCCGAGACCACCTTTCCCGAAAAATCCGTTCAACCGTTCGGCAAGCTCTTCCATCGAAAGGCAAGTCCGCACTTCCATGGAGAGCACCTTGATCTTCCCGACGATCTCGTTGAACTGGCAGGGTGGCGTCTTCATGAAACCCTCCAGGGGTTGCCCGTGCTCATTCCGTCTGCGCAGGCAACGCCGACAATCTAGCGGGAATTCGCAGGCTTGGCAACAAAAGACCTTGACAAATAGCCGCCACAGGGCAAAATATCTTGAAAAGACCGGGCATTTCCGGTCGCCTGCAATCTCCAAAACGGCAAGGGGGAAGAGAAACATGCGACGCTGGAAAGGGATTCTGCTGATGATTCTGTCGGGTGCCCTGCTGACGGGTTGCGCCTCCATGCACGCGGCGGACGTGCAGAAGGCCCGCGAGGCCGACAAGCTTACCGTCGGGACAGTGCAGCGCGAGATTCGCGTCGGCATGGCGGGCTCCCAGGTGGTGGAAGCCCTCGGCTCTCCGAATGTCGTGACTACGGATGAAAAGGGAAGGGAGGTCTGGGTCTACGACCGGATCTCGACGGAGAACGTCTACTCGTCGAGCACGGCCCTGATCCTGGGCATCCTCACCGGCGGCTCCGGCGGGGGAGGGGGTCTGGCCGGGCAGAGCTCCGGCGCCAGCTCCTCGACGCAAAAGTCTCTGACGGTGATTGTCAAGTTCGACGAGCAGAAAAAGGTCCGCGATTTCGCCTATCGCTCGTCAACGTTCTGATCGATATGAGTCGAACGCTCCGCATCCTCGCCGTTCTGCTGCCGGGCTTGCTGCTGCTGGCGGGGTGTGCCGCCGTCACACTGGATAAGGACCTGAACCTGACGCCGGAGATGTTTGCGCAGCGGCAGTTGCAGACGCGGCGCTTCGAGACGACGGACGAGCAGAAGATCCTCAGAACCTGCGCGGCACTCCTTCAGGATACGGGCTTCAGCATCGACGAATCCGAGACGAGGCTCGGGATCCTCACCGCGTCCAAGGAACGCGACGCGACCGATGCGGTGCAGTGGGCCACGTATCTCGCCATTTCTGTTTTGCTGGGCGTGCCCATACCGCCCGACGACAATCAGGTCATGAAGGCCTTTGTCACGACCCGACCGGGCGGCGAGGGTGGCAGCCAGGTCGCCGTCCGCGTGGTCTTCGAGCGCATTGTTTACAATACGGAGCACCGCGTATCGAAAATAGAGGCGTTGAACGACCCGAAGATGTACCAGTCCTTCTTCGAGAAACTGTCCAAAGCATTGTTCCTGGAGGCCCATGATATCTGACAAATTAAAACGGAACCTTCTCCTGCTGATCCCGCTCCTCCTGGTGGCGGCGTGCGCGACGACACACGACCGTCTGCTCGACATGGACACGAGTCAGGTCCAGCTCCGCAGTATCCAGTCTCGCGCCTTCGACACGACGGACAAGGAAAAGACGATGCGGGCCATCATCGCCACCCTGCAGGATCTGGGCTTCATGCTCGACCGGGCCGATTACACCCTCGGCGTCGTCGCGGCCAGCAAGGCCCGGGCGGACGTCATGCAGGCGCCGGGTTCACTGCGGGTGACCGTGACGGTGCGGCCGCGGGGCGAAAAGCAGCTCCTGGTGAGGGCGAATGCGGAATACATGAGGGCGCCTGTCACGGAACCCAAACCCTACCAGAATTTCTTCAACTCACTCGAGAAGGCGATGTTTCTCGAAGCCCACCAGGTGGATTAGCCCCATCATTTCCCTCTTCCTTGACGGGAGAGGGTCGGGGTGAGGGTGATGGTTCGACAGGCTCACCATGGCGAACAGAGATGTCATCCTGAGCTTGGCGAAGGACCCCCTCACCTCAATCCTCTCCCGCGGAGGGGAGAGGAAGACGAAATCCAAGGCAGGGCATTGCAAACATAAAAGGGCAGACCCGGAACCGGTTCTGCCCTTTTTGGATGTCTTGTTTTTCCCTACACCCTACACGCTACACCCTACCCCCTTTCTTCTTCCCATTCTTCCTCTTCTGCAGCTTCGCCTTGAGCGAGGCGCCGATGAAGGCCGCAAAGAGCGGGTGGGGCTTGCGGGGCTTGGACTTGAACTCGGGGTGGAACTGGCAGCCCAGAAACCAGGGGTGATCGGGGATCTCCACGATCTCGACCAGTTGCTTGTCGGGCGAGGTCCCCGTGATCCGGAGGCCCTTCTTTGTGAGCGCTTCCCGGAAGTCGTTGTTGAACTCGTAACGGTGGCGGTGCCGCTCGTCGATTTCCTTGTCGCAGTAGGCGCTGAAGGCGAAGGACTTGCTGTCCAGGACGCAGGGGTAGGAGCCGAGGCGCATGGAGGCGCCCTTGTCCGTGATCTGACGCTGCCCGGGCAGAAAATCGATGACGGGGTAGGGGCTTTCCGGGTCGAACTCGGTGCTGTTGGCTTTCTTCATCCCGGCGACATTGCGCGCGAACTCGATGACGGCCACCTGCATGCCCAGGCAGATCCCGAAGTAGGGGACCTTGTGCGTCCGGGCGTACTGGATGGCCTGGATCTTCCCCTCGATCCCGCGGTTGCCGAACCCGCCGGGGACGAGAATCCCGTCGCTGTCCTTGAACTTGTCGCCCACACCCTCCTTCTCGATCTTCTCGGAGTCGGTGAAGACGAGCTTCACCCGTGCGTCGTTGGCGATCCCGCCGTGCGCGAGGGCCTCGGTGAGGCTCTTGTAGGAGTCCACGAGGTTGACATACTTGCCGACGACGGCGATCGTCACCTCGTGTTTGGGGTTCTTCATCCGGGTGACCATCTCCTCCCACTCGCCGAGCCTGGGCTGGCCCGTCCAGATGTTGAGCAGGCTGACGATCTTGTCGTCCACACCCTGTTGGTGGAACATCAGGGGCACGTCGTAGATGTGCTCCACGTCCTTGGCCGTGAAGACGGACTCCACCTCGACGTTGCAGAAGAGGGCAAGCTTGGCCTTGATGTCGTCGGCCAGGTAGTTCTCCGTGCGGCACAGCAGGATGTCCGGCTGGATACCGATCTGCCGCAGGGCCGCGACACTGTGCTGGGAGGGCTTCGTCTTCACCTCGCCCGCCGTTTTCAGGAAGGGCACCCAGGTGAGGTGAATGAAGGCGGCGTTCTGCTTGCCCACATCATAGCGGAACTGACGGGCCGCCTCGAGGAAGGGCAGCCCCTCGATGTCGCCCACGGTGCCGCCGATCTCGACGATGGCCACGTCGTAGCCCTCCGCGGCCCGGTGGACGTATTCCTTGATCTCGTTGGTGATGTGGGGAATGACCTGGACCGTGCCGCCCAGGTAGTCGCCGCGGCGCTCCTTGGTGATGACGGAGAAGTAGACCTGGCCCGTCGTGAGGTTGTTGAGCTTGCCGAGCTTCGAGCTGGTGAAGCGCTCGTAGTGTCCCAGGTCCAGATCCGTCTCGGCCCCGTCGTCGGTGACGAAGACCTCCCCGTGCTGGAAAGGGTTCATCGTGCCGGGGTCGACGTTGATGTAGGGGTCCAGCTTGATGTTCGTCACGGTGAGGCCTCGCGCCTCGAGCAGGCAGCCGATGGAGGCCGCCGCGAGCCCCTTGCCCAGGGACGACAGAACACCGCCGGTGATGAAGATGAATTTCGTTCGCATGCAACCACCTTTCAGGTTAATTCGGTCTATCCAGTCTATCCAGTCTATTCCGTCGAAATCCCCCTCTTTCCCCCTTTAGCAAAGGGGGATAAAAGGGGGATTTTCTTGCTCTTCACTCAGACACTTAAACACTCATGCACTCAGTCACTTCTTTTCACTCCCACTCAATCGTGCTGGGCGGCTTGGTGCTGATGTCGTAGACGACGCGGTTGACGCCCTTGACCTCGTTGACGATGCGGCTCGAGATCTTCTCCAGGACATCGTGGGGAAAACGCACCCAGTCGGCCGTCATGCCGTCGGTGCTCGTGACGGCCCTCAGGGCGATCACGTTTTCGTAGGTCCGCCCGTCGCCCATGACGCCCACCGTCTTGACGGGCAGCAGCACCGCCAGCTCCTGCCAGACGTGGTTGAACAGGCCCGCCTTCCAGACCTCCTCGCGGAGGATCGAATCGGCCTTCCGGACGACGGCGAGCTTGTCCTTCGTGATCGGGCCCAGGATGCGCACGGCAAGTCCCGGCCCGGGGAAGGGGTGCCGCCCGACGAGGGACTCGGGCAGGCCCAGCTCCCGGCCCAGCTCCCGGACCTCGTCTTTGAACAGGACCCTGAGCGGCTCCACGAGCGACATCTTGAGCCTCGCGGGAAGGCCGCCCACGTTGTGGTGGCTCTTGATGACGACGGAGGGGCCCCCGAAGGAGGAGGTGCTCTCGATGACATCCGGGTAGAGAGTTCCCTGGGCGAGGAATTTGATCTTGCCCAGCTTCCTGGCCTCCTCGTCGAATACGGCGATGAACTCGCGGCCGATGATCTTGCGCTTGCGCTCGGGGTCGGTGACGCCGGCCAGCTTTTTCAGAAAACGCTCGCCGGCCCGCGCGAGCCGGAAGTTCAGGTGGTACTGGTCGCGGAAGGTGGATACCACTTCTTCCACCTCGTTTTCCCGCAACAGCCCGTTGTCCACGAAGATGGACGTGAGTTTCTTCCCGATGGCCTTGTGGAGGAGCACGGCGAGGACCGACGAGTCCACTCCGCCCGAGAGTGCGCATAGCACGCGTTCGTTACCCACCTGCTCGCGGATCCGCCGGATGTTCTCCTCGATAAAGGAGCCCATGGTCCAGGTGGGGCTGCAGCCGCAGATCCGGAAGAGGAAGTTCTGGATGAGGGCGATGCCGTTGACCGTGTGGTGCACCTCGGGGTGGAACTGCACGCCGTAGAGCTTGCGCCCGGGGTTTTCCATGACGGCGACGGGACAGTTCACCGTCGTGCCGGCAACGGAGAATCCCCTGGGAAGCTTCGTGACCCGGTCGCCGTGGCTCATCCAGATCCGCTGGCGGCCCTCCAGGCCCGCAAACAGCAGGGAGTGTTTTCCCCTGTCGTTGAGTGTGAGCTCTGCGGGCCCGTATTCCCGGAGCGGAGAGGCGGTGACCTTCCCGCCCAGCGTGAAGGCCATGAGCTGCGTGCCGTAGCAGATCCCGAGGACGGGAACGCCCAGCTCGAAGATCCCTGCATCGCACTTCGGGACCCCCTTGTCGAAGATGCTCGCAGGGCCCCCCGAGAGGATGATGCCCTGCACCTTCCGGGCCTTGAGCGCGGCAGGCGAGATGTCGTGGTCGAGGATCTCGCAGTAGACGCGGCACTCCCGGACGCGCCGGGCGATGAGCTGATTGTACTGGGATCCGAAATCGAGAATGGCGATCATACGCGGGATCCTTCTGGGGGTTTCCGTTTCCCGTTTGTCGCGCTGAGGCCGTGCCGTTCGAACGCGCAGTCGATGGATGCCGCCTCTGGCTCCTTGCCACGGGAAGGCAGAACGCCGCCGGTGATGAGGCTGAATGGATTTTTTACTTTCTAATTGTTGATCAGGTTCTTCAGGACAACGCCCTTGCTTTTCAGCTGCTTTTGATTTGCCAGGAGCTCCTTTGCGGCGATTCGGTCGATCACGTAGATCAGGTTGCCGCCTTGTTCGGCGTATGTCTGGCCATAGGAGATGGGGATCTCGGGGGTCACGACGCCCAGGAGCGATTGCGCCACGGAAGCGACTTTCCGCTCGCCGTTTGCCAGCAGCAGGACCGTTTTCGCCTGATAGACGAGTTCGGCCCCCATGGACACGGCATAGTACGGGGAATCGCCCACGGTGGGGAAATGGCCGTCTTTCACCGCGTTGGCAATGGTGTTGTCGTCAAGCTTGACCAGCATGACAGATGAGCCCTTGAACGGGATTCCTGCTTCGTGGAAGGCCACGTGGCCGCGACCGCCCACCCCGATGATCTGCAGGTCGACCCCCCCTGCAGCCCGAATCTTCCGGCTGTATCCGTCCAGGATGTCCTTCCGGATCCAGGCGAGGTAGGCGGACGCCGTTTTGGCCTTGATGGCGATGGACTTCCCGGCTTCAGTCCCCCGGAACACCCAGTCCCCCCTGTTTTCCTTCAATTCCCGGATCAATCGTTTCTGGTCGATCAGCGAACCCCAGGGGACACTGGTTTCCATGAATTTATTTCTGAGAAGCCCGAAGAATTCCTGGATCATGAAATAGGCGTAACTCTCGGGATGGACCACCCGCTGTTGAACGTTTTCTCCGGGCAGGCCTACATACTCATCGAGATTGAAGCTCCGAATGCGGCCGGAATCGAACGTCCCGTCATTGGCCGCACGCGCCAGGCGTTTATAAACTCCAGTGGGCGAGTTGCCCGTGGCAAGCCCCAGCACAACCTCTTTTTTCTTTTTGAGGGTCTCGGTGATCTTCTGGGTGACGAGGTTCGCGGCGATTTCACTCATGTGATCAAAATCGTTTGTCACAACTACAGTGATCCCCATGGCTTTTCCTTTCTGAAATGAATCAGGCGAGTTCACTCTTCACGACATCGGCAATCTGTCGGCAGTACTTTTCCGTTGCCGCTGCGGTCGGCCCCTCCACCATCACGCGGCACATGTTCTGGGTGCCGGAGTATCGGACCAGCACGCGCCCTTCTTCCCCCAGTTGACTCTCCACCTGCCGGATGATCTCCATGAGTCGGGGGACGGTTTCGATGTCGGGCTTGCGTTGCACGTCCACATTGATCAGTTTCTGCGGAAAGATGTCCATCATGGCCGCCATCTCGGAAAGGGGTTTCCCTTCCCTGACCATGGCGGCAATCAGCTGCAGGGCGGCAATGATGCCGTCTCCCGTGGTATGGTGGTCAAGGAAGATCATGTGACCCGCTTCCTCGCCGCCGATGATCGATCCCATGCGCAGCATGTCTTCCAGAACATAACGGTCCCCCACTTTGGAAGCGTGATGGTTGAATCCGTATTTTTTGCAGGCGACCCTCAACCCCAGATTGCTCATCACGGTCGTAACGAGAAGGTCATTCTTCAATTTTCCGTCTTTTTTCAGCATATTGGCACAAATGATGAGGAGCTGATCTCCCGTGATCTCATTGCCTTTCTCATCCACGGCGATGAGACGGTCGCCGTCCCCGTCAAAGGCCAGACCGACAGCCGCCCCGCTCTCCATTACCCGTTTCTTCAGGTCCTGGGTGTGCTGCGAGCCGCAGTGGTCGTTGATGTTGATGCCGTTCGGCCTGTTGTGGATCACTTCCACCTCGGCGCCGAGTTCGATGAACGCCTCGGGCGCAACCCTGTAGGTGGCGCCGTTGGCCGTATCCAGAACGATTTTCATCCCTTCCATGGAGAGATTGCGCGGAAAGGAGTTTTTCAGAAAGACGATGTACCGCCCATGGACGTCGTCGATGCGATGGGCCTTTCCCATGCCCTTTGCCACCGGCAGAAGATCGATGAGTTTCTTGTTGAGGATGAGGTCTTCGATATGGTCTTCCTCCTCATCGGTCAGCTTGAAGCCGTTGCCGCCGAAGATCTTGAGCCCGTTGTCCTGATAGGGGTTGTGGGAGGCGGAAATGACGACGCCGGCATCGGCGCGCATGCTCTGGGTGACAAAGGCGATGCCGGGGGTCGGCAGCACGCCGACCAGGTAGGGGTGGCCTCCCATGGAGGTGATCCCTGCCTCGAGGGAGCTTTCCAGCATGTACCCTGAAATTCGGGTGTCCTTGCCGATGATCACCCGGGCGCGGTGACCGTTCTTCCTGAACACGTGTGCCACGGCCTGGCCGACCCCGAAGGCGATCTCCGCGCTCATGGGGTGCCGGTTTGCCTCTCCTCTTATTCCATCGGTTCCAAATAATTTACCCATCCGTTTTCTCCTTGATCATGGGATTCATGGTTGCATCTTGAATAAATTCAGGGACGGCACGGCCGTTGAAGCCCTTGCGCAAAGGTCATCCACCAGACTGCCGAGCCATTTGACGCCTTTTGAAGAGACCTCCGCAGGGAGGCTCTGGATCGCCGCGATGTAGTTCTGTTTGTCATTGCCCGCGGCCTTCTGGAAGTCTTTGAGGAAGGTCTCACGGGATTTACCCGCGTCGTCACTCTCCATACGCCCGTTGAAAAAGCTTTCGATCAATTTGAAATTTTTATGAAACTCCCGTCTCGACCCGATCGATGCGGGCGTTTGTTCCGACGAGCCCGCGCTGACGGCTTTTTCGGCCATTGTCTGGAGCCTCTTGACGCGTTCCTTCCGGGCAAGGGAAAGCTGGTCCATGACGCCGGCATAGAGGAGGGACCCGAATTCCTGCGCTTCCAGGAAAGGTTTTCTCACCTCACGGTACCAAGCCTCCATGGCCGCCAGATTGGCCAGGTAAAGAATATTGTTTTCCACGATGCGCTTGAAGCCCGGGTATGCCGCGGGCACAAAGTTTTTCACACCCCCGGCGCAGGCCGTTTCGTAGATCAGCTGGTTGCTTTCCGGATGATCGTTCCTGAGAACGCAGCCGGCCGCCACGACAGTGCCGTATCCCAGGCGCAACGGTCCGATGATGCCCCCCTGGCCGCCCAGAAAGATCGGGGGCTGGTTCAGCATGACGCCCCGAGGCACATCGCCGATCAGGGAGGGTGTCGTCTTGTCCGCATCGGGCGTAAAGTTGAAATGGATGTAGGAGCTCCCGACCTCACTGTGATTCTGGCGGCTCGTGCCCCCGGCCATCAGGCAGTCGCAGAAGTTGATCAGGCTGCCGAGCGTCACGAAGGGAAACAGGATGGTCTGTTTCAGTCCGACGCAGTGGGCGCCGCCGGCCTGCTCTTCCAGGATGGAGCCTTCACGCACGTGAGCGCCCATGCCCATGTTCGCCTTCTCCAGAAAGACCGAGTTGCTGAAGAAACCGCCCTTCAGTTCAACACCGGCCCCGAGCTGACAGTTCTCAACGGTCGCCGGGGCTTCATATCCGAGCTTGCTGCCCGCCGAAATCACCGTCCTTTTCCCGTAAATTCTGCAGCCCGGATAAAGGGTGACGCCCTTTGCGGAGATCTGGTCGACAGGGACGTCATCCCCGACATCAAGGGTCAGCGGATTGGGGATGTCCACTCCCTTTTTGAGCAATAGAGCGATCTTCGCTTCGGCTCTCGGCTTCAGTTCCATGGAACCTCCCTCGTGCATTGCGGGCAAATGCTAAATTTGCACTTTTTATCCGTTATCGCCAACCAGGTCAACACGATTTTATCCTGCGCCGAATACTCCGGCACGGCTCGAGCCTGCGCTTGCGAACCCTGTACGGCTGCGAGGATTGTCCATCGCTGTGTTTCCCGGAATGACCGTCGCCCCGAAAATGTTATCCGCCGGCCGGAGAATTTTTTTGTGAGTTCAGTTTCATCCGGATCTGATCGGCAATGATTTCAACAGGTTCTCCAAAGAGAGATTCGAGAGAAATGGATTCGAGATACAGGTCGCTCCATGGGAGGTTGTACTCGTTCACGAGGTTGCGCAGGTCACGGTATCGGTCGCCCAGGATCTCCACCTTGTCGGCGGGAGACAGCGCCTGATTGAATTCCACGTGGACGAGCAGAAGCCCGCTTTCGCCCGCACCCCCCTTGAGCAGGGGGATGATGACGAGCGGACTGCCGTCCACCCGTCCGCGCCCCACGTAGAGATTTCCCGTCCGGACGAGCGTGCGCTTTGTGCCCATGAGGACCTTCGACGTCTCGGCGCGGGAAAGCATCCCGACGGAGACCCCGCCGCGGTTCACGATGGAGATCGTCGTGCCGTCCGTGGGGTGCCCCTCCATGTCGAGGTCGCCGATTTCGTAGAGGGTGTAGCCGCGCACGCCGGAGATGGCCCTCTGGATACGGTCGAGGGACAGGATGTTGTCGGCCTTCAGGCTCTTGGCTGCGATCCTGAGGCTCGCCAGCAGGTCGAAGAGGACGCCCCGCGGCATCTCTTCCTTGCGGCTCGTGCCGACGGTGACCGTCTTGGCCTGGTGGCGGATGGCATCGATGGGGCGCGACATCTCGTCGATGGCATGCCCGAAGGCGATGTTCAGAAGGTCGATGGGCGAGGCGTTTGCGCCCTCCTCGCCGAAGTCTCCCCAGAAGTCCTCCAGGGGGAGCTTGCCGGCCACGTACTTCGTCAGAAGCGAGATGTCCGTCATCGTGCGGGCGTTCATCAGGGTGAAGACGCCGCGGTTCTTGCGATCGGTGAACTGCTCCCCGAAATCTTTAAGAATCCGGTGGAGGTTGCGGTCGAGGATCCGCTGGTAGAGGGAGTAGTTCTTCTGGTCCTGCTCGACGACGGCGAGGCTCAACGCGTTGCGGGACTCGCGGAAGAAGGCGGCGTCGTCGTCGATTGACGAGGCGGCATAGTAGCCCCAGAGGTGCCCGGCCAGTGTGTTGAGGATCACCGGCAGCGGCATGGGCGCCCGCGGGATGGTGATCACCGAGTCGGCGATCCGGTCGAAACGGGTCTCGCCTTCCTCGGCGAAGACGACGACGGAGGCCTTGTGGGCCTTGAAGATGGCCGTGTCCTTGACGACGTCGCCCGCAACCGTCTCGGGGTTGCCTGCGGCGCAGACGAGGATGAGGGGCTCCGAGGAGAGATCGATGTGTTTCTTGTCCTCGATGAAGTCCGACGAGATGGTCTTGTAGCAGAGCTCCGAGAGCTTGATGCGGATCTCGTCGGCCGCGGCCTTGTTGGGGCCGCTTCCCACGATGGCCCAGTATTTCTTCTGCCGGGCGAGACGCTCGGCCGAGCGGCGGATCTCGTCTTTTTTCTCCAGCACCTGCTGCATGAGGCCCGGCGCCTTCTCCAGCGTGGCCAGTTCGGCGGCGATGAACTCGTCGGTGCGGGTCCGGAGGATCTGCGCGAAGGCCAGCGCCAGCACGTAGCCCGCCACGATCTGCGAGTAGAAGGCCTTCGTGGAGGCCACGGACATCTCGATGTCGCGGCCGTCGCTCGTGTAGAAGACCCCGTGGGATTTCGTCGTAATGTCGGACTGGCGGCGGTTCACGATGGAGAGGATCGTGGCGCCCCGCTCGCCCGCCATGGCCACGGCGCGGTTCGTGTCCGTCGTGGTGCCCGACTGGGTCACGGCGATGACGAGCGTGTCCGAGAGGTCCTCGCTGATGAAAAAGCCGCTCATCTCCGAAGCCTTCTTCCCCATGATGTTCACGGATGCACCCTTGAGGTACATGCAGAAGCCGTCGGCGATGGCCTGGCCGGCCACGGCGGCCGTCCCCTGGCCGATGACGAAGATCTGACGGATCTTTTTCGACTTGAGGCTTTTCACGAAGGCTTCCGGCAGGATGTCCCGGCCGAGGTTGAAGTGAACCTTCTTTTTCCCGTCCTTCTTCTCCTGGATGCGGTACTTGCCGCGCAGGGTCTTTCGGACCGACTGGGCCGACTCGGTGATCTCCTTGAGGAAGAAGTGGGGGAAGGCGCCCCGGTCGATGTCGCGGGTGGTGATCTCGGCCTTCTGGACCATGGACTCCGTGAGCCCCACGGGCTGCCCGTCGTAGCAGAGCGCCCGGATGCCGGCAAGCCCGCCTGCCGAGTGCTGGTCGAGGACGAAGATCTGCCCGGAGGAGTCGGGGTTCTCGGGGTCGCGAGGCCTCTCGCCGTCCATCTTGATGAAGCGGGAGGTGCCCTCCACGAGGCCGTATAGCTCCGAGGCAAAATGGTACTGGTCCTCGCGCAGGCCGACGAACAGCGCCTGGCCGCTCCCCTTGAGGGCGAGGTAGATCTTTCCCGGCTCCACGTTGCTGGTCAGTGCGATGGCGTGGGAGCCCTCGAAGTCGTTCACGGCCAGCCGGAAGGCCTCTTCGAGTGCCATTCCTGCCAGGAGGTAGCGCTCGACCTGCAGGGGGATGATTTTCGTGTCCGAGGTGATCTCGGGGGCGATCTCGTAGCCGTAGGCCGACTCGAGCAGCGAGCGCAGCATCTGGTAGTTGTCGATGTCGCCGTTGAGGACGACGCTGATCGTCCAGCGGCCCGGCCCGTAGGCAGGGTAGAACTTCATCCCGGGGGCGATCTCGTCGGCAAACGTCGCAGCGATCGGCGCGGGGATCGAGCACAGGCCCGCCGGCGGGATCTGCGCCTCGGGGCCTTGTGAGCAGAGGGTGTAGCTGCTGATGGGGTGGCAGTTCTCCTCGGTGATCGAGCCCACGGAGGCCCAGCGGGTGTGGGCGAAGGTCGACTCCGAGATCGAGGCCTCGCGGGCGAAGGCGCGGAAGATGCCATCCGCGCGGATGGCATCCCGGAGCTTGCGAACGTTCTCGCCGAGCTTGCCGATGATGGAGGCCGTCTTGTAGACGAAAGAGAGGTAGACGCCGCCGTCGGGGTGGCGGTGGTCGGCCACATGGATGGACCCGTTCAGAAGGTCGCGCTCGACGGAGCGCCGGCGGAACTCGTCGTGAAGCCCCTGGCCTCGGATCTCTTCGATGATGCGGTCCAGGGTTTCGCGGTCTTTCAGCGTGAGCGAGAACTGGATTCCCGCAGAGTCCCGTCCCCGGACCTCCAGCCGGTCGATGCAGTTGAGCAGGAAGTTGACCCGGGCGTATTTGACGAAGCTCTCCGGGGTGAGTTCCTCGGCGCGGTCGGCGCCGGCCAGGTGCAGGATCTTTTCGATGTTGGCGAGGATGTCCTTCTCGAGGCCCCAGAGGACGTCCTTCAGGAGAATGAGACGGCTGTTGATGATCTCCATCTGCGCCGTGGCAAAGCGTCCGGCCTCGGCCTCGAGCAGGCCCTCCTCCCCGGCCAGAAATGCTGTCATCTCGGGAATGAGGGATTGAAGGGCCTCGGCCCTGGCGGGATTGAAGAAGAGGGCCTGGAAATGGGATTCCTGCCGCAGGAGCACGAGGTCCCGCTCCATCTGACTGAGCGGGCCATCGCCTGCGAGGTACCCCTCGGGCTTGATCCTGCCCGCGATCACCCTCGAGAGAGGGGCCTTGCGGATTGCGGCGAAATGCTGTGCGAGGTTGGCGCAGGCGTCGACAGCAAGGGGCTTCGGACCTTTCTTGACGGCCAGGATGCCGGCGATGCCGCAGCACAGGAGCGTGGCGTTCACCGGGAAGAGAATGATCGAGAAGGGAGGGGTCTGCAGGGGGTGGCGGCCCAGAAAGAGATGCCACCGCTTGAGAAATGGAATGAGCCTCTTGATGGACATTACGATCATCGTTTCCTGTCGGACACTGCCCGCTTCGGGGGTTGCCCTTTCGACTGCAGTCTCACCTGTTCCTGCATCGGCCGCTCCTCAACCCCCAAAATCCTTCAATTATCGTGCCCTGCGGGCGAGCATCTGCAAAAAAAGCTTGTGGACCCTCGCATCGCCCGTCAGCTCGGGATGGAAGGCGGCCACGAGAATGTTTTTCTGGCGCGCGAGCACCACCTCGCCCTTGTAGAGAGCGAGCTTCTCCACAGCGGGGCCTGCTGCCAGGATCCGGGGGGCCCGGATGAAAACGGCGTGAAAGGGCTCCTCCCCGAGGGCCTCGCAGGGGATGTCCACCTCGCGGCTCTCCAACTGGCGGCCGTAGGCGTTTCGCTCCACGTCGAGGTCGATCAGGTTCAACAGATCCTGCCTGCGGCCGCCGACCCGGTCGGCCATGACAATGAGGCCTGCGCAGGTGCCGAAAACGGGCTTGCCCGAAGCGGCAAATTCCTTGACGGTGTCAACGAACCCGTAGTCGTCCAGGAGCTTTCGCATGGTCGTGCTCTCGCCGCCCGGGATGATCAGTCCATCCACCTCGTCGATCTCGCCGGGCAGTCGGACCTCGATGGCATCGACGCCCAGGGATTGAAGCATCCGGATATGTTCTCGGAAGGCCCCCTGGAGAGCCAGCACACCGACTTTCATGAGCTGCTGTTCCTCTTGCGCGCGCCGGCGGTCGCCGGGGGGGAGGCCCCGTTGCCGAGAGGCTCTGGTTTCGTGTCGGATGGAGAAAAACTGAAAAAGCGCCGGCTGCTGATCATGGTGGCAAATGGCATGGGACCCGGCAGTTCCTACTTCGCTTTCCTGCAGGGGATTCCCAGCGCGGTCATCTTCTTCTGGAACGTGTTGCGGTTGATCCCCAGGTACGAGGCAGCCGCCGACTTCACGTTCTTGTTGCGCTTCAGCGCAATCCGGATCAGCCCCCGTTCCACGAGGGAAAGGATTTCGTCGTAGACCTGGCTCTTGGTACCCTGTCCCGCCGAAAGGACGATGACGAGTTCTTCCAGTTTCTTTTCGAGGACCTCGTCGATGCCGGGTAGGGTGGATGCCGCCCTGCGGGGTTGCTGAGCCTTCATGACTGCCATGTCCGTTCCTCTCCTGTCCGTCGGGGGCGGCTTGATTTCTATGCTGCGATTCGCGATGTGCGCGCAATCGTTTTCAGGACATACTCTTCATGGCGGCGACCACCACGAGCAGAATCACCGCGAGCCAGGCTGCAACAACATTCGAGCGGTTCCCTGAGGATCCCTCGAGGATCTCCCGGGCGCCTTCCTCGACCCGCTCGGCATCCACGTGACCCGTGACGTCGCGGACGAGGTCTCCGAACCGGCCATAGGCATTCGACAGGACGTGGAAACCTTTCGTCGTGGTCAGGACCAGGTAGACCTTCTTCCGGACCGCGAGGGCCCCCACATGGGTGATGTCCGCCCAGTTGAGCGCCCGTCGCTTGAAAAACTTCGTCATCGCAAGACCCGAGTCGCTCGCCTCCACTTTTCTGAGCGACGACTCGATGGCGATGAGAGCCATCGGGATGAGCGCCGCCAGGAGAAGAAACCGCTCCACGGCCGTTCCCTGCCGGATGAAGGTCAGGATCAAGACCGCCAGCAGGAGAAATGCATTCAGGGCCAGCGGCAGGACGAGAGCCCTGTTGACTGTGTAAATCCGGGTTGACATGGGTTCTGGCAACGGATGTGTTGCCGTCAATCCTTTCGCCGGTAGGTTCCGCTCTTTCCACCCCGCTTGAGGATGAGCCGTATCTCCGAGAGGGTCATCCCCCGGTCCACGGCCTTGCACATATCGTAGATGGTGAGCGCCGCGGCGCTCACCGCCGTGAGCGCTTCCATCTCCACGCCTGTCCGGCCCAGCGTCCGGACCGTGGCCTCGATCTCGATTTCGCCGCGGCGTGCATCCGTGCGAAAGCTCACGTCGACGGCCGTGATCTCCAGAGGGTGGCAGAGCGGAATGAGATCGCTCGTTTTCTTGGCCGCCATGATGCCGGCGATCTTCGCGACGGCAAGCACGTCGCCCTTGGCGATCGACTGCTTCTCGATGGCCTGCGCCGTTTGCGGCTTCATGAGGACCTTGCCCCGGGCCACGGCCTCCCGGCGGGTCGTGTCTTTCTCCGACACGTCGACCATCCGGGCCTTGCCTTTGTCATCGAGATGCGTGAACTGCGGCATGTTCAACCTGCGGCGGGGCTTGCCTGCCGCAAAAATAATGGCGTACCCTAGCACAGAAGAAAAGACCCGTCAAGGCGCTTGCCAGGGCGCGAAAACGGCGGAACATGTAAATGCAATTATTTGTAATCA
This sequence comes from uncultured delta proteobacterium, assembly GCA_963828305.1. Taxonomy (GTDB): domain Bacteria; phylum Desulfobacterota; class Syntrophia; order Syntrophales; family UBA2192; genus UBA2192. The sequence goes on along the minus strand of CAWHEJ010000011.1, from coordinate 14,589 downwards.
TTAAATAAAACGTTAATTTTTCGGCTGTTACAATATCGAAACGCGCCGCGTTGAGGTTGCCGGGCGAGACGCCCGGCCTCCACGCGGGACGCTCGGGCTATTCGAGCGAGACGAGACGGGAGTGGACCGGCTCTCCGAAGAAGGTCCTCGCCAGCCGGTCGAAACGGTCGGTGAGGTCCGTTGTGAGAAATGTCCGCGCAGCGCCGCGGGTGAGCCTTCGCTCCATCGCGGGGTGCCGACGGAGATAATCCTTGAGCTTTTCCGCCACGACAGGGCCCTGCTCCAGGACCTCGACGTGCCCGGGGACGTTGCGCCGGATCGTGTCGTAGAGGATGGGGTAGTGGGTGCAGGCCAGAAGCAGCGCATCGATCGAGCCGGCCTCGGCCATGAGCTCCCCGAGATAGCGGCGGACGATCATTTCGGCCCCTTCCCAGTCCTGCTCCCCCGCCTCGATGATGGGCACGAGAAGCGGGCAGGCTTTCTGAAACACGCGGATGGAGGGGTCGAGTTTCTCGATCTCTCTCAGGTAGGCTTCCGAGGCGACGACCCCCTCCGTGGCCAGAAGGCCCACGCGACGGAAGGTCTCCCTGCCGGCCACCTCCTCGACGAGCGGACGGACGACGCCCAGGACACGGCGGTCCGGGTAGCTGACGGGCAGGTATTCCTGCTGGATGCGCCTCAGGGCCTTGGCCGACGAGGTGTTGCAGGCGATGATGATGAGAGGGCAGCCCCGGCGGAAGAGGTACTCGACGGCCTCGCGGGTGAACTCGTAGACCACCTCCTGGGAGCGGCTGCCGTAGGGCGCACGGGCGTTGTCGCCCAGGTACAGGTAGTCATACTGCGGCAGCGTCTCGACGACGCGCCGCAGCACCGTGAGCCCCCCGAAACCGGAGTCGAAAAAACCAATCATAACAGAAAGTGTCTAAGTGAAAGAGTGTTTGAGTGTATGAGTGAATGTATACAAGAAGTGAATTTTTCCTTCACTCAGACACTTAGACACTCAGACACTTCTTCCCTCTTTTCCGTCGCGGACGTTACAACAGAGGCGGAAAAAAGGGAAGCCGAAAGTGCTTGCAAAATTAAAACCGTGTTATAATATGCGCAACTAAGTATAACTCCAATGAAAATCGGGTTTGTGACGGGTAAGTCGATTTGATCGTCAAGGTCCTGGGCAGCGCTGTAGTCGGAATCGATTCCTTTCCCGTCGACGTGGAAGTGGACCTTTCGACGGGACTTCCGCAGTTCTCGACGGTGGGCCTGCCCGATACGGCCGTCAAGGAGAGCCGCGACCGCATCAAGGCGGCCATGAAGAATTCCGGTTACCGCTTTCCCGAAAACCGGGTTACCGTGAATCTCGCCCCGGCCGACATCCGCAAGGAAGGGACCGGTTTCGACCTGCCCATCGCCCTGGGGATCCTGGCGGCCGAGGGGCTCGTCGGGCGCGAGCGGATCCGGGACTACCTGGTCATGGGGGAGCTTTCCCTGGACGGCCGCGTGAAGGGTGTGCAGGGGGTCCTGCCGTCGGCCTTCATGGCCCGGGAGCAGAAGTTGAGGGGCATGATCGTGCCTGCGGACAACGCGGGCGAGGCGGCCCTGGTGAAGGGTCTCGAGGTGATCCCCGTGGCCTTCCTCTGCGACCTGGTGGACTTCCTCAACGGGGCGAAAGACATTCCGGCCGTCACCTGTGAATTCGCGACGGTCGGTGACTCGGTGAGGAATTACCCTGTCGATTTCAGCGATATCCAGGGACAGGAGCAGGCCAAGCGGGCCATGGAGGTCTCCGCCGCAGGCGGGCACAATATCCTGATGACGGGCCCTCCCGGTTCGGGCAAGACGATGCTTGCCCAGCGGATCCCGACGATCCTGCCGGAGCTCTCCCTCGAGGAGGCACTGGAGACGACAAAGATCTACTCCGTGTCGGGGCTTCTGGAGAGGCGCGAGGCCATCATGGCGACAAGGCCATTCCGGGCGCCTCACCACACGATCTCCGATGCGGGGCTCGTGGGAGGCGGTCACACGCCGAAACCCGGGGAGATCAGCCTGGCGCACAACGGGGTGCTCTTTCTCGACGAGCTGCCCGAGTTCAAGCGCAACGTTCTCGAGGTGCTGAGGCAGCCCCTGGAGGACGGGCAGGTGACGATCACGCGCTCCGTGATCACGGCGACCTTTCCCTCGAAGTTCATGCTCGTGGCGGCCATGAACCCATGCCCCTGCGGGTACCTGGCCGATGTGCGCAAGAGTTGCCGCTGCAGCGCCCAGCAGATACGGCAGTACCGCTCCAAGGTGTCGGGGCCGCTTTTGGACCGGATCGACATCCACGTGGAGGTGCCGTCGCTGCCGTACCGGGAGCTGGCAGGGGGCAGCCGCGCGGAGTCTTCCGAGATGGTGCGCAAGCGCGTGCAGAAGGCGCGCGAGATCCAGCGGCGCCGTTTCGGAGGCAATGCGACTCGTCTCAACGCCCGGATGACGGGAAAGCAGCTGCGCGAGTTCTGCCCGCTGGGCGAGGAGTCGCAGAAGCTCCTCGAGATGGCCGTCGACCGGCTCGGGCTTTCGGCGCGGGCCTACACGCGGGTGCTCAAGGTGGCGCGGACCATCGCCGACCTGGAAGGCGAGGCCGGCGTCCAGCCGCAGCATGTAAGCGAGGCGATACAGTATCGGGCACTGGACCGAAGCGTAGTGTAAAAATCAGGGTGTAGCGTGTAGCGTGCAGGGTGTAGTAAAGAAAGATTACAATGCACAGAATGGAGGCTTGGAGATAGATGGAAAAGTTTGGAACCTTAACTGTTAAATCCGGTCTGGCCGAGATGCTCAAGGGCGGCGTCATCATGGACGTGACGACGGCGGACCAGGCCAAGATCGCCGAGGACGCCGGCGCCGTGTCCGTCATGGCCCTGGAGCGAGTACCTGCCGACATCCGGGCCGAGGGAGGTGTGGCCCGCATGACGGACCCGGCCATCATCGAGGCCATCATGAAGGCCGTTACGATCCCCGTGATGGCCAAATGCCGGATCGGCCACTTCGTCGAGGCACAGATCCTGGAAGCCCTCGGCGTCGATTACATTGACGAGAGCGAGGTCCTCACGCCGGCCGACGAGAAATATCACATCAACAAGTGGAACTTCAAGATTCCCTTCGTCTGCGGCGCCACGAACCTGGGCGAGGCCCTGAGGCGGCTCGGGGAAGGGGCAGCCATGATCCGCACGAAGGGGGAGGCCGGCACGGGCAACGTGATCGAGGCCGTCCGCCACATGAGGACGATCCACGACGAGATCGCGAGGCTCTCCGTGCTTCCCGAGGAGGAGCTCATGACGGAGGCAAAGAACCTGGGCGCGCCCTACGAGCTCGTAAGGCTCGTGGCCCGGGACCGCAAGCTTCCCGTGGTGAACTTCTCGGCAGGCGGGCTCGCCACCCCGGCCGATGCGGCCATGATGATGCAACTCGGCGCCGACGGCGTCTTCGTGGGCTCGGGTATCTTCAAGTCGAAGGACCCGGCAAAGAGGGCGGCCGCCATCGTCAAGGCCGTGACCCACTACAAGAACCCCGAGATCCTCGCCGAGGTGTCCAAGGCGCTCGGGGAGCCCATGAAGGGCCTCGAGATCTCGAAGATCGGCAAGGAAAACCTGTTACAATATCGAGGGAATTAACAGGCCGGTTGTGCCTTGACGAACGGTTCATAAAGGCGTATTGCAGAAAACATCGTGCCTGTTGCACGTTGGGTACTCCAGGGGGGAGTAACGTTTACGAGAAGAGGAGGAAGCAGCAAGAGCCATGGAAATCAAAGTGAGCAGGGTTCCAGCGGGAAAAATGAAACCGAAACCGACGGACGAGTCGAAACTGGGGTTCGGTCAGCTCTTCACCGATCACTTCTTCACGATGAAGTACAAGACGGGCAAGGGCTGGTATGACCCGCAAATCGAGCCCTACGGGCCCCTCCAGATGGACCCGGCAGCCATGAGCCTTCACTACGGCCAGTTGATCTTCGAGGGCCTGAAGGCCTACCGCGGCGCCGACGGGTCCGTATACCTGTTTCGCCCCTGGGAGAATATCCGGCGGTTCAACGAGTCCGCCACAAGGCTCTGCATGCCACCGCTGGACGAGAAACTCGCCCTCGAGGCGCTCAAGCAGCTCGTCGTCGTGGAGAAGGACTGGATCCCCAAGGGGTTGGGGACCGCCATGTACATCCGACCGACCATGGCCGCCACGGAGCCGGCCCTCGGCGTGCGCCCGGCCAATGAGTACCTCTACTTCGTCATCGTGGGGCCCGTGGGCGCCTACTATCCCCAGGGCTTCAGCCCCACGAAGATCTGGGTCGAGGAGGAGTACGTCCGCGCCGTGAAGGGCGGCATCGGCATGTGCAAGGCGGCGGCCAATTACGCAGCGAGCCTCATGGCAAGCCAGAAGGCCGGCGCCAGGGGCTACACACAGGTCCTCTGGCTCGACGCCGTCGAGCGAAAATATGTCGAGGAAGTGGGGACGAGCAACATCTTCTTCGTGATCGGCGACGAGCTCATCACCCCGCCGCTCGGGGGGAGCATCCTGCCCGGCATCACCCGCGACTCTGTCATCCAGATTGCGAAGCGCAACGGCATGAAGGTGTCCGAACGGCTGCTCTCGCTCGACGAGATCCTGGCAGCGGGGGCCAAGGGGACCCTGAAGGAGTGCTTCGCCTCCGGCACGGCGGCTATCGTCTCGCCTGTCGGCCAGATCTTCTGCAGGGGCAAAGAGCTCCTGATCAGCGGCGGGAAAACGGGGCCCGTGACGGAGAAGCTCTACAACCAGATCCTCGAGATCCAGTACGGCATTGCCGAGGATCCCTTCGGCTGGAGGCTGAAAATAGCCTAAGAAAAACCTTTACCTTGATCTTCCTCTCCCTTGAGGGGAGAGGATTGAGGTGAGGGTGACTGATCCCTTCCTCTGAGAAAAACCCTTACCGTACAGGCGTCCTCTCCCTTGTGGGAGAGGGCCGGGGTGAGGGTGAATGATCCCTTCCACTTGCGGGAGAGGACTGAGGTGAGGGTGAGTATTCCCGTTCTTTCCATGCACAGAGAGGGTCGGGGTGAGGGTGAATGTTGCCGTCACCTTACCGGAGAGCGGTGCTGTGAGCCTGTCTAACGGGATTGGGGTGAGGGTGAGATTCCCCCATCCTTACTATGAGAGGGTCAGGGCGAGGGTGAAGCTCAAGAGGGTTGTCTCTGCTGAACACTTGGAAGAAGGATTCAGGAGATCCATTCGACCAGCGCATCCTGGGGTGTCTCCCCCATGAAAAACAGGTATATCAGGGGCGGCATAAGGGCCGCAAATGAACATCAACAGCGATGTGGATAAATCTGTTTATAAAGTTGTTTGCAGGATCGCCAAGTTCAGTAATGACGATGTTTTTTATCGAATTGCCTACGGAATGAGCACATAAATATATCAATAATATCAAATGCTTAACTATTATGTCGTCATTTCCGTGCTTTATGGGCCTGTCCGGATGCGATTTATTCACCATTAAAAAAGCGTGCCAGCCCGGTCATCCCGGAATCACCTATTCCCACAACATGGAACGGCTAATGAGAAACTCCTTTTCATCCCTTGTTTTTTCGCTTTTAATTTTTTTTGCGGCCCCTGCATGGGGAGCTGAACTTCTCAGCCTCGACGAGGTTGTCCAGAAGATCCAGGACACCTACGAGCAGACGGGACAGGTCAAGGCCCGCTTCACCCAGGCCTTGACGCTCAAGGCCATGCAGAAGACACAGATCGAGGAGGGGACCTTCTATTTCAAGAAACCCAAGCGGATGCGCTGGGTATACACCAAACCGGCCGCGAAGGAGCTCGTCATCAACCCCGAGAAGGCCTGGCTCTATGTCCCCGCCGACAAGGTCGCCTACGTGCAGGACGCCGAAAGCCTTTTCAAGTCCACGGTGAGCGTCCGGTTCCTTGCCGGGATCGGGAAGCTCAAGGACGATTTCAAGGTCTCCTTCGCACGGGACAAGAAGGTGGACAAGGCGGGAAACTATCTTCTCGATCTGGTCCCCGTGAAGCCCCAGGAAGGGGTGAAGAAGCTCCAGGTTGCCGTGAACCGGGAGAGCTTCCAGATCGTCAAGGTTGTCCTCTTCGACCCTTACGGAAACGTGACGACAATCACCTTCTCGGGGCTCGAACTCAATAAAGACCTGCCCGACAGCCTCTTCACCTTCAAACCCCCGGCAGGGGTGGATGTGATGAAGCAATAAAAGATAGGGACGAGGGTGTAGGGACAAGGGGGTAGGCAAAAAAGACAAAAATGACACAAGGACCGAGGGATGATTTCCTCGGTCCTTTTTTTATTTCTTATGACTAGTCCCTCGTCCCCGGTCCCTAGTCCCTGTGGTTAAACAATTTTCCCCGCCTTGAAGGCTTTTTCGAAGGCGCGGACCAGGACGGGGTCGAACTGGGTTCCGGTGCACTTGAGGATCTCATCGTAGGCGATCCGGGCCGCGAGGCCCTTGCGGTACGGGCGATCGGACGTCATGGCATCGTAGGTGTCGGCGATGGCAAGCAACCTCCCCTGGATGGCGATCTCCTCGCCCTTGAACCCCGAGGGATATCCCCGGCCGTCGTAGCGCTCGTGGTGCTGGGCGATATAGGGCATGAGCGGCTCCAGGAAGGCGATGCCGCCGATGATCTGGGCGCCGATCGACGGGTGGGACTTCATGATGGCAAATTCCTCGTCGGTGAGTTTCCCGGGCTTGTTCAGGATGGAGTCACTGATCCCGACCTTGCCGAGGTCGTGCAGCACGCCGCCCCAGTCGATCATCTCGAGATCCCTCCGGCCCCATCCCATCTCCGCGGCGATGATCTTGGAGATCTCGGCCACGCGGTTCGAGTGGCCGCGCGTGTAGGCGTCCCGCGCCTCGACGGAGTTGGCCACGGCCCGGATCGTGTCGAAGTAGCTCTTCTTGATGTCCTCGAAGAGGTAGGCGTTTTCCAGGGACAGCGAGAAGAAGCCCGAAAGGATGTAGAGCAGCTTCAGCGTCTGCTGGCGGATGAAGTCCTCGTCCTGTTCGAAGATGATGGCCGCGGCGCCCAGCGTGCGTTCCTTGTTGGAGAGCGGCGCGATCATGATGCTGAGCTTCCGGTGGTCTTCCTTGCCGAAGACCTCCGCGGGCACGCAGGCCGGGGTGCCGCTGTTGATGATCCAGCCGAAGGTGCCCGACATGATCTGGGCGTCGAGCTCCTTTTCCATGAGATTCGCGAATCGCTCCGGGATGGAGATCTCGTGGCGGAACTCGAAGCCGTTCTCGTCGACGAGAAAGACGGAGCAGGCCTCCGTCTTGACGAGTTCCTGGAACTTGGCGATGCCCGACTGAAGGATTTCCGGGATGTCGTGCGACAGGATCATGTCCGAGCGAAAATCGGAGAGACGCTCGAGCTTGTCCTGGATCGAGACGAGGGCGCGGTTCTGCTCGTCGAGGTAATGAAGCCTCTTCTGCATCGTCAGGTGGTCGGTGGTGCCGGCCGATGTGTCCCTCAACTCCTGCATGATTTCCCTGTCTGCCGGGCGGTCACATTTCCAGGATTTCCGTGTTTTCCCTGTAGAGCTTCACGGTCTTGTCCATGACGAGCTCGAGGCTGCTCAGGCTGAGGCCGATGAATTCCCAGGCATGCGCGTTCACGTTCGCCAGTTTTTTCTCGCCGCCCGAGCCGAGCCCGAGGGCCATGCAGAGGATGTTGCCGATGTGCACGGCGGCGATGTCCTTGCGCGGGGGGGTTGCCCCGTCCCCCAGGTGATGGGAGCCGATCATCTGGGCCGTGTCGGGCGGGAAGCGCCAGTGGACGGCGAGCGCGCTGCCCACCTGGCAGTGATCGTAGCCGAAGACCTTGCGCTCTGCAGCGACCATCGGGATCCCGGTGGCCTGGACTTCGTTGATGACGGCGCTGTATTTCTCGGGGTAGTGGACGGCCACGACGAGCTTGCCGATGTCGTGCAGCAGCCCCCCCGTGAAGACTTCATCGGGGTTGCGCAGATCGGCCGCCTCGGCGAGCACCCGCGAGGCCACGGCGCAGCCGATGCAGTGCTTCCAGAAATTCTTCTTGTCGAAGGCGCCGTCCGTTTCCATCCCCCTGAACATGTCGAAGACGGAGGTGGCGAATACGAGGTTCTTGATGGTGTTGAACCCGAGGATGACGATGGCGCGCTGCAGGCTTCCCACTCTCTGGGGGAACCCGTAAAAGGCCGAGTTGACGAATTTGAGGACCTTGGCGGCGATGACCTGGTCCTCGGAGATGATGTTGCTCACGGCCGCAATCGTCGTGTCGGGGGATTGCAGCAGCTTGCCCAGCTTGGAGTAGATGACGGGCAGCGTGGGGATCTTGTCGAGGGAGCTGACGATCCGTTCGATTTCGTTGGCTTTCATGGTCTTGCCTGTCCCTGCGTTTCGGTTCCCTTCGGGCAGACTGCCTCAGGATTCCATGACCTGCTTGATTTTCAACTTTTTCGTGATCCGGTAGATCTCCGACATGATCTCGTTGCCCTCGAGGGGCGGGAAGAACTCGCGCAGCTCCTTATCGATGACCTCGATCACCTCGGGCGATACGGTCTTCATCTCATCCTCATGGAGCCGGTCCCGGTCGAGGCCATCCACATCGGCTTCCGCGATGCCCCAGGCCTTCAGGAGCATGATGTGCTTCTCCGAGAGGGCCATGCCCTGCCTGATCATGATGTTGCCGTGCTTGTTCTTCACATCGGCCGCGAGGGTCATGCCTTCCTTGAGATCGTTGATATTCAGAATGCCCATCGTGGAAAACGTCCTCTTCGCTCATGAACTGTTGGCATTGCGTGCTTCCTGCCCCTCGTCGACCTGTGGGCGCAAGAAACCGTGCTGATGCCATGCAAATATCGGGCCTCCGGCAGGCTACAGGCATCAGGCTCCAGGCTTCAGGAAAGAGAGGGATATTGCCTGACACGCTATACGCGACACGCTACACGCTTCTCCCGGAATCGGGCCGTTGACGCAACGTGGTTTTTCCTATAGAAATATCGAAGAGATGGAAAAACGAAATGATGGGGCGCAGGCGATGCAGATCCTGATGTTCGGATGGGAATTTCCCCCAGCCATCAGCGGCGGCCTCGGGACGGCATGTTTCGGCATGACGAAGGCCCTCGTTGACAGAGGGCACCGGGTCACCTTCGTGGTTCCCTCCCTGCCCGGGCCGGACGGGCCGTCTCACGTGGAGCTTCTCGCAGCGTCCGATATCTCCGCCGGGGCGGAGAAGGTCCCTTCAGCGGGTTTCACCGTAAACCCCGTCGACTCGCCCCTGAGACCCTACATGGCGGAGTCGGACTACGGGGTTTTCCGCGAGGGGAGCCTCCTTGCAAGCCCGGGGCACTATGGCCCTAATCTGTTCGACGAGGTGCAGCGATACGGGGAAGCGGCGGGCTTGATCGCCAGACGGGTTCCCTTCGATGTGATCCATGCCCACGAGTGGCTCTCCGTGCCTGCGGCCCTTCACGCCAGGCGCGAAAGCGGGCGCCCCTTCGTATTTCACGTCCACGCGCTGGAGTTCGACCGCAGCGGCGGGAGCGTGAACCCCGGCATCTTCGCAATCGAGCGGCAGGGCCTTCTCGAGGCGGACCGCGTCATTGCCGTGAGCCACTTCACGAAGGGCATGATCGTGGATCGTTACGGAATCGATGCGGAGAAGGTGACCGTTGTCCACAACGCCGTTTCACGGGGCGAAGCGGCGGCGGCCTGCGGTGTCGTGAAGGCGCCGGGCGAGAGGATCGTCCTGTTCATGGGGCGCATCACCCATCAGAAGGGGCCCGGGGTTTTCGTCGAGGCGGCCGCGAAGGTGCTGGATGTTCTGCCCGGCGTCACCTTCGTCATGGCGGGCAGCGGCGATCTCATGCCGCAGTTGGTGGAGCGCGTGGCCGAGCTCGGCATGGGCAGCCGGTTTCTGTTCACGGGGTTTCTCCGCGGCGAAGAGGTGGAGCGGGTGTACGCGGCAAGCGATCTCTACGTGATGCCGAGTGTCTCCGAGCCTTTCGGGATCGCCCCGCTGGAGGCGATGCTCTATGATGTGCCGGTGATCATCTCCAGGCAGTCGGGGGTTTCCGAGGTTCTCCATCACGCCCTGACGGTCGACTTCTGGGATGTGGACGAGCTGGCCGGCAAGATCTGTGCAGCCCTCACCTACGACGCGCTCACGCGTGAAATGGTCGAGCGCAGCCGCGAGGAGCTCAAGGCCCTGACGTGGGACAGGGCGGCCCGGGAGATTGAGGAAGTCTACAGGAAGGTGATCAGTGCGGGGAGTAGTGACTGAGTGTCTGAGTGTTTAAGTGTCTGAGTGAAGAGGATGAAGGGACCAGGGACTGGGGTGTAGGGACGAAAAGAAGTGTCTGAGTGCCTGAGTGTCTAAGTGTCTGAGTGAAGAGAAAGAAAATCCCCCTTACGTCCCCCTTTGTAAAAGGGGGAAACAGTAGGAAATCCCCCCTTTCGTAAAGGGGGGCAGGGGGGATTTGGACCGGATAGACTGGATAGACCATACGATGCCCACGGTTGTCTTGAATCTGCATGCCCATCTGCCGCTTCGGTTGAAGAAGTTCAGCTTCTTCGACATCGGGCATTCGCAGGAATATTTCGACGGGCAGGAGAGCCGCCTGGTCCTCGAGCGCCGGGCGTTGGAGTGCTACCTGCCGGCCAATGCGGCCCTGCTCAGGCTCATCCGGCGCCACCGGGGTCGATTCAGGGTTTCCTGCTCCGTCTCTGGCATGCTTCTTGAACAACTTGAAAAGGGGCAGAATGCAGTCCTGGAGAGCTTTCGGAGACTTGCCGACACGGGCTGCGCGGAGTTTCCGGGCGGGCCCTGGCACCACTCCCTGGCCTCGCTTTTTTCCGAGGAGGAGCTCCGGGCGCAGATTGCCCTTCACCGGCGCAAAATCCGGGCGCTCTTCGGCCAGGTGCCGCGGGCCTTTCGGAACACGGAGCTCATCTACGGAAACGACGTGGCCCGCATCGCCGAGTCGATGGGCTTCCGGGTCATCCTTGCCGGCGGCGCAGGCAGGCTGCCCGGCTGCGATGCAGAGGTCCTCCACCGGCCGGCGGGATGCAGGAAGTTGAAGGTCCTCTTCCGGCACGATCGTCTTTCCGATGAGCTTGCCCTGCGCCCTTCGGGGGCAGAGGGGCAGGCCGCGGCCGCCGATGAATTCGCCCGGAGGCTGGCCGACGGTTATCACGGGGAGGAGATCATCAACCTTTTCATGGATTACGAGACCTTCATCGGGCACGACCCAGGCAAGACGGGACTGCCCGGTTTCCTGGAAACTCTAGCCGGGATCCTGCTGAAGCGGCGCAACTGGCGGTTTTCGACGCCTTCCGACGCGGCGGCGGAGCGCGAGCCGGCAGGGCGGATCGACGTGCCCGGTCCGGTCTTCCGGAGCGGCTCCGAAAGGGATGGTTCGGCCTGGCCGGGGAATCACCTGCAGGCCGATGCCGCCAGGACCCTCTACGGCCTCGAGGACCGGGTCCGGGCGACGAAGAACCGCAAGCTCATCGACACCTGGCGCAACCTCCAGGCGTCGGACTATTTTTGCCACATGAGCACGGAGAATCGGGCAAACGGGGCGGTTCATCTCGCCTCCAATCCCTTCGCGTCCCCCTACGACGCCTACATCCACTATATGAACATTCTGAAAGACTTCTCCGGCAGGATCGCGGGGAAGACGGGAGCCCGTCCATGAGTGCTGATCGCAAAGATTATCTTTTCGAAGTGAGCTGGGAAGTCTGCAACCAGGTCGGCGAGGTCTACTCGGCCATCCGCAGCAAGATCCCCAGCGCGGCCCGTGCCTTCGGGGACCAGTACATCCTGCTGGGGCCGGACCTGAAGAACAACCTCGAGTTCGAGGAGACCGAGGAGGACTTCTGGACGGCCATCCGGGAAAACACGGCCATCAAGGACCTGCCCTGCCGCTTCGGCCGCTGGAAGGTCCCGGGCGAGCCGAGGGTCATCCTGGTGAACTTTACGAAGAAGTTCAACAAGGATCAGCTCCTGTTCCAGCTCTGGGAGGATTACGGGATCGACTCCATCTCGGGCGGCTGGGACTACATCGAGCGGGTCATGTTCGGCTACGCCTGCGGCGAGGTCATCGAGACGATCCACAACCTCAAGGTAAAGCCCAAGGGGCTCAAGGCCGTCGCCCAGTTCCACGATGTGGTGAGCGGGGCGGGGCTGCTCTTCGTGAAGAAGATGGTCCCCGAGATCGGGACGGTTCTCACCCTCCACTCGACCGTCCTGGGCCGGACGCTGGCCTCCTCGGGCATGGACATCTACTCCGAGATGGATCACATCTCGCCCCAGCGCGAGGCAGGCGCCCACAACTGCACCGCGCAGTATTCCCTGGAGGCGGCCTGCGCCCGCGAGGCCGACTGCCTCACGACGGTGAGCGACATCACGGCCCTCGAGGCGAAGAATTTCCTCGGCCGCTCCCCCGAGGGGATCACGCCCAACGGCCTCGACGTGGCGAGCCTCCCCGACCTGTCCGAGTCGCGCGGCCCTGCGCTCAAAGCCCGCGAGCAGATCCTTGCCGCGGCGGAGAAGTTCCTGCGCCGGCCGCTGCCCGCCGACACGAAGATCCTCATGATCTCCGGCCGCTACGAGTTCCACAACAAGGGCGTGGACGTATTCCTGCAGGCCCTGGGCCGCATGGAGAAGGAAATGACGGGCCCCCGCAGCGTGCTTGCGCTGCTCTGCCTCATCGGCGGTCACATGGACCTCATCCCGGCCCTGCAGGCAGGGGCCGCAAAGCCCGATGGCGGCCCTGTGCCCATCGCGACCCACCGCCTGAGCTACGAGGCCTCGGACCCGATCCTGGAGACCTGCAGCCGCCTGGGGCTCAAGAACAGCCCCCAGAACCGCGTGAGCGTCATTTTTAACCCCGCCTACCTGAACGGTCACGACGGGCTGTTCGACATGCCCTACTGCGAGATCCTGTCGGGCTGCGACCTGGGGGTCTTCCCCTCCTACTACGAACCCTGGGGGTACCCGCCCCACGAGTGCGCCGCCTGGACGGTGCCCACCGTCACGGTGGACCAGGCGGGCTTCGGCTCCTGGGTACTCGCCACGGCGGGCGAGAACCGGGCCATCACGGTCCTGAAACGGCGCGGGAAGGACATGGCGTCCATCGTCGACGGCCTCTACGGCATCCTCAACGACTTCACGGGCCTTCCCGAAGAGGAGATCCTGAACCAGCGGCGCGAAGCCCGGCGCATCGCCGTGAAGGCAAGCTGGGAGACCTTCTACCCCGAATATCTGAGGGCCTGCGAAAAGGCCCTGGCCGGCGCCCACTCGCGCGCCTCCCGGCTCGGCGAGACCCGCGGCGAGATGCGCCACGTCTTTTCCAGCACGGGCTCGAACCAGCCCCACTTCCGGACCTTCACGGCCGTCGTGAACCTGCCGCAGAAGATCATCCGCCTCAGAGAGTTTGCCTACAACCTCTGGTGGTCCTGGAACCCCCAGGCCCTGGATCTTTTTTCTCTTCTCGACCCCAAGCTCTGGGAGGGGATGGGAAACAACCCCGTCCTCATGCTCGAGACGGTGAGCCCCGAGCGCCTCTCCGAGGCGGCCGAGAGCGAGAGATATACGAACCTCTACTCCCAGGTTTTGCAGCGCTTCGACGACTACATGGGGGAGCGGGGGCTCGCCAAGGCGGCGGCCGGCCTCAACAACATCAAGTGGTCGGCGCCGGTGGCATACTTCTCCACGGAATACGGCATCCACGAGAGTCTCCCCATCTACTCGGGGGGCCTCGGTGTGCTCTCGGGCGACACCCTGAAGACCGCCAGCGACCTCAACATCCCCACGGTGGGCGTGGGGCTTCTCTACAAGTGCGGATATTTCAGGCAGGTCATCGACAAGGACGGCATCCAGCAGGCCGAGTACGTCGAGAGCGACTTCTCCAACATGCCCGTCCAGATCGTCCAGGACGATCGGGGCAACGAGGTGCAGATCTCCATCGAGCTGCCCGGCCGGACCCTCTACGCCAGCATCTGGGAGGTGAAGATCGGGAGGATCTCGCTGTACCTGCTCGACACCGACGTTGCGCGCAACACCGTCCAGGACCGCAAGATCACGGACCGGCTCTACACGGCCGACCAGCGCACCCGCATCGAGCAGGAGATCCTGCTCGGGATGGGGGGCGTGAGGCTTTTGGAGAAGCTCGGGATCAAGGCCCGCGTCTGGCACATCAACGAGGGGCACTCGGCCTTCCTGCTCTTCGAGCGGATGAGCAGGCTCATGTCCGAAGACGGCCTTTCCTTCGACGAGGCCGAGGAGGTCGTCCGCGGCAGCACCGTCTTCACTACGCACACCCCCGTCGAGGCCGGAAACGAGCGATTCAGCAAGGACCTCATGGAGTATTACTTCGCGGGTTTCGTCAAGCGCACGGGCATCACGTGGTCGCAGTTCTCGAACCTGGGCCGCAAGGAGATTGGCGAGGACCGCCCCTTCTTCATGACGAACCTCGCCCTCAAGCTCTCCCATCGCAGCAATGCCGTGAGCCGCATCCACCGCAGTGTGGCCCGGCGCATGTGGCGCGACGTCTGGAAGGGCTTCCACGATTCCGACATC
>CAWHEJ010000010.1:0-68331 GCA_963828305.1 uncultured delta proteobacterium | reverse complement strand
GGGGCACAGTTTCATGTCGAAATTTCAAGGTGTGGATTATTTTCAGATTGATGATCTATTGACCGCGGAAGAGAAAATTCTTCGCGGTACGGTAAGAAAGTTTGTCGATGATAAAGTAATGGCGAATATCGATGAGCATTATGAACGTGGAACATTTCCGGCGGAACTGATCCCGGAAATGGCGAAATTGGGACTGTTGGGGATGGACCTGCAAGGCTACGGCTGTGCCGGAGCGAATCATGTGGAGTATGGCCTCGCCTGCCAGGAGCTCGAGCGGGGAGACAGCAGTCTGCGCAGTTTTATGTCCGTGCAAAGCTCCTTGTGCATGTATCCCATCTACGCGTTTGGCTCCGAAGAACAGAAAAAATATTGGCTGCCCGAAATGGCTGCGGGCAGGAAAATCGGTTGCTTCGGCTTGACGGAGGCTGATCACGGTTCCGATCCCGCCAATATGAAGACCCGGGCGAGACGCGATGGCACGGACTGGATCCTCAACGGTTCAAAATTGTGGATTACGAACGGCGACGTTGCCGATATCGCAATCGTGTGGGCAAGAACGGACGAGGGCATCGACGGATTCCTCGTAAAGAAAGGAACGAAGGGGTTTGAGGCTGTCCGGATCGAAAAGAAATTGTCGCTCCGGGCTTCGGTAACCTCAGGATTGACTTTTGATGATGCAAGGATACCGGAATCGCAGAGACTTCCTCACACAAGGGGCCTGAAGAGCCCCTTGATGTGTTTGAGCGAGGCGCGTTACGGGATATCGTGGGGGGCAATGGGCGCGGCCATGGACTGCTATGACCGGGCTCTGCGCTATGCGAAGCAGAGGATTCAGTATGACAAGCCCATTGCCGCATTCCAGATGACCCAGGAAAAATTGGTCAAAATGCTGGTTGAGATTTCAAAAATGCAACTGCTTTCCTTGAGGCTGGGAAGGCTGAAGGACGAAGGAAAATGCCGCTTTCAGCAAATTTCCCTGGCGAAGATGAATAACGTAAGCGAGGCGATCAAAATTGCCAGGTCCGCAAGAAGCATCCTTGGAGCGTACGGCATCAGCCTCGAATACGGGATCATGCGGCACATGTGCAATCTGGAGAGTGTTTACACCTACGAAGGAACCCATGAAGTCCACACCCTGATCCTGGGCAGGGACATCACGGGGTTGAGCGCATTCAACTGATTCCGTTTGCTGACAACCATGCCATTCTCATTTTCCGGCCGCGTTGCCCTTTCGTCGCGAAAGGGATGGCGAGAAAACATGTAAGCTGTATTGGGGCGGCGGGGCAGGGAAACACATGTCCGGTGTTCCGGGAACGGTATATGACGAGACCATCGATGCCGGCGGGATTCGCACCCGATACCGACATGCCGGCGAGGACGGCTCGCCCGTCGTACTGATTCACGGCCTCGGCGCATCGGCGGAGATCTGGTCGGCAAATCTAGGCGCCCTTGCCACGCGACACCGGGTTTACGTTCCCGACCTGCCCGGTTTCGGGCGCACGGAAAAGCCCGAACGGATGGACTACAGCCCCGGGGCCTATTCCCGTTTCCTGCTGGCCTTCATGACGGCCCTGGGCATCGGGAGGGCGTCGCTTGTCGGGCATTCCCTGGGAGGAGGCGTGGCTCTTCGTGTCATACTCGATGACCCGGGACGCGTGGACAGGCTCATCCTGGTGAGCAGCGCCGGTATCGGGCGGGAAGTGAGCCTCCCTTTGCGAATTGCATCGCTTCCCTTTTTCGACCGGGTTTTCTTCAAGCCGCCCCTGCCGGTTTTCGTCCGCTTTCTCCACCGTCTCGTCTTCGACCCCGGCGCGATCACCGGCGAATTCGCACGGCTCTACTACGAGATGTTCTTCCAGCCCTCCTCCATCCGGGCCTTCACGGGGATCCTGCGCTCCATCGCGACGCTCCGGGGCGCGCGGCCCGGGATCCTGGAACCGATCCGGGCGGGGCTCGGCACAATCACCGCCCCCACGCTCATTCTCTGGGGGCGCCAGGACCGCATCCTGCCCGTAAGCCAGGCCCTCGATGCCGCGGGGAGGATTCCCGGGGCCCGCCTGCACATCTTCGAGCGCTGCGGCCACATGCCGAACGTAGAGTACCCCGAAGAGTTCAACCGGCTGGTGCTGGAGTTCCTGAAGGAAAGTGACCGGTGACCAGTGGCCAGTGACCGGTGAAAGAGCAAGAAGAGACAGGGGACAACGGGCAAGAATAAAAAAAGGACCGGGAACATTCATCCCCGATCCTCGTTCTTTTCCTGGTTGTTTCTTCCCTACACCCTACACCCTGATCCCTTTTTCTCGCGCCTATCCCGCCGTCATCCAGTTCTCCACCATCTTGAGGTGTTTCTGGTTTTGCACGTCGAGGGCGCCGCTCGCGGCAAGGCCTGCGAGCTCGGCATACTTTCCATTGTGTTTCGAGCAACCCTCGACGATCTCCGCGTCGAGATGCCTTTCGTTGACGCAGGCCCCGCCGGTAAAGGAGACAGAGGCAAGCAGACCGGTGGCACGGATGATCAGGTCCTTGAGCACATCGTTTCCAAAGCCGCCTTCACGAAGGGCGATGCTCATGGCCTTTTCGACGAGTTCGATCGTGTCGGCCATTGCGTCATCCAGCACGGAGTAGTTGGTCTTGATATACCGGAACCAGACGTGAAAGAGATAGAACAGGGCGTCCGGCTCGCTGTCGAAGCAGAGCCATCCCCCGGCCGACCTTCGGCCCTCGTCGATTCCCGATGACGTCTCGATCCGCATCACGAAGCTGTTTTTTTTCAGGCCCGCCTTCTCGACGCCGAAGCGCTTCAACGAGGCCCGGGCGACCTCCACCACGTGATAGTCGGAGTTCCCCTTGAGTTTCTGGATGACCTCCAGCTCGATCTCGTCAGCGTGCTTTTTCCATTTCCGGTCCAGTTTGTTTCTGGTCAGCGCATCCATAGGGCACGTCTCTCGATGAAATCATTTTGTGAAGCCCCCGAATCCCCGTCCGGGGAATCCGGTCTTCCTGCAGAAGATGAATGAGCATGATTCATGCCAACAAATAGCGGCCTCGCCGCAGGCGCCAGGCTTCAGGCTTCAGGCTTCAGGAATGAAGCGGGTTTTGCTCCCGTAAAACCATGACCGCAAGGTGCCGGGGGTGAAGCTGCCGGGCGGATGGCGATAAGGGAAAGTTTGCCGGGACGGACATTTCCTGCCGTTTTGGCATCGTCGAAATCATGACAGGGTGCCGGACATCCGGCCGGCAAAGCCGACAGCCTACAGTCTACAGCCGACAGTCAAAAAACATGCAGACTAAAGCATCGCACCCACAGTCTACAGCAGGTATCTGTTGGCTGTTGGCATTCTATTTCCAGAGCGCGTCCCTTAACCCCGACACCCGTTCGATCCTCCTCGACAGCGCCGCACGGAGGGCCGCCTCGCCTGCCCACAAATCGACGCGCTTCCGGGCCCGGGTCACACCCGTGTACAGGAGTTCCCGGGTGAGCACGCGCGCATCGCTTTCGGGCAGCACGAGCAGCACGCGATCGAATTCCGTCCCCTGGCTCTTGTGGACCGTCATGGCAAAGACCGTCTCGTGCTCGGGAAGCCTGTAAGGATCGAACTTCCTCATCGCCCCGTCGGGCGCCGGGAAGAAGACCCGGAGGGCGCCGGCGGCCTCCGGGTCGGCCAGGGCGATGCCGATGTCGCCGTTGAAGAGCCTGAGGCCGTAATCGTTGCGGGTCACCATGACGGGGCGCCCCTCGTACCAGGGCCGGCCCGGCAGAATGCGCCCCTCGCGGGCCAGGATCCCCTCGATGGCGGCATTCAGGGAGCCCGCGCCGTAAGGGCCGTCCCGCAGGGCGCAGAGGACACGGAAGCGGCTGAAGCTCTCGAAGATGGCCGCCGGCGTCTCTGCGGCCCGGTAATCCCCGCAGCCCGCCAGGACAATCCCTCTCAAAGCCCGCGACATCTCCCGGGGCTTCGGGACCCGTCTCCATCCGAGATCCCCATGATCCTCGTCACGCAGGATGAAAAGCGCCTCGTCTGCGCCCCCTTCCTTGATCTGTCGGGCAAGCGCGCCGATGCCGCTCCTGGCGTCGAAGCGGTAATTGTGCCTCAGTTCGACGATGCAGTCGCCGACGGGGGATCGGCCCTCCCCCTGCGGCGTGAGCGGGACGCTCTGGCCGCTTGCGGCTGCGAGCGTCTCCCCGAAAGGCCTTGAATACTGCGGCTTGCGATCGGGGCCGCAGATATCGCCCAGAACGGCGCCCGCCTCGACCGAGGCCAGCTGGTCCCGGTCGCCGAGAAGGATGAGCCGGGCAGCTGCAGGCAAAGCCCTCACCAGGCCGTACAGGAGCTGCAGGGAGACCATGGAGGCCTCGTCGACGACGACGGCGTCGAAGGGCAGCATCTCCTCTTCGCCCCGGGTAAAGGAGGAGCGCGGACGGCGCCCCAGCAGGCGATGAAGGGTGGAGGCTTCCATGCCGGCGAGTTTTGCCCGGATGCCGTCTTCACAGGCAATCCCCCCGGCTGCCTCCCGGATGGCCTCCTGCAACCGGGCGGCAGCCTTGCCCGTCGGGGCGGCAAGGGCGATCCGAATCGATTGATCCTTCGCCTGTTCCAGCAGAAGGGCAAGGATCCCCGCCACCGTCGTCGTCTTCCCCGTGCCGGGTCCTCCCGTGATCACGCAGAGGCGTTTCAGGACGGCCGCGGCCGCCGCGACCCGCTGCCAGTCCGTCTCCCCGTTGCCGCCCGGAAAGAGCCTTACAACACCTTCCCGCAGCCGCGCCATGTCGACGCCGGGGACCGGGACCTGCGATCGCTCCCGCAGGAAGCAAACGAGGCTCTGCTCGGCATCCCAGTGACGATGGAGATAGAGGCGGGTCCCGTCAAGAACGAGCGGCCGCCAATCGCCGGGGGCGCCGACGACGGCGCTTTTGCGCAGCGACGACACCCACGGCTCGAGATCAGGGCAGCGAAAGCCCGTCTCGCCCGCGGAAATCGAGCCGCCTGCAAGCCGGGCCAGATCGAGGCAGATGTCCCCCTCGGCCGAGGCGCGGCTCACCAAGGCGGCGGCAAGCGTGAGCGCCCCGTCGCCCGATCCGGTCAGGCGCGCCATCAGGCGTGCAAATCCCCTGTCGAGATTGGAAATTGCGCCTGCTGCATGGAGGCTGTCAACGAGTTGAGCGCTCATACCTTACGATCCTTACAATGCCCTTGCCACGAGACCCTCCGAGAGGGCCTCGATGAGGCCGCGCGCGGGCCGGTCGCGGAAAATGCCGGTTTCGGGACCCTTTGCGGGGTCCACACCGCGAAGGAAAACATAGAAGGCCCCTCCGAAGTGCCTGTCGTAATCATAGTCCTTCACCCGGCTCTTCAGATACTCGTGCAGCGCGACCGCGTAAAGGTGGTACTGGAGCACGTAGAGGCCGTCTCCCATCGCGGCCGCCAGGGCCTCCGGGCCATAGTCCTCGGGGCGGCTTCCCAGGTGGTTCGATTTCCAGTCGACGAGGTAGAACCGATCGCCGTGCTCGAACACGAGGTCGATATAGCCTCTCATGAAGCCTTCGACCGGCTGGAACCGGAGCGAACCGATCCGCTGCGGGACGTCGTCCGCAACACATCCCGCACCGGAGAAGAGCGCCCGGAGCTTCTCCGGGGTAAGGGCCTTGAGAGGGAAGTAGAAGGAAAGCTCGTGCAGGCATCTCTCGCGCCCGAGGCCCGAGAGCCTTATGCCGCTGCCCCGATCCAGGGGCGCCTCCAACACGCGGCCGATCATGTCGCACAGGGTGTCACACCAGAGCTGCTCATAGCCGTACTCCGCAAGCGCCGCGCCCACGATCTGCGCAACGGCACCCCGTTCGGCGCAGGCGAAATCGAGGCGCTCGAAAATGGCGTGGAGGCACTTCCCTGCCCTCGGCCCGCGGGGAAAGGCAAAGATGCCCGAAGGCTCCGCCGGCTCTTCCGCTGCCCGACCGGGTGTCCGTTCGTCGTGGTCGGGAAGCTCCGAGAGGCCCTCGCCCGCCGCAGCTCCCCGGTCCGCCTCCTCGACGAGGGAGGAGAAGCTTGCGATCTCGAAGGCGCGCCCCACGTCCCGGCGGAAGTCCCGCGCCTCGAGAGGACCCGTCTCCCCGGCATAGGGCGCGATCAAGGGACCCGGCCCCTCGGGAAGCAGGTTGTACTCGACGGCCCCGGCCGAGGCCGAGGCGATTCCCTCCAGGTCCCGCCGCAGGCTCTCTTCGTCCATCGCCGACACACGGGCCGCCGTTTCGTCGACAACGGATTCCAGGCTGCCCTCCGGCGGGTGGAGGATGTAGGCAAGCGACGAGGTCTCTGCCTTGTTGATGGGGCCCCAGATGAGATAGCAGCGGTTTTTCGCCCGCGTGACGGACACGTAGAGCAGGCGGACATTCTCGGCGAGCTGCTCGCGCTCCGCCGCCCGGCGGGCTTCCTCCCCGACAGACTCCAGGGCCACGTTGAGCCGCCAGCCGTCCGCCTCATCGTGGAAGCTGTAGACATCCCTGCCCGCGCGGGAAGGCCCCCAGTTGAAGGGGCAGAAGACGACGGGGTATTCGAGCCCCTTGCTCTTGTGGATCGTAACGACCTTCACGGCGTCGGCGTCGCTTTCGAGCCGAAGCTGATGCTCCTCCCGCCTCGGGGTATCTTCGTCCCGGTTGGATGCCAGCCACTGGATGAGCCCGCCCATGCCGGAGCGCCGACGCATCTCCTCGCCGTGGATCACCTCGCCCAGGTGCAGGATATTGGTGAGGCGGCGCTCGCCGCCGGGGAGCGAAAGAAGGCGCGGGCGCACCCGCTCGGCCGCCATGAGCTCCCGGAACATGCGGACAAACCCGTGGCGCTCCCAGGTGTCCCGCCAGTCGTGGAAACGCCGGAGCCGCTCTTCCCAGGCCCGGGCATCCCCCATGAGCCCGTCGATCGCGGCGCCGTCAAGGCCCAGAAGGTCGGTGACCAAGGCCGTCCGCACGGCCGTCTCCTCGTTGGGCTGCGCGACGCCCCGCAGCAGGAGCTCCATCTGACGCGCCTCCTCGGTGTCGAAGAGATTGCCCGTCGTGTAGACGACGCTGTGGACGCCGAGATCCGTGAGGGCCTCCTGCGTGAGCTGGGCCTCGCGGTTCGTCCGAACGAGCACGGCCACGTCCACCTCGCGGAGCCACGCGTCGCCGATGCGGGCCTCGCCGCGCCGCCCCGCCTCGATGAGCCGGGCGATTTCGGCCGCCACGGCGCGACGGATCCTCTCGCGTGCATCCGCCATGTTGACGGTCCCGCCGCTCCCGTCGAGGGCCCACAGACGGAGGGGCGCCTCGCGCCGCCCGCCAAAGGTCAGCAGGGGGGCCTCTCGTTCTGCGGCCTTCGCCTTCTCGAAGGGTACGGCCTCGTAGAGAAAGGGGTGCTTCGGGCGGGAAAAGAGGGTGTTGACGGCGCGGATCAGCTCCGGCTCCGAGCGCCAGTTCTCGGCCAGCGTGTAGCGCCTCTGCACATAAGAGGCGGCCCGGATGTAGGCGAAAAGATCGGCCCCCCGGAAGCTGTAGATGGCCTGTTTCGGGTCGCCGATCAGAAAGAGGGTCGTCCCTCCCTGCCCGAAGACGGACTCGAAGATGGCGAACTGCACGGGGTCCGTGTCCTGGAACTCGTCGATGAGGGCCGCCCGGTATTTTTTCCGAATGGCCCCCGAGAGGGCGCCGCCCCCCTCGGAGAAGAGCGCCTTGCGGAGATCCCCCAGCAAATCGTCGTAGGACCGGAGGTTGCGCCGCCGCTTTCGCGAAGCAAGCTCCTGCCGGACATACCGGAACAGATCGCAGCGCAGGAAACGGATCTGCCCGTCCATCTCGACGGCAAGCGCCTGCTCCGCCGCTTCGAAATCCCGGAAGCGATCGAAAAATCGGTGCGTCGGGGCAACGTGGCCCTTCTTCGCGGCCTTGGCCAGGACCGCGGGGCTGAACTTGAGCAGCTCCTTCGACAGGGGAAGCGCCGCCCAGGGGCGCGCGAGAAAGGCATCCATGGCCGAAAGGAGCCGCTCGGGGCTGCCGTACTGTCTTTTGTTCAGGCCCTCGTTGCGAAGTGCGGCCTCGACACCGGTTCGGCTCTTTGGCCAGGACTTCCGCAGGCCGTCAACGGCGGCCCGCACCGCCTCGAGGCCGGTCAGGTAGGCCGGGGGGGCCTCGGGAACGATCCTGGAGTCGGGCCTCAGCGGCGCCGCGCGCAGCAGTTCGAGAAACGAGGCCGGGCCCCTGCAGCGGCCGCGGGCGTAATGGACGAATTCGGGGGGCGCTTCATAGAAGTGCCGACGCCAGAAATCGCGGACGATCTCCTCCCGGAGCTCGCGCTCGTCGGGCAGCAGCTCCGTGTCGAAGGGGCTCCCGCTCTCGAAGGCGTTCTCGGAGAGCATGCGCTGACAGAAAGAGTGGATCGTGAAGATGGGGGCCTCGTCGAAGCTCCTCAGCGCCTCCCGCAGCCGCGCCCGCGCGTCCTTCCGGTCTTGGATCCCGCCGATGAGATCCTCCAGGAAGGTCTCCGCCGCGCCAGCGCCGTTCAAAACATCGAGGGCAGCCCGGATTTTCCCCCGGATCCGGTCGCGCAGTTCCTCCGTGGCCGCCACGGTGTAGGTCACGACGAGGATCTCGGCGGGCGCCAGGTGCTTCTCGAGAAGCAGGCGCAGGAAAAGACCCGCGATCGCGTAGGTCTTCCCCGTGCCGGCGCTCGCCTCGATGAGGTTTGTCCCGTCGAGCGGGCTTTTCAGCAGATCGAAGCGGGGCCAGGATTCCGGCATGTCAGATCTCCTCCCCTGCCCGCTCCAGGAGCGGGCGCAGGATCGCCTCGGCAAGCTCTGCGAACTCCGAGTCGATGGGGTCGCCCTCGCCAAAGCACAGCCGGTAGTAGGGGTCGTCCCCCTCGGCAAACCCAAAATCCGTCGACCATTTGCTGCGGGCGGCCCTCAGGGCTTCCTCTTGCGTTCTGCCTTTCCGCAGGGCCTCCGCGTAAGCGCGCGCGGTATCGGGAAAGAAATGCAGAGGCTTCGTGAGCCCTCTCCAGTAGATCTCGAGCAGACCCAGGAGGATTCTTCCCGCATCCTCCACAGGCCCGAGGACGTAGCCCTTGTCCTGACCGATGATCACGCAGCGGCCGGGATAACGGCCGGAGCCCCCTGCGCTGAGCGCCAGGTGGTGGATCCACGAGCGAAGCAGGTCTTTGGCCTTGATGGACGCATACCGGTAATGGACAAGGGCCGAGGGCAATCCGAGCTGGAGCCTTCCCGTGAGCCGGAAGGGCCCGAGCGCGCAATCGAGGTCGACTGCTCCGAGGGGCTCTCCCAACAGGTGCGGCCTCAGGCGGGACGCGAAGTCCTCGACGCCCTCGCAGATCTCCTGGAACGCGCAGTCTCCGGGGGTACCCGGCGGGAGGCTTCCGAGGGCTCTCGCGGCAGGCAGCAGATCCCTCGTCTCGAGCCCTGCAAGGCATCGCGCCGCGAGCCGCTCGCCCAGTTCATAGCTCTCGAGGCCCTCGAGGCTCATGGGCTCCACGTCGTCGAGAAACGCCCCGGCCTCTTCGAGGCGGATGCCCAGCCTGCGGTTGAGAAGCCATCGCGCGGGGTTGGCGTAGAACCGGGTGAGGGCCTGGATGTCGATGCTTCGCCATGCAGGCTGCGGCTCGGGGAGGCTTGCGGGGATGAAGAGCGGTTTCTCCCTGCGGCCGGCAACGGCCGAAAGGGCCGCCTCGGCATTCTCGGTGGAGTAGCTGAAAAGCCTCTCCCCGCGGAAGTACCCGGGGCTGAAGGCCTGCAGGCGGTGTTTTGTGACGATGGCGTCGCGGATGTCCTTCCCGGGCGTCTCGAAGCCCTGCTCGATCGCGTCGAGCAGTTCGCTCACCAGAACCGAGGGCGGCCGCACGCTGTTGTCCTGGATACTCTGCCCCGCGTAGCTGACGTAGAAGGTCTGGCGGGCGGAGAGCAGCGCCTCGAGGAAGAGGTACCGGTCGTCGAGCCTGCGCGATCGGTCGCCGGGCCGGGGTCGCTCCTTCATCAGATCGAATCCCGGCACCCGGGTCTGCCGCGGGTAGGCGCCGTCGTCGAGGCCGATGAGGCAGATGACCCGAAAGGGGATGCTCCGCATGGGGAGCATGGCGCAGAAGGTGATGCCGCCCGTGATGAAGCCGAAACCGAGCCCCACCTCCCGGAGCGCCTCTTCGAGATGGGCTTTCAGGACCCCGGCGCCGAGCCGTTCATCGAACCCGGACTGCGATTGCATCAGGGCCATCTCGCCCAGCGCCCGTCGCAGGGCATGCAGATCCTCTTCCTCTTCCCCGTCGGCGAGGAAGAAGGTGTCGAGGGCGGCGCCGAGGTGGGATGCCCAGCCCGCGAGGTCCCGCGTTTCCTCCAGGGATGCTGCGAAGGAAAAGAGCTTCTCCACAAAGTCGAGGAAGGACCCGAGGACGGCCGCCTCCCCTTCGGCAACGTCCTCGTGGGGGAGGATGCCCATGAAGAGCTCTTCGCCCCGGCCCGCCAGGGCGTAGCCGAGCAGCAGCCGGTCGAGACCCGCCTGCCAGGTGTTCTCCGCAAAGCCGGGAAGCCCCTCGCGACAGCGGCTCGACCCGTCGATCCCCCACCGGATGCCGGTGTCGCGGATCCACCGGTGGATGAGAGCCAGATCGTCCGCCCCCAGGGCGAAGCGCCTTCGCAGGGCATCCGTGTCGAGAAAGGCGGCGATTTCCGTGGCGCCCATGCGGCTCCCCTCGAGATCGAGAAGCCGCAGGAAGGTGTCCACGAGGACGCTCTCCCTGCTCATGCCGCGGTCGGCAACACTGAAGGGGATCCTGCGCCTCTCGCCGCGGGGAAGCGAAAAGACGGCCTCGATGAAGGGGGCATAGGTCTCGATCTCGGGCGTCATGACGAGGATGTCGGCCGGGGTGAGCGACGGGTCGCGCTCGAGCAGGTCGAGGATCCGGTCCTGAAGGACCTCCACCTCCCGCATGGGACTGTGGCAGGAGTGCACCTGGATCGAGTCGTCGTCAACGGCTATGGCCGTCCGGATGCCGTCTGCGCCCCGGTCGCGCAGGTTGAGGATATCCGACTGGATGCAGGCCAGGAGACTCTCCTCGCCGGGCTGGGCGGAAAAGTCCGCTTCCTCGCAGCCCGTGTCATAAACCATCCGGAGGAAGTCACGGCCCAGGAACCCCATGGAGGCGAGCAGGCTGTTGCCCCTCTCGAGGTGGAGGGTTTCATCGGAGCCGGTCGCCCCGAGCCGGTCGACAAGCCTGCGCATCTCGCGGTCGGAATAAATGAGGTACCAGTACTCCCGGCAGGGGTTCAGGACGAAGAGGTTCACGTCGATCGTGCGGGAGACGGCGTCGAGGAGCTGGAGGTGGTAGGGCGGCAGGGCCGAGATGCCGAAGACGCAGATCCGCCCGGGGAGGCTCACCCCTTCGGGCAGGGCCCCCTGCAGCCGGGCAAGGGCTTGCTTCCAGCGCGCCGCCCGGTGAGCGGCGTTGCTTCCCGCCGCGAGCCGCCGCCAGAGGGTTGCCTGCCAGTGGCGCTCCCTGCCCGCTTCCCAACCGAGCACCATGTCCGGCCGGTAGACGAGATACTGGTCGAAGAGGCGGCCGATGTTGCGCGAGAGCTGGTAGCGCTTGAGGCCCCGGCCGTCCTCGGCGAGGTATTCCTTCAGGGGCTCGAAGCCTTCCCCGTCCAGGCAACCGGGCAGCTGGCCCATGATCCGCCAGGTGAGCACATCGGCGTCGAAGGCCCGAGAGCCGGCCAGATCGGGCAGAACGGCGCTGAAGAGCTCCTCGACGAAGTGGTTGGGGAAGGGGAAACGGATGTTGGCGCAAATCCCGAGGCGCCGGGCCATCTCGAGGGAGAGCCACCGCTCCATGCCGCGGCTCTGGACCAGGATGATCTCCGGGACCGTGGGCATGGCCGGCTGCTGTCGCAGGATCTCCGAAAGCTCCCCGGCGAGGGCCTCGAGGCGGTTGCTGGTGAAGAGTTTCAGACCGGGCATGCTTGATCAGGGGCGGTGATGTTCTTTCTGTTTCTCGGTGGGCTGCCACCGGCAGGGCCATGAAACAATTTTGCCGGCAAAAAAACCGCTTTGCGACGGTTCTAACGCTTGCTGCGCTGCGGCCGCAAAAACTCGCCCTTCGGGCTCAGACAGTTTGCGCCGCGGTCGCTCCGCTTCGCGAAGAACCGTTCGCGCAAAGGCGTTTTAACTTCGCCTTGCAAAACCGTTTCACGGCCCTGCTGAGCGAATGACGACCTGGGCAACAGCCCGTCAGGACTTATCGTTTCCTCTTTTACTCGATTCAGCGGAGAAGCTCAAACGATATGTTTCAGGGAAAGGGAAAACAATGTAGACGGAATAAAAAAACCCCCGGTGTGGGGAGCACCGGGGGTCAGGGCAACTTTGTTTACTTGATGGTGTCCTTGAGAGCCTTGCCGGCGGTGAACTTGGGTACTTTCTTCGCACGGATCTTGATCTCTTTTCCGGTCTGGGGGTTGCGGCCTGTGCGGGCAGCGCGCTTGGCGACTGCGAAGGTCCCGAAGCCAACCAGCGTAACCTTGTCACCCTTCTTCAGGGCATCCGTGATGGCCTTCAGGGTTGAGTTGATGGCTTTCTCCGCCGCGCTCTTGGAGCCAAGTGCCTTGGCTACCACTTCAACGAGTTGTCCCTTGTTCATTAATAATCTCCTCCTTGATTGGAATTATGGGGGTTAATTTGAATCCCTCGCGTTTGTTTCCTTCGTACGATGTTTTGACGACCATCCCCCTTTCGAAAGAAATCAACCACCGGATTCGAGAACGGTGGAAGTGTAGCCTAAGAATCGCTCGTAGTCTAGCTTTTTTCGCATTTCAGTAATTTTTTTTTCGCCGGGGCATGAATTTTTATGACACAGTCATGGATAAAATCGTTTGTTGAAATGCAAGATACATGCCCCTTTCGGGGTTTTCGAACCCGCAAAGCCAACCCTGTCAATCTTTTCCGGCCTCATCCCCCCAATCCCGCTGCCGGCGGGCTTTTCGGGGTGTCGCCAGTCGTGACGCCGCTTTCCGGCTGCACAGCGGCCCCGGAGGCAAGCCGCAAAGGTCTTCCCGCCTTGCTTTGGGCCATCAATCGACAACACGATTTGGAGGCAAGACCGCTGCCTCTCCACGGATTGAAGCTGTGCCGGGATCCTTTGCAGCCCTCTCAGAACCCTGGCTCCTTGACACAGCTTGCCGGTTTTCCGACGTAGCGGTTGCTCTCGCCGGCCCGGGTCCCGCCTGTCGAATCCTTTGCCATCGACCGGGGATGATGGTATGAAGAATGGCAAATGGCATAGGGCAAAAGGCTTAAGGAAAATCAAGAGGGGTCACTTCTTTTTCCCTTTGCCCTTCGCCATAAGCCATATGCCATAAGCCACTTCCCGGAGGGAACATGTCCATCGACATCGTGATCATCTTCCTGGCCGGCTTCGCCTGCGGCGGGATCCTGCTGTGGATCATCGCGCGGCTTGCCGCCCAGAAGCAAATCCTCAGGAAGACCGAAGAGATCATGCTCAGTCACTCCGTCCGGGTCTCCGAGCTGGAGGGTCGGGCCCGCTACGCCGAAGGGCAGATGTACCAGCTCAGGCAGCAGCTCGAGCAGGCGGAAAGCGAAATCACGGGGCTGCGCAAATCCCTCGACGACGAGCGCGTCCAGGCCGTAGAGTCCCAGGCGCGGCTTGCCGAGACCGCCCGAAGCTTCGATCGGCAGAGGGAGGTCATCGAGGTCATGAAGACGGAGATGACCGACACGTTTCGGTCCCAGGCCGCGACGGCACTCGAAAGCAGCAACCGCAGCTTTTTGGAGCTCGCCTCGGAGAATCTCGGCAAAATTCTCGAGCAGACGAAGGGAAAACTGGGCGAGCACCAGGCAGGCATGGAAGGCACGATTCGTCCCCTCCAGGAGACGCTGAAGCGCTACGAGGAGCAGCTCCGCGAGATGGAAAAGGCGCGGGCCGAACAGTCCTGGAACCTTTCCCGTCAAATCAAGGAGCTCTCCGAGATGAACGAGGCCCTGCAGCGGGAGACCTCGAGCCTTTCCACGGCCCTGCGCAAGCCCCAGGTGAGCGGCTCCTGGGGACAGATGTCCCTGAGGCGGGCGGCGGAGCTCGCGGGCATGGCGCCCTGGTGCGATTTCTACGAACAGGTGAGCGTCGACACGGAGTCGGGAAAGCTCCGCCCCGACATGGTCGTCCGCCTGCCCAACGGGCGGAGCATCGTCATCGACGCCAAGGCTCCCGTAGATGCCTTCCTCAGTGCCCTTCAGGCCCCCTCCGAGGAGGAGCGCAAAAAGGCCTTCGCAGGCTACGTCACCGCCGTGCGCGGCCACATGAACGGGCTGGGCTCGAAGGCCTACTGGGACCAGTTCGAGGATTCGCCGGAGCTCGTCGTCATGTACCTGCCCGGCGAGACCTTCTTCAGCGCCGCCCTCGAAAACGACCCGAACCTCATCGAGGACGGCAGCCTCAAGAAGGTGATCCTCGCCACCCCCACGACGCTCATCGCGCTGCTCAAGGCCGTGGCCTACGGGTGGCAGCAGGAGCAGGTGGCCAGCGGCGCAAGAGAGATCAACCGCCTCGGCCGGGAGCTCTACGAACGGTTCTCCGTCGTGGCGGAGCACTTCGCGAGGGCCGGGGCGAACCTGACGAAGGCCGTCGAGGCCCACAACGACGCCGTGCGCTCCATCGAGACGAGGCTCATGCCCTCCTTCAGACGGTTCCGGGACCTGGGGGTTTCGACGAGCCGGGAGCTGCCGGAGGCCATGGACGAGATCCGCATTACGGCCCGCGAGACCATCGCCGGCACGGAGCCGAACGAAAAAGAAGGTGAGAAGGTGGGAAGGTAAGAAGGTTGGAAAAGCGGGAGACCGGACTTTGGCTGCCTGCGTCTCCAACTTTCTCACCCTCTTACCCTCTTACCTTCTGCGCTCACTAGTGCTCGTCCCTCGGTCCTGCTCTTCTAGAATATCCGTCGCTGAAGTTTACTCTTGTGCATCACCGTCGCGGCGATCTCCTCGATCGACATGGTGGTGATGTTGAGGTAGGGAATACTCTTGGAAACGTAGAGGAACTCGGCAAGCGTGATCTCCTTCTGACACTGCTCGATGGACGAGTACCGGCCTGTGGGCCGCCGGGCGATGCGTATCTTCTGGAGCCGGTCCGGATTGACCGTAAGACCGTAGAGCTTGTTTCGGAATGGCTTCAGGACCCCGGGGATCTTCCGGTACTCGATGAGGAGGTCCTCCTCGGTGAGCGGGTAGTTCGCGGCAAAGATGCCGTACTGCAGCCCCAGGTAGAGGCAGGTCGGCGTCTTGCCGGTGCGGGAGACGCCCACGAGGATCACGTCGGCCTTGTCGTAGTTCTTGGTCGTGATCCCGTCGTCGTTCGTGAGAGCGTAGTTCACGGCGTTGATCCGGATGTCGAGCTCATCCCCCGCCGAGGCGTGGTGGGAACTGCCGCCGAGGGAGGGTTGAACCCGGAGTTCCTCTTCCAGGGGGCCGATGTAGGTCTCGAAGAGATCGACCGCGGCGGCTTCACTGGACAGGATCATCTTGCGGATCTGGGAATTGACGATGGTGCTGAAGATGATCGGGCGCTGCCCCGTCTGTTCCTTCGCGTCGTTGATGTGCTCGAGGGCATCCTGCGCCTTCCACATGGTGTCGATGAAGGGAAGCGTGACCTTCCGGAACTCCACGTCGTCGAACTGGATGAGAAGGCTGTGACCGAAGGTTTCGGCCGTGATCGCCGTGCGGTCGGATATGAAGAATACGGTTCGTTTGATCGACATGGTTCCTCTTTCGTGTTTTTCTTTATCATGCAAAACCCCTGTCCTGTAAAGCATTTTTTGCTGCACACCCCTGGGGAATGTGGCCGCAGGCACGAGGGGACGGTTTTTCCGATCTTCCGATCTTCTTCGCTTCCGTCTTTCCGGGGCCGCCAGCTTGACATTTCGGGGCATCTCCGATAAGAGCACGTTATTGCTTCAAATAATCCGTCACAGACCGGGAAGGCAAGCCATGAACATGACCGATGTCATCAAGCGCTACGAGCCCGACCTCAAGCAACTGGAAGAGAACCTCGGGAAGTACCTGCACTCGGCGGTCCCGTTCATCCCCACCGTCATCAACCACCTCATCACGAGCGGCGGCAAGCGGTTCCGTCCCCTCATGCTCCTGGCTTCCGCGGATCTGTGCGGCTACCGCGGGGAGCGGCGCTACCCCCTGTCGGCGGTGATCGAGTTCATCCACACCGCCACCCTTCTGCACGACGACGTGATCGACGGCGCAGAGACCAGAAGGGGCAAGCCCTCGGCCAACAACGTCTGGGGCAATGCGGCGACGGTGCTCGTAGGGGACTTCCTCTATTCGCGCTCCTTCACCCTCATGACGCACGACGGGGATCTGGCCATCATCAAGCTGATCTCGGAAACAACCAATACCATGGCCGAAGGCGAGGTCTTCCAGCTCCTGAAGCGCGGCGACGTCGGGATCACCGAGGAGGATTATTTCACGCTCATCGAGAAGAAGACGGCTGTCCTCATCGCTGCCGCATGCGCAGTCGGAGGCCTCATGGCCGGCGCACCGCCGGACCGCGTCGAGGCCCTCCGGCAGTTCGGCTACCGGATGGGGCAGTCCTTCCAGCTCACCGATGACACCCTCGACTACGTGGCCGCCGAGAAGGAGTTCGGGAAGGCGGTCGGGATGGACATCAAGGAAGGGAAAATCACCCTGCCGCTGATCCGGACGCTGGCCCGATGCAGCGCCGAAGAGAAGAAGATCATCCGGGGCATCGTGGAAAGGAAACAGGCGACCGAGGAGGACATCCGGACGGTCTTCGGCCTCATCGGGAAACTACGACGGCATCCAGTACGCCCTGGAGAGGGCAAGGAACATCATTGCGGAAGGGAAGGCCCTGCTAACCCCCTTCGAGAACGGCAAAGCCAAGTCTTCCCTGCTCGCCATGGCCGACTTCATCGCCGAGCGGACCCTCTAAAACCCCATTCATTACAGGCTCCCTCTCCCTTGAGGGGAGAGGGTCGGGGTGAGGGTGACTGATCCCCATACCGCTTTTAATTCTCACCCTGAGCCACCAGGCAGGACAGAGGCCACAAGCAAAAAAAAGGGAAATCCCCCTTTGCCGCCCTGATCCGCTTCGCGGGGCGGCCCGGTAAGGAACGACCCGGACATGGTTGCGCACCCTGGCAGGATGCGCCCCCGGTCATCCCCCTTTACAAAAGGGGGACAGAGGGGGATTTTTCTTTTGGCTGTCGGCTGTTTGCTGTCGGCTTATGGCTTCAAATGATATACAATCCCTTCTTCTCGGCGATCTCCCCCAGGTCTGCCGCCCTCACCATGGCGACGGCCCTGGGCAGGCTTTCCATGATGTCGCGCGCCGTGATCCCGTCTTCCCCCTTCGCGGCCGCCGCGAGATCCCCCGCAAGCCCGTGGACAAACACGCCGGCCCTCACCGCCTCCGGAACCGGGAGCCCCAGGCCGAACATGGCCCCGATGGCGCCCGTCAGCACATCGCCCGATCCCGCCGTCGCCATGCCCGAGTTGCCGCTCATGTTGATCCAGACGCGGCCGTCGGGCAATCCGATGAGCGAGTGGGCCCCCTTGAGGACGATGATGGAGTCGAGATCGGCTGCCGTTTCCCGGAGAACGCCGATGGGGTCGTTCTCGATCTCTTCGCGGCTTTTCCCGGCAATCCGGGACATCTCGCCCGCGTGGGGCGTCAGGACCGTCTCGTAGCGGCGACGCTTGAGAAACCGGGGGTTCTTTGCGATGGCCGTGATCCCGTCGCCATCGATCACGATGGGCTTCTCGATCTTTGCGGCCAGCTCCCGGACGAGTTTCTGCGTCTCCTCGGCAAGCGACAGCCCCGGCCCCAGGACGACCATGTCGACACGGCCCGCCAGCTCCAGGAGGGTTGCCTTGTTCCTCGAGGGCGATGCTTCCCGACGCCGTTTCCCGCTGGGGGACGAAGACGATCTCGCCTGCCTGCGCGGCGATCCCCGGGATCACCGAAGCGGGTGCTGCGAGGCGCGAGTAACCGCCGCCGGCCTTCAGGAAGGAGAGGGCCGAGAAGGCAGGGGCGCCGTAATACCCGGCTGCGCCGGCGACAAAGAGGACATCGCCGAAGTCCCCCTTGTGCCCCCAGGCCTTGCGGGCGGGCAGCGGGGGCGGGTCATTGACCTCCACGCCGATCGATTCCGAATCGTAGAGCTCGGGGGGAAAGGAGATGTGGGTCACGTAGAGTTTTCCCCCGCAGAGAAACCCGGGGTAGAGCAGGTTGCCGCGCTTGGGCAGGCCGAAGGTCACCGTGGCCGCCGCCCGGATGGCCGTGCCCATCAGGCGCCCCGTGTCGCCGTTGACCCCCGATGGGATGTCGAGGCTGAAGACGGGCTTTCCGAGCGCATTGATGTTCTCGATCACCTCCCGGTGGAGGCCTTCCACGTCCCGGTCGAGTCCCGTTCCGAAGATGGCGTCGATGACGGCGTTGCTCTGAAGGATGTAACCCCGGGCGTCGTCAACGGATTCCACCGGACGGACGTCGACGGGGAGATTGAGGAGCCGATCCAGGTTCTTCCGCGCAGCCCCCTTGTAGCGGTCTTTCCCGGCAAGGAGAAACACCTTGACGATGCCGCCGCCCGAGTGGATCTTTCGTGCCACGACGAATCCGTCTCCGCCGTTGTTGCCCCCGCCGCAGAACACGGCAAAGCGCCCCCCCGCAATGTCCATCTCGCCGGCCAGCGCGTAATAGGCGGCGATGCCGGCGTTCTCCATGAGGATCTCGTCGGCAATGCCCAGCGTCTCGATGGCATAGCGGTCCATCGCCCTCATTTCTTCCGTCGTGGCAACCTTCATGCTTCTTTCCTCATCCTTTTCTCAACTTCTTACCTTCTTACCCTCTTAACTTCTTAACCAGTGAAGCCACTCGTTTTCCCAACTTGCGCCCGTTTTCCGCCGCCGCCGAGTCCGGGGCCCCGAGACAGGAAACTCCGTAGTGCCCCGTGGCGTCGAGGGGGTCGCCGACGACGATCATGCCGTAGATGAGCATCGCCTGGATGATGGAGATCATCGTCGTCTCCTTGCCGCCCGAGGGATCGGCGCCCGTGGCGAAGGCGGCACCCACCTTGTTCTCCATCTTCTTCCGCACCCCCACGAACTTGTCAAGGACATCCTTCAGCGGCGCCGCCATGGACCCGAAGTAGACGGGCGAGCCCGCGACGATCCCGTCGGCGGCGACGAAATCCTCCTTCGAGACGTCCGCAGTGGATCGGATGACGGCCTGCACACCCTCGACCTCCACGACACCCCTGGCAATCTCCTCGGCAAGCTTCTTCGTGTTGCCCGTCCGGGAGAAATAAAGAATGAGCACTTTCATCTTGTACCTCCTTTCTTCAGCTCCGTTACTGGGTCACTAATCTAGTTGCCGGCCCTGCGCCCCATGCACATGAAGCTAGGAAGAGCAGAGGGTAGGAAGAGCGGATTAATTCAGAAAATCATGGATTCTTTCTTCGCCGCGCTTCCGCTCTTCCTCACTTCCTATCTTCGCTTGCTCGAAGGGGAAGCCGACCTTTTTCTTCCGCCCGTGCCCGGCGGCTCCGGCGACAGATCGAGCAATGCGGCGCGAGGTGCTTCCCGCTTACCTGTTTTGCCGCTATCCCCGCGGCGAACATGGCCGCCATGTCGATGTCAAGCTTCCGGTAAACATGAGCGACAAGATAGGCGGCAAAGAAGACATCGCCTGCCCCGACCGTGCTGACCGGCCGGCGCACCGTTTCGGCGCCGAAGTGATAGCCCTCGCCTGCGCGGGTCCACACGCTCGCGCCTCGCGAGCCCCGGGTGATCACGGCCTCGTCGATCCGGAAGCTCTGCAGAAACCCCGGGAGGCTCAGGCGAAAGTGATCGAGCATGAGGGTCCAGCTCTTCCTCGTCGGCCTTGATGATGTGGGCCGAGCGCAATGCCCCCTCGAGACCAGCCGCTACAGCGGGGACGATGCGGTCGTTTTCCGTCCTGCGCAGGTAGCCCTGGACGTCGAGACTGACGAGTTTCTTCGATTCCGCCATCAGCGCCACGGCTTGCGGTTCGATGTCGTCGGGGTGAAGAGGCCCCGCGTGAATGTGGCGGACCTCGGAGAGAAGGGGCTTTACCTGGCCCGCCGTGATGGGAGCGGCCGCCTCGGGCATGAGCTGCTCGCGCCAGTCCCCCCGGGCTTCGTTGACGAACCGCGTGGTGAGACGGCTCGTGCCGGCGTGGACGGCAAGGCCCCCTGCGGCAAGGACATCGAGGAGGCCCCTGTGGGCCTCGGCAATATTTGTCACGACGGCCGTTTCCACGCCGAGCCGCTGGAAGGTAAGCCCGCCATAGGTGACGACACCCCCCATCCGCTCCGAGGTCTTCCTGCTCTCGATGATGCGGTCGATCGTGACGGAGCCGACGACCGACAACGGCTGCAGGCCTTCTCTTGGCACGGTTCGTTCTTCATGCTGTTCAGACATGCCCCACTCAATGCAGAGGGTAAGAGGGTTTGAAGGGCTGAAGGTTGGAGAACGGAGAATGCGTGTCTGGGCTGTCGGCTTTTCCAACCTTCTCACCCTCTCACCCTCTGCGAGCTTCGTAGACTTGCTCCAGTGCTCCGCAGGATGCTCACCGCTCACCACCCCGTCCATCCATGTACCAGATATCCGATGACGAGCGCCACCCCCGTAATGAGGTACACCTTGATGATGGCGATGTTCGCGGGGATCATCTTCAGCCGGTCCAGGTAGTTTTCCCTCAGGATCCTGACCGATCGCAGCGCAGTCGGCAGCGCCACGAGCCCCAGGAGCACCGGCAGCGGAGCCATCCCGAAGAGCACCGACCCCGCCAGGGTCCCGAACGCGCAGAGGAGCCCCGCCTGGTAGAGGACGACCCCGGTCTTGCGGCCGAAGCGGGCAACGAGGTTCATCTTGCCGCTCATGGCGGTCCTCCTCGTAGTCGGGGATCTCGTTGATGACGATCATGGACCACATGAGAAACCCGGGGACGAGGGAAAGGATCACGGGTTCCATGTCCAGGGTCTGCCGCTGGACATAGTAGGAACCCATGACGAGAACGGGCCCGAAGTTGACCAGAAGCCCCAGCTCGCCGAAGCCCCGGTAGGCGAATTTGACGGGGGGCACGGTATAGAAAATGGACGACAGGATTCCGACGGCCCCGATGACGAACACGGGCCACCCCTTCAGGACTGCAAGATAGAGCCAGATCCCGACCGTGAGGCTGTAGCAGACGGCCACGCCCCACTTCAGTTCCCTCACCGTCAGGAGCCCCTCGGTGAGCACCCCGCTGCCGCCCGTGTAAGGGTTCTTCTCATCCCCCCAGGCGACGATCGACGGCGTGAAGATAGTCCAGGACGTCGTCGAGCATGTTGAGACCGAAGTGGTGTACGGTCACCCCGATGAGAACGAGAAGAAAAGCGAAGGGATCGAACACCTGCCAGCGCGACCAGGCAATGGCTGCGGCGAGCATGGCCGGGATGAAGCTGGGAGGCACGAACTGGAGGCGGACGGCCTGGATCCAGGCGGCGGCAGCGCTCCTTCCCCGTGCTTTTCCGAATGTTTCGACTCTGAGGCGCATCGGTTTCGTTCCAGCGTGCTCGTGTCGGTTGATGTGCGGCGGGCAGGAAGGGTGAGCGGATCAAGAGCATCGCCTCCGGGCAGCCCTGATCC
Organism: uncultured delta proteobacterium; assembly: GCA_963828305.1. Lineage (GTDB taxonomy): Bacteria > Desulfobacterota > Syntrophia > Syntrophales > UBA2192 > UBA2192. Next base: position 46,613 of record CAWHEJ010000010.1, on the reverse strand, counting down.
CGGGGGCGATGGATTCTTACTTCAGGGAGTCCTCGAAGCGGCGGTTCGCCTCTTCCCAGTTGACGATGTTCCAGAATGACTCGACGAATTTCGCCCGGAGGTTCTTGTAGTCCAGGTAGTAGGCATGCTCCCATACGTCGAGCACGAGCAGAATCCGGATATGCGGGTAGACGTTGACGTTGTGCTTTTCGATCTGCATGATGAGTGGGCGGTTTGTCAACGGGCACAGTGGCTCAGCGCCGCCCAGCCGGACCCCTCCGTGCTCACGGCCGCCTGGGTGAACTCCTTTTTGAACTGCTCGAAGCTCCCGAACTCCTTGTCGATCGCCGTCGCGAGAAGCCCCACCGGCCTCTCACTTGCCTTTCCCTTCGGGGCCAGGTTGCCCCAGAACAGGCTGTGGAGGGCATGCCCGCCGATGTGGAACGAGAGCTCCTTGAGCGTCGACTTCATGTCGAGATCGGTCTTCTCCTTGCGGGCCTTGTCGATCCGTTCCAGGACGGCATTGGCCCCCGTGACGTAGGCCGCGTGATGCTTCTCGTGGTGGAGTCGCAGCTGCTCCTCGGAGATGAACGGAGCAAGGTCCTTGTATTCAAACGAAAGCTTCGGAAGAGAGTACAGATTGGTAGTCCCCATAATCAACCCTTTCTATGCAAGGCGATGACGCCCTCGGTGATGTGACGGATTCAAACCCGTTTTTTGTAAAGGGTAACGGGGTCAAATTGCAAGCAAAATTCTCTACCCCGCCGTCTCGCTGCGAAGCCAGTCCAGGTAAGGCTCGCTTCCCAGCTCGATGGGACAGGCGACGATCTCGGGAACCTCGTAGGAGTGGTTTGCGCGGATCGCCGCATCGACGGCCGGAAATTTTCCGCGGATCGTCTTGATGAGGCAGAGCCACTCGGGCGACTGCTCGATTGTTCCGTTCCACCAGTAGCGGCTCTCGATGGGGCCCAGAATCTGGACGCAGGCCGCAAGCCTCTGCTCCAGGAGGGCCGTTGCAATCTTCGCGGCGTCCTCTTTCGTCGGAGCCGTCGTCGTCACCAGGATGAACTCGCTCATGGATTCCTCCCGATCGGGGACTACGGTTTCGCCGCGACGGCTCTGGATCGCAGGAAGAAATAGAGCAGCGGCCCCCGCGAGGATCATGGCCAGGCAGAGGATCTGCCCGATGGTGATCAGCCCGAAGTAAAGTCCGATGTGCGCATCGGGCTCCCGGACGTACTCGATGAAGAAGCGGACGGCTCCGTACCCCATCAGGTAGTAAGCGAGAAAAGCGCCTTCGAAAGGCCTCTTCTTCCTCAGGGACCAGAGGATCACAAAGAGGATGATCCCCTCGAAGAAGGCTTCATAGAGCTGGGAGGGGTGGCGAAGGGTGCGCGTCACATCGAGAGGGAAGTACATGCCCCAGGCAACGTCGGTCGCCCGGCCCCAGAGCTCGCCGTTGATGAAGTTCCCGATGCGCCCGAAGGTGTACCCCAGGGGGACACAGGGAACGAAGAGATCGATGATGTCCCAGAACCGGATCCGTCGGATGTAGCAGAACATGGCGGCGGCGATGACGACACCGATGAGGCCCCCGTGAAACGACATCCCGCTGATGCCGACGAACTTCACGCCGTTTGCGAAGGAAAAGGGCAGGAAGATCTCCAGGGGATGCCTGAGGAAGTACTCGAAGTTGTAGAAGAGGACATACCCGAGCCGTCCGCCCAGGATGAGCCCCAGGATGGCCCAGACCATCAGGTCCTGGATCGTCTCCTTCGTATAGGGGAACTTCTCCGTGCGAAGCCGGTACGCGACGAGGAGGTACGTCAGCGCAAAGGCCACGATATACATGAGACTGTAGTATCGCACCTGGAAGGAGCCGATCGAAAAAATGCTCGGGTCGATCTTCGAGGGCAGGTGCTGCCAGAACGCGATGAAATTGTCCAACGTGAACTCCATTTCGTCGATGCTTCAAGTGCCGCTCTTTTTCGAACTAGAGGTTGAGAAGGTGTGAAGGTAAGAAGGTTGGACAATCCAGTGCCAATCTTCTGTGTTTTCTTACCCTCTTACCTTCTCACCCTCTTACCCTCTGGCTCTGACTACCGCCCGCTGTACGCCTCGCCTTTGAGCTCCTCGACATAGAGCTGCGGCCGAGAAGGCCGCCGTGGCGCCGTCGCCACAGGCCGTCACGACCTGCCGCAGGAGTTTCTCGATGCAGTCGCCGCAGGCGAAGATCCCCGGCGCCGAGGTCTTCATGTCCCGGTCCGCCACGATGTATCCTCCCGGGTCGAGCTTCACGACCCCCTTCATGAACTCCGTGTTCGGGACCAGGCCGATAAAAACGAAAACTCCGGCGGCCGGGATATCCCGGGTCTGCTTCGGGTCTTTCACGCTGGCGATCGACACAAGGGTGACCGCCTCGACGCCCCCGATCGCCGTCACTACGGAATCCCAGGCAAAGGCGATCTTCGGGTTTGCGGCGGCCCGCTCGCGCAGGATGGGTGTGGCGCGAAGCCGGTCGCGGCGATGGACGATCGTCACCTTGCTCGCAAAATTCGTGAGAAACAGCGCCTCCTGGACGGCCGTGTCGCCGCCGCCGATGACAATGACCTCCCGGTCCCGATAGAAGGGCCCGTCGCAGGTTGCGCAGTAGGAGACGCCGCGGCCTGTCAGCTCCGACTCGCCGGGCACACCGATCTTGCGCCAGTTGGCCCCCGTGGCCACAATGACGGAAAGCGCCTCGAAATCCCCCGCGTCGGTCTTCACCCGCCAGCCGGCCATCCCGGCGATCTCGGTCTTCTCCAGGCCCTGAACGGAGGCGTACGTCGAGGCAAGCCCGAATTTCTTTGCCTGCTCCTTGAATTTTTCCACCAGCTCGTAGCCGCCGATGTCCGGAACACCGGGATAGTTTTCCACGATATCGGTCACGGTGATCTGGCTCACGAGCGTGCTGGACTCGACGAGAAGCGTCCTGAAGCTCGCCCGTGCCGTGTAGAGGCCTGCCGTGAGGCCCCCGGGCCCCCCGCCGATGATGATGACGTCGTATTTGCCTTCCGGTAATTTTTGATCCGTCATGGTTTCCCCGGTTCGATTTATTTGAACATCTTCTTCAGAAATTTTTTCTGCTGCTTGGACTGCGCCTTCATCTGTTTTTTATCGTCCTTCAGCCTGGCGGGCGGCTCCGTCGCAGGATGCGCCGGGAATGGCTTCTCCTGCAGCGCAGGGCCCTCCGGCCCGGCTGCCTCCGGGGTCGTCCCGGGCAGGCTCTGAGCCTCGGGTTCCTTGCGCTCCCTCGCGCGCCTCATCAGGCAGGTCGCGAAGGCCTTTCCGAACTGGCCGATGAATCCCGCCGCCGCGACGACGAGGATCCACTTCAGGACGAGCCAGACCACCCCCGCCTCGGTCGAAAAGAGGTTGTTAACAATCGTATCCATCATGCCCGGATGACCTTCGTTTCCATGAGATCGACGAGGCCCGTGACATCGCCGAGGTCAAAACGCGGCGCCGTCACCCCGCCGGGATCGTCGCCGGCCACGGCCAGAAGCGCATCGTCATCCCTCGAGAGGAACTCCTTGCCCAGGGCCTTGCGCCAGACCTCGATCTTCGGGTGGGGGTTCTTCTTGAAGCCTTCGGTGAGAATGACATCCACGCCGCTAATGAACCGCTCGCCCAGCTCCTCGAGACTCAAGTCCCCCTCGAGGTCCGCCATGACGGCCACCTTCCCCGGCGAGGCAAGCACGGTCAGGCTCGCTCCCGCCCTTCGGTGGCGCCAGCTGTCCTTTCCCTCGTGGTCGATCTCGAACCCGTGGCGGTTGTGCTTGATCGTGGCAACCCGCCAGCCGCGGCGCTTCAGCTCGGGGATCATCTTCTCGACGAGGGTGGTCTTCCCGCTCCCCGAGTAGCCCACGATGGAGACGATCGGGATCTTTTTCATGACCGGTGCACCCTGATATTCACGAATCGAAGGCAGGGCCTCATCTCCGGCGTCCCGCCCCCCCGGGAGATCACCTGCAGGACGGCCGCCCCGTCGACGATCGCCGACCCTCCGAGATGCGTCACCGGGGTCCCCCGGAAGATCTCTTCGCAAAGCGGCGTGGACGGTCCCATGAGGGCCACGTGTCGAGGCTCGCCCAGCTCGTTGAGAATTCCTTCCAGCGTCCCGTTCAAAAGCGTTGTTGCCGTGACGATGGCCACCTCACAGGCGCCGAGTACCTGTTTTCTTTCCTTCTCCGGCGTATCACGCTCGATGACGGAGAGCCGCACACCCGTCGCCTCGATCCTCGGCACGATGGGCCGGAAAAGGCCCACCATGGCGACCCGCTCGCCGGGTCGAAGCCCCATGAGGCCGAGGGAATCTTCCTCCCGCCCGGCAACGGAGGGATGGATCAGGGCATTGGCTGCGGCGAGCCCCAGGGCTCGCTCGATGGCGCCTGCGCCGGAAACGAGATCCTCCAGCAAAGACTCTGCACGCTTTCCGCAAATCGCGGAGCGGGGAATTTCGATCTGCGTGCCGGCAAACTCCTTCAGGCGCGCGGCCAGGCCGATGCGGCCTCCCGTCAGGACGACAGCGACGTAGCTCGCGCCGATCCGGACATCCTCGACGGTGAACCGCCGGCTCTCTTCGTGGAGACGGCGATGCAGCCGCCCGGCGATTTCATTCTTCTGCAGCACAGGTTATAAGTACCCGACTTCAAGGGAAGGGTCAAGAAAGAAGGGTTGTTGACGCCGGGCCGGCGGATCATTACAATGATAACCGGTGCGCATAAGTCACAGCATCCAATCCAACTTCAGGGAGGAGTATCATGCAGGGAATCAAGACCGACAGAGCAACGACCTTCGCGGCGCTTCTCGCCGTTGTTCTCCTTTCCGTCGTTTTCGTGTCGCCCGCCATCGGCCAGGACGGCAAGCAGCTCTACGGCAACCGCTGCGCCCTGTGCCACGGGTCCGACGGAGACGGCAAGGGCGTGATCATGCAGACGGCCCCCTTCGGCGCCGATTTCTGGAAGGCAAACGACGACGCGGCCATCTCCAAGGCGATCGTCGAGGGCAAGGGCCGCATGCCGGCCATCCCGCTCTCCCCCGAGGAGACGAAGGCCGTCGTGGATTATATGAAGGCGAACTTCAAGAAATAGAGCTGATCGCAGGTCGGTCGCGGCCGCGTCAATCCTCCGGCGCCTTGGAGACAACATAGATGTACTTCAGCGGGCCCGGGCCGCGGTTGAACACATTGTGGCGGGTATGGGGGGGCACGTAGGCGATCTGCCCCCCTGCAACCCCGAGCCGGGCGCAGCCCTCACACTCGAGCGCACCCTGCCCTTCCAGGACGACGATCATCTCCTCGTTTCCTTCCGTGGAGTGCAGACCCACATCGCGCCCCGGTTCGAGCCTCACCAGCCCGGAGCGCAGGTTGACCGCCCGGGGCGGTTTCACGAGCGACATGGATCCGCTGCCGTCATCGGGAAGCGTCAGTACGAAGGGCTGTTTCATCGTCCGTGCTCCAGACTCAGAATTTCAGGTTCACTCCCACCATCCCCGTGATCCCAGGCATGGGGTAGTCCTTCTTGAAGGCATAGCTTTCGTTGGTCAGGTTTTCACCGGCGATATAGATCTCGCCTTTCGTATTGAGCGCTTTGAGACGGAACTCCCATCCCAGTTTCGCATTGACGAGAAAATAAGCGCTGACGGCCGCGATGCTGCTTCCCCCGTAGCCGGCGGTGCGGTTGTTGGCCGTGTACTGGTTGTCCACGTACAGCGCGTCCACGCTGAGCTTGAAGGACCTCAGGAAGCGGTAATTGAGCCCGGTGCTTGCCGACCAGTAGGGGGCATAGGGAAGATTGGTTGGCTCGCGCTTGAAGAAGTGCGTCGCTCCGGCGAAGAACGACAGGACGTCGAGTGGGGCCCAGGTCGCCGTCGCTTCCATGCCTTCCAGCCTGAAGTCTCCGATGTTTTCATAGCGCGGGGGGGGCGGGGCTGTCACCAGGATCATGCGGTTCTTCCCGTCATCGGTGAAGTAGGTGAGGTCGGCGCGGAACTTCTTGCCGATGGTGTGGCTCAGGCCCACCTCGTAATGATCCACCGTCTCCGCGTCCAGGTTCTTCCACCTCGCATTCCCTCCCCAGAAGAGATTGGATTGCATCACGACGTATACGCCGGGGTAGTTGATGCCCTTCGCGTAGGAGGCGTGGAATTCCGTCGGTCCGTAGCCCACGACAAGCCCCGCCTGGGGGCCCCATTCGGCGTCGAATTCGCTGTGGGAGAAATAGCGGACCCCGGCCGAGGGGATCACATACCAGCCGCTCTTCTCCCCGAAGAGGTGGCTCAGGGCAGCATAGGGCGACAGGATGCGGAAGGTCTCCCGGGGGAACGTGCTGTCCGGCCGGGGGGCATCCCTGTCGAGGGTGACCTTGCCGCCGATGAAATCCAGATCGATGCCGCCGAGAATCTCGCCGTTTTTCCAGGGGGTGACGAACTCCTGCAGCCGGGCGCCGTAATTGTCCCAATCCGACGTGGTATCGTAATAGAAACCCGCCGGATCGGGCTGGTCCTGCCAGTCGCCCGTGCCCCGATTCCAGTAGAGCTTCAGGGTCCCGCGCGCCGAGGAGTACTGGTGGGCGAGGGTGATCACGGTCATTTCGTCGTTTGACCGGTAGGTGCCCTGGCGGGCCGCGAGGTTTCCTTCCGGGCCCGGGTCCTCGGCGAAATTGTGGGTCGCATTCGCCGTGAGGCTCACGTACCAGGCCTCATTGAGCTGATGACCGACCCGGGCAAAGTATTCCTGTAGCTCGCCGCTGGAGAAATCCCTGTGGCCGCTGGACGAACGGAAGCTCTGGAGAACGTAATAATCAGTGTTCCCGACTTTGCCGCCGTGCTCGACCCCCTGGATGAAGGTGGAGTAGGAACCGTAACCCGCCCGGACGTTTGTGTAGAACCCCTCTTCCGTCTGCCGTTTTGTGACCACGTTGACGACCCCGAAGGCGCCGTTGCCGAAAAGGACCGGCTGAGCCCCCTTGTAAATATCGATCCGTTGGGCCTGGTCGACGCTCATGATGTCCATGAGTGGGTGGGTCCATACGCCGACGACCTTCGGGATTCCGTCGACGGCCATCTGGATTTCGCCTCCCGGCCTCGCGCTTCCCATGCCGCGGATGGTTATGGCGCCGCCGTCGCCCCCGCCAAAGCTCCCGACGGGATTCTGCCGGGAAATGATCACTCCGGGAACCATCCGGACGGCGGATTGGAAGTCCTGGGCGTTGAGATCGCCGATCTGGTCTTCCGTTACGCTGGTGACCTGGCTCCCCAGGCGGTTGACCTGGTTGCCTTCCGTAATGGGTGAGGCCGTCACGACAACTTCCTCCATCCGGACGGACGCCCGCCCGTCCCGGTCCGCCGCGGCAGGCGCCGCAGGCCAGACAGGCAGCACGAGCATCAGGAGAAATGCGATACCGGTGCGATTCATCACGAAGGCTCTCCAACCGGGGCGGACGGCGCCTCGTCGTGCGCCAAACCGGATGATTATTCCATGTCGCCCGCCGGCCAAAAAGCCACATTCGGCGGGAACTGTCAATCCCTTTGTGGCCCGGAGGGATCCGCCGTTGTTTTTTGTTTTCCGCGGCCCCATATTCTGGTACTATTGCGTCATCCTGTTCACGGAGGCACGACATGAAAAAGATCCTGGTTCTCATGATAGTGGCGGCCGTCGCCCTGGCCGGCTCCCCGGCTGCATCCCAGAGTGCGCAGCCGAAACCCGGGGACAAGCTCTTCGACTTTACCCTCCCGGTCCCCGCGGACCGTGCCGACCGGAACTACCTCGGACTTTCGGGCTGGGGAAAGACCTTCAAAATGGCCGACATCAAGGCAAATCTAGTCCTGATCGAGATCCTGAGCATGTACTGCCCCTTCTGCCAGAAAGAGGCCCCCCTCGTGAATCAGCTCTACGAGGCCATCGAGAAGGACCCCGCGTTGAAGGGAAGGATCAAGATCATCGGGATCGGCGCCGGCAATTCCGCCTACGAGGTCGAAGTATTCCGGAAGCGCTACAACGTGCCCTTCCCCGTCTTCCCGGACCCCGACTATGACATCCACAAGAAGTGCGGCGAGGTACGCACCCCCTTCTTCATCGCCGTCAGGCTCAACCCGGACGGGACCCAGGATGTGACCTATGCCCGCCTGGGCGGGTTCGGGGAGATCCCGGCATTCCTGGAAACGCTTAAAAAATTTGCCGGACGATAAGGAGGCCTACATGACGAAGATAACCGCCCTCATCACCGTTGTGCTCATTGCGGCGCTGAGTCTGCCGGCCTGGGCCCAGACGCACTCCGAGGCGTACAAGGACAACATCTACTCCACCGGGGAGCTGAAACCCGTCGACAGCGTCCTCAAGGTGAAGGTCGGCGACATCGCGCCGGACTTCATGCTTCCCTCCATCACGAGCCAGAAAGTGACCCTGAGCCAGTACCGGGGCAAGAAGAACGTCGTTCTTTCCTTCGTTCCCGCCGCCTGGACCCCCGTCTGCTCGGACCAGTGGCCCGGATACAACATCGTCAAGGACCTCTTCGACAAAAACGATGCGGTATTATTGGGGATCACCGTCGACAACATCCCCACCCTCTACGCCTGGACGAACCAGATGGGCAAGCTCTGGTTCCCGGTGCTCTCCGACTTCTACCCCCACGGGAAGGTTGCCGAGTCCTATGGGGTGCTTCGCTCCGACGGGACCACCGAACGGGCCCTCTTCGTCATCGACAAGAAGGGGGTGATCCGTTACATCGACGTCCACGACATCAACAAGCGCCCCTCTCTCGAGGCGCTCGTCCGGGAACTCGAAAAACTGAAGTAACCCTTCCCCCCGGGGCCGCTGAACCTGTTGATATGTAAACCCTTTTTCAGCGGCCCCCGGCGGCCCTCCCGCACCCCCTCCGCACCCAAGAAAGTCCTTGACTTTTCACCCCTTTCTCTATTATAGGAAATCGCCATTTTCAGGTGGTCCCACGCCTTTATCCGTTCCATTTTTTCCGAAGGCGCAGCAGGATTGTACCTCCTGTGACAGTCCCGCCGGAAGATGGCGTCTCCGATCCGCCCGTTCTACAGAGAGAAAGAGAGACCTCCAGGAAGGGTGGACGATGGGTATGGCTGGAAACGGCCGTGCCTCCCGCGCTTGGAAAGGAGACCCGGGGAAGGGAGAGAAGTTCCCGCGACATTCTTTGAAAGGAGAGAGGGTTTTATGGATGTCAGCAGAAGAGGTTTCCTGAAGCTCTCCGGCGCCACACTGGCGGCCAGCGGTCTCGGCATCAGCCTGAGCCCCGCCAAGGCCAACGCCCAGGCGCTGAAGACGCTCTACACGAAAGAATCCCTGACCGTGTGCCCCTACTGCTCCGTGGGATGCGGCATCATCGTGTCCGTGCGCGACGGTAAGGTCATCAACACCGAGGGGGACCCCGACAATCCCATCAACCAGGGATCGCTCTGTCCCAAGGGCGGCTCCATCTACCAGATGGCCAACAACAAGAACCGGCTCGACAAGCCCCGTTACCGGGCGCCTAACGCAACGGAGTGGCAGGAAGTCGAGTGGGAATGGGCCCTGGACAAGATCGCCCGCAACATCAAGACGAGCCGCGACAAGAGCTTCAAGGCCCGCAACGAGAAGGGCGAGCTCGTCAACCGCACGGACGGCATCGCCTCGGTCGGCTCGGCAGCCATGGACAACGAGGAGTGCTGGCTTTATCAGAAATTCCTGAGGGGGTTGGGTCTGGTGTACATCGAACACCAGGCCCGGATATGACACAGCGCCACTGTACCGGCTCTGGCAGAGTCGTTCGGACGCGGCGCGATGACGAATCACTGGATTGATATCCAACACAGTGATGTAATTTTAATCATGGGCAGCAACCCTGCCTCCAACCACCCCATTGCCTTCAAGTGGATCACCAAGGCCATGGAAAAAGGGGCGAAGGTCATCTGTGTTGACCCCCGCTTCACCCAGTCGGCCGCCAAGGCGCATCTCTATGCCCCGCTTCGCTCGGGCACGGACATCGCCTTCCTGGGCGGCATGATCAAGTACATCCTGGACAACAAGCTCTACTTCGAGGAGTACGTCAAGCTGTACACCAACGCCACCTTCCTGGTGAACCCCGACTTCAAGCTCCCCGGCGACAACAAGGGCGTCTTCTCGGGCCTCACGGGCGCGAAGTACGACAAGGCCACCTGGAGCTACCAGACCGATGCGTCCGGCGTCATCAAGAAAGACCCCTCGATGACCGATCCCGCGCTGCGTCTTCCGGCTCCTGAAGAAACATTATTCCCGATACACCATCGAGATGGTCAACAAAATTACGGGAACGCCCGTAGCCAAGCTCGAGGAGATTTACAAACTCTACGGTTCAACGGGCAAGCCGGACAAGAGCGGTAATGAACTGTACGCCATGGGGTGGACCCAGCATACCGTGGGCGTGCAGAATATCCGTGCGATGGCCATCATCCAGCTGCTTTTGGGCAACATGGGCATAGCGGGTGGCGGTGTCGCGGCCATGCGCGGCGAGGCCAACGTGCAGGGCTCGACGGACCAGGGCCTGCTGTTCCACATCTGGCCGGGCTACATCGGGACCCCCCGGGGCTCCAACCCCACCCTGAAGAGCTTCATGGATGCCAGGACCCCCCAGACCAAGGAAGCCAAGAGCCTCAACTGGCCGAAGAACACGCCCAAGTACATCGCGAGTTTCCTGCGCTCCATGTACGGCATGAACACGACCCTGGAGGAAGCCTACAGCTACCTGCCCAGGCTCGACGACGGCGTCGACTATTCGTGGCTCACGCTCTTCGACCAGATGTTCAAGGGAAAGTTCACGGGTTTCTTCGCCTGGGGCATGAACCCGGCGAACTCCGGCGCCTCCTCCAACAAGGTGCGCCAGGCCATGACGAAGCTCGACTGGATGGTCAACGTCAACCTCTACGACAACGAGACGGGCTCCTTCTGGAGAAGCCCGGGGTTTGACCCGACCCAGGTCAAGACGGAGGTCTTCATGCTGCCCTGCGCCTCGTCCATCGAGAAGGAAGGCAGCATCTCCAACAGCGGCCGCTGGATGCAGTGGCGCTACAAGGCCGTCAATCCCGTGGGGATCGCGCTTCCCGACGGCGACCTCATGGCCGAGCTCTACTTCAGGGTGAAGGCCCTCTACGAGAAGGAAGGCGGCCCCAACAAGGAGGCCATCACGAAGCTCTCGTGGAATTACGGCAAGTTCGACAGCAAGGGGCATTACCACCTCGACGTCCACGCCATCGCCAAGGAGATCAACGGCACCTTCCTGGCCGACAAGGTCGTCGAGAACCCCGCAACGAAGGAAAAGATGCCCTTCAAGAAGGGCCAGCAGGTCCCCAGCTTCGCCTTCCTGCAGGACGACGGCTCGACCTCCTCGGGCGACTGGGTCTACTGCGGATCCTACACCGACGCGGGCAACATGTCCGCACGGCGCGGCAAGGCCGACCCCACGGGTATGGGACTCTTCCCCCAGTGGGCCTGGTCCTGGCCGGTCAACCGCCGGATCCTCTACAACGGCGCCTCGGTACACCCCGACACGGGCAAGCCCTGGGACCCGAACCGGCCCGTCATCAAGTGGGACGGTGCGAAGTGGACGGGCGACGTGCCCGACGGCGTGGGCGACCCCGGCAGCGGCCGCGGGCCCTTCATCATGAAACCCGACGGCGTGGCCTCCCTCTTCGGGCCGGGACTGGCCGACGGTCCCTTCCCCGAGCACTACGAACCGATGGAGTGCCCGGTGGAAAAGAACCTCATGTCGCCCCAGTTCAACAACCCCGTGGTCAAGCGCTGGGAGAAGAAGGGCGTGGGCACGGACACGGATGTGGACTCCATCGCATCCTGCGACCCGCGCTTCCCCTTCATCTGCAGCACCTACCGCGTCACCGAGCACTGGCAGACGGGCCTGCAGACCCGCTGGGTGCCCTGGCTCGCGGAGATGCAGCCCGGCATGTTTGTCGAGATCGGCGAGGAGCTGGCCAAGGAGCGCGGATTTGCCAACGGCGAGCTCGTCACGGTCAAGACGTCCCGAGGCGAACTCGACGCCGTGGCCATCGTGACGCCCCGCATGAAGCCCTTCAACATCGACGGCAACACGATCCACATGGTGGGCATCCCCTGGCACTTCGGCTGGGCCACCACGGCGGCGCGCAATTACAATGCCAACGACAAGAAGCCCGAGGTCTTCACCACCGGTGATGCGGCGAATCTGCTCACACCCTACGCGGGGGATCCCAACACCATGATCCCCGAGAGCAAGGCCTTCATGGCGAACGTTGTCAAGAAGGGGGTGAAGTAAGATGGCTGAGAAAATCAAACTCTACGATGACGCCAAGTGCACCGCCTGCAGGGGCTGCCAGCTCGCCTGCAAGCAGTGGAACGCGCTGAAGGCCGGCCAGACGAAACAGTGGGGCTCCTACCAGAACCCCCCGACGCTTCAGCCCAACAACTTCATGATCATCCACTTCCAGGATGTGAAGGACGACAAGGGCGGCGTGAAGTGGCTCTTCCGCAAGGAGGCCTGCATGCACTGCACCGACGCGGCCTGCGTGACGGTCTGCCCCTCCGGGGCCCTTTACTACAACAAGGACTTCGGTACGGTGGGCCTCAACCGCGACCTCTGCATCGGCTGCAAGAACTGCACGGCGGCCTGCCCCTTCGAGGTTCCCAAGTACGACGCGGGAACCGACAAGGTCTACAAATGCGACATGTGCGAAAGCCGTCTTGCCAACAACATGACCCCCGCCTGCGTGAAGGCCTGCCCCACGGGCGCCCTTTCCTGGGGCGACAAGGAGGCCCAGTTGAAGAAGGCCGCGGCCCGGGTGCAGCAGATCGGCGGCTCGGCAACCGTTTACGGCGACAAGTACGTCGGGGGCACGCACCTGATGTACGTGCTCTCCGAGAAGCCCGCCACCTACGCGGGGGTCCAGCATCGACCCGAGCGTACCCCTCAGTGTCACGCTGTGGAGGGGCTTCCTCAAGCCCGTCTCCCTCATTGCGGCGGGCGGCATCCTGGTGGGCTCGTTCCTGCACTACCTGATCCACGGGCCCAAGCTCCCCGATGAACCGGGCGAGGCGGGAAAGAAGGAAGGGGGTGAATGACCATGAGACCTGGAATGATACAAGCAACGGATTCCTTTGAGCGGATCGTCCACTGGACGATGGCGATTTCCTGCATCATCCTGTTCATCACGGGACTGGGGATGATGTTCCATTCGCTGAACTTCATCGGGACGATCCTGGGCGGAATGAAAAACCTCAAATACGTCCACAACCTGACGGGCCTCGTCTTCGGCTTCTCGCTGATCTTCGCCATCTCCATGTGGTGGAGGGAGGCGGGCGTGATCGAAATGCCCGATGACCTCGAGTGGGTCAAGTGCGCCGGGGGCTACCTCTGGCATGTCGACAACCCCCCCGAGAGCGGCAAGTACAACCCGGGGCAGAAGATGTTCTTCATCGCCGTCGCGCTCTGCGGGCCCATGATGCTGGGCACGGGGCTTCTCATGATGTTCCAGATCCTGCCCATGTCGCTGACCCGCTGGATGTACACGCTGCACGCCGTGGGGTTTGTCACCCTCTTTGCCTTCTTCTTCGTCCACCTCTACCTGGGGACGATCGGCAACCCCGGCTCGGTTCAGGCCATGATCACCGGCTGGGTCACCCCGGGCTGGGCCAAGAAGCAGCACCCCAAGTGGCTCAAGGAGATGGAGCATCACGGCACCCTCATCGTCTACGGCGAGGAGAAAAAAGGCGCCCCCGAAGGGCACCACTAGAAGAAAGAAGTTGAGAAGGTAAGAAGTTAAGAGGTTAAGAAATCAGGGGCCCGTTTCGAAAGAAGCGGGCCCCTTTTTTCATGGGGAATGGCATTTCAATGCAGGGGCTGCATTTCACTTGACGATCTTGAAAAGCTCCCGGAACTTGGGGTCCTCCGCCGTCCGGACGAGTTCGAAGAGGACCATCTCCGTGCTTGCGAGGCGTGCGCCCTCGTCGCGCATCTTTTCGATCCCGATCTCGCGGTTCATGACCGTTCTCGAGGAAACGGCATCGGCGACGAGGTGCACGTCATAGCCGAAACCCAGCAGGTCGATCGCCGTCTGGTAAACGCAGACGTGGGCCTCGATGCCACTCAGCAGCACCTGTCGGCGATCGACGGCCTTCAGGGCCTTCATGATCTTCACGTCGCCGCAGCAGCTGAAGTCGGATTTCGGAATGCGCCGGACCTCGGGCATAAGCTCCGCTACGGGCTCGATCGTGGGCCCCAGCTTCTCCGGGATCTGCTCGGTGACGATGACGGGGATGCCGAAGACCTGCATGCCCCGGACGAGCTTCCGGACGTTTTCCTGCAGGAACTGCTTGTCCTGCATGGACTCGAACAGGTTGCCCTGCATGTCGATGACCAATCAGGACGTATCCTCAACCGAAAGCAATGACATGGTTCTCTCCTTTCTTCCCCTGGGGCTTAGGGCTAATGGCGAATGGCTAAAGGCTTATGGCAGAGATCTAATGCGCTTTTATCCACGCCTTACGCCTTATGCCTTAATCCCTGTTCCTGTTGTTCTCGAACCATCTCTCGTCGGCCAGCACGACCGATGTCTGAACCTGCCGGTCGCTGATGTTCCAGTATTTCTTCAGCAGCATGTCCTTCTCGCCCGGGGTGACGAGTCGAAACCCGTGCTTCTCGTAGAATCGCACAGCCCAGGTGGCGGCGGCCCAGGTCCCCATCAGCAGCGGCCGCGACGTCTGCACGCGCAGCGCACCGAGGAGTTTCGCCCCGATTCCCTTTTGCCGCGATAGCTGTGCGGACGTAGGCGTGCCGGATGAGGCTCACGTCGAGAACGTGCTGAATGCCCATCACCGCGACAAGCCGCCCCTCCTTCCTCATAACCTCGGAATTGCACCCCGTCTTCGATCTCCCGCCGCAACTCGTCTGCCGACATGTAAGGCTCGGACCAGCAGTCAGCCGGGATGACGCCCCCATAAGCCCGGGCGGCGTCGTTGATGATCTCGAACATCACGGGGACATCCATGGCAGTGCAGGGTCGGATCATGGGGATTGGCCTTGCTTTTCAGGGTCAAAACCGTTAACAGACTGGGACATGAACAGGATCGTCGTCAACCGTGCGGCGGCCGGGCGGCTGCACTCATTCTTCCCCTGGGTGTACCGGACAGACATCCAGCAGTCAGCGGGCGACCCGGGGGATCTCGTCTCCGTTCATGATCCCCGCGGCACGTTTCTGGGCATCGGCTACATCAACCCCGCCAGTGAAATCAGTGTGCGCATTTTATCGTTTTCCGACGTGGAGATCAACAGGGACTTCTTCCGGGACAAGCTCCTGGCGGCTTTCCGTAAGCGCGAGCCGCTGCGGGGGAAAACCGACGCCTGCCGCCTTGTCCATGCCGAGGCCGATGAGCTTCCGGGGATCATCGTGGACGACTACGCAGGCCACCTTGCCATCCAGGTCAACACGCTCGGGATGGAGAGGCTGCGCGATCTTCTCCTGCCCGAGTTGGTGGAGCTGAGGCAACCCAGGGGGATCTACGAAAAGTCCGAAGCGAAGTCGCGCAGCCGCGAGGGGCTCGGGACGGAAGACCGGGTTCTTCACGGCGAGATCCCGGGGCGCATCGAGATTGCGGAGAGCGGCGCACGGTTTCTCGTCAATCTGCGGGAGAGCCAGAAGACGGGCTTCTTTCTCGACCAGCGCCGAAACCGGGAGGTCACATCGTCCTGCGTGGAAGCGGGCTTCGAGGTTCTCGACGTCTTCGCCAACACGGGGGCCTTCGGCATTCATGCGGCGCTCCACGGGGCAAGGCGCGTGAGGCTCATAGACACCTCCCGGGAGGCCCTGGAGCAGGCCCGGGAGAACCTGGCCCTGAACCGCGTTGCGGCACAGACGGTGAGGGCCGACGCCTTCGATTACCTGACCGAGGCGCCGGGCGCCCGGGACCGCTATGATCTCATCATCCTGGACCCCCCTCCCTTCGCGAAGGCAAAGCGGAGCATGGCGGGGGCTCTCAAGGGCCTGAGGCACCTCATTGGCCAGAGTCTGCGCATCCTGCGGCCCGGTGGGTATCTCGCCGTTTTTTCCTGCTCCCATCACGTCTCGCAGGTTGACCTGCAGAGGGCGGTCTTCGAGGCCGCCACGGAACGGGGGTGCCGCATTGAAATCCTGGAACACCTCTTCCAGGACCGGGATCACCCCTACGTGCTGAACATTCCCATGTCTTTGTATCTGAAGGGGTTTCTCCTGAAAAGCCTCTAGAAAAGATTCGCTTGCTTCCGCATCGGAAAGGCGATATAGAGCACCCGGATTTTGCAGGGGCTGGCCGGAATGCGCTATGTGAGTGCAGCATTCTCTTTTTTCTTCAGCCCTGTGCCGACTTTTATTGGCTCATAGCTGAAGGTTTATGGAGGGATGGGGAATTTTCCCTTACGCCTTGAGCCCTAAGCCTTAAGCCTGTTTTCAGGAGGTAGATCAAGGGGATGGCAAAGGGATTACGGGAAACGCTTCAGGTCATTGAGCGCCATAAGCATACGAACCCGCAGTACAGCGAACTGCTCGACATCCTCGGGGAGATCCTCATCCTCAGGGAGGAGCACCGCAAGAAGATCACGAAGAGCATCTTCCCCATCGACGAGGGGCACGTCGAGGCCAAGCTCCAAGGAGGGATCCCGCTGGTCGATTTCTCTTCGGCAAAGCTGGACCTGGAGGAACCGAAAAAATTCTTCCTCGCATTGCTCGATATCGGCAAAAGGAGAAACCCCGTCGAGACGGAGCAGATATTAAAAGATATTGAAGACGGCAAGCTCAATTACGAGGAGATGGTCTACGATTCGTTCTCGTCAACGGGCGAGGACTCTGTGGCGGAGGAAGCAGACGACGACACCATCGATCTGCTGAAGTTCTTCGTCGAGGAAAGCCTGCGGCCGTCTCTCGAGTTCGTCACCGATCTCTACGGGAAGCGGATCGGTAAGATGGGATGGAACGACGGGTATTGCCCCGTCTGCGGGCGCATGCCGAAGATCGGGAGGCTCGTCGACGAGGAGGGCAAGCGGCACCTGTTCTGCTGCCAGTGCGGTTTCGAGTGGCGCTTCAGGCGCGTGAAGTGTCCCTTCTGCGGAAACGAAGAGCAGCAGTCCCTCTCCTACTTCACCGTCGAGGGCGACGAGCGCTACCGCGTCGACGTCTGTGACGTCTGCAAGCGCTACATCAAGACCCTCGACTTCCGCAACGCCGGCGAGGAAGCCATCCTCGACGTGGAGGATGTGGCCACACTTCATTTAGATATGCTTGCGCATGAAGAAGGCTACAACTAGGGACGAGGGACCGGGGACGAGGGACGAGCACCTAAGGTAAAATCCTTCTTCCTGGTCTTCGATTCTACCCTTGTCCCTACCCCCTACACCCTGGTCCCTTTATTCTCACCATGAAAGACAAAGACATCCACGTCGTCATGCGGCTGCTCGAGAAGGAACTCGAGCAGTTCGGCCTGCCGCCCGTGTCGGCCATGGCCGAAGAGGCGATCGTCGATCCCTTCAAGATCCTCATTTCCACGATCATCAGCGCCCGGACCAAGGACGAGGTGACGGGACCCGCCACGGAGCGCCTCTTCGCGATTGCCGCCTCACCGGGCACGATGTCCGCGCTGCCCGAGGAGAAAATCGAGAAGGCCATCTTCCCCGCCGGCTTCTACCACACGAAGGCCAAGGCCATCCGGAAGACCTCGGAGGAGCTCGTCGAACGGTTCGGCTCCCGCGTTCCCGACACGATCGAGGAGCTGCTGACGCTTCCCGGCGTGGGTCGAAAGACGGCAAACCTCGTCGTCACGCTGGCCCACAACAAGGCCGGTATCTGCGTGGACACCCACGTCCACCGCATCACGAACCGCTGGGGCTACGTGAAGACAAAGACCCCTCATGAAACGGAGCAGGCCCTGCGGGCGAGCCTCCCGAAGAGGCACTGGATCTCTATCAACACGATCCTCGTCATGCACGGCCAGAACATCTGCAAGCCCCTCTCGCCCTTCTGCAGCCGCTGCCCGGTGTTAAAATACTGCGCCCGCAGCGGCGTGACCCGCAGCCGGTAATGGATAAAAAGAAAAGCCGGGCGGATTGCCCGGCTTTTCTTTTCACTGTTCACTGGCCACTAGCCACTAGCCACTAGCCACTTTTTTTCACACTGTCTCTGTCTCAGCCTTTGGGTGCGGGCGCGGGTGCCACGGGTGCCACGGGTGCCACGGGTGCCGCCGCTGCCGGGACCTGCATGCCGAGGGCCGTCATCGCTTGAACGGCCTTTCCCTTCACGTCGTTCGCCTTCGCCATCGCGTCGGCCAGGTTGCCTCCGGCGAATGCTGCTTTTGCGTCGTCCCACATCTTAACCGCCGCCTCGTAGCCGCCCTTGGCGCCTTCGAGCTTCGCCTTGTCCAGGTTCTCGGGCAGCTTCTTGCTCGCCGACAGGATGTCGAGCCTGCTCTTGATCGCCTCGAGCATCTTGGGCATGCCGCCGCTCATCTCCTCCCAGCTTTTCATCAACTGTGCTTTCTTGGCCGCAGCGACAGCGGTCAGCTCTTTCACCTTGTCGGGGATGGCCTTTGCCGCGGAGAGGGCCGCATCGAAGTTGCCCTTGTCAAAGCTCTCTTTTGCACCCTTGATCGCGTCTTCCACGCCCTTGGCCTGGTCGGGAATGTACTTCACCACCTCGCCCTTGGCGGCGTTCCAGGATTCTTCTGCCACTTTGATCGCGGCAGCCGCCGGCTCCTTGCTGCTCGCGGCGCAAGCCACCAGGAACAGGCCGATGACGACAAACAGAATGGGGATCCAGGTACTTCTTCGACTTCATCTCGGTTCCTCCTTTTCGTTAAGGGATGCGTAATTTTTGTCCGATCTTGATCAGATCGGGATTCTTGAGGGTGTCCTTGTTCGCCTCGAAGATCTTCATATACAGATTGGGATCGCCGTAGTATTTCTTCGAAATTTTCGACAGCGTCTCCCCCTTCTCCACGACGTGCCATTGCGTGGCATCCCACGCATCGGGCGCCGCGCCCTGCTGTTTTTCCTCGTCTGCCATGGTTACGACCCTCCTTATTATGGCTCGAAACGCAACGTTGCTCCGGGGAGTTTGTTGCATCGCATTACATTTTAATTCATCCAATAACGCGGCGCAAGTAAAAAGGCCGGGCATCCGCCCGGCCTTCTCTTTCTGTTCTTTTCCTGTCTTTCCCGATGCCTGAAGCCCGATTCCTGAAGCCTGCGGCGCTGCGGCTTTGCCGCAGCCCGCTACTTCTTCTTCCACGTCACCCCTGCGGGCGTGTCCTGCATCACCACCCCCATTGCCAGCAACTGCTCCCGGATCTCGTCGGCTTCCTTCCATCGACGGGTCCTGCGCAATTCGTTTCTCTCCTCGATGAGGCGCTGCGCCTCATCACCGAGCCTCTCCTCCTCGAAATCCATAACGGTAAGCACCGAGTCGATCGACTTGAGGGCCTCCAGGATCTTGTCGCGCTCCTTTTCGCTGAAGGCGTTGCGGGCCAGCGGCGCGCTCACCCGCTTGACGAAGCCGAACAGGACGGCGAGTGCCGCCGAAATGTTCAGGTCGTCGTCCATGGCCTCGGCAAACCCGTGCCGGAAATCGTAGACGAACTGGTCCGTGTCGGGGCAGCCTGCGCCCGGCGTAAAGTGGATGAGCCTCTGGATGAACTCGTTGAGCTTCTCGACGGTGTTCTTCGCCGTCTCCATGGCGCCGGGAGAGAAGTTCAGCGGCTTTCGGTAGTGCGACGAGAGCAGGAAGTAGCGGATCTCGCTTCCCCGGTAGCCCTGTTTCTCCAGATCCGCCATCGTGAGGATGTTGCCCAGCGAGCGCGACATTTTCTTTCCCTCGACCATCACGAGATCCGTGTTGATCCAGTAGTTGGCGGGGGGCTTCCCCGTGGCGGCCTTCCCGATGGCGAGCACGTTCTCGCAGTGCGGGAAGACGATGTCGGAGCCGCTGGCGTGGATGTCGAAGGTGTCGCCGAGCAGTTTCATGGACAGGGCCGCACAGGCCAGGTGCCAGCTCGGCCGCACGTTGCCCCAGCGGGTCTTGGTGTAGATCCCTTTCTTGAGCTCCGCGAGCGTCGAACGCTTGAGCAGCATGAAGTCCACGGGGCTGTCCTTCTCATACTCATCGAGCTCCGGGGTCTTGCCGGACTTCACCTTGTCGAGATCCACGTTGGAGAGCTTGCCGTAGTCCTCGAGCTTGGAGATGTCGAAGTAGACGGAGCGGAGCTTTTCGTAGGCGTAGCCCCTCTCGACGAGTTTTTCCACGAGGGCGAGCATGGCTTCCACGTTTTCCTGCGCTCTCGGGTAGGAAACGTCGTTGCGGATCCGAAGTGACTCGGCCTCCCGGAGGAACTCGCCGAAGGCCCGCTTCGTGAATTCGCCGTGCTCCAGTCCCGCGCGCTCGGCTTCGGCGATCGTCTTGTCCGTGAGGTCGACGATGTTGGTCGTGTGCTTGACCTTGTAGCCCTTGAACCCCAGGTACCGGACGATCAGGTCCGAGACGACAAATCGCCGGTAGCTGCCGAGGTGCGGCACGAGGTGGATCGAGGGGCCGGAGGACGTCATCCGGACCTCCTCGGCACGGATGGGCTGAAAGAACTCCTTCTGCCTGGTTCGAACGTTGTAAACCCGGAGCGTCGACTTCTCCTTGTCGGCAAAGAGCTCCGTCGAGAGGTAGCGCTCGGCGCTGTCGGGGAGGATGACGACGATGAGTCCCTCGTTGAGCTCCTTCGCCTTCTCGACGGCCACGTGCATGGCCGCCCCGCAGCTCATCCCGGCGAAAATCCCCTCCTCCCGCAGCAGCCGCCGGGCCATCTCGTAGGCGTCCTCGTCGAGGATGTTCACCGTCTCGTCGAGGCGGCCGCGGTCGAAAATACCCGGCCGATAGGATTCCTTCATGTTCTTGAGGCCCTGGATCTTGTGGCCCATGTAGGGCTCGACACCGACGATCCGGATGTCGGGGTTATATTCCTTGAGGCGCCTCGCACAGCCCATAATCGTCCCTGAGGTGCCGAGAGTGGCCACGAACAGGGTGATCTTCCCCCCGGTCTGCTGCCAGATCTCCACGGCCGTGCCGTGATAGTGGGAGGCGATGTTGTCCTCGTTGTTGAACTGGTCGACGAGGAAGTACTTGCCGGGGTTTTCCCGCATGATGGAATAGGCTTCCTCGATGGCGCCGTCGGTCCCGAGGGCTGCAGGTGTGAACCGCAGCTCCGCCCCGAGGGCCTTGAGGATCTTCTTGCGCTCCTCGCTGGCCGACTCGGACAGGGTGAGGCACAGGCGGTAGCCCTTGGCGGCGGCCACCATGGCAAGACCGATCCCCGTGTTGCCGCTCGTCGCCTCGAGGATGACCTTGTCGTGCGTGAGCTCGCCCCGCTCCTCGGCCCTCTCGATCATGTAGAGAGCCGGCCGGTCCTTCACGGACCCTCCCGGGTTGAAGCTCTCGAGCTTCGCATAGATTTTGACGTTTGGATTGGGGTTGAGCTTGCGGATCTCGACGAGCGGCGTGTTGCCGATGGTTTCGAGCACCCCTCCGAACAGTTCCCTCATGTCACCCCTCTTAGAAAAAATGAAGGTAAGAGGTTGAGAAGGTGAGAAGTTTGGAGAATCCATCCAGTCAAGCGCACAGCCGTGCGCTTCCTGAAACTTCTTACCTTCTTACCCTCTAACCTTCTTACCTTCCAGCGAAGCTTGCCGCATCGCGGCACGTCAGCTGTCGAACTTGGGCACGGGAATCTTCACAAACTCCACGCCCTCTTCGCGAAGCGTCTCCTCTTCCTTGTCCGTCGTGACCCCGCGGATGTTGCGCTTGTCTTCCTCCCCGCGGTGGATCTTCAGGGCCACCTCGGCGAACCGCTCGCCCACGTCATCGAAATTTTTCGAAACGAAGTCGTGAATCCTCTCCAGCATTTTCATCGGGGAGACGTCGGCCAGGTTCGCCTTGCGCTCTTTGAGTTCGCGGTTCTTGCCCATGACGGCAATCGAGGAGGGCACCATGGCCACCTCCGCACTGCCGCACAAAGGGCAGGTGATGAGCTTCTGCACCTTCTGCTGTTCGAAAGCGGCCAGATCCTTGAACCAGCCCTCGAATTTGTGCTGCTTGTCACACTTGAGATCATAGATGATCACGATGTTCTGTCTCCGCACGGAATTTCTGCGGGCCTGACCCGGTCTTGATTTGAATGATGCCACCGGGACCTGCCGCGGCAGGCCTTCTCATCAATCCCCTAGAGGCTTAGTAGCAAAAAACAATGGACTTTTAAAGACAAATTATATATCTTTGCCGCGTCGGGATGTGGCCCAGCCTGGTAGGGCACTGCGTTCGGGACGCAGGAGTCGCGCGTTCGAATCGCGCCATCCCGACCATTTTTTGCCCACTAAAAAGCCCCGGATTCCAACAGGAACCCGGGGCTTTTCTTTAGCCTGGTATCTGCCTTTTGCCTTAAGCCCTTTGCCTTTAGCCTGTCTCTATCCGACAACCGAGCCGAGCTGAAATATCGGCAGGTACATCGCCACGATAATCCCGCCGACGACCCCGCCCAGGAAGACCATGAGAAGGGGCTCGAGCATGGACGTCAAGGCGTTGACGGCCGTCTCCACCTCGTCGTCGTAGAAGTCGGCGATCTTGGAGAGCATGGCGTCGAGGGACCCTGTCGCCTCGCCGACGGCGATCATCTGGACCACCATGGGAGGAAAGACGCTCGTTGCGGCGAGCGGCTCGGCAATTGTCTTGCCTTCGCTGATGTTTTTGCGCGTCTCCATGAGGGCCTTCTCGACGACCTTGTTGCCGGCAGTGCGGCTCACGATCTCGAGCCCGTCGAGGATGGGTACGCCGCTGGAGATCAGGGTGGAGAGCGTCCGCGTGAACTTGGCAATGGCCACCTTCCTCATGAGCGGGCCGATCACGGGGGGCTTGAGAATAAACCGGTCGAAAAGATACCCCCCCTTGTCCGTCTTGTAGAAGCGGACCAGAAGCACGATGGCAGCGACGATTGCAGCCACGATATAGAGGGCATTGTTCGTGATGAAGTTGCTCAGATCAATAAGGAACTGCGTCAGGAAAGGAAGCTCCTTCCCCATCCCGGCGAAGATGCTCTGGAAGACGGGTACGACCTTGACGAGCAGCAGGGTGATGACGGCACACGAGATGAAGAGAACGACGGCCGGGTAGGTCATGGCCCCCTTGACCTTGCGTTGCAGCTTCGCGGACTTTTCCAGGTAGGTGGCCAGACGGTTCAGGATCGTGTCGAGGATGCCTCCGGCCTCGCCTGCGGCGATCATGTTGCAGAAGAGGTCGTTGAAGACTTTCGGGTGCTTCCGCAGGGCGTCGGTAAGGGTGGAGCCCCCCTCGATGTCTTCCTTGATGGAACGGATGATCCGGGAAAAGGACTTGTTCTGTTCCTGGGTGGCCAGGATGTCGAGGCACTGGATGAGCGGAAGACCCGCGCCGATCATCGTCGAGAACTGGCGGGAAAAGATGACGACCTCCTTCCCTTTGACGCCCCCCCGAAAGGGTATCATTTCCAGGAGATCTTTCGGCTTTTCCTTTACGCGGGTCGGTTTGAGACCCTGCCTGCGGAGTTGTGTGCGAATGGCCGCCTCATTGATGGCTTCCGTTTCGCCTTTTTTGACCTCGCCGGCCCTTCCCTGGGCTACCCAAACGTAAACTGCCATAATCGTTCTCCTCGATTTATCAAGTGCTTCAGGCTTTTGATCGGAGCGTCGCGAAAAAATCGCGACATCACGCATGCCCCACCTTTCTTATCATCGGCATTTTTCCGGATTTCTTGATCCCGATCTGCCGTGTTACGCAAGGCAAGGGTGTGTGCTGCAAAGTGAAGCAAAATCGGTGCCATGGGGCGGAAACGGGCTGGTGTCAGCGCGGACGGGCGCTACGGCGTATCTCATGAAGCAGGATCCCGGCGGCGACGGAGACGTTCAGGGAATCGATCCGGCCGAAGAGGGGGATGGAGAGCAGCACATCGCAGTGCTTGCGCACCAGCGGCCTGATCCCCCTGCCTTCGCTGCCCATGACGAGACCCACGTCCCCCTCGAAGCGGACAGATCCGGCATCGCAGTCCGAGGAGGCATCGGTGCCATAGATCCAGAATCCACTTTCCTTCATGAATTCAATAGCTTGGGTGAGATTTACGACCCGGGAAACCGGAATGTGACCGGTGGCACCGGCAGAGGCCTTGATGACGGCGGGGGTGATCCCGGCAGCGCGGTCGCGGGGGATGACGACCCCGTTGGCGCCGAAGCAGTGGGCCGTGCGGATGATGGAGCCCAGGTTCTGGGGATCCTCGACCCCGTCGAGCAGAAGGATGAGGCTCGCGGGAAAGACGGGATGGCGGTTTGCGATGATCTCCTCGAGGCTCGCGTAGGCAAACTCCCCGCAGAGGCAAAGCACACCCTGGTGGGCCGTGGTCCCTGCCTGGCGGTCGAGGGACTCCCGCCTTCGAACCTCCACCGCGATGCCCCGGGCCGACGCCAGCCCGAGAATCTTTTTCACATCCTCGCCTTTCCGCCCTTCGGCGAGAATGATTTTCCGGACGTTGCCGCCCTCGCTCCTGAGGATCTCCGAAACGGGATTGATGCCGTAGATGACTTGCATGTGGTTAGTGTTTTGTGGCTTGTGGCTTGTTAAGAGGAGGATTGTGATTACTGGCTTTCATCACACGCTACCCGCTACACGCGACACGCTTGTGTAATCAGGACGGGATAGACCGGATAGACAGAATAGACAATATTATTTCCGGTCCGCCAGGCCCAGGGCGATCTCCTCGACGATACGGTCGGCCGCCTCGACGGGGTCCTTCGCCAGCCGGATGGGCCGGCCCACAACGATGTAGTCGGCGCCGTTGCGGATCGCCTCGCGAGGGGTGTCGATCCGTTTCTGGTCGTCTTTCTCCACCTCGCCGCCGCCCAGGCGGATGCCGGGGGTCACGATGGCAAAATCGGGGCCGCAGCTCCCGCGGATCGACAGAATATCCTGGGGCGAGGCCACCACACCGCCTACGCCGGCGCGGCATGCCGCGGCCGCCAGATGTGCCGCAAGCCCCTGCGTCGTCTGGTGAAACCCGAGCTCGGAGAGGTCCCGGTCGTTGAGACTGGTCAGTACCGTAACGGCCAGGATGAGGGGCTTTTCCACTCCGGCCTCGCGGGCTGTCTTTTCCGCGGCCGAGACGGTCTTCTCCATCATCTCCCGCCCCCCGAGGGCATGGACGTTGAACATGGCAACACCCAGCTTCACAGCCCCTTCGGCGGCCTTGGCGACCGTATTGGGAATGTCGTGAAACTTGAGATCGAGGAAGACCCGTCCCCCCAGGTCCTGGATCCGCCGGACGATCACGGGCCCGAAGTGGGTGAAGGCCTCCTTGCCGACCTTGTAGACCCCGATGTGGTCCCGAAGGCGCTCGACCCAATGCAGGGTCTCGTCGATGCCGTCGCCCATGTCCAGGGCAAAGATGAGGCGCGAACGGGCCTCTTTATTCGGAATCGTCCTCATCACCGATGAATCCCATCTCGTCGCCGATCTGCCTCGCCTGTTCCTCAACCCTGTCCAGGAGCTCCGGATGGGAATACCTCACCTTGGCCGCAGCCACCTCGCGCAGTGCCGTGACCACGGGTTTGTTGTCCCGATTTTCCACCAGGATCTGCGATCCCTTGAGAATCTGGCGGGTCCGCTGACCTGTCAGGATCACGAGGGCGAACCGGTTTCTCGCTTCTTTCAGTGCGTCTTCAACAGTAACTCTTGCCATATTTAGTTGCCTCCCGATCGTTCAAAGAAAGGTTTTATCTTCATCATCATGCGTTCACGCCTGCACGTTTCCGCTACATAAATGGACCGGAGGCGCTCGATGGCCGCATCCAGCTTGTCATTCATAATGATGTAATCATACCACACGATCTCGCGAATCTCACTGAGCGCGTTATCGAACCGCCGGCGGATCGTCTCCTCCGTCTCAGATCCTCTTCCCCGGAGGCGCCGCTCGAGCTCCTCGATGGACGGGGGGATGACGAAGACGAAAATGCCCCCCGGTCTGGCCTTTTTCAGCGCCCGGGCCCCGCGCGTGTCCACATCCAGCAGCAGGTCGTGGCCGCCCCTGAGGGCCGCCTCCATGGTTTCCCGGGAGGTCCCGTAGAGCTGACCGAAATTCTCGGCCCACTCGATCAGGTCGCCGCGGTCGATCCGGTCGCGAAACTCCGCCTCGGTGACGAAGTGGTAATCCTTTCCTTCCGCTTCCGCAGGCCGGGGCGGCCGCGTGGTGAGGGACACGGAAAAACGAAGCCGCGGAAATCTCTCCAGCAGGGCCTTGCAGACGGATGTCTTGCCCGATCCCGAGGGACCCGTCACCGCGATAAACATCCCTTCCATGGGCAAGCGCTCATTCGACATTCTGGGCCTGCTCCCTCAGCTTGGCCAGTTCGCTCTTGAGTTCGATGACGTCCTGCCCAATGGCGATGTCGTTGCTCTTTGACCCGAGGGTGTTCACCTCCCGGCCCATCTCCTGGAGCAAGAAGTCGAGCTTGCGTCCGATGGCCTCATTGCTCTGGAGGAGCTTTTCCATCTGGGCGATGTGGCTCTCGAATCGCACGATCTCCTCGGTGACGTCGCTCTTCTCCGCAAGCAGGGCCACCTCCTGGCTCAGGCGCACGGGGTCCATTTCGAGGCCGTCCGTCAGTTCGCGGATCCGCTCCTGGAGCCGCTGCTTGTACTCCAGGACGGTCCGGGGCGCCCGGGCCTTCGCCGAGCCGAGATGGCGCGTCAAGGTGTCGAGCCGCTCCAGAAAGTCCTTTTTCAAGGCTTCGCCTTCCACCCTGCGCATCCGGATGAGGGCATCGATGGCCTCATCGAGGGTCTTCTGAAGCCCCCCCCAGGCCACCGCCGGATCGAAACGGGTCTCCGAAGGGATGAAGATCTCCTTGAACCGGACGAGGGTCCTCAGATCGATCTCTTCCTTGAGGTTCAGTTCCTCTTTGATCCTCACGAGCAGGGAATGGTAATTCCTGAGCAGAGGCACGTTGAGGCCGTACTGGACCCCGTTGTCCGGAC
Organism: uncultured delta proteobacterium; assembly: GCA_963828305.1. GTDB lineage: Bacteria > Desulfobacterota > Syntrophia > Syntrophales > UBA2192 > UBA2192. The sequence goes on along the minus strand of CAWHEJ010000010.1, from coordinate 19,517 downwards.
CCGACTCCGCGTCGGCCTGGATGCTGATCTCGATGCGCCCGCGGAAGATCCGCTCGCCCACCCTTTTTTTGATGTCCACTTCCAGGGAGGAGAGGACGTTGGGCAGGCGGGTGATGATCTCGACGTAGCGATGATTGAGCGACTTGATCTCGATCATCCACTTGCGCCCTTCGATCTGTGCTTCCGCCCTGCCGTAGCCGGTCATGCTGAGCATGGTCAATCTCCTGGCTAAAGGCGAAGGGCGAAGGGCAAAGGGTTGAAGAAACAAATCATGCGTTCCTTTCGCCTTTAGCCTTTAGCCTTTAGCCTGCTTTAATTGCATCACATATCGCTTCCGCAGCCCGTTGAGCATCCCGATCGTCTGCTCCGAGCGGTAGTCGGGATAGGTCCACTCGAGGGGCCGGTAGGTTTCCTTCCGGTACTCCAGCGTCAGGTCTGCGTAGATGCCCTGCCCGATGTATGGCCTGTGGGAAAAGCCCTTCCCAGTGGCAAGGATGAAATGCTGTTTTGCCACGTAGCCGGGGTCAATGTTGACCCGTCTTGCCCCGCCTTCGGAGAGCTGCCCCTCCAATGCGTTTGTCTCCATCTTGATCGCCGGAAGCGCTTCCGGCCGGATCAGTCCGTCAAAGAAAACGAAACGCCGGAAGAGGGTCGGACCCATCTCGGCGGAATAATAGTTCGTGTATGCGAAAGGGAGGATCTCGCTCACATAGTCGGGATCCCCGTGGCGCTTCGCCAATTCCCGGATGACCGCCTCCAGCAGGCCCGCATCACCGGCAAGCACGCTCACGAACAACTTCACCGGCTCGGGCAATTTCGGGTGACTCATCAGACTTGTCTATCTCGTCTGTCTTGTCTGTCTGGTCCGTCCAATTATCGCGAAGCCGACAGCCTACAGCCTACAGTCTACAGCCTGGGAAAAGCTCCGTGGGCTGTTGGCCGTCGGCTGTCGGCTGTATGCTGCCTACACCACTCTCTTCAGTTCCGCCGGGGACACGGTGGCCGTGCCGATTTTGCCCACGACGACCCCTGCCGCCTTGTTGGCCATGTAGGCCGATTCCCGGAAAGAGGCCCCGGAGGCAAGCGACAGTGCAAAAATGCCGATCGCCGTATCCCCCGCGCCGGTCACGTCGAACACTTCCTTCGCCTCGGCGGGGATGTGAAAGTCCCTCCCCCCGCGCTCGAAGAGGTCCATGCCCGCCTCGCCGCGCGTGATCAGGACCGCCCGGAACCCGTATTGCTTCAGGATCTCCCGGCCGATGCGGGCGATCTCGGCCCGATGGCCTTCATTGAGCTCATGGGTGTTTTCTACGCCCACGGCGCGGCCCGCCTCGTGGTGGTTGGGCGTGATGACGTCGAAGTCCCGGTATACCGTGAAGTCGTTTCGCTTCGGGTCCACGCAGACGGGGATGTGTCGGCCCGAAACGGCCCGGCGGATCCCGTCGAGCAGGCGCTCCGAGACGATCCCCTTGTTGTAATCGGAGATCACGATGGCCTGAATCTCGTCCAGGATGGACGAGACATACCGGACGATGCGGTCGACGCTGTCGGAATGGACGGCGTGCCGGCTCTCCCGGTCGTAACGGACCATCTGCTGCCCGTGTGCGACGATCCTCGTCTTCACCGTCGTGGGACGCTCGATCTCCCGGACCAGTCCGTCCGTGTCGACGTTCATCTCCCGCAGTTTTCCCTCGAGCCAGTCCCCCGTCCCGTCGGAGCCGATGATCCCCGCCACGGCAACGGTGCCGCCGATGGCGTGGATGTTGCTCACCACGTTGCCCGACCCTCCCATCATGAGGTTCTCCTTCGTCACCTCCACGACGGGGACAGGGGCCTCGGGCGAGATCCTGGAGACCTTGCCCCAGATGAAGTGATCCACCATGAGATCGCCGATGACGAGCACCCTCGAGGAGGGGTACTGACCGATGATCTCCAGGGCGCGCTTTCTATTGACCGGCCTCTTTTTCGTCCTGTCCACTTTTCTTTCTAGATTCCCCATTGGTTTCGTTGCATCGTTCTTCCTAGACAGAAGGTAAGAAGGTGGGAAGGTGAGAAGGTTGGAGAAGCGGAGCGCATCCCGCTGGCTTATCCAACCTTCTTACCCTCTTACCCTCTCAACTTCTTCTTTCCTGCGCGCCTACGACACCTTGCTCCGGAAGTACGGCAACACCCGCTTCAATCCCTCGTCCAGGGAAACCCGCGGCTCCCAGCCGAGCAGGCGCTTTGCCTTGCCGATGTCGGGCCGCCTGACCTTCGGGTCATCCTCGGGCAGGGGCCGGTATGCGATCCGGCTCTTCGAACCGGTGACCCCCAGGATCCGGTGCGCCAGCTCCAGAAGGGTGATCTCGTCGGGGTTGCCCAGGTTGACCGGGTAAACCTCCCCGGAAGAAAGAAGCCGGCAGATGCCCTCGACCAGATCGTCGACGTAGCAGAAGCTCCGGGTCTGGGTGCCGTCTCCAAAAACGGTCAGGTCCTCGCCCCTGAGGCCCTGGCCCATGAATGCGGGAAGCGCCCGCCCGTCCTCGAGTCGCATCCGGGGACCGTAGGTGTTGAAGATCCTCACGATCCGGGTCTCGACGCCGTGATAGCGGTGATAGGCCATGGTCATGGATTCGGCAAACCGCTTTGCCTCATCGTAGACACCCCGGGGTCCCACGGGATTCACGTTCCCCCAGTAGTCTTCGGTCTGCGGATGGACGAGGGGGTCGCCATAGCACTCCGACGTCGAGGCCAGCAGAAACCGGGCCTTCTTGGACAGTGCCAGCCCCAAGGCCTTGTGCGTGCCCAGAGAGCCCACCTTGAGGGTCTGGATGGGCATTCTCAGGTAATCGATCGGGCTCGCCGGCGAGGCAAAGTGAAGGATGTTGTGGAGCTCTCCGTCGACATGGAGATAGTTTGTCACATCGTACTGGATGAAGCTGAAGCGCTTCTTCCCCAGCAGGTGCGATATGTTTTCCATATTCCCGGTCGAGAGGTTGTCTATACAGATGACCTCATGACCCTTTTCGATCAGATAATCGCAAAGATGGCTTCCCAGAAAGCCCGCACCGCCGGTGATCAGTGTCCGTTCCATGGAGCTGTGAAGCAACCTTCCGATCAGCATTATACGTAAAGGAGTGGAATATTATTACTAGATGCCTGTTTTGTCAACGTTTTTCTTCCCCTGTCCCCCAGGGTCGGCCCCGTGAGGCGCCGGCGAAGGACCCGCCCCGGGGGGTGCCCGGCCGAAAACATTCTTGACACATCTGCAAAAAAAATATAGTGAAATTCACTTTGTCCCCGCATGCCGGGGGCAAAAAAACGATTGCGAATGAGCACTTCCGGGGACGGACGATGGAAGACAGTGAACTTTTCAAGGTGAGGCGGGAAAAAGTAGAGGCGCTCGCCGCCTCGGGTGTCGAGACCTACCCCAACGACGCGAGGGTGACCCACGTCTCGAGGCAGATTCTTGAGGCCTACGGGCAGATGGACAACGAGGCCCTGGAGAAAGTGGCGGAACGGTTCTCCATCGCCGGGCGGATCATGGCGATCCGGAATTTCGGCAAGGGGGCCTTCATCGCCGTCCAGGACCGAAAAGGGCGGATCCAGGTCTTCATCCGCAAGGACAAGGTGGGTGACGAAGTCTTCGCCCTTTTCAAGAGCCTCGACGTGGGCGATATCGTCCATCTCACCGGCCGCATCTTCAAGACCCGCACGGGGGAGCTCACCATCGAGGCCGAGGGGCTCCGGCTCCTCACCAAGTGCCTCCGGCCCCTGCCGGAAAAATGGCACGGCCTGACCGACGTGGAGATCCGCTACCGCCAGCGTTACCTCGACCTCACCGTGAACCCGAAGGTGAAGGAGGTCTTCGAGGCGCGCAGCCGGATCATCCAGCACATCCGCACGTTCCTGCACGATCGCGACTTCCTCGAGGTGGAGACCCCCATGATGCAGCCCATGGCCGGGGGGGCCATGGCAAAGCCCTTCAAGACGCACCACAACGCCCTCGGGCAGGACCTCTACCTGCGGATCGCGCCGGAGCTCTACCTCAAGAGACTCGTCGCGGGGGGCATGGAGCGGGTCTTCGAGCTCAACCGGAATTTCCGCAACGAGGGCATCTCGACGCTGCACAACCCCGAGTTCACCATGATGGAATTCTACATGGCCTATGCCACCTACGAGGATCTCATGACGCTTACCGAGGAGCTCATCGCCGGGCTCGTGCGCGAGATCTTCGGGACCCTGAAGATCTCCTACCAGGGCACCGAGCTCGACTTCTCACCGCCCTGGACCCGGGTGAGCGTCAAGGAGGCCCTTGTGAAGTACGCCGGCCTCGACCCCGCCAGCCTCGAAAACCGGGACAAGGCTGTTCAGGAGGCCGAGAAGCGGGGGATCCTGTTCGAGGGCAAAGAGCCCATCGGGAAGGTCCTCATGGGAATTTTCGACGAGGTCGTGGAGGAAAAGCTCATCCAGCCCACCTTCGTGACCCAGTATCCCCTGGAGGTCTCTCCGCTCTCGCGGAAAAACAGCCTCAACCCCGACTTTGTGGATCGCTTCGAGCTCTACATCCACGGCAGGGAGATCGCCAACGCCTTCTCCGAGCTCAACGACCCCGTAGACCAGAAGAACCGCTTCCTCATGCAGATCGAGCAGCGCGAAGCCGGCGACGAGGAGGCCCACGGGATGGACGAGGATTACATCACGGCCCTGGAATACGGGATGCCGCCCACGGCGGGCGAAGGGATCGGGATCGACCGCCTGGTGATGCTGCTGACGGACTCGCCGTCGATCCGGGACGTGATCCTCTTCCCCCAAATGCGCCGCAGGGAGACGGGCGAGCAGAAGACAGAGGATGAGAACGTGAGAGGGTAAGACGGTTGGAAAGACCGGAGGAAATTGATTTTCCGGCAGCTCATCCAACGTTCTCACCTTCTTACCCTCTCACCTTCTTCATGAAGAAGTCTTGCAAGCACTATAAGGAAGGGTTACACTTCAACCCGTTATGTCCTACGAATTTTTCGTCAGCCTCCGGTACCTCCGGGCCCGCAGGAAACAGGTCTTCGTTTCCATCATCACCTTCATCTCCATGGCGGGCATCCTGCTGGGGGTGGCGGCGCTCATCATCGTGCTCGCCGTGATGAACGGCTTCGAGAAGGAGCTTCGAGACAAGATCCTGGGAATCAACGCCCACATCATCCTCATGGAGTACACGGGCCCCATGAAGGACCACGAACGGGTCAAGGCACAGATCTCCGGCATCCCCGGGGTTGTGGCCTCGACCCCGTTCATCTACACCCAGGCCATGCTCAAAAACGGCGACAGCGTCAGCGGCATCGTGCTGCGGGGCCTCTCGCCGGCGGATGCCCGGGATGTGATCAACCTGGGCCGGATGATGGAAGGGCGGCTGGAGAACCTCTCCGCGCAGGGACGCGCAGAGATGCGGCTTCCGAAACCCATGGCCGATGTCCCCGGCATCGTGCTCGGCAAGGAACTGGCGCGCCACGTGGGCGCTTTCCTCCACGACACGGTTCACATCGTCTCCCCCCAGGGGATCGCCACTCCCATGGGCATGGTGCCCCGGATGAAGAAGTTCGTCGTCGTGGGCATCTTCGAGTCGGGGTTCTACGAGTACGACTCGACGCTGGCCTACATCGCGCTGGCGGACAGCCAGGAATTCCTCGGCCTGGGCGACCAGGTCACGGGCATCGAAATCAAGATCAACGACATCTATCAGGCCAGGGAGATCGCCGGGGCGATCGAGAATAAGCTGGGCTACCCGTACTGGGCGAGGGACTGGATGAAGATGAACCGCAACCTCTTTGCGGCCCTTCGCCTGGAGAAGCGGGTGATGTTCATCATCGTGGGCCTCATCGTGCTCGTGGCGGGATTCAACATCATCTGCACGCTCATCATGGTCGTCATGGAGAAGACGAAGGACATCGCCATACTGAAGTCCATGGGCGCCTCTGCGAAGAGCATCATGAAAATATTCATGCTCCAGGGGGTCATCATCGGGGGCATCGGGACGCTCCTGGGAACCGTCACGGGGCTTGCGGTCGCCTGGAACATCGGACCCATCACCCGGTCCATCGAGAATCTCTTCGGGTTCAAGATCCTGCCCGGGGACGTCTACTACCTGAGCGAGCTGCCGGCGCTCGTCAACTACGAAGACGTGGCGATCATCGTCGCGGGCAGCCTCATCGTCAGCCTGCTGGCGACGATCTACCCGGCCCGGAATGCATCGAAGCTTGATCCCGCGGAGGCAATCCGGTATGAGTAAGGCGGCAAGCGGCCGGATCGAGATCCGGAATCTCAGCAAGACGTACATGATGGACGGCTCCCGGATCGACGCCCTGAAGGGGGTCAACCTCGAAATCGCCCGGGGCGACTCGCTGGCCATCCTCGGCGTCTCGGGGGCGGGAAAGAGCACGTTGCTGCACATCCTGGGAACGCTGGATCACCCGACGGAGGGAACCTTCCTCTACGACGGCATGAGCATCTTCGAGTGGGACGAGAAAAAGCTGGCGGACTTCCGCAACCGCAAGGTGGGCTTCGTCTTCCAGTTCCACCACCTGCTGCCGGAGTTTACGAGCCTCGAGAACACCATGATGCCGGCGCTCATTTCCGGGATGTCGCGGGCCGAGGCGCGCAGGAAGGCCGAGGCCATCCTCGACGAAGTGGGGCTCACGGAGCGAAGGGTCCACAAGCCCGGGGAGCTCTCGGGCGGCGAACAGCAGAGGGTGGCCGTGGCAAGGGCCCTCGTGATGGAACCCGAGATGCTGCTGGCCGACGAGCCGACGGGCAACCTCGACACGGAAACGGGAACACGGATCCACGAGATGCTCGTGAACCTGAACCGCACGCGGGGAATCACGCTGATCGTGGTCACCCACAACCAGTCGCTGGCAGACCGCATGGCCCGCTGCATCGGACTTCGTGACGGAAAGATCGTGAAGGGTATATGACATGAAACGATCGGGAAAAACCTTCGCCCTGGCCCTGCTGCTGCTTCTCGCCTGCCTTCTGGCCGCCCCGTCCGAGGCCGCCGCGCAGAGGATCGCCGTATTCCCCTTCGACGTCTACAGCGAACGGGATGCCGCGCTTTTGCGAAACGCCATCTACAACAGCATGACCCTGGAGCTCGGCAAGATCCGTACGATCCAGATCGTCCCGAGGGAGCAATTCGCCCCGCTCGTGAGCGGAAAGACCGCCGACGAGGCTTTGGCGCTCTCCGTCGGAAAGCAGATCCGGGCCGACTATGTGATCCTGGGAAGCCTCACCCAGCTCGGCAACCGCGTGAGCCTCGACGCCAAGGCCGTCACCGTGGAAACGGGCGCCGTGATCACCGGGCTCTTCGCCCAGGGCGCGGGGATCGAAAACACGGGGGCCTTCGCGGCACAGCTCGCCCGGGACATCCTCGCCAGGGTTTCCGGCAAACAGGTCATCGCCCGGATCGATCTGACGGGCAACCGGCGGATCGAGAACACCGTCATTTACAACGTTCTCAAGGGTGCGAAGGGCAAACTCTACTCCGAGGAGGACCTCTCGTCCGACATCCGGGCCATCTACCGGACGGGCTACTTCACGGACGTGAAGGCCGATGTCCAGGACAGCGCCGACGGCAAGGTGATCACCTTCATCCTGGAGGAGCGCCCCTTCGTCAACGAAATCCGGATCAAGGGAAACGATGCCGTCAAGGCCGACGACATCCGCGGGGTCCTCTCCTTCAAGATCAAGCAGGCCTACAACCCCGACCGCATCAAGGCCGACGCGGACAAGATCAAGGCGCTCTACGACGACAAGGGCTACTACAACGCCGAGATCTCCTTCGAGACGGAGAAAGCCAGGGAACGGGACGTCAACGTCATCATCGACATCAAGGAAAACGAACTGCTCTACGTGAAGAGCATCGAATTCACGGGCAACCAGGCCTTCACGAACAAGGAGCTGAAGGCCCTCCTGGAGACCTCCGAGTGGACCGTCTTTTCCTTCATCACGGACTCGGGCGTCCTCAAGAAGGAAAAGCTCCGGGAGAGCCTCAACCGGGTGAAGGTCTTCTACATGAACAACGGCTACATCCAGTCCCAGGTGGGAGAGCCGGAGATCACACACGACAAGAAGTGGATCTACATCCGGATCCCCGTCTCAGAGGGCAGGCAGTTCAAGGTCGGCAAGGTGGAGATCACGGGCGACACGATCTCGGTGCCGAGGGAGGAACTCCTCGACAAGCTCAACATCAAGAAAAAGGACTATTACGACCGGGAGGCCATCTCGAAGGACCTCGAGTACCTGACGCGGATGACCCACAACGACGGCTATGCCTACGCCGAGATCAACCCCAAGACCCAGACGAAAGAGGCGGAGCAGAAGGTCGACATCAGCTACGACATCAAGAAAGGAAACCTCGTCTATTTCAACCGGATCAACGTCACCGGCAACACGAAGACCCGCGACAAGGTTATCCGCCGGGAGATGGCCTTCACGGAAGGGGATCTCTACAACAGCGACAAGCTGAAGAGCAGCTACGCCCGGCTCAACCGGCTTCGCTACTTCGAGGAAGTGAATTTTCAGACCGCCAAGGGGCCCGAGGAGAACCTGACGGACATCAACATCAACGTCAAGGAGCGCCCCACGGGGATGTTCTCGATCGGCGCCGGCTACAGCGGCCAGGACGGCGCCATGCTCATGGCCCAGATCGCCCAGCAGAACCTCTTCGGCCGGGGGCAGAGCCTGAGCCTCCAGGGGACCTTGGGAACGGTAAACAACACCATCAACCTGTCTTTCACGGAACCGTACCTCTTCGACCTGCCCCTCTGGATGAAGACCGACATCTGGTCGCTCACACACTCCTACGACACGTACAATCTCGCCTCGCAGGGGGCGGGCATCATGTTCGGCTACCCCATCTGGGAGAGGATCACCGGCTACATCGGGTACCGGTATTCGGTGAACGACGTGAAGGACGTCCTGTTCACGGCCCCCCAGGAGGTCAAGGACCAGGCGGGCGTGACGAGCACGAGCGGCATCATATTGGCCCTGTCCCGCGACACGACGGATGACCAGATGTTCCCGACAACGGGCAGCCGCCACCGGGCCGACGTCAACGTGACGGGGACCATTTTCGGCGGCGACAACGCCTACGGGAAATACAATTACGGCGCGTCGTGGTTCTTCAAGGTGCCGCCCTTCGGAGAAGACCTCGTCTTCTCGCCCCGGTGGCGCATCGGCTACATCCAGCCCTTCGAGGGGAAGGAGATCCCCGTCTGGGAGCTCTACCTCCTCGGGGGGATCAACTCCCTCCGGGGCCTGAAGGACGTGGGGCCGGTAGACCCCGCAACGGGCGGCGTCATCGGCGGCAACAGGATGCTGCTCTTCAACTTCGAGTTCGTCTTCCCCATCATCAAGAACGCAGGCATGAAGGGGGTCATTTTCTTCGACACGGGCAATTCCTGGAACGACAAGTACGACCTCGGGGACATGAGGAAAACGGCAGGCGCAGGGATCCGCTGGTACTCGCCCGTCGGGCCGCTGCGCCTCGAGTGGGGCTACGTGCTGGACCCCAAGCCCGGCGAGCCGGCATACCGCTGGGACTTCACGATGGGGTGGCTTATGTAAACAATGGGCTTAAGGCGCAAGGCTGACGGCACAAGAGCATTTTGAATAAAATCATTTTCCTCATGACCCTAAGCCTTAAGCCATTTGCCGTGTTTGATTTACCAATAACTTTCAAGGAGAAAAATACCATGAAGAAACACATGTACATCACCGGCCTTCTGGCCCTTGCCGTCGTGTTTGCCCTGTCGGCCACGGAAGCAGCGGCCCAGAAAATCGGATTCATCAACATGCGGGCGATCATGTCCCAATCCGATGCCGGCAAAAAGGCCGAGGCCGAACTCAAGAAGGTCGTCGAGAGGAAGAAGGCCGACATCGGCAAGAAGGAAGAGGAACTCAAGAAGCTCAAGGATGAGCTCGAGAAGCAGAAGTCGGTGCTCACGGCGGAGGCCTTCCGGGACAAGGAGGCAGGCTACCAGGTCAAGTTCCGCGATTACCAGCGACAGGTCCAGGACGCCAACGAGGAGGTGGCCAAGAAGGAACAGGCGCTCACCGGTGTGATGATCCCCGATATCCTCAGGGTCGTCGAGCAGGTGGGCAAGCAGGGGAAATACGATGCCATCCTCGACCTCAACAACCCCGTCGTCGTCTACCACGACAAGGAGGACAACCTCACGAAGAAGATCATCGAGGAGTACAACAAGGGAGCCGGCAAGGCCGCCCCGGCCGCCGCCCCCGCCAAGGGAAAGAAGTAACAGGGAAAGAAGTAACGCATCGAGGCACGGCAGGTGACACTCATGGGGAAGACTCTCTCCGAGATCGCCGCTTTTCTCCAGGCAACCGTTATCGGTGACGGCACCGTCGAGATCCGCGACATCAAGGGGCTCGACGAGGCCGGCGAAGGGGATCTCACGTTTCTCGCGAACCCGAAGTATCGCAAGAAGATCGCCTCGACGGCGGCCTCGGCGATCCTGGTGTCCCAGCCGGTAGAAGGGACGGGAAAGAACTTCATCGTCGTGAAGGACCCCTACGCCGCGCTGGCCCGACTGCTCACGCTCTTCTACCCCGAAGAGCGCGATTTCCAGGGGGTGAGCCCTGACGCCTTCATCGATCCCGAAGCCATCGTGGAAGAGGGGGCAACGGTGTACGCGGGGGCCTTCGTGGGCAGGGGGGCGAAGGTAGGCCGGGGCGCCGTTCTCTATCCCGGCGTCTACGTCGGACCCGGGGCCGCGGTGGGCGAGGAATCCGTCCTGTACCCCAACGTGACGGTCTATCGCCGCTGCCTGATCGGCCGGCGGGTCGTCCTTCATGCGGGCGTCGTCGTGGGAAGCGATGGGTTCGGGTTTGCAAACCCGGGCCTCGAGAACCGCAAGGTCCCCCAGGTGGGGATCGTTCAGATCGACGACGATGTGGAGATCCAGGCCAACACGACGATCGACCGGGGCACCCTGGGAAAGACGTGGATCCAGCGGGGCGCGAAGATCGACAACCTCGTCCAGATCGCCCACAACGTCGTCATCGGGGAGAACTCCATCATCGTGGCCCAGGTCGGCATCTCGGGAAGCACCCGGCTCGGCAAGCGTGTCCTCATCGGGGGGCAGGCTGGACTGGTCGGCCACATCAACATCGGCGACAACGTCATGATCGCGGCGCGGGCGGGCGTCATCAAGGACATCCCCGCTTCGCGCATCATGTCCGGGACCCCCGCCATTCCCCACACGGACTGGCTGAGGCTCAGCGCCCACATCCAGCGCCTGCCGGAGATGCACAAGACCGTTTTGGAACTCAAGAAGAAAATAGAAGAACTGGAAGAAAAGCTCAAACCCTGAAAACCCCCGGCAATAAAGGGGAACGGCAGGGTCAGCATCCTTGTGATCGGCCCTTTGCCTGAAGCCTTTTGCCATAAGCCCGTGAAGGATAACCCCATGAAGATCCACCCATCCGCCGTCATATCGCCCGAGGCAAAGCTCGCCGAGGGCGTTGAAGTAGGACCCTTCAGCATCATCGGGCCCAGCGTCACGATCGGGAAGGCAACCGTCATCGGCCCCCATGTCGTCATCCAGAGCCACACGGATATCGGCGAGAACAACCGGATCTTCCAGTTCGCCAGCGTCGGGGCCCCTCCGCAAGATCTGAAATACCGCGGGGAGGAGACGCGCGTCGTCATCGGCAACAACAACACCATCCGGGAGTTCGTGACGATCAATCGCTCCACCACGGCCGATATCGGCGTGACGAAGATCGGCGACCACAACCTCATCATGGCCTATTGTCACGTGGCCCACAACTGCCTGCTCGAGAACAACATCGTCATGGCCAATGCCGCCAACCTGGCCGGGCACATCCACGTCGAGAACTTCGCCATCATCGGGGGACTGACCGGCATCCACCAGTTCACCCGGATCGGGCAGCACTGCATCATCGGCGGGGCCTCGGCGGTGACGAAAGATGTCCCGCCCTACGTGACGGCGGCGGGCAACTACGCGTCGCTCTACGGTCTCAACCTCATCGGCCTCAAGCGCAGGGGCTTCTCCGAGGAGACGATCGCCGCCCTGAAGAAGGCTTACAAGATCTTCTTCCGCTCGTCACTCACCGTGGCGAAGGCCATCGAGAAGGCCCGGGCCGAAGTGCCCGACCTGCCCGAGGTGCGCACCTTCATCGATTTCATCGAACAGTCCAAGCGGGGCGTGGCGCGCTGACGCGCGAGCCAAAAAAGCCGACAGCCGACAGTCAACAGCCAAGAGATTCTTTTCCCGGGCTGTAGGCTGTCGACTGCAGGCTGCAGGCTTCAAAGACCGAAAAGACAGAATAGACAAATCTGATGAGTAAAAAGATACGAGTGGGCGTGGTGGGGATCGGGCACCTCGGGAACTACCACCTCCAGAAATACCGGAAGATGGAAAACGTCGAGATCGTGGGGGTCGCCGACGTCGAGAGGTCGCGCTCCGACAAGGCCGCCGCCGCCTTTGGCTGCACGGCCTTCGCCGGCCACCGGGATCTCGTGGATCGGGTCGATGCCGTGAGCATCACCGTCCCGACCCGGGCCCACCACGCCGTGGCGCGGGATTTTCTCGCGGCGGGGAAAGACGTGCTGCTGGAAAAACCGTTCACGGCCACCCTCGAGGAGGCGGACGATCTCATTGCCCTTACCGCCGCAAAGGACCTCGTCCTGCAGATAGGCTTCATCGAGCGCTTCAACCCGGCCGTCGTCGCCCTCGACAAGGTGATCCGGCAGCCCCTCTTCATCGAGTCGCACCGCCTTCACCCCTTCGTCGAGCGGGGCACCGACGTGGACGTCGTCCTGGACCTCATGATCCACGACCTGGATCTCATCCTCCACTACGTCCGCTCGCCGCTCACGAACGTGGAGGCCGTGGGCGTCTCGGTGCTCTCGGAAAAGGTCGACATCGCCAATGTGCGGCTCACCTTCGAGAACGGATGCGTGGCCAACATCACCGCCAGCCGGATCACCCTCAAGCACATGCAGAAGCTGCGTTTCTTCGGCCTCGAGGGCTACCACTCCGTCGACTTCAGCAAGCGCGAGGTCGTCTCGCTCGCGCGCAGGCAGAAGGAGGGGGGAAAGATGGAGATCGGGCTCAACGACGTCAAGGTCAGCCAGGCAGACCCCCTCGAGGAGGAGATTCGCTCCTTTGTCGACTGCGTTTCCCGCCGCGGCACGCCGCGCGTCTCGGGCCTCGAGGCGCGGAAGTCGTTGGAGCTGGCCCTGCTCATCAACGAGAAGATGAAAACGGGAAGGGATCTCAAACTATGATCCCCATGGTGGATCTGCGGAGGCAGTACCTCCAGCTCAAGGAGCAGATCGACGCGGCCGTCCTGGATGTGCTGGACAAGACCCAGTTCATCCTGGGACCCAACGTGTCGGAGCTCGAGGCCGAAGTGGCCCGCTACCACGGCGTGCCGCACGCCATCGGGGTGGCCAACGGCACGGATGCGTTGCTGCTGGCGCTGCGGGCCCTCGGGATCGGGGCGGGGGACGAGGTCATCACGACGCCCTTCACCTTCATCGCCACGGCGGAGGTGGCGGGACTGCTGGGTGCCGTTCCCGTCTTCGTCGATGTCGACCCGAAGACCTTCAACATCGACCCGGCGCTCATCGAAAAGGCCGTCACGAAACGGACAAAGGCCATCATCCCCGTCCACCTCTTCGGCCAGCCCTGCGACATGGACCCCATCCTCGCCGTGGCGAAAAAGCACGGCCTGAAGGTCATCGAGGACTGCGCCCAGGCCTTCGGCGCCCGGTACAAGGGAAGGATCGCGGGGACCCTGGGCGATGCGGCCTGCTTCAGCTTCTTCCCGAGCAAGAACCTCGCCTGCTACGGCGACGGCGGCATGGTGATCACGGGCGACGCGGAAACGGACGCCACCCTGCGGATGCTGCGCAACCACGGCAGCTCCGTCCGCTACTATCACCACCTGCTGGGCTACAACAGCCGCCTCGACGAGCTCCAGGCGGCCATCGTCCGCGTCAAGCTCAGGCGCATCGACGCCTTCAACGAGGGACGGCGGCGGGCCGCCGACCTCTACCGGAAGCACATCCGGAGAGACGACATCACCCTGCCTTCCGAAGCGGAAGGCTGCCATCATGTCTGGCACCAGTTCACCCTCCTCACAAAACGCCGGGATCAGCTCCAGGAGGCGCTCTTGCGGTCGGGCATCGCCAGCGCCATCTACTACCCGGTCCCTCTTCACCGGCAGGAGGTCTTCCGGGACAGCGCAAGCCGTCACGGGGCCCTCCCGGCAAGCGACGAGCTGGCCGCACGCGTCCTGTCGCTTCCCATGTTCCCGGAAATCACGGAGGAGGAGATCCTCACGATCAGCGGCGTGATCAATGGTTCGGCCTGACATGGAAAAACTTCGAACCGTCATGATCGTGGCGGGCGAGGCCTCGGGAGACCTTCACGGGGCGCATCTCGTTCGCGAGATGAAGGCCCTCGACCCGTCGCTTGCCTTCTGCGGCGTGGGAGGGCAGCGGCTCGAGGCCGAAGGGGTCCGCCTCGTGGCCCGATCCTCCGAGATGGGTGTCGTGGGCTTCACGGAGGTCTTCTCCAAGCTCCGCCTCATCGTCGGGGTCTTCTTCCGGCTCCGCCGGATGCTGCGCGAAGAGAAGCCGGACCTGCTCATCCTCATCGACTACCCCGACTTCAACCTGCCGCTCGCCTCGGCGGCCAGACGCGCAGGCGTCAAGGTCTTCTACTACATCAGCCCCCAGGTGTGGGCCTGGCGAAAGAACCGCATCGAGCGCATCCGGCGCAATGTGGACCGGATGGCCGTGATCCTGCCCTTCGAGCCGGCCGTCTATGCCGAGAGAGGGGTTGAAGTCCACTTCGTGGGACACCCTCTTCTCGATGCCGTCAAGCGGACCCGTTCCCGCGGGGAGGCGCTGGCGGCCTTCGGCCTTCGCGACACGCGGCCCATCGTGGCGCTCCTGCCCGGGAGCCGCGAAAAGGAGGTCTTGAGCCTTCTTCCCGAGATGGCGGGCGCGGCGGCGATCCTCGCCCGCGACTTCGAAGAGGCCCAGTTCGTGCTCCCCCTGGCCGAGACGGTGGACCCCGGACTGGTCCGGGGAATCCTCCGGCAGCATGCCGTCCCGGTGAAGGTCCTGCCGGGGCAAATGGCCGACGCCGTCGGCATTTCGGATGTGGCCATGGTGGCCTCCGGAACGGCGACCCTGGAAACCGCCCTCCTTCAGACGCCGATGGTCATCACGTACAAGATCTCGCCGCTCACCGCCGCCGTCGGCAAACGGCTCATCCGGGTCCGGCACATCGGCCTCGTAAACATCATCGCCGGCAAGACCCTCGTGCCCGAGCTGGTCCAGGACGACGCGACGGCGGAGAAGCTGGCCGCGGAGGTGAAGGCGATCCTTTCCGACGGGCAGCGCTCCGATGCCATCCGGGCAGAGCTCGCGGGGATCCGGCAGAGGCTGGGCGAGCCCGGCGCCTCGCGCCGGGCGGCTGAGCTGGCTCTTGGGCTCATGAAGGCGAGCGTGTAGCGTGTGGCGTGTAGCGTATCGTGCCGCTGCGCGGCAGGGCCGAGGGGGAAAAGACTTGACCCTGGAAATGATCCTGCATACATTCAGCCTGAAGCCCGAGGCCTGAAGCCTGGAGCCCGTTTTCATATGAAACTCTACCTGCGACTCCTTCGACTCGTTAAACCGCACACGCCACGGCTCGTCCTGGCCATGCTGTGCATGGCCGTGGTGGGCGCCGCGACGGCCGCCTCGGCCTTCCTCGTCAAGCCGGCCATGGATGACATCTTCCTCAACCGCGACGAGAGCATGCTCGTCCTCATCCCCATCGCCGTGATCGTCATCTACCTGCTCAAGGGGGCGTGCAACTACGGCCAGACGATCCTCATGAGCCACATCGGTTTCCGGATCGTCACGGACCTGCGCAGCGACCTCTACCGCCACATCCTGCGCCAGCCCCTGTCGTTCTTCACGAAGAGCCCCACGGGGATCCTGATCTCACGCATCACCAACGACGTCACCTACCTCCAGGGAGCCGTCTCGGAGGCGGTGACGAGCCTTTTGAAAGACAGCTTTACGCTCGTCGGCCTCATCTTCGTCATCTTCTGGCGCGACTGGCAGCTCGCGATCATCGCCTCGCTCGTCTTCCCGCTGGCCATCTACCCCATCGCCCAGTTCGGCCGCAGGATGCGCCGGATCGCCACGGAGTCCCAGGTCTCCATGGGAGACCTCATCTCGCTGCTCCAGGAGACCATCACGGGAAACCGCATCGTCAAGGCCTTCGGCATGGAAGAGCACGAGAACCGGCGCTTCGCGAAGGAGAACGAGCGCCAGTTCAAGCTCACGATGAAGTCCGTCACGGTCCGCGCGATCTCGAGCCCCCTGATGGAGTTCCTGGGAGGCCTCGGGATTGCGGCCATCATCTTCTACGGCGGCTGGCAGGTCATCGCCGGGACGTCGACGCCGGGAACCTTTTTCTCGTTCCTCGCGGCGCTGCTCATGCTCTACGAGCCCGTGAAGCGCCTCACCAACGTGAACAACACGATCCAGCAGGGCCTCGCCGGCGCAGAGCGCATCTTCCAGATCCTCGACACGGTGCCCGAGATCCAGAACCGGCCCGCAGCCGGGGAGCTGCCCAGGATCCAAAAGGGTATTTCCATCGAGCGCGTCACCTTCCGCTACGACGAAACCGCCGTCCTGAAGGACGTCGACCTCGCGATCCGGGCCGGCGAGGTGATCGCCTTTGTCGGCATGAGCGGCGGCGGCAAGACGACGCTCGTGAATCTCATCCCCCGCTTCTACGACGTCAACGAGGGCCGCGTCGCCATCGACGGCACCGACATCCGCGACGTGACCGTCGAGTCGCTCCGGGCCCAGATCGGGATCGTGACCCAGCAGACGATCCTCTTCAACGACACGGTCCGCGGCAACATCGCCTACGGGGATGTCCGCAAGAGCGAAGCGGACATCATCCGGGCGGCCCAGGCGGCCAACGCCCACGAGTTCATCATGAAGCTCCCCAGGGGCTATGACACGGTGATCGGGGAGCAGGGCGTAAAGCTCTCCGGCGGCGAAAGGCAGCGGATCTCCATCGCGAGGGCCCTCTTGAAAGATGCCCCGATCCTCATTCTCGACGAGGCCACGTCGTCGCTGGACACGGAATCCGAGATCGAGGTCCAGGACGCCCTGGAGAAGCTGATGAGGGGACGCACGACCCTGGTTATCGCCCACCGTCTCTCCACGATCCGCAATGCCGACCGGATCATCGCGCTGGTCGACGGCCGGATCGTCGAGGAGGGGACCCACGACGGCCTCATGGAGAAGAGGGGCGAATACTTCAAGCTGCACAACCTGCAGTTCAAGGACGACGCGCAGGAAAAGAACAACAAGGAAGCCGGCACGGGCTGATCGGCTCGTCGCGGGCCACAGGTGAAGCAGGCGAAACGTGGAAGCCCTGATCCGAAACATGTGGGGGGACCCCCGGAACGAGATCCGCAAGCCCCTCCACATCTTTTTTTATCTGCTCTCCCTTCCCTACGGGGGCGCAGTCCGCGCCCGGAACCGCCTGTTCGACCTCGGCGTCCTGAGACAGGAAAACGTCGGCTGCCCGGTGGTCAGCGTGGGCAACCTCACCGTGGGCGGCACGGGCAAGACGCCCATGGTGATCCTGCTGGCCGGGATGCTGAGGGACCGGGGGATGCGGCCCGCGGTGCTGAGTCGGGGCTACGGGGGAAAGAGCACTTCCGACGTGCTCGTCGTCTCCGACGGCAGGCAGATCCTTGCCGGACCGGAGGAGGCAGGCGACGAGCCGGTTCTCATTGCCCGGCGCCTGAAGGGCATCCCCGTGTTGGCGGGCGCGAAGCGGGCTCTCACGGGGCGATACGCTCGGGAGAACTTCGGCGTCGACGTGATGGTGCTGGACGACGGGTTTCAGCATCGATGGATCCACCGGGATCTCGACATCGTGCTGCTGGACAGCCGGCAGCCCCTGGGAAACGGTCTGTTGCTGCCGCGGGGCCCTCTGAGGGAGCCTCCTGCGGCTCTTGAGCGCGCCGGCGTTGTCGTCTTCACCCGGTCGGAGGATGGCGCCGGGCCTTTGATGGACAAGGAAATTTCCGGGATCCTGTCCGGGCGTCCCGTGCTGAGGACGCGCATCCGGCCGACGAAGCTTGTCGGGGCGGACGTCACGGAGCTTCCCCTGTCGTTTCTTGCAGGGAAAAAGGTATTCGCGTTCGCCGGAATTGCTCAGCCCGATTCCTTTCGGCAGACCATCGAAGCCCAGGGGGGCGTCATCGCCGGGTTCCGGGCCTTCCGGGACCACCACCGATACACGCCGGAGGATTGGGGCCGGATCGAGCACGACGCCGGGCTTGCAAGGGCGGACATCGTGCTGGCCACGGAAAAAGATCTCGTCAAGCTCCAGTCGATTCCGCAGGCCCTGCCGCGTATCCACGGGCTGGCCATCGAGACGGAGATCCTCGAAGGACGCGACCGGCTCGAGGAAGCGCTCGGGATCGTTATCGGAAAACGCTGAAAGGTCGTTCGTGCCCGGCTCTCGAGAAGAGCCCCGACAAGCCTCTGTGAAGTGATGAAGTGAGGAAGAGCAGAAGAGCGGAGCAGTAGAAGAAATGGAAAAAGCGCGGAGCACAACTGTAATCCTCTTCGCCTTCCGGCTGATCCCCCTGGGATTGCGCCGCGCCCTTTTCAAGGCCATCTTCCGCCTCTTCTACCACGCCTCGGCGAAGCAGCGGCTCATCGCCCTGCACAACATCAGGAATTCCTTCCCTGAAAAATCGATGGAGGAGGTCGAGGGTATCGCAAAAGGTGTCTTCCGTCACATGGGCATCGTTGCGGCGGAATTTTTCGAGCTTCCCTCCATCACAAAAGAGAATCTGCACGAGTGGGTTGTTGTCGAAGGGCTCGAACATGTGGAAGAGGGCGAAAAGCAGGGCAAGGGCCTGCTCTCCATTATCGGGCACTTCGGCAACTGGGAGCTCATGCCGGTGTCTTTCCCGCTGGTGGGCTACCAGACGAATGTCGTGTACCGGCCCCTGGACAGCCCGGTCATGGACAACCTGACCAGCTGGGTCCGGACGAAAAACGGCAATACCCTCATCCCGAAAGGCGGCTCGGGGAAGAAGATTATCCGCCTCTTGAAGGAAAACAAGATCATCGGGATTCTGAGCGACCAGAACGTGGCCTCCCGGGAGGGCATCTTTGTGGATTTCTTCGGCAGGCCCGCCTGCACCTCCGTGGGAACGGCCGTGCTGGCCCTGCAGTCCGGGGCGCCGGTGATCCCCGCTTTCATGCCCCGGATGCCCGACGGACGGTATAAACTTCTTTTCCTGCCCCCCGTCGAGATCACCCGGACCGACGATTACGAGTCCGACCTCCGGGTCAACACGCAACGCTTCACAAAAGTGATGGAAGACATCATCCGGCAGTACCCCGACCAGTGGTTCTGGATCCACCAGCGCTGGAAGACGAAGCCGTGGCA
>CAWHEJ010000009.1:0-98019 GCA_963828305.1 uncultured delta proteobacterium | reverse complement strand
TCTTGGAGAGCCCCCAGTACACGAGGCCGGAGGAATTCCGGGGATGGAAGGTCCCCGATGTTCTTCTCTCGGGTCACCACCGGGAGATCGAGGACTGGAGGCGCCGCGAAGCGCTGAAGCGTACGCTCGAGCGCAGGCCCGATCTGCTGAACGCAGCGTCCCTCACGGAGAAGGATCGAAAGATCCTCGAGGAACTGCAAAAGAATCTGCACAAAGAACCCTGACGCATCTTCGGCGTCCTGCACTCTGCGCGAACGGTTCGTTTGCAGTCAGAGCTTTTTTTTGAAGCGCCATCGATGAGGGGACGACTCTACATTGCTCTTTTACACCACCCGGTGATCGACCGGGAAGGGCGGGTCATCACGAGCGCCGTGACGAATGCCGACATCCACGACATCGCCCGCTCGGCAAAGACCTATGGGGTGAAGCGTTTTTTCATCGTGACCCCGATCGCGGACCAGGCTGACCTGGTGAGAAAAATCATCGGGCACTGGACCTGCGGTGCGGGAGGGGCCCTGAACCCGTCAAGGCGCGAGGCCCTCGAGACCGTAGAGGTTGCAGGCAGTCTGGAGGCGGTCGTCGAGGCGATCGCCCGCGAGGAATCGGGCCCTGTGAGCATTGTGGTGACAGGCGCCCGGATGGGCGGGGCCTGCGTGAGCCACGGGCAGTTGTGCGAGATCCTGGAAAAGGGGCCCGGCCCGACCCTTTTCGTTTTCGGTACGGGGTGGGGGCTTGCAGGCGAGGTCATCGAGAGCAGCCGGTTTCGGCTGGAGCCCATCGAAGGGCCCGGACCCTACAATCATCTCTCGGTGAGATCGGCCGTCGCGATCACGCTGGACAGGCTCTTCGGACGCAGGGGATAAAAGGGTAGAGGGTGGGAAGGTAAGAAGGTAAGAAAAAGAGGTTCATGGTCCCTTCCTCGGCCTCTCGAAGCAAGGGAGTCTGCAGGGGTTGAGCCAGCCACAAGGATATACTCACAAGGATATACTCAGGAGGTTTTAGCTGTCATGGATAAGATTGATTACATCGAAAAAGAGCAGATGCGAGGGGACATCCCCGACTTCAAGTCCGGAGACACCGTCAAGGTCTACGTGAAGATCGTCGAGGGCTCGAAGGAAAGAATCCAGGTCTATGAGGGCGTCGTGATCAAGAAGACCCGGGGCAACAGCCGGGCGCAGTTCACTGTCCGCAAGATTTCCTACGGCGTGGGCGTCGAGAGAACCTTCCCCCTGCATTCGCCGGTGATCGACCGGGTGCAGGTCATGACCCGCGGCAAGGTGCGCCGCGCGAAGCTCTTCTACCTGAGAGGGCGCAAGGGGAAAGAGGCGAAGATCAAGGAAATCGACACGCGCTAAGCGGGCGTTTTTTTTCCAGATGCTCTGGATCGGGCTTCATCCGGCGAACAGGCAGATGCTATCAGAGGGTAAGAGGGTAAGAAGGTAAGAAGGTTGGAGAGGCTCGGGAACGGGTACGGAACTGTTTCTTTTCTTTCTCAACTTCCAACCCTCTCACCCTCTCACCCTCTCACCTTCTCAACGTGCCCCACGCATCGGCGGAAGAGGATGGACGGCTTTGAACTGAGCGCGCACAAACGGGGATATCGCGTCATTGCCGGCGTCGATGAAGCGGGAAGAGGACCCCTGGCCGGTCCTGTCGTGGCCGCGGCCGTTGTTCTCCCTGTCGGTTTTCGTCTTGACGGTATCAGGGATTCGAAACAGCTCACGGAAAAGAAGCGTCAGCGGTTTTACGACATCATCCTCAACGGGGCCTCGAGCTGGGCACTGGGTGTCGTGGAGCCGTCCGTCATCGACCGCATCAACATCTTCCAGGCCACCCGGCTCGCCATGAAAGAAGCCGTCCAGCAGATCCTGCCGGCTGCGGATTATCTCCTCATCGACGGCGCCCGGGCCCAGCGCCTCCATCTCCCCGTCACACAGGAAACGATCATCCGGGGCGACACCCTGAGCATCTCCGTGGCCTGCGCCTCGATCATCGCCAAGGTGTCCCGGGACCGGATCATGGAGATTTACCACCACCAGTTTCCCCAGTACAACTTCATCAGCAACAAGGGCTACGGCACGAAGGAACACCTCGAGTCGATACGATGCCACGGCCCCTGCAAGATCCACCGCCGCAGCTTCAGGGGGGTGAAGGAGACTCTTGACCAGGGAGAGGAAAAATAGGGGAGCCTGGGGAGAGGACCGGGCTGCAGAGTTCCTTGCAGGGGAAGGGTACCGCATCCTCGAGAGGAACTTCCGCTGTCCCCTGGGCGAGATGGATATCATCGCACGTGACGGGAAGACCGTCGTATTCGTCGAGGTGAAAACACGCTCGTCGGAACGCTTCGGGCCGCCCCATGCGGCGATCGGGCCGCAGAAGCAGAGACGCATGACGGCCATCGCCCTTTTTTACCTCAAGGGGAAGGGATGGCTTGGGGCGCCTGCGCGGTTCGACGTGGCTGCTGTCAGCCTGGGCGAGGGAGGGGAGAAGGTAACCCTCTACAGGAACGCCTTCGATGCGACGGGATTCTGACGCTGTCCAGAGGACAGACGTCAGCCGACAGTAAGGATCTTATGACTGTAGGCTGTGGACTGTAGGCTGTAGGCTGTAGGCTGTAGGCTTTCATACTGTTGCTAATCGGGCGATTGGGAAGAAATGACGCGATGAGTCAACGCACGGGAAAAGGAGTCTTGTATCTCGTCTCCACCCCCATCGGGAATCTGGAGGATATGACGCTTCGCGCTATCCGCATCCTGAAGGAGGTCGATCTCATCGCCTGTGAGGACACGAGGCGCACGCGGATTCTGCTCGATCACTATGGGATCAAGGCGTCGCTCACGAGCCTCTATGACGAGATCGAGCGGAAAAAAGGGGAGGCCCTGGTGGGGAGGCTCCTGGACGGTCAATCCCTGGCCTACGTCTCCGATGCGGGAACCCCCCTCATCTCCGATCCGGGCTATCATCTCGTTCGGCTGGCCATTGAGGCCGGCATTCCCGTCGTCCCGGTACCGGGTCCCTCTGCCGTGATCACCGGTCTCTCGGTCTCGGGGCTTCCGTCGGATCGTTTTGCCTTCTTCGGCTTCCTGCCTGAAAAGACCGGGCGCAGGCAGTCCTTTCTGCGCAGGTTGAAGGATCTTCCCATGACCCTTGTCTTCTACGAATCGCCGCGGCGGATTGTCGGCACGCTGAAGGACATACGGGATTTGCTGGGGGAGCGCCATGTCGTTGTGGCCCGGGAACTTACGAAGCTCTTTGAAGAGGTCATCCGGGGACGGGCGGGCGATGTCATCGGGAAACTGGAGTCCGGCGCCGTGAAAGGCGAAATTACCCTTCTCGTAGAAGGCGCAGGGGAGAAGCCCCTGGCCGGTGATGCGGAAATCGAGGCCCTCTTCGGGGAAATGGACCCGAAGCGGGAGCTTTCGACGAAGGAGATGGCCACAAGGATCGCCGCGGAGCTCGATCTGCCGAGAAAGCGCGTTTATGAAAAGATCCTGAAACTCAGGGCCTCCTCTCCTTCTTAACTTCTTAACTTCTCTCATTGTTTCAGGTGGCAAAAAGGGTTGAAGACTCCGGGAAGGTGTGATACTTCAACGGCGTGGGTGAAGAACAAAAAAGGGGGAGCCGGGATTGGACGAGAAGATCAGCAGACCGGGGGAACCGAGGGTTCTGGCGGAGAAGGACGTCGTTTACGATCTCGTGGATGTCGTTGAGGAACCCAGGATCGACGCGATCGTAGGTGGACGCCTGCAGGACGAGATCATGAAGAAGGTCTCCGAGGTCGCAGAACGGATCGCGAGGGAGCAATTCCCCGGCATTGCCGAACGGGTCATCCGGGAAGAGATCGAAAATCTGAAGAAGCCAGTTGATGAAGAGCCCTAACCCTGCCCGCACCCACGCGCAGAGGATCACCCTCTGCCTGGTATTTTCCCTTGTCCTTCTCTGTCTGGCCGCGGCTGCGGGCATGGAGACGGAAAGCGTCGAAGCCGAAGGCTCGGCGGCAATCCACAACCACAATCTTGCGCAGGCTCGTGAGCAGGCTATTTCACTGGCCCTTCGCGGTGCTCTCGAGAAGGTCCTTTCTTCCGCCGTTTCCCCGCAGAGCCTTGCGGCCGGAAAATCCGTCATCACCGACAAGGTCTACCCCGTGACGGAACGCTACATCCTCGGTTACCGGATTGTTCGTGAGTCGGAACAGGACGGTGCCTATGCGGTGAGGATTGCGGCCACTGTCGACGCGGGGAGCCTGAAGGGGGATCTTCGAAGTCTGGGTGTGCTCGGGGGGCAGGGGGAGGCGAGAACGGGGACCGGAACCTCGATCACCTTGATCGTTCGGGGCGCCTTCGCCAGCCATCACGATTTTCTGGCCTTTCAGGAACTGCTGGCCGGCATGCCTTCCATCCGCACTGTTGTGCCCCGTTTTTTGTCGCAGGACCGTTTCGAGATGGGTCTCGAGTCCTCTGAGAACCCGCAGGGTGTCGCAAGGGAGCTTTCGAAGAGGCGATTCAAGGGAGTGCCGCTCCGTGTGCTTCGCGTCGAGGCGGCATCCATCGAGATCGCAATCCAAAACCAGGGGGTTTCACGTGAGTAAATTCATGCTTTCAGGGATCATCGCTGTCCTGATCCTCGGACTGATGGTCTTTCAGGGCTGTTCCTATATGGCAAAAGTCCCCGTTCTAAAGGAACTGCCTTATGTCCAAAAACCGGAAGACGAGCTGCAGTCGACGGAACGGAAGCTGGATGCCCGATTGATCGCCGTCCTGCCCGTGGAAATCAAGACAGGAAACAGCGACGCGGCCCGGATGCTCCGTGAAAAGCTCTTTGATGAGCTCTACTTCAAGGGATACCCGAAGATCCCCTTCGAGATGGTGGATGCCGCGCTGGCCGATGTCCGGAAGCGGGACGGGGGAGCATCGGGCAGCACGGTTGCGCCGCAGGTCATCGGAAGCATGCTCGGCGTGGACGCCGTCATGTACACGACACTCCTCGAGGCGAACACGACGTACCGCTACGTTTATTCGCCTGTGAACGTTGCGGCCGTCTTCGAGCTCAAGAGCGTGAAAACGGGCGACACGATCTGGAGGTTCGAGTCCCGCGCAACGGATCGCGACTATGGGGTCACAAAGAGCGGTCTCGAACTTGGAACAACAAAGATTTTCGAGGACGTGGTGCATGAGGCCGTGAAGAAGGCCATGGAAAACCTGCCCGATGGACCAGGGATTAAGTGACCAGTGGCTAGTGGCCAGTGACCCGTGAAGATGGGATAAGAAGCCGTGAATATTCCCAATTCCCTTACCGTTCTCAGGATTGTCCTCGTCCCGGTGATCGTGATTCTCCTGATCCAGGGGCAATACGGGAAGGCCCTGGTTTGTTTCATCATTGCCGGAGTGACCGACGGCCTCGACGGGCTTATCGCCCGGAGTCTCAACCAGATGACCGTCGTGGGGGCCTACCTGGACCCCCTGGCCGACAAGGCACTCGTGATCAGCATGTTCACGACGCTGGCCATCGTCGGTGTGATTCCGGGATGGCTGGCCGTTGTCGTCATCAGCCGCGACTGCATCATCCTGGGAGGGATCCTGGTGATGACGCTCATGTCCGTAGACCTCGAGATCAAACCTTCTTTTGTCAGTAAAATAAACACGATGCTCCAGCTTGTCACCATTTTCTTCGCCCTTTTGATGAAAATGGACGGTGCAGAAACGCACTTCCATGGGGCTTTTATGTTCATCTGCTGGCTGACGGCGATCTTCACCGTGATCTCGGGGGCCGATTATCTCCTGAAGGGCATGAAGCTCATCAACCGGGGGGATGGAAATACGGAAGAATCGTGATTTTGTCTTGACATCATTGCATATTTTTGTTACTCAATACCCGTTTTTATGATGCATGGAAACAGGCACGTAGCTCAGGGGGAGAGCGCCATCTTGACGCGGTGGATGTCCAGGGTTCAAATCCCTGCGTGCCTACCATTACATTTTTTGCGGTGAAGGGCATCAGAAGACGTCAAATCGTTGATGCCCTTTCTTTAATTAAAACCCGAATGATTTAAACCTGTTTCCTATCCGAAGCCCGGTGTGGACGAACCCCGGGCCGGTGACGGGGAAGAATCGGGGATCGCAAGATGAGCAAAATCGACATCAGATACCCGGACGACACCCGGAAGTCCTTCGAAAAGGGACTGGCTGCAGGGGAAATCCTCGCGTCGTGGAAAAAGGACGCCGTCAAGGATGCCGTCGCCGCCAGGCTCAACGACCGCCTGATCGACCTGTCGAGCCCGGTCACGGAAAACGGCACCATCGACGCCGTGAACGTTAACACGCCCGAGGGGGTCGGTGTCCTGCGTCACAGCATCTCCCATGTCATGGCCGAGGCGGTGCAGGAGCTTTTCCCCAACGTGAAGGTGACCATCGGCCCTTCGATCGAGGACGGGTTCTACTACGATTTCGATTACGAGTCGACCTTCACGCCCGAGGATCTCAAGAAGATCGAGGAGCGCATGGCCGAAATCGCCGCCAAGGACGCACCCTTCACGCGCCGCGAGGTCAGCCGCGAAGAGGCGGTGGAGCTCTTCAAGAAAAAGGGCGAACCCTACAAGGTGGAACTGATCAACGACCTGCCCGCCGATGTGAAAACGGTGAGCCTTTACACGCAGGGCGATTTCACGGACCTGTGCCGGGGCCCGCACATCCCCGCAACGGGAAAGATCAAGGCCTTCAAGCTGCTCAACGTGGCCGGCGCCTACTGGCGGGGCGACGAGCACAACAAGATGCTCCAGCGCATCTACGGAACGGGGTTTGCGACTCCCAAGGAGATGGAGGAGTATTTCATCTTCATCGAGGAGGCCAAGCGGCGCGACCACCGGCGGCTCGGCAAGGAGCTGGATCTCTTCCAGATCAACGAGGAAGTGGGACCGGGGCTCATCATCTGGCATCCCAAGGGTGCGATGCTCCGAACCATCATCGAGGACTGGGAACGCAAAGAACACTTCAAGCGGGGCTACGATATCGTCCTGGGCCCGCAGATCCTCAGGGATCACATGTGGATCCGCTCGGGCCACATGGACCACTACAAGGAGTCCATGTATTTCACCGAGGTGGAAGATCAGGGCTATGGGATCAAGCCCATGAACTGCCTCTCCCACATGATGATCTACAAATCGAAGATCCGCAGCTATCGGGACCTGCCGCTTCGCTACTTCGAACTGGGCACCGTGCACCGCCACGAGAAGACGGGCGTTCTGCACGGCCTGACCCGCGTTCGGCAGTTCACCCAGGATGACGCCCACATCCTCTGCACGCCCGAGCAGCTCAACTCGGAGATCGTGGCCATCGCGGACTTCGTCAAGTACGCCATGGGCATCTTCGGCTTCGAGTACGAAGTCGAGCTGAGCACGCGGCCCTCGAACTCCATCGGGAGCGACAGGGACTGGGAGATGGCGACGGCTGCCCTCGAGCAGTCCCTCAAGGACAACCGGATGGTCTACGACATCAACGAGGGCGACGGCGCTTTCTACGGGCCCAAGATCGACTTCAAGCTCAAAGACGCCCTCAAACGAAAGTGGCAGTGCGCCACGATCCAGTGCGACTTTGCGCTGCCCGAGCGCTTCGATCTCCACTATATCGGCGCTGACGGCGAGAAACACCGTCCCGTCATGCTCCACCGGGTCATCCTGGGATCCATCGAGCGCTTCATCGGGGTGCTGATCGAGCACTACGCCGGGGCCTTTCCGGTGTGGCTGGCGCCCGTTCAGGCGGTTCTCGTCACCGTGACGGACAGCCAGATCCCCTACGGCGAGGAGGTCTACCGGAAGCTTCTCGATATCGGCGTGCGCGTGGAGAAGGATTTCAAGAACGAGAAACTGGGGCACAAGATCCGCGAGGCGCAACTCCAGAAGATCCCCTACATGCTCGTCATCGGGGACAAGGAGGTCGCTTCCTCGACGATTTCCCCACGGCAGCGTGACGGCAAGAACCTCGGAGCCATGACGGTTGACGCCTTTGTCGATCGGGTCCGGGAAAAGTGCGGCCGCTACGAATAGAGAAACGGAACATCCCCTCGGGGGGTGAAGATCGCCATCGGGCAGGAGGTGTCCAATAGAAAAAAATCTTCGGATCAACCAGGGAATCAGGGTGCCCAACGTAAGGGTCATTGACTTCGAGGGCAAGCAACTCGGGGTTTTGCCCATTGCCGAGGCTCTGGCGGAAGCGGGAAAAGTGGGCATGGATCTGGTCGAGGTCGCCCCGAATTCCAATCCCCCCGTGTGCCGGATCATGGACTACGGGAAGTTCAGCTACCAGCAGAGCAAGAAAATGCAGGTGGCAAGAAAGAGTGCGGCTACCGTCCAGATCAAGGAGATGCGCCTGAGGCCCAAGATCGGTGAACATGACCGGGGCATCAAAATCCGGAAGGTAAAGGAGTTTCTAGAAGAGGGCGACAGGGTGAAGATATCCATGCTCTTTCGGGGCCGGGAGATCGCCTACACGTCGATCGGCCTGAAGATCATGGAGTCCATACGGGACGAATTGGAGAGCGTCGCCACCGTGGAGCAGCAGCCCCGGATCGAGGGGCGAAGCATGGTAATGTTGGTATCCCCCAAGAAATAACGCGTCAAGGAGCAGTCAATGCCGAAGCAGAAAACACACAAGGGAGCATCGAAACGCTTTTCTCTCACGGGGACGGGAAAGGTGAAACGGAAGAAAGCATTCCACAGCCACATCCTGACCAAGAAGACGACAAAGCGGAAGCGAGCTATGAGAAAGTCTGCGATCCTCGATGCCCGGGACACCAAGGGCATCAAGAGGCTGATCCCCTACGCATAGAGATTCTGCGGGGTCGTCGGGTGTGTCGCAGTGCAACGTTCGGATAGAGGGGCCTCTTCCCCTCTATTTTCATTCACAAAGGCTAAAGGCTAAAGGCTAAAGGCTAAAGGCTAAAGGCTAAAGGCTAAAGGCTTTAAGAGCCTATAAACATCTGGAAAGAATCTGTTCAGGAGACAGTATCATGGCACGTGTAAAGCGAAGCGTAACAGGCAGAAAGAAACGAAGGAAGATCCTGAAGCTGGCCAAGGGCTTCTTCGGGGCCCGGCGCAGGACGTACCGTCTTGCGACGGAGTCCGTCAACCGCGCCCTGGCCTTTGCCTTCCGGGACCGCAAGGCCCGCAAGCGCGAGTTCCGCAGCCTCTGGATTGCGCGGATCAATGCCGCGACAAGGCTCAACAACCTTTCGTACAGCCGCTTCATCGACGGGCTGAAGAAGGCGGGCGTTGCCATGGACCGCAAGGTCCTGGCCGACATCGCCGTCCATGACCCCCGGGCGTTTGCCGTCATCGCCGGCATCGCGGCAGGCGAGAAGAAGGGATGAGAGGGCAACTCGAGAAGCTTCAGCGGGATGCCGAGGAAGAGCTTCGCGGGGCTGTAACGGACGAAGCGATCCAGGCCATCCGGACGAAATATCTCGGCCGCAAGGGAATGCTGACGTCAATCCTGCGCGGTCTGGGCAGTGTCGTGCCGGAAGAACGTCCCGCCATGGGGCAGTTGGCCAACCAGGTCAAGGACGCCCTTTCGCTGCGCATCGATGCCGTACTGGCCGGGATCGCAGCTTCGAAGAAGGACAGCAAGCTCCTGCAGGAGAGGGTCGACGTGACCCTGCCCGGCCGGGGGGTTGCCTGCGGGAAGCTTCATCCGATCACGCTGGTGACGCAGGAGATCTGCGGGATCTTCGCCTCGCTGGGTTTTTCCATTGCCGAGGGGCCCGAGGTCGAGCTGGACTACTACAACTTCGAGGCCCTCAACATGGCCAAGGACCACCCGTCCCGGGACATGCAGGCGACCTTCTACGTCACGGAAAACCTGCTTCTCAGGACCCACACCTCACCCGTCCAGATCCGGGTGATGGAAAAGCAGAAACCGCCCGTGCGGGTGATTGCGCCGGGGAAGGTCTACCGGCCCGATGCCGACATCTCCCACTCCCCCATGTTCCACCAGATCGAGGGACTCTACGTCGACAAAGGCGTCACGTTTGGAGACCTGAAGGGGACCCTCACGTTCTTCCTGAAGCACGTCTTCGGCGAGGAGATCGGGGTGAGGTTCCGGCCGAGCTTTTTCCCGTTTACCGAACCCAGCGCGGAGGTCGACATCCGGTGCGTCATGTGCAGCGGCAAGGGCTGCCGGGTGTGCGGCCAGAGCGGCTGGCTCGAGATCCTGGGCTCCGGCATGGTCGACCCCGAGGTCTTCAAGGCCGTCGGTTACGACAGCGAAGAGTATACGGGCTTCGCCTTCGGGCTCGGTGTCGAGCGGATCGCCATGCTGCGATACGGCATCTCCGACATCCGGCTCTTTACGGAGAACGACCGGCGATTCCTGGAACAATTCTGAAAAAACAGGCTAAAGGCTAAGGCTTAAGGCTAAAGGCTAAAGGCTAAAGGCTAAAGGCAATAACCCTCTGACCCTTAGCCATTAGCCCTTCGCCCTTAAGGTACTTATGAAAGTCAGTCTTCGTTGGCTTAAAGATTACGTCGACATCGACATCGCCCCGTCGGCTCTGGCCGACCGCCTCACGATGGCCGGTCTCGAGGTGGATGCCGTCGAGGAGTACACTCCCGCCTTCACGGGGGTCGTAACGGCCAAAATCCTCTCCATGAAACCCCACCCCGGTGCGGACAAGCTTCACCTGCTGGAAGTGACAACGGGCGGGCAGGTGCTCCCGATCGTCTGCGGCGCCCAGAACATGAAAGAAGGCGACGTGGTCGCGCTCGCCACGGTGGGGGCAACGATCCCCGGCGGATACAGCATCAAGAGCTCGAAGATCCGGGGGGAGGCCTCCGAGGGGATGCTCTGTTCCGAGGACGAGCTGGGGATCGGGCCCGACGCGTCGGGGATCATGATCCTGCCGGCGGAAACGCCGCTCGGAAAGAATCTCGTCGACGTGCTGGAGCTGAAAGACACGGTCCTCGACATCGGGATCACGCCCAACCGCGCCGACTGCCTGAGCATCATCGGGATCGCGCGTGAGGTGGCCGCCCTTTGCGGAAAGAAACTCCGCTACCCCGAGATCGCTTTCAGAGAGTCTTCCGAGGAAATTTCGCATCTCACTTCCGTAAAGATCCTGGACCCCGATTTCTGTCCGCGATACACGGCCCGCATGATCAAGGGCGTGCGCATCATGCCCACGCCGAAATGGATGCGTCTTCGCCTCGAGGCCGTGGGACTCAGGGCCATCAACAACGTAGTCGATGTGACCAACTTCGTCATGATGGAGCTGGGACAGCCGCTCCATGCCTTCGATTTCCGTTTCCTCGAGGATGGGCGGATCGTCGTCCGCAGATCCAGGGAGGGCGAGCCCTTCGTTTCCCTCGACGGCAAGACCCGGAACCTGAATGCCGAGACCCTCATGATCTGCGACGGCCGCAAGCCCGTGGCCATTGCCGGGATCATGGGTGGCGAGAACTCCGAGGTGAAAGAAGACACGGAGACGGTGCTTCTCGAGAGCGCCTATTTCAATCCCTCCACGATCCGGCGGGGGGCGAGATTTCTCGGAATGGGCACCGATGCCGCCTTCCGGTTCGAGCGAGGGATCGACCCCGAGGGTGTCGTGAGGGCCCTCGACCGGGCCGCACAGCTCATCGCCGATCTGTCGGGAGGAACCGTCTGCAAGGGGCACATCGACACCTATCCCAAGAAAGTCACCGTGTCGGGCCCCATCACGCTCAGGCTGAAACGGGTCCGGGAGGTTCTCGGCACCGAGGTGGCGTCCGAAGAAGTGGAGACCATCCTCAAGAGCCTCGAAATGACCGTGAAAAAGGCCGGGAAGGGGAGACTGTCGGTGACTCCGCCCACGTTCCGTGTCGATCTGTGGCGGGAAATCGATCTCATCGAGGAAATCGCCAGGCTTCACGGCTACGACATGATTCCCGTGACGATCCCCCTCATCCCCGCGCCGGAGGACATCCATGACCGGAAAAGGGAATTCGAATCGGCCGTCCGGACCGCGCTGAACGGCCAGGGGTTCACGGAGGTTCTCAACTACAGCTTCATCTCCCCGCAGTCGGCCGATGTGCTCGCGCTGCCCGAGACGGATGAACGCCGCCGGTTCGTCCGGATCGCCAACCCGCTCACCGAGGACCAGGCCGTCATGCGCTCGACACTTCTCTACGGCCTCCTGGACACGATGAGGCGCAACGTCAACTCAGGCTCCCCGGACCTCAAGCTCTTCGAACTGGGAAAGATCTTCATCGCCCGCGGCGAGGGGGAGCTTCCGTGCGAGGTGGACAAGCTTGCCCTTCTCCTGACAGGCGCGCGCTACGGGGAGAACTGGCATTTCCCGGGTCTGGCGGCCGATTTTTACGATCTCAAGGGGTCGCTCGAAAACCTCGCTTCCAGCCTGCGCCTGGCGGGCCTGCGCTTCGTCTCCGATACGGCCATCCCCTATCTTCATCCGGGAAGGGCGGCACGGGTGTACCTCGGTGAGAGGGAGATCGGCTGCCTCGGGGAACTCCATCCCGATGTCCTCGGGCGGATGGATCTGCGCAACCGGGCCTTTGTCCTCGAGATCGATTCGGAACCCCTGATGGGCCGGGGGGATGCCGCGATCCGCTACCGGGAGTACTCCCGGTTCCCCTCCATGATCCGCGACGTGGCATTCCTCGTCGGAACGGACGTGGATGCAGGCGGGATGCTTTCCCTCGTGAGGGAGGCAGGGGAAGAATTGCTTGAAACGGTTGATGTTTTTGATGTATATAGCGGCAAAGGCATTCCCGAAGGCATGAAGAGTCTCGGCCTTCGGTTTACCTATCGATCTCCTTCGCGGACGCTTACCGACGATGAAACCGGTCAGGTTCACGGCCGGATCGTAAAGAGGATCGTGGAGTCGACCGGTGCGAGGATCAGGGGGGAAGGCTAACAGGATATCGAGGCAAGGAAAAGAGGAGGATGGCGATGACGAAGATAGACATTATTCAGAATGTCTGCGACAGGCTGGGATTTTCGAAGAAGGATTCGGCCCGGATTGTGGAGTCGGTCTTTGACATCATGAAGGATGAACTGGCCAAGGGGGACAAGGTCAAGATCTCGGGGTTCGGTAATTTCATCGTCAAGGACAAGAATTCCCGCAGGGGCCGCAATCCACAGACGGGTGCGGAGATCGAGATATCGGCCCGGAGGGTGCTCACGTTCAAGTCCAGCCAGGTCCTCAAAAAAGCCTTGAACAGCAAATAGGCGAGACGCAACAATCCTCTCTGCCGAGGATGGGAGCAGCTTCCCGACGGGCATCTTCCGGTGTGAGGTTGTCCCATGGACATCGAGATACCCGATAAAACCTATTTCCGCATCGGCGAGGTCAGCAAGATCCTGGGCGTGGAGCCTTACGTCGTCCGCTACTGGGAGACGGAATTCAAAACAGTCAAACCCATCCGCACAAAGTCCGAGCAGCGCCTCTACCGGCGAAAGGACCTCGAGGAGCTGGCCCTCATCCGAAACCTCCTCTACCGGGACCGGTTCACCATCGCCGGCGCGAAAAAAAAGGTTCAGGAACTTCACCGGGAACCGTCCGAGGCCGGCGCGGCCGACGAGCAATGCCGGGAGAAGCTTCGGTCGATCCGGCGGGAGTTGAAAGCCATCCGGGATCTGTTGAGCTGAGAGGTAACGGGACGAAAAAAGCCGGTCCGTAAGGGATTTTCCCTGCGGACCGGCTTTTTTAACCTGTGCAACCGGGTGCGGGCTATATCGCCGCCGAGCCGGCGTTATTTCTTGGCGGCTCTCTTGGAAGCCTTGAGGGGGTTGACCTTCTGTGCGGTTTCCACCTGGACGGCTTTCTTGTGCGTTGCCTGGGGGCATCCACCCACGGACCACTTGCCCGCCGGGTTGGGGTAGATCATGCAATACTTCTCAGCCGAGTACTCGATCACCTTCCCGCAGCCTTCGCACTGCTCCACGATCTTCTGGCAGCTGGCGCCTATGAAGCCGCAACCGTTCTTCGTCATGAACGCACACTCGACACCTGCTTTGATAGTCTGGCAAACCACGTTACCCATACCTCCCTTATGTTGTCACTTTGTTGATGAATGAGTGCAAAAAAAACCGGATCGTCAAATCCGGGATTTTTCCGGTCCCCGCAAAAAAGCGGCCATCCCTGCGTGGGATGGCTCGGACCCAACCTGTCCTTTTATTCTGTCAGCGGGCCTAATTAACAGAAAAAAAAAGGCCTGTCAAGGCAAAATCAACGGCAAAAACCATGAAAAATAGAACGTCCCGGCAGCAACGTTCGACACCGTTCGAAAGGGTCACGGCAAGCGCTACCGTCAGGCGCTAAAGGGAATTTAACCCGTAGTGATTGAAGTGCGACTCAGCCGCGACAGGGTTCTGTCAGAAAGGCCATTCAGGGGATTGCCGCTTAGATTCATTGACTAATACCCCGGTTCGTGTTAATAAAACCCTGCGCGCGAGCGCGTCCTCGATTCAGTTCTGTATTTAAAATTTAACAATGAATCGGCATCGGTCAAGTGTTGAAGAGGAAAATACTCTTAACGATACTCTCGAGATCGCTCTTGATACAAGCTTCATGGAATGTCTCGCGGATGCAGGGTCTCGGCTTTGCCTGTGCCATCGCTCCCCTCGCCGCGGCGGAGGCTGAGCCCGGGCAACGTGAAGCATCGGCCCTCCTCGCCAGACACCTGCAGCGCTTCAACACCCATCCCTATATGGCAGCGCCCATCATCGGAACGGTCAGCCGGCTCGAAGCCGAAAACCGGTTCTCGGAGGCGGCCGATCTGAAAAATGCCCTCATGGGTCCTTACGCAGCGATCGGGGACCCCTTCTTCTGGGGCTCCCTCAGGCCGTTCTCCGCCATTGCGGCCGTGTGCCTTGCGATCCAGGGTTTTTTCCTTGCCCCGCTGCTGTTCCTGATTCTCTACAACCCGGTTCATCTCTGGGTGCGGGTCATGGGATTCATCACGGGCTGGCAGCAGGGCAAGAACGCCGTCGAGTTCATCCGGCGCCTGGAACTGCCCGCCATGTCGAGGCGGATCCGGTGGTGTTCCACGATCCTGCTGGGGGGGGCGGCATATCTGGCCTCTACGGCAGGAGCGCCTCATGAGCTGTTTCAGCCCGGCCTGCCGGGGCAGATCGGAGGCCTTCTGGTGGTCCTGGCCAGTTTCCTGGCCGTGAGAAAGGGGCTTTCACCCCTGGCGATCCTTTACGGCTCGGTGACGTTTTTTGCCGTTGTGATGATGATGCGATGATTGTTCAAAAGACCCTCACGATCAAGAATGAACTCGGTCTTCACGCCCGCTCGGCGGCCATGATCGTCAGGGTGCTGGAGCGTTACCGGGCCAGCGTGTTCCTGGAGAGGGACGGAAACCAGGTCGACGCGAGAAGCCTCCTGGACATCCTCACCCTGGCATGCCCGAAGGACAGCCGGATCGTGGTGCGGGCCGACGGGGACGATGCGCGGGAAGCCGTGAACAGCATTGCAAAACTCGTCGATGACAAGTTCGGAGAGGCTGCATGAACCCCGACGAGCCCAAAAGAACCGTCGTCCTGCAGGGACTCGGCGTCTCCCCCGGGGTGGCCATCGGTGTGGCCCACCTGATCCGGCGTGTCGATGCCCCCATCAGCCGTTATCAGCTCGAGGACAGGAGCCTGGTTCCGGACGAGATCCGCCGGTTCCGCAAGGCCCTCAAGGACTCCGAGAGCCAGCTGCTGGAGATCAAGCGCAAGTTCAAGGACCAGCAAGGCCTGGAAACCCTCTACATCCTCGACGTCCACATCATGATCCTCAAGGACAAGATGCTCATCCGGCAGACGATCCAGAACATCGAGGACAAGGGGGTCAACGCCGAGTGGGCCCTGCGAATGACCCTCGACAAGTATCACGACGTCTTCAGCAAGGTCGATGACGAGTACCTGCGCGAGCGGATCAGCGACGTGGAGTATGCCGGGCAGAGAATATTGAGAAACCTGGCCGGTGTCCATCACGAGACCATCTCGGGGATCGGAGATAACGCCATCATCATTGCCCGCGATCTTTCTCCTGCCGATACGATGCAGATGAAGGTGGAGAAGATCCAGGGATTCGCCACCGACATGGGCGGCAAGACCTCCCATACCACCATCGTCGCCCGGGCCTACGAGATCCCGGCTGTCGTGGGGCTCGAGAAGATCACGTCGGAGGCCAGGACGGGGGACACCGTCATCATCGACGGGACGGCGGGGGCCGTCATCGTCAACCCCGACCCGGAGATCATCCGCCGCTACGAGGAGAAGAAAAGGCACTACGAAACGATCGAGGACAGCCTCCTCAAGCATGCCCGGAAGACGGCCACGACGCTCGACAAGCGCCGGGTGCTCATCGGGGCCAACATCGAGTTCCCCGAGGAGATTGCCTCGGCCGTGCATCACGGCACAGACGGGATCGGGCTGTACCGGACGGAGTTCATCTACATCAACCGGGACCGCCTTCCCACCGAGGAAGAGCATTTCTGCACCTACAAGAAGGTCGTCGAGTCGAAGGGAATCCGCTGGTCCACGATCCGGACGTTCGACCTGGGCGGCGACAAGTTCATCTCCGACCCGCGGCTTGCCGCCGAGATGAACCCCGTCATGGGCCTGAGGGCCATCCGGTTCTGCCTGAGGGAGGTGGATCTCTTCAAGGTCCAGCTCAGGGCCATCCTGAGGGCCAGCGCCTACGGGAAGACAAAGGTGCTCTTCCCCATGATCTCGGGGATGGAGGAGCTGCAGGAGACCAAGCGGATCTTCCACGAGGTGAAAAAGGAGCTCCGGCGCGACGGCATCCCCTACGGCAAGGACGTCAAGATCGGCATCATGATGGAGGTTCCCTCGGCAGCACTCATCGCCGAGGATCTTGCCAAAGAGGTGGACTTCTTCAGCATCGGCACCAACGACCTCATCCAGTACACCCTGGCCATCGACCGGGTCAACGAGAGGGTGAGCTACCTCTACGAACCGCTGCACCCGGCGGTGCTCAAGCTCATCCGCCAGATGGTGGAAGCGGGGCACAAGGCCGGCATCGAGGTTGCCATGTGCGGGGAGATGGCGGGCGAGCCCGTCTACACCATGGTCCTGCTCGGTCTCGGTCTCGACGAGTTGAGCATGAACGCGCTGGTGATCCCCCGGATCAAGAAGGTCATCCGGGCCGTCACGGTGAAGGAGTGCAGGAAGCTGGTCGACCAGATCATGTCCTTCAACATGGCCTCCGAGATCGAGTTTTTTGTCAGGGAGACCATGCGGCGGAAGTTTACGGATGACTTCGAAGTAGCCCATTGACACCGGAGGCGCCATGAGTCAGGACCCCCACAGTATGCCTGCCGGCGTCGAGGAGCCTCCCGGCGGGAACGCCGGGGAGAAAATCACCCCTCCGTTTTACTGGTTTTTCTCGAGATATCTCTCCAAAGTGGAACTGGCCCCCGAGTGCGAGCAGGCCCTGAATGGGCTCTCCGAAAAAGGGGTTGTCGTTTACGCGCTGAAATACCGCAGCCGCCTCAACGGCCTCATCCTTCACGAACTCGGCCTGCGGAAAAACATCCCCCAACCCCTTTATTTTCACGGAACGAAATCGCCGCTTTGGAGAAAGGCGACGAAGCTCGTCCGCTCCCTGCTGGGAAGCCGTCCTGCCGATCCGGGGTCCACGGGGGACCTCGACCGCCTCACCCGCCTCCGTGTGAGCTCCGTGATCTATCTTCGCGGCTCGGAGCGCGATGATGAGGCGGACCCTCTCGCACAGCTCCTGAGCGCCCAGAGGGCCCTCGACGTTCCCGTCAGCATCGTCCCCGTGGCCGTCGCCTACGGTCCGCGCCGGGAGAAAAAGGAACGCCCCCTGGTGGAAATCTTCTTCGGCGACCAGGAACATCCCGGCTGGCTGAGGCGGCTCATCGCCTTCGTCCGTTACAAAAACCGCACTTCCGTCGTCGCAGCGGAGGCGGTCGACCTTTCCCTCCTGCTCAAAGAGGCGGCCGGCGGCAACCCGTTGGAGCTTGCCGGGGCGCTGAGAGGCGATCTCATCGGACGGATCGACCGCGAGACGCGTGCGGCCCTGGGTCCCCGCGTCAAGGCCCGCGAGGAGATCATGGACAGGGCGCTTCGGGACGACGAACTCGTTCGCTTCATGGAACAACACGCCGCGGCGACGAAAAAAGACCTTCCCTCGATCCGGAAGCAGGCGAGGCGGTATCTGGAAGAGATCGCCGCCGAATACAGCGATTTTTACATCGAGCTCTGGGAGAAGGCCCTCAGCTGGCTCTGGAACAATGTCTATGACGGGGTCGTCGTCGACCGGGAGGGGCTCACCCGGGTCCGCGAAATTTCCCGGCGCATGCCCTGTCTCATCATTCCGTGCCACCGCAGCCACATCGATTACCTGCTTTTGTCCTACGTCTTCTACAAGCACAACATCCCGCTGCCCTTTGTCGCGGCGGGTACGAATCTCATGTTCTGGCCGCTGGGCCATATTTTCCGCAAGGCGGGGGCTTTTTTTATTCGCAGGACTTTTGGCGGCAACTTCCTTTACCGGCAGGTGATGGAGACCTACATCAAGACACTGCTGGGATTCGGGTATCCCCTCGAGTTTTTCATCGAGGGGGGGCGGAGCAGGACGGGAAAAATGGTCATGCCGAAGTACGGGATGCTCTCCATGGTCATCCAGGCGAACATGAACCTGCACCAGGATCTTGCCATCATTCCCGTCTTCATAGGCTACGACCGCGTCATGGAGGAGAAATCTTACCTGCAGGAGCTGGGAGGCGCTGCGAAGGAGAAGGAGAAGGCCACCTCCGTCATCAAGAGCCGCAAGCTTCTCGACAAACGCTACGGGCGCGTCTACGTGAACGTGGGCGAGCCGATCTACGTGCGCCCCTACCTGCAGGCTCAGGAGAAACCGCTTGAGTCCATGGATACGGACGAGCGCCGCAGCCTCTACCGGAAAATGAGCTACGAGGTCGTGAGCGAGATCAGCCGCGTTTCCGTCGTGACGCCCTTTGCCCTCGTGGCGGCGGCACTGCTGTGCCACTACAAGCGGGGCCTGACCCGGAACGACCTGCTGGAGATCATCCACGAGCTGTTTCACTACCTGGCCGCCCGCGGTGTGTCCATCGCGTCTACCTTTGCCAACCCCGAGCGCGCCATCCAGGACGCCCTCGATCAGTTCAAGTCCATGGGGATCATCTCCGAGATGGGCGCCGAGGAGGGCGAGGAGGACGAGTTTGCCGAGGTCGTCTTTTCGCTCGACGAGGAGAAGCGCCTTCACCTCGAGTACTACAAGAACAACATCCTGCACTTCTTCGTGCCGCTTTCCTTCGTGGCGGCTTCCATCCTCTCGAAGAGCGAAGATGCAATCCCGCTCGTTACGCTCATGGAGGATTACAAGTTCTTCAAGCGGCTCTTCCGGCACGAATTCATCTTCGACCACCGCAAGGGCGATGCCGAGGAGGTCCACGAGGCCCTGGCATACCTTTTGGACCGGGGGATGATCTCCGGACTGGAGAAAGGGGATGAGGCCTGGATCGAGGTGAAAGGGAAAGGGCGGACGAATCTGCGGCCCTATGCCGGTCTCATCCAGAACTACATCGAATCCTACTGGGTCGTCACGAGAGGCTCGTCCTATCTGAAGAAGGACATGCGCACCGACAAGGAGTTCCTCAAGCTGGTGCAGAAGCTGGGCACCCGGATGTACAAGAAAGGCGAGATCCTCCGAAACGAGGCCCAGAGTGTTTCCAATTACCAGAACGCCATGAAGGCGCTCCTCGACGAGGAGATCCTCAAGGCCATGGAGCGGAAGGAAAAGAAGGAGACGAAGACCAGGACCTTCTACTCCCTCACGGAGAAAAAGGGGCGAATTGAAGCATTGAGGCAGAGGATATTCAGATTCTTATAAACCAGCGTGTCGCGTGTAGCGCGTAGCGTGTAGGGAAATAGAAAAGAGGCCGATTCAGACAACCTGAATCGGCCTCTTTTAGTTCCTGTAGCCTGTAGCCTGATGCCTGAAGCCCTATTTAATGCTGTACAGCGCCTTGCGCCCCCGGTAGACGGAAGCGGGGCCCAACTCCTCCTCGATGCGCAGCAGCCGGTTGTACTTTGCGAGCCGCTCGCTGCGGGAGACGGAGCCGCTCTTGATCTGGCCGCAATTCATGGCCACGGCCACATCGGCCATGGTGGTGTCCTCCGTCTCTCCCGAGCGGTGGGAGACGACGGTCGTGTAGCCCGCCGTCTTGGCCATCTCGATCGTCTCGAGGGTTTCCGTCAGCGTGCCGATCTGGTTGAGCTTGATGAGGACCGAATTGGCGATCCCCAGGGCGATGCCCTTTTCGAGAATCTTCTTGTTCGTCACGAAGATGTCGTCGCCGACGATCTGGACCTTCTTGCCCAGTTCCTCCGTCATCAGCTTCCATCCGTCCCAATCGCCCTCGGCGAGGCCGTCCTCGATAGAAATAATGGGGTATTTCTTGATGAGACCGCCGTAGAACTTCACCATCTCGCCTGCGTCCTTCTGGGGCTTCTTCTCGGCAGCCAGGGTGTATTTGCCCTTCTGGTAGAAGGAGCTGGCCGCCGCATCCAGGGCGATGCAGACGTTGCCGCCGGGCTCGTAGCCGGCCTTCTTGATTGCCTCGACGATGAGGACCAGGGCTTCCTCGTTGGACTTCAGGTTGGGCGCAAAACCGCCCTCGTCGCCCACAGAGGTGTTGTAGCCCTTCGCCTTGAGGACCGATCGCAGATTGTGAAACACCTCGGCGCACATGCGGATCCCCTCCCGGAAGCTCCGGGCCCCGACGGGCATGATCATGAACTCCTGGATGTCCATGTTGTTGTCGGCGTGCATGCCGCCGTTGATGATATTGACATGAGGGACGGGGATGTCCTTGGCAGAGACCCCGCCGATGTAGCGGTACAGGGGCATCCCCAGCCTCTCCGCGGCGGCCCTGGCACAGGCCAGCGACACGGCGAGGATGGCGTTGGCCCCGAGGGCGCGCTTGGTCTCCGTCCCATCGAGCTCGATCATCGTGTAGTCGAGCCTTCGCTGCTCGAAGACATCCATCCCGACGATCTCGGGGCCGATCTTCAGGATCACGTTCTGCACGGCCTTCTGGACGCCCTTGCCGAGGTAGCGCTCCTTGTTGCCGTCGCGAAGCTCCAGGGCCTCGCGCTCACCCGTGGAGGCCCCGGAGGGCACCGACGCCCTGCCGATGGTTCCCGACAACAGCATGACCTCCGCCTCGACGGTGGGGTTGCCCCGTGAGTCGAGGATTTCCCGCGCGTGTACCCGGATAATTTCGCTCATTTCTCCTCCCTGTAATGACCCATACCCTGATCTCCCTCTCCCTTGAGGGGAGAGGGCCGGGGTGAGGGTGAATAATCCCCTTCCTATGAAATACCCCCTTCCTTAATCTTCCTCTCCCTTGAGGGGAGAGGATTGAGGTGAGGGTGAATGCTTCCCTTCCATTTATGATAGGGCCGGGGTGAGGGTGACAAGTCTCTTTCCTCTTCAGCAAACCCTGATTAGCGCATCCGCCGCCATTTTGCAAGCCGAAGTGCTGCCGACACTCATCCGATTGGTGTTTGATTCGCCCTGTCGATGTGGTATAAATTATTGGGAAATGCGGACTCAGGGCAAGGAACGATCCGGTGAACGACAGGCAACCGAACGGGGAGAAACGGAGCAGGCTTCACAATCACCTCAACAAGTGGTTCGAGACCGCCTCAAGGGACTACGGCATGATCGAGCCGGGCGACCGCATCCTCGTTGGGGTCTCGGGAGGGACGGACAGCATGGCCCTCCTCGATCTGCTGCGGACCCCGAAGTACTCAACCCCCGGGGAGTACTCCATCCTGGCGGTGCATATCGATCTGGGATTCGACGGGAGCGGCGAGGACAGCGCCCGGCTTGAATCCTACCTCACGGAAACGCAAGTCGACTGCGTGATCGACCGGACGGACATCGGTCCCCTGTCTCACAGCGATTACAACAAGAAGAACCCCTGCTTTCTGTGTTCGAGGCTGAGACGGAAACGCATCTTCGAGATCGCCGGTGAGCGGGGCTGCAACAAGATCGCCCTGGCCCATCACCGCGACGACATGATCGAGACGCTGCTGCTGAACATGTTCTACAGCCGCGAGATCAGCACCATGATGCCGAAGCAGCAGATCTTCGGGGGGGCGCTTCACATCATCCGGCCCCTGGCCTATGTCCGCGAGGAGCTGGTCAAGAAGTTCGCCCGGGAGCGGCAGTTTCCCGTCGCCTCAAACCGGTGCCCCACGAGCGGGAATTCCCGGAGGCGCTACGTCAAGGAGCTGCTCAACATGCTGGAGAAAGACAACCATCTCATCCGGGACAACCTCTTTCGTGCCATGAAGAACGTGAAGAAGGATTACATGCCTCGAGGGAAACAAAGTGGCTAAGAAGGAATCAGGCGAAAAACCGATCTGCCGGAACAAGACGGCCGGGCTGAACTTCGAGATCGAGGAAACCTACGAGGCGGGGATCGCGCTGGTGGGCACCGAGGTCAAGGCCCTCCGGGAAGGGAAGGGGAACCTGACGGACAGCTTCGCCCGCGTGAAAAACGGCGAGGTCTACCTCTACGAAATGAACATCAGCCCCTATACCTTCGGCAACATCATGAACCACGACCCCCTGCGGGTCCGCAAACTCCTCCTGCACAAGCAGGAGATCCGGAAACTCTACAGCAGGACCCAGGAAAGGGGGCAGTCGGTGATCCCGCTCAAGGCCTACTTCAAAAGCGGCAAGGTGAAGATCCTGCTCGGCGTGGGCCGCGGCAAGAAGACTCATGACCGGCGCCAAGACCTGAAGAAACGGACGGACAAGCGGGAGATGGAACGGGCCATCCGGGGAAGAAGCCGCTGATCGGCCGGAGGCCCGGGATTCGTCAAGGAACAGGAAGCTGGAGGCCATCGCCTCCGGCCTTTTTTTGAGGCGCAGGGATGAAAACAATACGAATCGGCTGCGGGGCGGGTTACGCCGGGGACCGGATCGAGCCGGCCATGGAGCTGGCCGAAAAGGGGGAGATCCGTTACCTCGTCTTCGAGTGCCTGGCGGAGCGGACCATCGCGCTGGCCCTGCAGGCCCGCCGGCGCGATCCCGCGAAAGGTTTCGACGAGCTTCTCGGGAGACGAATGGAAGCTGTCCTTCCGGCCTGCCGGGAGCGGGGAATCAAAATCATCACCAACATGGGCGCGGCAAACCCCCTGGGCGCCCTCGAGGCCACCCGCAGGAAGGCAATGCAGCTCGGTATCAGGGGATTGAAGCTGGCGGCCGTTACCGGTGACGACGTCTTCGATCTGATCCTGCGGGAAAATCCCATCATCGTCGAAACCGGAGAGCGGGTCTCGGGGCTCAAGGACCGGCTCGTCTCGGCCAATGCCTACCTGGGCGCAGAGCCCCTCAGCGAGGCCCTGCAGAAGGGCGCCGATGTCGTCATCACGGGCCGTGTTGCCGATCCCTCCCTGTTTCTCGCGCCGCTGATGTTCGAATTCGGCTGGCGCTCGGACGACTGGAATCGTCTGGGGCAGGGCACCGTTGTGGGCCATCTCCTGGAGTGCGCAGGCCAGGTGACGGGGGGGTATTTTGCCGACCCGGGCCTCAAGGAGGTGCCTGATCTGGCCCGGCTCGGTTTTCCCTTCGCCGAGGTGTCGGAAGAAGGCGTGGCCGTCATCACCAAGGTGAAGGGCTCCGGCGGCCGCGTGACTCCGGCCACCTGCAAGGAGCAACTCCTCTACGAAATCCACGACCCCTCGCAGTACATCACGCCGGACGTGGTGGCGGACTTCACGGGGGTCACGATTGAAGCGTCAGGAGAAGATGCCGTAACGGTCCGTGGTGGCAGGGGATGCCCTCGGACAGACTCCCTCAAGGTCTGCATAAGCTGCCTGGACGGCTACATCGGGGAGGGGCAGATCAGCTACGGCGGAGCCGGGGCAGTCGCCCGGGCGAAACTCGCGAGGGACATTGTCCTCGAGCGCCTGAAACTCGCGGGTATCCGTCATGACGAGATCCGCACGGACCTCATCGGTGTCGATTCGCTTCACGGGCAAAATATCCCCCGCGACAGGGGGGAGCCTTACGAAGTTCGCCTGCGGGTGGCGGGCAGGACCCGCACCCTGGACGAAGCCCTCCGGATCGGCAACGAGGTGGAGACACTCTACACCAACGGGCCTGCCGGGGGGGGAGGAGCGGCGAAAGCCGCCCGGGAGGTCATCGCCATGCTCTCCGCGCTGATCCCGCGCTCCCTCATCAAGACAACCCTCCATATCGAGGAGATCTGACATGAAACTGAGGGACATCGCCCACGCCCGGGCCGGCGACAAAGGGAACACGGCCAACATCTCGGTCATCGCTTTTCGCGCCGAGGATTACCCGCACCTGGTGCGCCATGTCACGGTGGAGCGCGTGAAGGCCCATTTCGCGGGGCTTGTCAGAGGGGGGGTCGCCCGATACGAGATGCCGAACATCGAAGCGCTCAACTTTGTCCTCCAGGAGGCCCTCGGCGGAGGGGTCACCCGGTCGCTGGCGCTGGACCCTCACGGCAAGTCCCTCAGCTCGGCCATCCTCGAGATGGAGATCCCCGACCGGTAGCCTGTATCCCTGCTTGACTTCCCGCTGCAGGCAAGCTAGATTAAAGCTGAAATTGTTCCTTGCCGATGTACAAGTGGGGGCGCCACGGTTTCGACGGGGATAATTGATGCTGACAGTCGCACGCGGAGGTTTCTACCGGGCTCCTTAAACAGGTAGAAAAACTGTAAACGCCAACGACTACGTTTACGCACAGGCTGCTTAAGTAGCCTCGTCCTGCCGGGTTTTCCTGACGGCTCGAACAGGGCGTAAAATCAGCCAGGATAGCCGACCCTGATCTCCTGTGGCGGGTGAGGCGAAACCAAACACAGGATAGCCGACGAGGGATCCCGTCCCCGGGAGGCCTCCGAGGCGAACCTTAAATCGGGGACTAAGCGTGTAGAAGCTGCAGCTGAAGGTTTCCGGACGCGGGTTCGACTCCCGCCGCCTCCACCAAAAATGTTTAATTATATCATGTACTTACAGTTTTGCCAATTTTGAAAGCCAGTATTTACGGCCGTCC
Organism: uncultured delta proteobacterium; assembly: GCA_963828305.1. GTDB lineage: Bacteria > Desulfobacterota > Syntrophia > Syntrophales > UBA2192 > UBA2192. Next base: position 72,932 of record CAWHEJ010000009.1, on the reverse strand, counting down.
CCAGACCCCTCGGAAGAGGGGTTTTCTTTTTTCAAGTGAATCCAGAGAAAAACGCTTACACCTCCGAGTACACGAGTCAGTAAGACGAGTATGTTGAAGATTTCCGGATGAAATGCAGGTAGAAACTAATTACTACAAGTTCAGAAGTGCAGAGGGGCTAAATCTTATTTGACTCCACCTTAACGCCATCAATTGTAATTTTGATGTGGCCTGTATTTATCCCTCGGATATAATTCTCCGGTTGGAGCCGCATAAGAGTCGTGAGAATTTCGGCTGGTGAATGCGCATCGATGAACTCACGCGATACGTGAACGCTGGTGGGATCTCCTTTGCAGTGGAGCTGGAAAATATGCAATCCCAGTTTATCATCATAAGAGTCTTCGGATGAACAATCGGCAATGCGATGTTTGAAATAAACCCTTATCATATCAAGCTTTATATCGACTTCCCTTGACATATAAGCCCCCTTACCAGTCGATGGTGCCGAATAACTGATGATTGCCTGATAAATTTGCACAACTCAATACTATCAGGGGGATGCAAGTCAAGCTAAATCTGGCAAAATGTGACGGAATGCTGGAACATCTGTTGATTATTGAGCAGACAAAATAGACGGCGGGGGTCGGAATCCAGATACTCCAAATCATTAGAAACCTAAGGTATTGACTACATAGTATTCTTGTCTGGCATTTGATAATTAATCATGGGAGATATTGCGAAGACAAGCATCCTGATTGTTGACGATCACGAGTTGTGCCGCGACGGGCTCAAGATGCTGATCAACCGTGAGGCCGACATGGAGGTGGTCGGTGAGGCGGAAAACGGTCAGAGAGCGATCACATTAGCCGATGACCTTCAACCCGATGTCATCATCATGGACATCAAGATGCCAGTCATGGACGGAATCGAAGCAACGCGACGGATTGTTGCCAATAGGCCCGGGATGAAGATTCTGGCTCTTTCCGTATATTCCGATACCATCTTCTATGCGGAAATGATGCGTGCCGGTGCACTGGGATACATTGTGAAGGGTGATAATTTCGAAGAAATGTCAAAAACCATCCACAGGGTAGCACGCTCAAGGAAGCCCTTAGCAGTAAAAAGGTAATAGGCAGGCCCATTCGTGACGATGAGCGTAAGAAGGCAGAGTCGATTGGCTCTGCCTTCTTACGTTCTAACGATTATCGATTGCAATATACACAATCAGCCGAAATCCGATTTCAACAACTTCAAGCTATACGCAGAGCTGATCCAAATGAGCCCTCCCGACGCCACCTGAAGAGCCCTTTTGTAGACCTCAAAATAACCACCTTACTATCCGTAATCTTCAAGCTGCTGAAGCCGTTTCTGCCGTCTGAACGGCCTTCCTTGGTGCAGCGCCTCAGACTTTCAATCGGTAATGCAGAGGAGGTTTTACGAGGGGATCAAGGCATGGAAACGAAAAAACGGATATTGGCAACACGTAAATGATTGTTCCATAAAATCAGGATGTTATCTTTTTTATCCATTGCGCATCCTGAGGGCCCAGACGATGTAATCGAGGCGAAACTGAGCAGCCGGTTTCAGCGTAAAGAAAATCGTGTTCCTGTTCGGGTGCTCGCTCATTTCTCATCCTTTTTATGAAACCGCGTTAAGGCATTTGGATCATGTCATTCATCCTGGGCCCGATTGCAGAAGGCTTGCAAATCATGTTTTAAAAAATAGGGATCTTCTCCCAATCGAGTGGGTAAACTAACGGGTTTTTAAGCTGCAAAATCTTGACCTGCAAGGGTCTGCACTCTTTTTGACGCCGACAAAATATGATATGAACTCCAGATGCGAAAAACGAAACGATTGTGGGACGCGTATCGGTTTCCGGAGTTTACACCGGAGCCCGGGGTATCGGGGATCTTCGGTGATCCGAAGGCCCTGGTCATCAAGCTGCGCCGCCGGGGAAAAAAACGATTTGCGGGGCCTGCGGACAGACATGCCGGACGTTTTACGACCGCAAGGTGCGTCGGGTTCGGGATCTTTCCTGCGGCGACCGTCGCGTCTGGCTGGATGTGGAGATCCGACGCGTATTTTGCCGGAGTTGCGGGAAAGTGAAGCAGGAGAGCCTGAAGTGGCTGGCCGACAACCCGTTCTACACGAAGCGCTTTTCCTTCTGGGTGGGACGACGGTGCCGTGTTTCGACAATCCGGGATGTGGCCCGGGAGACCCATCTGGACTGGAAGACGATCAAGGCGCTGGAGAAGCAGTACCTTGAGGTGCAACTGCGGCGAGCGGGAACCCCGGGGCCGCAAATCATCGGGATCGACCGAGATGCCTTCGCGGAAAGTTTCTGGCCAGTGAAGTGCGAGCGCTTCGTGCGGGTTTCAGTGTGTTGTTTGAACTCCCCGACAATGACCATGCACTCGATGTCCTCAGGGTTCGATATCGAAACTTCATCAATACGATTCGATAAGGAGCCATCCGTGGATTTACTACTTTACATTCTGTTTGTTGTCATCATTATCGGCGCTATATTCTGGATCGTCCGCGGAATACGCAAATGAAACCCTTCATGCCGATCAGCAGGATATTAGGTACAAAGAAGCGATCATGATGACCGCTCATCGTCAAGCAACTTCAGGAAGCAAACACTAAGAACGAACGTGCTCAATCTCTTCAAAACGAATCCAGTAGAGGTAAGCATATGAAAGAGATGCTGACGCCCGGTAAAACAACGGAGAGCGATACATATAAACGGTCGAGCATGGAATCAAGCATTGTAGATACCATGCAGCGCTATTTCAGGGACGACAGAGGGAAAATGGGAGACTTGGAGCTTTCGATCATGGCATCAGTCAGGCGGTACTTCGAGGAACCGCCACCTAAAAGAATTGCGTGAGCCTGTAAATTTCAGGGCTCGAGCAGAGATACCCCCTCCTCTTTCCCCATAATCACCTCATCCGGTACCCTGAATGCCGGATGAGGTGATTCTTTGTGAGGAAACTCATTTCACCTACTTCTCAGGCATTGTATTCCAGCATGTACTGAAGATTTGCGATTGAAATGGAGCGGTAGATACAGCAACCGGTTACGTCTTTTGGAAGACAGTAGTTCTGCGAATGATATTGAACAATTCTTCTGCGTCGCAGCCCTTCAAGATAAAAATTACGCGACGTTGCCCAGTACAAGTTCCAGAGGAAATTCGGCGGAGGTGAAGAACTCCCGGCGTTGCAGAGCGAGCTGGTCTTCAATCCAGTTCCGCTGTTGCTCTGAGGCTGAACGAATAGCTGCCAGGGCATGGGAGTTTTCAGCGTGCGGCGTGCGGAAATACCCGGAGGAATCCTCGACAATCCTGCAGTAGATTTCATTGTACCAGTGGGTGAGAAAGCGGACCCTCTTTCTGTGCTCTTCCAGGCCAGGTGCTTTGTTATAGAACCGGTCAAGCACATCCAATTCGAAGGCAGCCCATCTGAGCTGGGCCTGAAGCGACTGGCCGCCATAGACCCACGGGTAGAAGACCTCGCAAAGATAGCCGAACCACTCTTCGGTTTGGTGGTCCAAGAAGCTGTAATCAGGAGTGGCGACATCGCCACGAAGTCGGCCCGCCTTGCTCATCTGACGTTCAAGGTCCGTTCCCGCGTAGGGCAGGGTTTTTGCGAAGGACACCGGCGCACTGCCGTCGCCGCAAATCCGTTTTACGAAATGAATGTTCTTCAATACCCGATCGATGGTGCTGGACGGATCGAACAGCATGAACCCGAAATCAAAGCTAATCCCCAAGCTTTTTAGAGTCTTAACGGCCTGTACGTTCTGTGCCACGGTGAGATGCTTATTGAGGACGCGCAGGCCTGCCTCGTGGCCCGATTCAATTCCCAGATAGGTAAACATCAGTCCCGCGTCGCGCATAGCGGCGAATATTTTCGGTTCGACCTCGTCGGAGCGACAACTGATTTTCCACGAAATGGCCCCCTTCATTTCAGACTGGTTCAGACAGTCGAGAAAGTGCCACGTCCAGTCGCGATCACGCTTGCTCATCAGGGAGAAATCATCGTCCTGGAAGAGAAAGATGCGAACACCCTGATCCCGGTAGAGCTGCCGCATCTCTTCGATCACGTTCTCCGGGGTTCGCGATCGACGCACGGGGCCCGGCGGGATCGAGTAAAACATCCGGATGCTGCAAAACGAGCAATTGCGGGGGCACCCACGGCTGGCCAGGATGCTTGTGGCGCGGATTCCCAGGCAGTGCAAGTCGAAATTCCAGCGCTTCGGAAACGGAAGGCTGTCCAGATCCGGTGTCAAGGGCCGCAACGGCATGTCAACAACGGCCTCATCATTCAGGTATGCAATGCCGTGGACGCTGCGCCAATTCCGTCCGTTGCGCAATTGTCGGGCTACCTCGAGCAGGGTCTGCTCGCCCTCGAAGCGGACGATGAAGTCCAGTCCGGGCATCTCCTTGAGACAGGCTTTATTTTCTAGGCTTGGGTAATGTCCCCCGGCGCAGATGGGGTGCTTAATTCCGTTGTCGCGCAGGTAGGCCACCAGATTGGCAAAGTCCGGTGTATAGTGCTGGAAGATGACGGAGAGCCCGATGAAAAGCGGGTCAAGCTCCCGGATGCGCTCCAGGATGGACTCGAAACCTTTCCGGTAATCGAGTACCTCCACTTGGAAACCATCATTGACGAGGACACTCGCGAGGTAACCAATACCGAGGTTTGGCTGATCTTGATAGGCCACGAAAGCCACATTGCGTGCGGACATGACGTACCTCCACGGGGGACTTTGGACAAGTAAAAAAGTTGGGACAACAGGCGGCAAAGTGTGCTTTTGTGCAAGAGGATATGCACGGACTACATTTACTTGTACCTGGAAAGAATCTGTCTTTGTTTTTCGAGAAGGGTTTTTTCGGCTTCGAGTTGCGCCCTGAATACCTCGTGCTGGGCCTCCAGGTTTGCCAGCCGCAAAGCAATCAGGTCCTCAATCCGCACCTTATCCCAGAACTTGTCAGGGAAGGGGATCGGGTCTCCGTGGGGGAAAGGTACACGTTTCCATGGCCATGGAATCGGGTCCACCACGGGCGGCCAGTGCGGGTTCTGCCAGATCGGCGGCCAGTTGCCACCTGGCCAGGGAGCAGGATCGAAGATGGGACCCCATTTGGGGGGGGCTGCTTTTTCAGGCATATTGTCACCTCCTATTTCGTCTGTAACGCCGCCTGTTGTCAGCAAACGAACAGTGCTTGTGTTCTGTGCCAATACTACTCTATTCAGTATGCAACGATTGCAACCGTAATTAATCTTAAATATTAAGACGCTTAATTCTATCGGGGAGATGCGCAATTGTGCATTCGAAAAATATGATTTCATCCTCAGTAAATGGATGAGTGAACGAGTGCGGGGGCCTTAGAGCGGAAGGAAGTCAACAGGCAGAGTAAGCGAGTTCAGGGGAGTACGGGCTATCATCCATGCCTTTGATTACGGTACATCTGTCGAGTTACCGAAAGAACAATATGCCGACGGTTCAGTCGACTGAGGTTCTTTCACACCAAGATCGAACAATTGTTTTCTATAATCACGCCAATTGATTTCATAAGGGAAATTCAGACGATCATCTGGAATAATCTTGATAAGTCCTGCAGCACGATCTTTTCTGTTTGACTCCCATGCGGTCTCGCCGCCGGCGCGAACGCCGACATAGATTTCACTTTGTTGTGACCTGCTTACACCGCTCTCCTTCATGGCGATAAGCAACAGGTTGTCGGCCTGCTCACGTGTACAGTCTTGTTTCCAGTAGAGATAATCATGAACAATTGCTGCTTTGCTGAAGCGGCCATATGGTGACAAACCAAACGACCACAGAGGTTGCGGAATACTAGCGAAATCCGTGACAAAGCCCTTCGGGACGATAATCGTGACGCCCGAATTCCCAATAGAATATTCAACAGTTTCGACTAGCATCCAATCTCGGCTGTCCGCAAATGGTTTGACAACCGGAGGCGGAATTGGCAACTGGGCATAAACTGAACCCACGATGAAAAGCCAAATGAGCATGAATATTATGACTTTCTTATTCATAGCCTTCATCCTTCCCTTTCCTCATTCAAATAGAAATGTAGGAGAAGAGGACATTAACCGGCTTCGTGCGTCGTGAGCCTCCCTACTACCCCTCGATGCTCACCAATCCCTCCCGGACGGCATATTTCGTCAACTCGGCAATGCCTCGCATGTTAAGCTTCACCATTGTGTTTCGACGGTGTGTCTCGACGGTTTTTATGGCTATCTTGAGGTGAACGGCAATCTCCTTGGTTGCCATCCCCTCGGCCAGAAGCTGGATGATCTCACGCTCGCGGGGTGTGAGTGCGCATCCCAATGCTTGGAAGGTTCCGGGCCCCTTGCCGAGATACCCCTTGACCACCACCTCGGCGATCCTCGGGCTGAGGTACATGTTTCCCTCCGCCACATTTCGGATGGCTGTGGCCAATTCCTCGAAGGCGCAAGCCTTGAGGAGGTAGCCAGACGCCCCTGCCTCGAGCATACCCAGGACGTAACTCTGGTCGGAGTGCATGGAAAGGGCGATGACCCGGACCCCTGGGGTTTCTTCCATGATCATCCGGGTTGCGTCAATCCCGTTCATGTCCGGCATGGTCACGTCTATGATGACTACGTTGGGACGAAGTTCATGGGCTAGCCGGACTGTCTCGCGGCCGTTTTCCGCCTCGGCGATCACCTCCATGCCGGCCTCTTTTTCGATTAATGTCTTGAGTCCGTCCCGGATGATCTTTTGGTCATCGGCAAGCAAAACCCGTATGGTAGACATCTCGCTTCTCTCCAGTTCTCTTCTTCTTTATCCGTATAGATACCTATACTTCACAAGTCATACAAATGACGAACTCCTACCTGTACGATATGGTGCCAAAATGTTCTTAGGAATTGTACTTTCTTATTTGGAGTCGGCACATCCGGCCATAGCAGATTTCGTTGTTCGTTTATCCTGAGATTCCTATAAGAATTTGGTTCATCGGATAGGGGAGTTGTTGAGTCGGCTTATTGCATGCAAATACATCACACGGTGATTCATGCCGCAGGCATAGTCCAGGTAATGGAACCCATGATCTTACTGCTTTTTGACTTTGGAATTGCCGGATTTGGAGGAATCAGGAGATGTTGGAAGTAGGTTTATGGCAGCAAGGCTGCATCGTATGGCAGCTGATCTTGATATAAGCAACGCTGCCGCTTGTCAAATTCATGCTGTTTATGATGAGTTCTTTGCCGGAAGCAGGTGAGGCAGCATCGATTGTCTCTGCCTCATTCATGTCTGGCGATTAACGAATGTAATCTTCTATCTTTTACCAGAGTCTAATTTTAAGCAGGAAGGAGTCGATAGCGCAGACAGTTCCTAAATTCTGTTCTGAGCACGGATAGTGATTGTCAGTATTTTGTTAGAAAGACGACCGTCCCCGGACCGTCCCCAAGGGGAGATACATCGTCAAATATGTAATGATTGTATATGGATAGGATTTTACAGGTAGGGTTCGACTCCCGCCGCCTCCACCAAAAATATTTAATTATATCATATACTTACAATTTTGCCAATGTTGAAAGCCAGTATTTCGGCCGTCCCCAGACCCCTCGGAAGAGGGGTTTATTATTTCTGTTGAAAATAACGCTTTCACTTGGGGGTAGCTGTCACAATTGAGGATTACGGATAGATAGTATGAGCACCTCTCTGCCAAGGCGCTATGCCCCTCGTCACCTGCAAGCCGGTCGACCTATTGCCGCCTGATTGCCGGTTGATCTGTCTATCGTTCTTTTTTCTCCAACCGTTTCAATAGATAGTAATTGACAATGCCGATGATGAACATCGCCAGCAGAAAGACCGGATAAGAGATTCTCCAATTTCCCGGCCCGGTCATCATGGACCACTCCGACATGCCGCCAATCACGGCCAAGAGCGTGAGCGGCATGAAGATCGTAGTGATTAAGGTTAAGCGCCTGACCGTCATGTTCGTCTGATTGGCAGTATTGGCCATCTGGTTGTTTAACATGGTCAGGTACATCTCCATGAGGCTGGTGGCGGTGTCACGTGAGGTCTCGGTGAATTCGAAGAATATGGCGAGATGATCGTAAATGTCTCGATAAAGGAAGAGGGCTTTTTCCGGGATGAAAGGGCAATCCTTACGGCATATCTTCACGAGGATCTCCCTCTCGTGGAAAAGGCTCTTTCGGAGCGCAAACAGATTCCTGCGCAGGTTGAGCAGAGTAGCGGGATTGAAATTCGCCAGATCAGAAAGGATCACCTCCTCAGCTTTGTCCAACTCATCCTCGAGTGCTTCGACCGCAACAAGTTTTTGATCGACGATATGGTCCAGGATGACATGCAGAACGAAAGCAGGTCCTTGTCGAACGCTTTCGGGATCGAGTTCCGCACTGCGTTCAATACTCCTCAAAAGCTACCGATTCTCTGAGCCACTGCTGTTGATGGTAATCAGAAAGTCCGCGCCAATAAACATATCCACCTCATCGATCGAAAGCACTCCCTGACAGTAGTTAAAGGCATTGAAGACGATGAAGGTATATCGAGGATAATCATCGATTTTGGGAATCTGATTTTCGTCGACACAGTCCTCGATAGAAAGTGGATGGAGTCCAAGGGGATCGATGAGAAATGACAGTTCCTCCTTTGTCGGCTGGGAGTAATCCAGCCAGACAAACCCTCTTATCTTTGCTGCGGCGAGAGCCTCAGCCATGGTCGTTAAGAGAATGAGTTTTCCCTCCCGAGTGATATGGTAAAACTGAGATTCCGACATCAGTACCCCCTATGCCTTTAAATCAAAATCGGATGTGACAACTTTGGCATACTGTTGAAACGTTCATCTAGTCTTCAAGGTGAAAAAGCACTATCGGAAGTGGAGATTGTCGGTTGAAATGCGTTGTCCGGCTCACTCATTTTTTAAAGTTTCCGGTTCGTCGAGTTCTATCCTATCGCAAATGGCCATTCTGTGGATCGCTCTGTTTAGCAGTGTCCACGGGTGCATCGGTTTCGACGCTAGCGAGCTGCGCGAGCCGACCGACTGTCTCCACTAGCGGCTTGAGGGATACGTCTTCGCCGGAATAGCGGTCATAGTAACCGAACGGATTGTCAAGATCCCGGATTAGCATGAGGAGGAAAATCATCAGATACGAGATAACCGTTACGAAGAACAACGACTCGTAAAAGGGTTCGATCTTTGCCAATATGAGACCTACGCAAAGAAGAATCGTGACGAGATCGGCGAGTATATAACCCGAGGGAACAAAGGAAGTTTCTCGAATCGTGCGAATGCGTACAAGGGTGCGCCGGAGATTACCCTGTTCCTGCTTCAATCGAGCCACCAGGGTCGCTTGAGTCCATTGTTCCATCGCTGCGAACTGAGGGGTTAGACCATTCACGTGACCGAGCAGCCCTGCCGAGTGGTGTTTCTTATAGAACCAAGTCAGAATGTCCTGACTCAATTGCGATAGAAGAATCAGGCAGGGACCTACTTTGGCTTCAGGTTTTGCGATTCTGATACCGGACACTTCCTGCGCCAGATTCTCCAGGCATGCGCTCAACTCGCCCGGAAGACGTTCACTTTCCTTGAAATCCGACAGGACACCGCTCAGAAGAAACCCCATCAGGAAGACGTTTGCAGCCACAATCCCCGAAAACAGCGGGTTGATGGAGATAATCTCCCACCCGAGGAAATGAACGAGGAGTTTCGCGCTTACGATCACAACAACGATTGCGCTAACTCGCAGCAGAAGACGGTGTCGGTTATTGATGGTCATCGCTACCCTTTTCGGTCTGGTTGTGCCGGAGAAACACTATGACAATAATTCGTGTGGAAATTCGATGGGAGATTAACTTATTCGAAGAAAGATGAAAAGGTAAAAATAGATAACAACACTGTGATGTTGTTTCAATATTCAGGATGCCCATCAGTCTTCTCCATCTGAAATACACAAGGAGTGGTAGACACGATTGCCGTTTCAACGTTTTGTTGGAATTCATATTTATTGAATGCATAAGACGGGTGTAGAGTGTCCCCCGTCTTATATGCATTCTTGAAAGATAAACGGGAAATAGAAGGTTAAATAAACCTCACCCACACTTGTAGTATTTCCAATTGCTATTCACCTATTCAAAATAAATCAATTAGTGAATGCAGGAGTTCCTTACACGTGCGAATGAGCAATCACAATGAAAAGAAGGAAGGCTAAAATGCCTGATGATCTCGGCATCCCCTACTTGATAATCCACGATAGGCGTAGGAACTGACAACAATTCTGAATGCTGTGGCCAGTGCCGGGAAGACGACAAGGTACGTATGGCCCAGAGCCTTGAGCACTTCCTCTTGACCATAAGAATACGAAAACAGACCGTCGGCTCATGAGTCGTTACAGGAGCCGCTCACGGAGAAGCTGAGGGTTATGATACGGTTCCGTCCAGGCCGGGTCGCGCAGGTTACTCAATCGGGTTCTCGATATGAACACCTTCCGCTACCCGCCCGCAGAGGAAACCATACCTGGCGTTCAACTGGCATTGCTGTTCATCATAGATTCCGATCGAAAGATTCCGTCTCTTGACGTAAAGGGACAGTGTTGAGATGTCCTTCAGTGTGACACGGATCGACTTGCATGTGACTGGAAGCTCTGCTTCCGCCTTGCTCCGGAACGACAGAACATACGATCCGGGCGGGACTTCCACTGTGACCGAGGTCAAGGGGAACACGCCCGCCTTTTCCGTGCCATCGATAAGCACCACGTATTCGTCATAGCGGTCCTGGTTAGAGACGACAATCTTCGAGGCCATAAAGTTGACGGCTATCTCAGTCCCGGTGCATTAAATGTCAAATGTTACTTTTGATATACATGCGTTTCTATTTCAGCGTAATTTTCAATTTTGCGCAGAAGACGAAGGATAATAGTAGTGATTCCCGTATCTTCTGGTCTCCCCTGCATAACCCTGATGCAGAACGACATAGCGCTAGACCTGCATCTTCATCACTTCCTGATATGCTTCCAGCATCTTATTTCGAATGGTTATCGTGGCCTGAAACGCGATTCCGGCTTTTTCCATTGCGATCATGGCTTCGTGAATGCTTCCAGTATTGTTTAGCATGACGTTGGCGATAGCCTTGTCTGCACCGGTTTGGAGTTTGTGGACCTCCTTCAAATTGTCTACAAGAATGGAACCGAATGTTTTGTCGCTGCTTTTTGCTTCTCCCTGGGATTTCCCCGCAGACGCAGTATGCGGGACTGAATTATTAACTATGCGAAGATCGTGCATGACTCATATCCTTTCGCGGCAGTCTGTGCAAGTGACTGACCTATAATCGCGGTCCAGATGGTATTGTTTATCCCATCATTTCCCCGAACCTTCCCATAATGTCTTGAGGAACGGGGCTATTGCATCCAGGATGCCCTTTATTCCCTGCTTTTCCAGAATGGACAGTAACTGCCCTACGAAAGGCAGTAACGTGACTAACAGCCATATTCCGATCGCGCCGAGGGTTAGAAATATCAGGACGGCAGCGGCAATCAGGGCTTTGCTGCGAAATAACCGTGCTGCAATATAGAGCAGGATATTGTGATGTTTGTGACTTTTGCTATGGTAGCCGTCATGATATCGCTCGGACTTATAAGCCTTGTAGACATCATCAATCATGTTCGGTCTCTCCCCGTGGTTTGAACGCTCTGTTGCGATGTACTTATGTGATTTCAAATGTTTGAGGACTCCTCTAATCGAACAAATCAAAGATACTTTTCTTTTTGTGGTGATTGTCGACATGGCGGTTGTGTTCGTCGTAATGCCTGTCATGGTGTTTCTCGGGGTATACCTCCCGAGTCGGTGCCGGGGTCGTCTGGCGTTCCGGTGCTGATCGCTCTATGATCCTGTCGAGCTTTCCCTTATCCAGCCAGACGCCTCTGCATTTCGGACAATAGTCGATTTCTATTCCCTGTCTTTCGGCCATAACCAGTATCGTATCGCGGCATGTAGGGCAATTCATTGTATTTCCTCCCGTAGGTAAGGGTGTGTTTGGCGGTCAGGCGTTACGGCCAATACTCGCATGAAAGCAACTATGCTCAAAAAATGATGATTCTTAGGGACTTCTTAGGAATATAGTGGGGGAGCTTTGTTCGAGAGTGGATGAGATGTGCAATTGATATGTATTATTGTCTTCTCATGGAGAGGCGGAACACTGATAGTAAGATTCGATGCGATCTTAAGGGGACTGTTGTGAATGGCAACGTCGAATTTGTCTGTTTTTGTTTTGACCGATGCTGAAAAGGAATTCTTGATTTTGCAGATGGAACACGTTGAATATTTGAAGGGGGAATCGTTGAGATGATATGCGAGTGTTATGGTCGCTGCTATAAATGCGACTGCCGAGAAGAAGAGAACATGTTTTCGAGCTCGATTGAACACAACCAAATCCTCATTTACGAGGTCGGACCCATACCACACCGAGAAAAACAGACCAAATCATATTGTCTTGCAGACCCACAATCGATGCTTGATGTCATCTCTTCACGACGAGAACGGGTCTTTTGGCCTTTCGGATCACTTTTTCCGAAACGGACCCCAGGAGCATTTCTGCAACATTACTCTTGCCATGGGATCCAATGATGATTAATGAGACGTCCTCTTCGTCTTCTACCCGAAGAATCTCTGTAAAGGGGATCCCTTTTTCGATCCGGACTCTCGCTTTGATGCCTACTTCCTGCAATGTTTGAGCCACTGCGTCAGCGCCCTCTTTTGCTTGACGTGTGTATCTTTCTTCAAACGCTGACAATTCTTTAATAGCATAAATCACTGGAATATGGAGATGCCGTATGTCTATCACATGAAGAACCACCACTTCCTCCAGTCCAGCATCCTTTAGCTGTTTCAAATACCTCACAGCTTTTCCCGCAACATCGGAAAAATCAGTTGGATATAGGACTTTGCGAAACATCTTCACCCCCTTATCGTTTTCAATCATGAACTTTGTGATAAATGCAATGCCCGATCCAGAATCCACGCTTGTTTGACATTCTTAAATTGAAAGCTGCGATAACTACCCACACGTATATTTGATGGAACAAGAAAAGACAATTCGTATCAGGGCTACTTAGTTACCATTATTTTGCATAAAATACATTTCTTGATGACAGAAAGACCGCTATCTATTTACCCAGAAACCGGCTCAGAATCTGACCGATGAAGGATTCAGCCTCGGGTGGCGGTGTTGTGAGAGACACGAAACCCATGGGCGCCTGTGTCTCAGATGAGGCAATTACCTTTTCGCCCCTGGTGATCTCCACTTTCAAGGTGCCTTCAGCCGTTGTCTTCCTAAATAGACAGAGCGCCGTTAGCCCCTTCCCTTTGTATTCAACTGGTAGGGAGCCTTCCACATTCATTGGCTTGGGCACGTCCCCGGTTGACACAAATGCATAATGACCGCTGACCTTGAGCCCAGGTGTTCCCGTGACACTGATTTTCAAATCTGACTCCATCCCCTTGAAAGTGTCTCCGCAGCCCAAGAGGATGAACATCACTATCGGTACGATAAACAACCATCTTTTCATGGCCTCTCCTATCATTGCTGTATTGTTGATCTAATTGGTCTCACAGAATTTTTGACAATCTCTACTCGCTCGGGTTCCGTGAGCAAACACCCGGCCAGGCATTTGTCGACGCAATCTCCCGTACAGGGCTCGACATGAATCGTCACCGTAGAGTGTGGCAAGTGATCCTTTATGGCCCGCGACAGCTTCTGAGTCAGACGATGTGCTTCCTCCACTGTCATCTCGCGATCAACCTGAACGTGGAATTCGACGAAGCGGAAGTGACCGGCTTTCCTTGTACGGAGATAGTGATATCCGTGAAGGGTACCGCGCTGCGTTTCCAGAAGATTCCGAATCCAGGCTTGCTCTTCCTCGGGCAAGTTTGCATCCAATAGGTCCCGAGCTGACTGCACCGTCAGGTCATATGCCGCCTTGATGATCAGCAGTGCCACGGCAATGGCGCAGACCGGGTCCAGCCCGTTGAGGTCATAACCCGGCAGAATCCATTGCCCGAGCCAGATCAGCGCGAGCCCCGCCATGACACCCACCGAGGTATAGACATCCGTTCTCAAATGCCATGCATCGGCCAGGAGAGCTACGGAGTCTGTTTCCCTGCCCACTTTGAACAGCTTTTGGGAAACGATGACGTTCGTGACGGCCGAGATCAGCATGACCCCGACACCCCAAAAGGCCGTCTCGATGGGCTCCGGATAGATAAACTTCTTGATGGCTTCATAGATGATCCACCCAGCGGCGAGAAAGATCAAAAGCGCCTCAACGGTGCCCGAGACATTTTCGATCTTCCCGTGGCCGAAGGGGTGATCGTCATCGGCGGGCTTGCTGGATGTCCTGACGGAGAACCAGGCGATGATCGCCGCCACCAGATCCATCCCGGAGTGAATGGCCTCGGAGATGACGGATACCGAGTTGATCATGATGCCCACAACGAGCTTCATCAGGACGAGAGCCGTGTTGGAAATCACAGACAGAAGCGCAACCCTGGTTTTTCGTTCTTGCACATCCATGCGTTTGCTTCTTACTCCTCGTTAGTCGAACAAATCCTGGAGAAATCCCTTCTTCTTGTGATGATAACTCCCATGATCCTTGTGGTCTTTCTCACGATGCTTATCATAGGGGTCTTCCTGCCGGGATGCTGACACTGCCGGACGCTGTTCCGGCGCAGTTGTGGAAGTTGACCGTTCGATAATCTTGTCGAGCTCACCTCTATCGAGCCAAACGCCTCTGCACTTCGGGCAATAGTCAATTTCGACACCCTGTCTCTCGGACATCACCAACGATACATTACAGACTGGACAATTCATGACTTACCTCCATAACGAATGGTATTTTTCAGATCAAGAACAAATTGATTTAGAGTACACTGAGATTTCAGACCATTAGCCATGTCGCCAGCGGCCTGCAATAAAATGCACTTTTTCAACGGATAGGGTTCTAGTACAGGATGGGTGGTGCCTTGTTCTTAAACGTAAGAAGGCAAGGCGACGATTGGGGAGTATCCTGAGGGATTGCAACCAACAACGAAAGCGAGAAAAAGGGGGCAATAAGAAGCGCAGAACAAACTGAAATTGCAAGGTCAATATTGATTTTCGCTTTATGATAACTGCCCGAGGCTGAACCCTTCACCTTGCAGATCGAGCAGGTCTGCCCTTGCAGCGGAACATCGTGATGATGGAGTGCAATCGCCAGAGAGCTGATAAAGAATGCGGCGATTGCGATGAATAGGAGATTCCTTGTTAATGATATCTTCATGTGTGAGCGCGATTCATTGGATTAATTCGTGCGTATGCTTACCATCCGTGGGCATTCGATGTCAATAGCCAAGGATACCAAATGGCCACATCTGATCGTAACTGACCATCACTCTTAGGCTAATTTATCCGATCAGGGCGGACGATGCTGATTTTATCTGCGACCCTTGGCAGCGGACTTCCAGTATGTAAGCCTCATGCGTTCCCTAAAGATGTGTCCCTGACTACCTCGCAAAGAAAAGTGGCATGACGGCAAACAATCCAAGCATTTTTAGTAGATCGTTCGCGACATGGGATCCCGGTTCGCAAAGAATTCCCTTTTCGTCAAACCCTGAAGTCATAAAACAAGCGTACTTTCCTAGGTCAGTAAAAGACCGAGCGCGCTAATACTCATACCTAGTGTGCTGCATGTTTCGGGGGGGGTACACCAAGACGCCGAACAACCCACTTGGCTGGGGCAATGGTTACGATGAGCATGAAAGGCGCTTCCATCAGCTCGGCAATCTCGTGCCGAGTTCCGGTACGATCCACAAGACACAAATGGTTCCAAGCGCAAACCCCGCATCGAACACAAGCGCAAAATAGAGTACGCCAGCTTTCAGAATCTGCATGATGGCTCGTTTCCCAAGGATTACTGCTTGACCTTTCCCTGATAAAGTGGACACGTGGTTAAGTTTCACGAAGGAGCTTTTCATATTGTTCTGGGCTCCTGTACCCTAATGACGAATGCCTTCGCTGACGATTATAAAACACTTCCACGTACTCAAAAATACTGAGCCTGGCCTCAAGCCTTGAACGGTACCGCTCACCATAAACCAATTCTGTCTTGAGCGTACCCCAAAACGATTCCACATAGGCATTATCATAGCAATTGCCACTTCTGCTCATGCTCGGGGTAATGCCGTGTTCTCTCAGAAGCTCCTGGTAGGCATAGCTTGCGTACTGCCGGCCCCGATCAGAATGGTGGATCAACCCTTCAGGAGGGCTTTGCCTGCCCGCTGCATCTCTGAGTGCAGCAGAAGCCAGCTCCTGAGAGAGCGTATCACTCATGGACAGCCCAATGACCCTTCTGCTTTTCACATTCATCACTGCTGCCACATAGAGCCACCCCTCCGAAGTGGAGACAAACGTAATATCGGATGCCCATACCCCCTCTGTCTGTCCCTGGTCAATCAGCAAGTTTGCAGCCAGGGCGTAATCATGCCGCGAATCGGTAGTCCGCCGGAATCTCCTCTTTTTCACTTCGGCACATATGGAGTGGTCCTTCATGATCCTGGCAACCCGGTTCTTGCCGCATTTGAACCCCTGTTCATTGAGCTCCACGGTGATCCGCGGACTCCCATAAAGCTTTCTGCTTCGGGTGTGGATCTGCCGTATATGCCCCAGCAGTTCCTGATTGTCTATCCGTCGTCTGCTCGGCTGACGATTGCGCCAGGCATAATAGCCGCTTCTGGATGTCTTGAGTACTGCACACATGCTTCCTATCCTGTACATCTCTCTGTGCTCTTCAATAAACCCATACTTCATCTGCTTTGTTTGGAGAATGCGGCCAAAGCTTTTTTTAAAATGTCCCTCTCTTCCTTCATCTTTTTCAAGGCCTTTCGCAGCTGCCTGACCTCTGCGTTCTCCGGCTTGACTCGGCCCCTGCCGACAAAGGCCTTATCTCCCTCTTCCCGCAACCTCCTTCTCCACAGATGAAGCAAATTGGGATGGATGTCCAGCTCCTGAGCGACTTTGCCCACCGGCATCCCCTTCTCAGTGACCAGTTGGACCGCATTCACCTTGAACTCACGCGTAAAATGACGATGCTTATCCTCTTTCCCCATAGCCATGCCTCCTGTGACATCTTACTAATCTTCATGGCTGTCCATCAATATGGGGAAAGCTCAACTTGAAATGTAGCACTGATGATAAAAAGTGAGACCTCAAGACTACAGGAAAGAGTCGAGAGTCGAGGCGGGATCTTTGATTCATTTGATGTGCGTGTCTGAGTAGAGCAGATGTCGACCGTCCCCGGGCCGTCCCCAGGGGGAGATGCATCAACAAAGCAGTAATGATTGTAAATAGATAGAATTTTATAGGTAGGGTTCGACTCCCGCCGCCCAATGAACTTGTTACCCATCCCCAAGGCCTCGTGATGAACGGGGCCTTTTTTGCGGATGTTTCAAGGGATTGTTATGCAGTCTTGAAGCGTCCGTTGGAGTCAAGACAGACCTTCTTCATGTCCCGCCATAACTTGATTCCTATGCTTCTGTGCTCATTCAGTATTTGCTTGAGCATATTCCGTTCCGTGTTGGGGTTGATGGTTATGGCCCTCAGGACTACGATGTTTCTTGGGGCGTATTTCGTAGACTCTAACCGGGTGCGGGA
Organism: uncultured delta proteobacterium; assembly: GCA_963828305.1. Classification (GTDB taxonomy): domain Bacteria; phylum Desulfobacterota; class Syntrophia; order Syntrophales; family UBA2192; genus UBA2192. The sequence goes on along the minus strand of CAWHEJ010000009.1, from coordinate 55,261 downwards.
TACGAAAGACATATCATGATCACGGATGGTCTTGTGCAACTCGATGTTGAGATTGTTTATCCACTTGTTGATGGTGGTGATTCGTTCCGAGTTCTTTCCGGGATTCTTCATCAACTCGTTCATCAGGGATCTTAACTCGTCAGGAATAAACCGGTAATTGATGATAAAGAGCTCAGGCTTGTTCATCAGCTCGAAAAGAGGATCCCGTTCGATGAGTCCCACGAAGGTGTTTTGCAGATCGCTGGCATGGTCAAAGAGATGCTTGTAGCCGGCTCTGCCGAAGATCTTTATGGCTGCCCATGGTTTGAGACAGGAAAAAGGCCGTGAACCTTCAATGGTAAACCTGCCCTGGTCCACGGAACCTTTGCGGATGATGTAGTTTGATGTATGGTAGAGGAGTCTGGAATCATCCACATTCTTGAATACGCATATCCCCATGCTGTTGGGCACATAAAGCAGCTTATGGCCGTCCATGGTCACAGAGTCGGCCTTCTCGATTCCCCGCATCATCTCTCGTGCTCCGTCCATGAGCAGAGCACCGCCACCCCATGCTGCGTCCACGTGGAAATGGGCGCCAAGCTGCTGCGCGATTGCAGCCAGGGAATCGAGGTCATCCACGTTGCCCGTCTCTGTTGTTCCGGCGATGCCAATGATGGCAACGAATTTTGTCGGTTTCCCGACAATCCTGTCTTCTTTTCTGATCTTTTCCACAGCGCGTTGAAGTTTATGGACATCGATTTTATTGATGCAGGGTTGGACAGGAACAAGGATGACCCCGTGATCGCCGATACCGAGTATGGTCCCTGCCTTGCCGATGGAGTAATGCCCGCGCCTGGAAACGATGAAGAGTGCCTGCCTGTATCCGTAGTGATCAAGCGCCCTGGCGAGCCCTTCAGCCCGGATCCCGCTGAAGCCCCTTTTGTCAGGCGGAAACGCCTTGGCCATGGCAAGAGTCAGGGCTGTCAGATTGGCGATTGTCCCGTCTGATGTAATATTGCCCAGCGCGATTTTCGGGTTCTGGATATGTTTTTTATAAAAATCAGGCGTGTTGTCATAGATGAGCCGGTGCATCCAGCACAAAAACTCCCTCTCTACGAAGGAGGATGCCTTGGCGCTCTCTATCTTCACCTGGTTTTGGTTAAGGCTTACGGCAATCATTTCAAGCAGAATCATGAAATAGGGAACAGCGCTTGTCATGTGGCCGATATAATAAGGGTTGGCCACTTTTACCGAATGCTTGACGATATGATACTTGATCTCGTCCAGGACATCTTTGATGAGATGGGGTTGGCTGGGCATCTCGACGTTGTTGAAAATTGCTGCCAGATCTTCCATGGATATGGAAGAATGGATACTGCCCTTCTCTTTAAAAAAATCGTGAATAATGTCGAGCAGATGAATGCCGAACTCTACAAACCTGTCCGATGAGTCGGGCATGATGAAGAGCTTTTTCATGTGTTCTGGAGTGCTTTCAAGCATCTTTTCAAGCGGCTTCCCGCCGAGCTCAAGTGACCCCATGGCAGATGTCTCTTCCTTCCCGCAGCGGTAAAAATGATACGCAGGATAATACGGTTATGGGTAAAAAAGGGAAGGTACTAAAAGTTCATGAATCGTAACTCCTATTCAACTTTACAGACACGGATAAAACAAGCTTTATTTACTACACCTGCCCATGCTCGTTCCATAAAGGTCGGGAAGTTCATGATTACGATCGAAATAGGACGCCCACGCTGTGGGGTGCGACGATGACGACGCATCCCCTCCAGCGTGAACTGAGACTAAAGCTCTATGGCAGAGTAACGGAAATGGGAGCAGATCTGTTATTGCCTCCGTTGCTTTCATCAACACGGCATGGGGTGCCGCTGCAGCTGTCCGCTAGCGCAACCAAAGACAGAGTCACGTTACGCAGTGAAGGATGAAACGTGACCTTTCCGTTGTACTCCATTTCCCCACCGGCAGATAACGGTGTCCACGGATACGACATATCACTCTGTACGGGGACGGTAAACGGAACTATGTTTGTACCCCACGGCCCGGTGTACTCAATTGCGGTTCTGAAAATATACGTAACAACGGGACCTTGATTCTTTACGACCACACGAACGGGCACCACGACGCTGTTTTGTGCATTCACAGTTGCAGGGCCCGTAGTTTCAAACTTTGTCACTACGAGATCGGGCCTGCTCGGGCTTGATCCCGGGCCTGGAAGGGTTGCGCATCCAGACAGTAAAAGGATTGTGAACGCGATCAGCAGAGCTGACAACAAACTTCTCATGATCATTGCCTCCTTGTTTTGTGTTATTTTGTTTGTTGGTCGTTGAATGGGTTGAATGACAAGTATTGCTCTTTGACGCTCAGAATATTTGGGGGAGGCAGGCCAGTCGCGCTCACACGGGTTTTTAGGCGGCGGCTCCTCGAAGTACCGTGCTATAATCACTTTGTTCCCAATTCCCCAGCATGGGTATGAGCTTTAACCTACTATCCGGATGCGAAATACCTTAGATTCCGCCTGCACTTTGCGGCGGCTCAGAGGCCTTCTTTCCATGTAATCAGGCGACGGCCTCAACTCCGGCATGATGCGCGCCGCTGCTCTGGGATCCATCCCGCCACCTCCGCCAGAAAATGAATTCCATCCCCACGGCCCGGCGAAAAAGGCGGGGCTTTTTCATTCCGGCTTCTGACCGTTTTCGGGGTTCCGGCCGGGATTCGTCTTCCGGTCTATTTGTCGTGACGCCTTGCCATCATAAATCCTTGACATTCCATCGTTATTCGGCTACCAAAAAGAACGGCGAAGATCTGCAACCATGTTCGTTTCTTAACTTCATTTCATAACCCTGTCCGAATCTGCGCAAGAGCGTGATTTACGACTGCCGTTCGTGGATCCGTCGTGGGTCCCTTTTCATATACATCGACATGCAATACGCGTCTTCTTGTACGAGATGGCAGTGAAGGAAGCACGTCTCGAGGACCGGCAGGTGAACGGAGAAACGGTTCTATCCGCTATTTCCCGTTCGGCACAAAAAGCACATGTTGACGTCAGAGAGGAGAGGGTCATGAAGAAAAAGCTCTTGGGTGTCCTGCTTGTGTTTGCCTTTGTGATCACAACGACTGTCGTTTTCGCGCAGGACATGGGTATCGTCACCGGCAGCCAGAAAGGGACGTACTATCAGTTCGGCCTGAATCTGGCGGAACTGGTGAAACCGAAGGGAATCAAGCTGAGGGTCGACGACTCGGCCGGCTCCATCCAGAACGTCTACGCGGTGTTCAAGGCCCCCAAGACCCAGCTTGGAATCGTCCAGTCGGATGTTCTGGCCTTTGTCGCCAAGATCGGGACGGATCCCGCCCTGCAGAAAATCGCGGAGAAAACGAAACTGGTCTTCCCCCTGTACAATGAAGAGGTCCATCTGCTTGCGCGCAGCGATGTCAAAGACTTCGACGATCTGGCAAACCGGGCCGTCGCGATCGGGGCCGAGGGAAGCGGCATTTATCTCACGGCGCGCCTTCTGTTTGAACTCTCCGGCATTGAGCCGCGCGACATGGTCCCCGCGGGGCCCGTGGAAGCCCTGGCCCTTCTGAAAGAGGGGAAAATCGACGCCATGTTCTATGTGGCAGGCCTGCCCGTCAAGCTGTTTACGGAAGACGTGACGGCGGCCGACGGGCTCTCGCTGATTCCCATCACGAACAAGAGCATCCTCGAGTTCTATCCCGCCGTGCAGATCCCCGCAAAGACTTACGACTGGCAGGACAAGGCGGTCGATACCGCCGCCGTGAAGGCTGTTCTGATCTCCTACGACTTCCGCGGAGGGAATTGCGAGAACGTCGGGAAGTTCTCGAGAATTCTTTATGACAATCTCGCATGGCTGAGAGACAACGGCCATCCCAAGTGGAAGGCCGTCGACCTCAACGCGACGCTGAGGGGATGGGAGCAGTACGATTGCGTCGCGAAGGCCCTTCAGCCGACGACGCGCCGGGCGCCGGATAAATCCCGCACCGTAAACCCCGTCTTGGACGCGGTCAAGAAAATGTTCCAGGAATAGGGCATGTATCTCACTCATTTCGGGTTACAAGATAAACCCTTCAAGGCAACTCCGGACCCTAAGTACCTGTGGCTCGGGGCGAGACAAAAGGAAGCCCTGGCCGCTCTGGCGGCCGGTATCCTCGGCGGCGAAGGCTTCCAGGTCGTGACGGGGGATGCCGGTTCGGGCAAGACCACCCTGGCTAACGCGGTATTGAAAGAACTGGAGGATCGGGTCATTGCCGCTGTGGTTTCCTGTCCGGAGTATGAAGGCGTCGATTTTTTCAAATTGATCGCAAAGGCATACGGCATCGGCGGTCGGCAGCAGGACCATGCCTCCCTTGTCGCCTGGATTTCGGAATTTGTGCGCCGCTCCTTCTCTTCCGGGAAACGGGTGGCGCTGCTTATCGATGACGCCCACCGGCTGAATTCTTTGTGCCTGAGAGAACTGCTCGACGTGTCCAGGATCGAAGAGAACGGCACCCGGCCGTTGCGGATCGTGTTTTTCGGGGAGACTCGATTCAGTGACATATCATCCGCTGAAGCCAATCGGGAGTTGTCACAAGAGATAACCTCCCGCTATACGCTGGATCCGCTGACGAAGGACGAAACCGCGCACTACATCATGCACCGTCTCAACATCGCCGGGTGCGAGAGAGAACTGTTCACTCCCGGAGCGATCGAAGAGATATTCCATTACTCCCGAGGGGTCCCATCCCTGATCAACAAGGCCTGTGATGTCGCCCTGTCCCGCAACTTTTTCCTGGGGCAGAGCGTCGTCCTGCCGGAATCGATACGGAATTTTCTGAAACTGATGCCGGAAGAGAGAACGGCGACAGCCGGACATGCGCCTGATGCTGCGCCCGGCCGTAAAAAAGCCGTCGCAGGCCCGGGCCCAGAGAAGGCGGGCGACGATGACCGAGCCGGGATCGAAAAAACGGCCCTATGGAAACTGCACGGAAACAGGATCGCATACGCCGCCCTGGGTGTTTTTCTGGCCGTTGCGGTCGGTTTTACGCTTTTTGTGATGCAAGGCGGCGAGCAGCCGGCACCGGCGAAACCGGAAGCGAAGAAGGAGGCGGCGGTACCGGAGAGCCCGCCGGCATCGAAGGGGGCAATCCGCGGTTCGGAACCAACCGTCCCTCCTCAAGCGTCGACTGCGACCGGGAAGGTTAAAGCCTCCGGGGGGGCGGGTCCTCAAGCGGTGAGGGCAAAAAGACGGCCGGCGGCCGGTACCGGTACGCCGGCCGGTCAGGACAGCAGGGTGACGCGGGAGGCACCGCCGAAACGGTCTGCGGAAGAACCGGATCCGGACAAGGTCATCGACTGGCTGTTGAAAAAGCGCTCGGAACAGAGATAAGCAGCCGTGAACCGTGCACAACCCCTCCAAGAGGGGTTTTTCTTTGTACCTGCCCATAAAAGACGTGATGAGCCGTGGAAGGAAAGGAGAGCGACATGAGGGTGAGCGAGTGCATTGCCGTAGTCACGGGAGGGGCATCGGGTCTCGGTGAGGCCTGCGTCCGGGAGCTGGCGGGCGCCGGGGCAAAGGTGGCCATCTTCGACCTAGCCGTCGAGAGAGGTGAGAAAATGGCGGCCGAACTGGGGGGACATGTCATTTTTGCCAAGGCCGATGTGACAAGCGATGAGAGCGTCCAGGAGGCAATCCGCAAAGCGATGGAAGCTCTCTGCGGTCTCAACGTGGTCATCAACTGCGCCGGCATAGGCGTCGCATGCAAGGCCCTCACGAAGAAGGGCCCCATGCCGCTTGCCGAGTTCAACCGCGTCGTGCAGATCAATCTCGTGGGCACCTTCAACGTCATCCGCCTCGCCCTCGAACAAATGGTCAAGAATGCGCCCAACGGTGAGGGTGAACGGGGCGTCATCATCAACACCGCCTCGGCCGCGGCCTTCGACGGCCAGGTCGGCCAGCCCGCCTACAGCGCATCGAAGGCCGGTGTGGCGGGGATGACCCTGCCCCTGGCCCGGGAATGCGCCGATTACGGGGTGCGCGTCATGACGATCGCCCCGGGTCTTTTCAATACACCCATGCTGGCGCTCCTGCCCGAAGCGGTGAGGGAAGCACTGGGAAAGATGGTGCCCTTTCCCCAGCGGCTGGGACGACCCGGGGAATATGCCATGCTTGCCCGGCACATCATCGAAAACCCCATGCTCAACGGCGAGGTGATCCGCCTTGACGGCGCCATCCGCATGGCGCCGAAATAACCTCATTGTAGCCGGAGCCATCTCGCAGTGTCATTGCGAAGAAGCGAAGCGAATGAAGCAATCCCGTTTCAGTGAGATTGCCACGAGGCTGATGCCCCTCGCACTGACAGAAAGAAAATAATGACGTTGTCTCAAAGGGAGGGAGCTCAATGCCAGGACAAGACGACATCGTGATGGTCAGCGCCGTCCGGACGCCCTTCAGCCGGTTCGACACGGCCATGGCCGACATCCCCAGCATCGATCTCGGCGTCATGGTCATGAAGGAGGTGATCAGGCGGGTGGGGGTCAAACCCGAAGAGGTTGACGAGATCAATTACGGAAGCTGCATCCCCGCCGAGGTGGCCCTGGAGACGGACGTCCCGGCGCGGCAGGCTACCCTGCTTGCGGGGTTTCCGGCGGGGAACATCTCTCTCTCCCTGGACCGGGCCTGCTGCTCGTCCCTGACGACCCTGCGTCTGGGGATTCTTGCCATACGGGCGGGTGAAGCCGCAATCGTCATGTCCGTGGGTTCCGAAAACATGCCCCGCACCCCCCACCTGGCGCCGGGTCTTCGGAAGGGAAACAGGATCGGTCACATCCGCCTCATCGATTGTCTTTTCGAGCTGGGCTACACGGCCAAGGGGTTCAACCCCGTGGCCGTGGATGCCGGCGAGATGGCCCTGGAGCAGGGTGTGACGAGGCAGATGCAGGATGCCTGGGCCCTGCAGAGCCAGGAGCGCTACGCGAAGGCTTATGCGGCAGGCAAGTTCCGGGTCGGCGAAGAACTCACGCCCGTCGTCATCCCCCAGAAGCGAGGAAACCCGATCGTCATCGAAAAGGATGAATCCCCGCGGGAAACCACGATGGAGGCCCTGGCGAAACTGAAGCCCATCTACGGAAGCCCCACGGTCACCGCCGGCAATGCCCCCCCGATCAGCGCCGGTGCCTCGGCCATTCTCTGCATGACCCGCGCGGAGGCGCTGAAGCGCGGCCTTCAACCGCTTGCCACGGTGGTCACCTCCGTCGCCATGGCGACGGAGCCCCGCCAGATCGCCCAGATCCCGGCCTACACGATCCAGAAGGCCCTGGGGAAGGCCGGTCTGTCGATGGGCGACATGAATCTCATCGAGATCAACGAGGCCTTTGCCGCCATGCCGCTGGTTTCGACAAAGATCCTCGCGGGCGGAGATGAAGGCAAGTGGAAGGCGTTGCAGGAGAAGACGAACGTGAACGGCGGGGCCATCGCCATCGGCCACCCCGTCGGGGCGAGCGCCGGGCGGCTCGCGATGACCCTGGCCTACGAGCTTCGCCGCAGGGGGGGCGGCTATGGGGTGGCCTCCATCTGCGGTGGGCTTGCGCAGGGTGAGGCCGTCATCCTGAAAGTCTGAGGAAGGCGCGCGAGCGGCGATGAAACGATCCGGTTGCCGACCGAAAGGGGGGGGGAGTATGGATTTTCGTCTCTCGGAAGAGCAGCAGATGATCCGGGATGTGGCCCGAAAGTTCGCCGATGAGGTCATCGCGCCCCGGGCCGGGGAGATGGAGGCCACGGGCGAGTACCCCTACGACATTATGGAGCGAATGGCCGGGCTGGGCATGATGGGGATCCCCTTCCCGCCTCAGTACGGGGGAAGCGGAGGGGACTGGATGGGGTTCCACCTCTGCATCGAGGAGATCTCGAGGGCGGACGTCACGCTGGGCGGGCTTCTGGACGTCACGACAAGCGTTGTCGGGCAGGAGCTCTTTGTGTTCGGCACGGAGGTGCAGAAACGCAAGTGGCTCGTCCCGATGGCCCAGGGGAGGCAGATCGGTGCCTTTGGGCTCACCGAACCGGGGGCGGGCTCGGATGCGGCTGCGACCCGGACCACGGCGGTGCTCGAAGGGGATGCATGGGTCATCAACGGCACCAAGCAGTTCATCACGAACATCGGTCTCGACAATGCATCCATCGTCATCATCACGGCCCGGACAAGAGACGATTCGGGCAGGGATGCCATCAACACCTTCATCGTGCCGAAAGGGACCCCCGGATTCACGCTGGGTAAAAAATACGACAAGATGGGGTGGACGCACTCCGCAACGCATGAGTGCATTTTCGAAGACTGCCGCATCCCGCGGGATCACTTTCTGGGGCAGAGAGGGCAAGGGATTTGCCCAGCACCTGGCCGTCCTCGAGACGGGCCGTATCTCGATTGCCGCCATGAGCGTGGGACTGGCGAGGGCCTGCTACGAGGCGTCGCTCAAGTATGCGAAGGAGCGCGTCCAGTTCGGCAAACCGATCTTCAGTTTCCAGGCCGTGTCCTTCAAAATCGCCGACATGGCCATGCACATCGAATTGGCCCGCAACATGTACCTGAAGGCGGCCTGGCTCAAGGACAGCGGTCTGCCGCACACGCTGGAGGCCGCCTACGCGAAACTCTTCGCCTCGGAGATGGCCGAGCGCTGCGCAAGCGACGCCTTCCAGATTCACGGCGGTTATGGCTTCATGAACGAGTACGCCGTATCCCGGTACTTCAAGACCTGCAAGATTCTTCAGATCGTGGAAGGGACCTCGGAGATCCAGCGTCTCGTCATCAGCCGGAATCTTTGAGTCGGCAGGATTGCACGCAGATTCGCCCACCGGGCCCCGTGACGAGCGGGGCCTTTATTGTTCTCCAGGGGGCGTCATGCCGGGTTCATTTCCGGAAATGATCGAAGCCACTTGCCGCGATTTCCCGGGTGGAACCATCGGATTGCCTGAGGGTGATCCCCGAGCCTTTGACGATCGTCCCGATCGGATGGAATTCGCAGCCGGCCGACGCGAGGGCGTTTCTCAGCTTATCGGCGGATTCGGCAGGCACCGATCCCAGGAGCACATAATCCTCCCCGACGTGGAGCATGAGCTTTTCACAGTCAAGGCTGAACTCGCTGCAATAGGCCCGGAAGACATCCGTCACGGGGATCCTGCTTTCCTCCAGCACCGCACCGACGCGGGATTCATCGCAGATGTGGCCCAGATCCGAGGCGACGCCGTCGGAGACATCGATCAGGGAGTTCGCAACCCTGAGACCTGCGATGACCCGTCCTTCCTTGATCTGGGGCAGGGGGTTGTGGTGGGCTTCCAGCAATGCGTCCCGATCAGAAAAATTCTTTCCCGAAAGGATCAGATCGAGGCCGGCAGCCGATGTGCCGACGGCACCGGTCAGGAAAATCACGTCGCCCGCTTTTGCGCCGGACCGGTACAGCACCTCGTCCTCCTGAGCCCATCCCACCAGAGCGACGTTGATCACAAGATGCTGCGGTGACGAGGTCGTATCGCCCCCCAGCAGGTTGACATCGAACTGCCGGACCATGGACTTCATCCCGTCGTAGAGCTGATCCAGGTACTCCACTTCGATCGTCCCCGGGATGGCAATCGATATCACCGCCTCCCCGGGAATACCCCCCATGGCGGCGATGTCGGATATGTTCACCGCCAGGGATTTCCTGCCGAGATCATAAGGCGTGATGGCATGCCTGAGAAAATGGATGTCTTCGACGAGCATGTCCGTGGTCAGCAGGGTGACCCTGTTTCCCGGTGTCCTGAACACGCAGCAATCATCGCCGATGGCCTTGATCACGCCCTCTTTGCGGACCAGGCAGCCCGCGGTGATCCGATCGATGAACCGGAATTCCCCCAGCTCTTTGAGCTTCATCTGAAACCGTTTCCCCCCATCCTTGTTTGATCTCAGCATTTCGGATGCACCCGCATTTCGGGCACATCCTGCTTCCGCACTCCTGAGGGGCCCGGCTAAACCTGTCCCCGGGCGCGCAGGATCTCCTGCATGATCTTTTCGGCGGCCGCACACGCATCGGGCCTGCTGCAGATCGCCGACACCACGGCGACTCCGTCCAGTCCGGCCTGGATGACCGAGCGGGCATTGGTCTCATTCATGGAACCGATTCCGATGAGGGGCAGCCGTGTTGCCCGTCGTATCGGGCCGATCCCCTCCACCCCGATCTGTTTCATGAGCTCCGGTTTTGTCGCCGTCACAAAGACGGGCGAGAGCCCCAGGTAGTCCGCCCCCATGGCCTCAGCCTGCATGGCTTCGTCAGGCGTGAACACGGAGGCCCCGATGATCCTGCCGGGACCGAGGATTTTTCTCGCCACGTCAATGGGAAGGTCCTCCTGCCCGAGGTGAACGCCGGCGGCATCAACGGCAATGGCGATGTCGAGCCTGTCGTTGACGATCAGGGGGATACCCCGGCTATCCAGAAATTCTTTGATCCCCAGTGCTTCCCGGTAGAATTCGCGGGAATCGACCTCTTTTTCGCGCAACTGGACAATCGTTACGCCTCCATCTACGGCGGGCTTGATTACTTCGAGAAGGGACCGGCCCAGCGAGAGCTTCCGGTCCGTGACCAGGTAAAGCGAGTAGTCTATGGTGCGATCTCGCATGGCCTCGACCTTTTCAGCCTTTCTCCAACAAGGCCCGCTTCTGAAAATCTTCCGGGCTCAGAGTGTAAAGGGCATCGATCATGGCGATCATGAACGACCCGGGCGCTTGCGCCCTGGCTGCGGCCATCTCGCCCGCAAGGCCGAAAAAGGCAAGCCCGGCCGCCGCAGCCTCCATCGCATCGGGCGTAACCGCGGCGAAGGCTGCGATCGTGGCTGTTGCCGCGCAGCCGGTCCCGGTGACTTTCCCCATCAGCGGGTGGCCGTTTCGGCACCGGATGACCCTTGTCCCGTCGGTGATCAGATCGACCTTGCCTGTAACGGCGACAACCGAGTTGATCTCTTTTGCCGTGGATTTGGCCATTTCCGCCACTTGTTCCACGTCGTGCAGCGAATCGACCCCTTTGGTGACAGTCCCGGAAGATGCAATGGAGAGAATCTCCGAGGCGTTCCCGCGGACAACCGCCAATTCCAGATCCCTGACGATCCTGCGGGTCGTCTCTGTTCTCAGGGAAGTGGCCCCCGACCCGACGGGGTCGAACACGACAGGCACACCCTTGCTGTTGGCCCTCTTTCCGGCCAGGAGCATGGAATCGATCCAGGGGTCGGACAGGGTGCCGATGTTGATCACCAGCGCCCTGGCCAGCGACACCATCTCTTCGACCTCGTTGGGCGCATGAGCCATGACGGGGGAGGCCCCCATCGCCAGCAGGGTATTGGCGGTGAAATTCATCACCACATAGTTGGTGATGTTGTGCACCAGGGGTCTTTCCTCCCGAATTCTGGTCAGCAGACCTTTCAAATCGATGTTTCGCATGATCCCCCACCGTGAGTCTTCATTCGATTATAAGGATTCAATATTTAGACTTTTTCGCGATGTCTGTCAATCGCAGCTCCCGGACGCTGCCAAAAGTCCTGTGTGCTTGATTTCCGCAACAGTGCCTGCAACGTGTGGTCATTTCGTGCTCCAATCCAATGTTATTTCTTGACAGGTGGGGAATGGTCGCCATAATGTCTATTAAACAGGTAGAGATTATATTTTTGTCGAGAGACGATGAAATTATCAACACGTGGCAGATATGGTGTCAGGATCATGCTGGAACTGGCCCTTCACTTCGGTGAAGGACCTGTGCTGCTGAAGGATATTGCCGAAAGGCAGGCCATATCGGAAAAATATCTCTGGCAGCTGATAAATCCTCTGAAATCAATGGGTTTGATCAAGTCGATCCGGGGCGCCCGCGGGGGGTACGTCCTGGCCAGGGACCCCGCCGAGATCAACCTCCGTGAAATCCTGCGGATCCTGGAAGGGTCTCTCTGCTTGGTGGACTGCGTTGACGACCCTGCGGCCTGTAATCGATCCGAATCGTGCATCACCCGCGAAATCTGGAGCGAAACGTCGAAAAACATATCGCAGTCGCTGGAGTCCATGACGCTGGGAAAAATGGTGGAGAGGCACAAAAACCGGGGCGATGGCGCCCTGGGCTACAGCAGTTGAGGGAGAGGGATCTCTGATGATGATCGCAACCCCCGCTGTGCGCCATGGCGCTTCAACGCGCGGGCAATCGTTTTCGAGAGGACATTATGAAGATCTTTGAAGACATCACAAAGACCATCGGACGAACACCCCTGGTCAGGCTGAACCGGATTACCGAGGGCATCAAGGCCCAGGTCGTCGTCAAGTTGGAATCCTTCAACCCCCTGTCCAGCATCAAGGATCGCATCGGTGTGGCCATGATCGACGATGCGGAGAAACGCGGCCTTCTGAATAAAGACTCCGTAATCATCGAGCCCACCAGCGGCAACACGGGAATTGCGCTCGCCTTCGTGGCGGCGGCCAGGGGGTACAAACTGATCCTCACCATGCCCGACACGATGAGCATGGAACGCAGGCAGCTGCTGCAGATCTTCGGGGCCGAGCTCGTTCTCACGCCCGGTGCGGAAGGGATGAAAGGGGCCGTGAGCAAGGCCGAGGAACTGGCGGCCTCGACACCGAATTCATTCCTGCCCCAGCAGTTCAACAACCCGGCCAACCCGGATATCCACCGCAAGACGACGGCCGAGGAGATCTGGAACGACACCGACGGAAAGATCGACATCCTCGTGGCCGGTGTCGGCACGGGCGGGACCATCACGGGAATTTCCGAAGTGATCAAGAAACGCAAGCCCGCCTTCAAGGCCATCGCTGTCGAGCCCGAGGCATCGCCCGTCCTCTCCGGCGGGCAGCCCGGCCCCCACAAGATCCAGGGGATCGGCGCCGGATTTGTTCCCCAGGTGCTCGACCGTGCCATCATTGACGAGATCGTGAAGGTCTCCAATGACAACGCAGGGATCATGGCGCGGCGCCTGGCCAAGGAGGAAGGGATCCTCGTCGGGATTTCCTGCGGGGCCGCCCTCTGGGCCGCCCTCGAGGTGGCAAAACGCAAGGAAAACGAGGGAAAGCTGATCGTCGTCATTCTGCCCGACACGGGGGAGAGGTACCTGTCGACGTGGCTGTTCAAGGAAGGCTGATGATGTGACAGCCTGCTGTACGAAGTTACTCCAAAGGGCACGGGGTGCAAGCCATACAAACTGGGATGTGGAAGAATGGATAAAGTGGTTATCGCCATCAGCGGCGGCGTGGACTCTTCCGTCGCGGCATTGCTGCTGAAGCAGCAGGGTCACGAGGTTGCGGGGGTTACGATGCGCCTCGGCGCGGCCGCAGGAGAAGGCGGCACGAAATGCTGCGGGCTCCGGGAGATCGAAGACGCCCGCAGGGTCTGCAAGCTGCTCGACATCCCTCACGACATCATGGATTTCTCCGCCGACCTGGAAGAGCGCGTCGTGAGACCCTTCCTCGAAGAGTACGAAAGGGGGAGGACCCCGAACCCCTGCGTGGCCTGCAACCGCGATATCAAATTCGGGACACTGCTCGACAGGATCACGGCCCTGGGGTTCGATTATATCGCCACGGGCCACTACGCAAAGATCGAGAGAAGGGAAGGAAAGTCTTTCCTCAAACGTTCCATTGAAGCGCGGAAGGATCAGACCTATTTTCTGCATGCGATCAGGCGGGAGGCGTTGGCGCGCATCCGCTTTCCCCTTTCTGATCTCACGAAGGAGGAAGTGCGACAGATCGCCCGCAACAACGGGCTCCCCGTTTCAGACAAAGAGGAAAGTCAGGATATCTGTTTCATCCCGGATCAGGGATATGGCGAATTCCTCAGGACCCGGTCGATTGACGTGAAACCCGGCGAATTCGTGGACAGCAAGGGAAACATCCTGGGCGAGCACCGGGGGTACGCCCTGTACACGACGGGCCAGCGGGCAAGACTGGGCGGCTGGTCCGGCGATCCTCTCTATGTGCTGGGCGTCGATGCCCGGAAAAACCGCGTCGTCGTCGGCGGGAAGGCGGATCTCATGGCTCCGGGCCTCGTGGCCGACCGGGTCAATCTCCTGGTGGACGATCTGCCTGAGAGGGCCGTCGCGAAGATCCGTTATGCCCACCGGGGAGCCCCGTGCACAGTGGCCCTCGACGAAGATCTGCTCCGGGTCGTTTTTGACGAACCGCAGGAGGCTGTCACTCCCGGCCAGTCCGTTGTGCTCTATGACAATGGCATCGTCCTGGGCGGGGGAATCATCAGGGAGGTGACACCATGAATGGCAAGATCACCGCTGTCTGTATCAGCGATACAAAAGGTGTACGGAAGACGCCATGCCCGTCGGGCATGTTCCTGGAGAATTACGGCATGGAAAACGATGCACATGCCGAAAGAGGGATCAAGCGACAGGTGAGCCTCCTGTCCGTCGACAGCATCGAGAAGATGAAAAGCATGGGACTGAATGTGGGCCCGGGCGACTTCGCCGAAAACCTGACCGTGACGGGCATGGAGCTCTACACACTCCTTCCGGGGACGAGGCTTGCCGTCGGCAATGATGTGATTCTCGAGATCTCCCAGATCGGCAAGGCCTGCCACACGGGCTGTGCGATCTTCAAGGAAGTGGGCAAGTGCATCATGCCCAAGGAGGGGGTCTTCGCAAAGGTAGTGAAGGGGGGCGAAGTCCGGACCAATGACCCGGTAGAGATCATCACGTGAAAAAGCCTGAAGAATCGAAGGACAGGGCCATGAAGACAAAGAAGCAGGATAAGACGATTGTGACCATCCTGGACAAAGAGGATGCGGGGCTCACCCGGCTGGTTAAAGATCTCAGCACGGTGAGCAATGGGCTCTCCCCGGTCATGAGGCGGGCCCACCACGAACAGCCGCTCCCTTCGAGGGACGTGATCGTCGAGATCGTGGAGGCGCTGCGCTCGGTACTCTTCCCGGGGTACTTCGGCTTCCCCGATCTCAAGGTTCACAGTGTCCTGTATCACGTGGGCGCCACGCTGGACCGCATCCAGTACCCGCTCCGGGAGCAGATCCGGCGCGGCCTCTGCTTCACCTGCCTGGAGGAATCCACGCACTGCCCGGTGTGTGACAACAGGGCCGGGGATATCACGAGGTCATTCCTGGAAAGGCTTCCTGCAATCCAGAAGTGCCTGGCCAAGGACGTGAAAGCGGCATACGAAGGGGACCCGGCGGCATCGAGCTCCGACGAGGTCATCTTCTGCTACCCGGCGGTCATGGCCATCACGAACTTCCGCCTGGCCCATGAGCTTCACGACCTCGGCGTGCCCCTCATCCCGCGGATGATCACGGAGCACGCCCACAGCATCACGGGGATCGACATTCACCCCGGGGCGACGATCGGCGAATACTTCTTCATCGATCACGGCACCGGTGTCGTGATCGGCGAGACCTGCGAGATCGGCCGCAACGTCCGGCTCTACCAGGGTGTGACCCTCGGGGCGAAGAGCTTCAAGCTCGACGAGGCGGGAAACCCGATCAAGGGAATTCCCCGGCACCCCATCGTCGAGGATGACGTGACCATCTATTCGGGGGCCACGATCCTCGGCCGGGTGACGATTGGCCGCGGTTCGGTGATCGGGGGCAACGTCTGGCTTGTCGACAGCGTACCGCCAAACAGCCGGATCACCCAGGCACAGGTCCCTCCAGGAGGACTTTGAGAGCGGCGCGGGAATTTGAAGAGAGCGTTTGACAATGGTTGCCGTATAGGTAAACTAAAAAAAGGATCCGTTCAGAAGCATGGTGTGAACGGGGCAACCTGAAATTTGATCATTCAGAAAGTGAGCGAGGGATATGTGGGAATACACGGACAAGGTTAAAGAGTACTTCCTGAAGCCGAAGAATGTGGGCGAGGTCGAGAATCCCGATGCCGTCGGAGAGGTGGGGAGCATCATCTGCGGCGATGCCCTGAAACTGAGCCTCAAGGTCGACAAAGCCACAAGCCGCATCGTCGATGCGAAATTCCAGACCTTCGGCTGCGCCTCGGCAATCGCCAGCTCATCGGTTCTCACGGAGCTCGTCAAGGGCAAGACCCTCGATGAGGCCTCGAAGATCACCAACAAGGACATCGCGGAGTATCTCGGGGGGCTCCCCGACGAGAAGATGCATTGCTCCGTCATGGGGATGGAGGCCCTCGAGGATGCTATCTCAAAAGTACCGGGGCGAGAAGAAGGTCCTGCGGCCCGAGGAGAACATCATCTGCAAGTGCTTCGACGTCTCGGAGGAAAAGATCCGGAGGACGGCCATCGAGAACAACCTGAAGACTGTCGAAGATATCACCCACTACACGAAAGCAGGCGGCGGCTGCGGCATGTGTATCCCCGAGATCGAGCAGATCCTGAAAGAGGTGTGGTCCATCACGGAGATCAAGGAAAGGCCCGTCGAAAAGAAGAAGCTGACGAACATCCAGAAAATGGCCCTGATTCAGGATGTTCTGGAGCGCGAGATCCGGCCGAAACTCAAGGCGGACGGCGGCGATCTCGACCTCATCGACATTGACGGCAGCAGGGTCATCGTCGGCCTGAGAGGGATGTGCGTCGACTGCCCCAGCTGCGACATGACGATCAAGGGGATCGAGGAAAGGCTCAAGGACGTAACCGGCCAGAACATCACAGTGGTGACGGAATGAAAACGATCTACCTCGACAACAATGCGACGACCCAGGTGGCCCCGGAAGTCGTGGAGGCCATGCTTCCCTATTTCACGGAGCTCTACGGGAACGCATCGAGCATGCACACCTTCGGAGGCCAGATCCACGGCCGCATCGAGGTGGCACGGGCCCAGGTGGCGGAGCTGATAGGCGCGGAGCCCGACGAGATCATCTTCACCGGCTGCGGCTCCGAGAGCGACAACACGGCACTCATGAGCGCCGTGGAGTGCAACCCGGCAAGGCGGCACGTGATCACGACGCGGGTGGAGCACTCGGCGATTCTGAATTTCTGCAAGCACCTGGCGGGAAAGGGCTACCGCGTCACCTATCTTCCCGTGGACACCCTTGGCCGGCTCAACATGGATGCCCTGCTGGAGTCCATCGACGATCAGACGGCCGTTGTCTCCATCATGTACGCCAACAACGAGACGGGGGTGATCTTTCCCATCGAAGAGATCGGGAAGATGCTCCGTGCCCGCGGCATCCTCTTTCACGTGGACGCCGTGCAGGCTGCCGGGAAAATCCCGATCAACCTCAAGGAGCTGCCCGTGGACATGATCTCCCTTTCCGGACACAAGCTCCACGCCCCCAAGGGGATCGGTGTGCTGTACGTGAGGAAAGGCACGCGGTTCTGTCCCTACCTTATCGGCGGGCACCAGGAACGGGGAAGAAGGGCGGGCACGGAAAACGTGGCCTCCATCATCGGCCTCGGCAAGGCCTGCGAGATGGCCCGGAAGGAACTCGCCCGGGGTACGGCCCCGCTGGCCGCGTTGAGGGACAAACTGGAGGCGGCCCTTCTCAAGAGCTGTCCCGACGCCGTCGTAAACGGCGACCGGGAAAACCGGCTTCCCAACACGACGAGCATCAGCTTCGAATACGTGGAAGGGGAGGCCATCCTGCTGCGGCTCAACGAATTCGGGATCTGTGCCTCCTCCGGGTCGGCCTGCACCTCGGGGTCGCTGCAGCCGAGTCACGTGCTGCGGGCCATGGGGATCCCCTACACGGCCGTCCACGGTTCCGTCCGGTTCTCGCTGAGCAGCTACAACACGCAGAGCGAGATTGACCGGGTCATCGAGGTCCTTCCGCCCATCATCAAGGAACTGCGATCCTATTCCCCCTTCGGACGGGACAAGTTCGAGCAGTACTGCAGAATTGATGCGGCAAGAGCGGACTGAGCGGCGCCCCCTTGACGTTCAGGGGGAATGGTCATTACTTTAATCGAAATAAAATGGGAGCAGGAACCGTCGTTCCTGCCGTCAAGGAGAATGGAATGAAGAAATTTATTGCCGTTGCATTGATCCTGTTGCTGTCTGCCGGGCTTGCCTTTGCAAAGTCCTACGAGGTGACCCGGAAGGCAGGGGATTATTCCGTCAGTATCACAATGGATAAAAATCCCCCGTCCGTGGGGATCAACAACATGGAAATAGTTATTACGGACAAGGCCGGCAAACCCGTGAAAGATGCGAAGGTGATGGTGGATTATGGGATGTCGGCCATGCCCGGGATGCCGCCCATGGCCTATAAAGCCGACACCATGAGCCATGGCGAGGGGTATCACACCGTTCTCAACATTTCCATGAAGGGGCCCTGGTATGTCAATATCAAGATCACGAGCCAGGGCAAGACGGTTTCAACAAAGTTCACCTTTGATGCGAACTAGGACAAACGCAGATTCCGTCGTGGGGCCTGTGACTCTGCTCCGTGGCGAGATGTCTTCAGCCATTCCGACAGAGATGGTGCCCGTCGGGTGATCACCCGGCGGGCACCATCTCCCCTTTTTCCCTGAACCTCTCGAGACAGGGGATCTTCCCCTTGCAAGGAGAGCGATTTCCGATGGAGCACCGAATCCATTCCGGGAACAGAGGCCCCTTTCTGAAAATCCTTTCTTTCCTGGTGATTGCACTTCTCGGTGTGTCCCCGGTTAACGCAGAGGTGTTGGACCTCGGGTGGCTCATCGATGAAGCGCTGCGCAATAACCGGGAAATGCTGGCCGCCCAGTACAGGGTCGGGGCTTATACATACAAGGTTCCGCAGGCGGGGAGCCTGCCGGATCCCATGTTCAGCTTCGGATATCAGAACGACGACCTGAACAGTTACACATACGGGAAATCGCCCGACTCGAAATGGATGTTCGAGCTGTCCCAGACATTTCCCTTCGCGGGCAAACGGGGCCTGAAGGAGGACATGGCAAAGGCAGATGCTGAAAGCCAGCAGGCCGCCTATGAAGCTCTCCAGCGCAGGGTCATCTCGAAGGTGATCGAGAATTACTACGAGCTGTTCTTTGTCTACAAGAGCCTCGATATCATCGGGGACAGGAAGGCTCTGTTTACGAGCCTGGAGGATGCGGCCCTCGCGAGATATGCGTCCGGCATGGCGCCTCAGCAGGACGCCATCATGGCGCAGGCGGAAAAATATATGCTTCAGGAGAAGGAGGAGATGCTCCGGCAGAAGATCCAGACCCTGGAGGGAATGCTGAACCTCTTTGTCGGGAGAGACACAAGCCTGCCCCTGGGGCGGCCCGCAACGGGACGCGAGGCGAGACTGGACGAGACACTCGGTGAACTGGTGAAAAAGGCCTATGATCGCTCCCCGGAGATTCGGGCGAAAGAGAAGATAATTGAAGGCACTGAGGCGAAGGTGAGATTGGCGAAAAAAGAGTATATTCCCGATGTGACGCTGAATGCCGGCACGGATCAGCGGGGCGGGGATTACACGAACATGTACAAGCTCACGGCATCCATCAATCTGCCTGTTTATTTCAGCACCAGACAGGAGCCGGCCGTGAAAGAGGCCAGCGCGCAGCTTCTGGAAGCAAAACACGAGCTCGAGGCGACAAAATTCATGATTTCGTCAACCATCCGCGAGAATTTCGCGATGGCGACCTCGGCTCAGAGGCTTATGGAGCTTTACAGGAATGCGCTGATCCCCAAGACGTCCCAGGATTACGAGGCGGCCCTAGCCGCCTATTCGATCGGGAAGGCCGATGCCCTCACGGTCGTCACGCGTCTCAAGGCCCTGCTCGAATTTGACATCCTCTATTGGAACCAGTTTTCGGAGCGGCAGAAGGCCATCGCGAGGATCGGGGCGTATACGGGGGATCTGGCTCCATGAGGCGGGTTCGGAACATAAACTTCAAATCCCGCGGGCGGTGAAGATGAAGAAAAAACACATGCTCACCATCGGTGCGGCGCTCCTTGCAGCGGGGTTCCTGCTTTACATGGCGGGTGTTGAGCCGCAGATGTGGCTCGAGGCGAAACCCCCATCCTCTGCATCCGCGCAGAGCGCCTCTTCAGCCGGGCACGAGGGCCATGGGGGGACCGCACCGGCCCCGACTGCGGCGCCGGAGTCATCGGCATCGGAAGAGACCCCGACCGTTGAAATCACGACGGAAAAGCAGCAGATGATCGGGGTGAAAACGGTCCCTGCAGTCCTGCGGCCCCTTCGCAAGGTGATCAGGACGGTCGGCCGGATCGAATATGACGAGCGCAAGCTCAGAACGGTAAACACCAAGGTCGAAGGGTGGATCGAAAAGCTTTATATCGATTATACGGGGCGTTATGTCCGTCAGGGAGAGCCGATGGCGGAGCTCTACAGCCCGGAACTCCTGGCGACCCAGGAAGAGTATCTGAATATCTTGAAATGGCGCAGGCAGAAGTGGGCCGATGCCGGAACGGGGGCGATGCTCTCCAGAGACGCCGAGGCCCTCGTCGAGGCGGCCAGGAAAAGGTTGCAGCGCTACGACATCTCGGAGGCCCAGATCCGGGAACTGGAGCAGACGGGAAAGGCCCGGAGGACCCTGACCATCTACAGCCCCACCAACGGGTACATTGTACAGAAAATGGTCCTGCAGGGAATGAAGGTCATGCCGGGAGAAAAGCTCTTCGATGTAGCCGATCTCTCCACCGTATGGGTCATTGCCGATATCTATGAATATGAATTGTCCTCCATCCGGGTGGGCGAGACGGCATCCATCAGTCTGAGCTATGTCCCCGGGAAAGAGTTCAAATCGAAGATCGATTATGTTTACCCGACGCTCTCCGGCGAGACGAGGACGGCCCGGGTACGGTTCACCATCCCCAACCCCGATGGCCGACTCAAGCCGCAGATGTACAGCTCCGTCGAGATTAAGATTAACCTGGGCAGCAAGCTGGCCATCCCCAATGATGCCGTTATTGACACGGGCACCCGTCAGATCGTTTACGTGGACAAGGGCGACGGGTATTTCGAACCGAGGGAAGTCATGCTGGGGCTGAGGGCGGAAGGATATCGGGAAGTGCTCATGGGCCTGAAGACCGGTGAGAAAGTCGCCGCTTCAGCCGCCTTCCTGGTCGACTCCGAAGCCCAGCTCAAGGGCGTCAAGCCTTTGGAAGGCGCGGGGCATAAGCACTGAAAAAAGGGTACAGGGGGATTTGACGGAATAGACGGGACAGACTGAACAGACGGAATAGACGGATCTCTGCATGATAGCCCGGATCATCGACTACAGCGCCCGAAACAAGTTTGTCGTCATCCTCTTCGTGGCGGCCGCCATTGCCTGGGGAACCTGGGCGATGAAGAACACGCCGCTTGACGCCATCCCCGATCTTTCCGACACGCAGGTCATTATCTACACGGAGTGGCTCGGCCGAAGCCCGGACCTCATCGAGGACCAGGTCACCTATCCCATTTCTTCCACCCTTCTCGCAGCCCCCAAGGTTCAGGTTGTACGCGGATACTCTTTCCTGGGCAGTTCCTTCATTTATGTCATATTCGAAGAAGGTACGGACATCTACTGGGCGCGAAGCCGGATCCTGGAATACCTGCAGGCCGTGAAAAACAAACTACCGGCGGACGTCAATCCGGTCCTGGGGCCCGATGCGACGAGTCTCGGCTGGGGATTTTCCTATGCCGTGGTGGATGAGACAGGGCAGCACGACCTTGCGCAACTGCGCACCATCCAGGATTACAACATCAAGCTCGCGCTGGAGAGCGTCCCGGGGGTTTCCCAGGTGGCTTCCATCGGCGGTTTCGTGAAGCAGTACCAGGTGACCGTCGACCCCAACCGCCTTGCGGCCTTCAACATCCCCATCACAAAGGTCCTCGAGGCCGTCAAAAAGAGCAACCGCGATGTGGAAGGGCGCGTGCTCGAACTTTCGGGCTTCGAGTACATGGTGAGGGGGAGGGGGTACATCCAGTCAACGAAGGACATAGAAGATATCCCCCTGGGACCGGGCAGCGGGGGGACTCCGGTTTTCTTGAGGGACGTGGCGCGCGTGCAGATCGGCCCGGAGATCAGGCGCGGCCTGGCGGACCTCGACGGTCGGGGCGAGGTGGCGGGCGGCATCGTCGTCGTGCGCTTCGGGGAGAATGTCCTGAATGTCATCGAGCGGGTAAAGGAGCGGCTGAAGCGGGATATCGAGCCCAGTCTTCCCAAAGGGGTGAAGATCGTCACGACCTACGACCGCTCCGATCTGATCCACCGCGCCATCGATACACTGAAAGAAGAGATCCTAAAACTGACCATCGCCGTCAGCGTGGTCTGCCTCGTTTTTCTCTTTCACCTGCCCAGCGCGCTCGTGGTCATCTGCACGCTGCCCGTGGCGATCATCATGTCCTTCATCTGCATGTTCTACCTGGGCGTGACGTCGAACATCATGAGCCTTTCCGGAATCGCCATCGCCATCGGGGCCATGGTGGACGCCTCCATCATCATGGTGGAAAACGCCCACAAGAAGCTCGAGGAGTGGGAGGCGGCAGGGGGGCCCGGGAGCCGCATCGAGGTCATCATCGATGCGGCAAAGGAAGTGGGGCCGTCGCTCTTCTTTTCGCTTCTCGTCATCACCGTGGGGTTTCTTCCCGTCTTTACCCTGCAGGCCCAGGCGGGAAGGCTCTTCAAGCCCCTGGCCTACACGAAGACCTTTGCCATGCTCTTCTCGTCCCTGCTGGCCGTGACGCTGACCCCCATGCTGATGACGCTCTTCATTCGTGGAGAAATCAGGCCAGAGGATCGAAATCCCGTCAGCATGATCCTCCACAGGATTTATGAACCGGTGGCCCATTTCGCCCTGCGATTCAAGAAGACGGTCATCGTTGCGGCCCTCGTCATCATGGCCGTTACCGTTTATCCCTTCATGAAACTGGGCACGGAGTTCATGCCGCCCCTCTATGAAGGCACCCTGTTCTACATGCCCGTGACGGTCCCGGCCATTTCGATTTCCGAGGCGTCGAAGCTCCTCCAGCTCCAGGACAAGCTCCTGATGCAGATCCCCGAGGTGGCCCAGGTCTTCGGCAAGGCGGGCCGTGCCGAGACGGCGACAGACCCCGCCCCCCTGGAGATGTTCGAGACTGTCATCAACCTCAAGCCCGAGTCGCAGTGGCGGCCGGGGATGACGGTGGAGAAGCTCAAGAACGAGATGAACGACGCCCTCACGATTCCCGGGGTGGCCAACTCCTTTACGATGCCCATCAAGGCCCGCATCGACATGCTGGCCACGGGCATCCGCACCCCAGTGGGGATCAAGATCATGGGGCCGAAGATCGAGGAACTCGAAAAGATCGGCCTTCAGCTTGAGCATCACTTGAAGGATGTCCCCGGCACCCGGAGCGTCTATGCCGAGAGGGTCACCACCGGGTATTTTCTCGACTTCAATATCAACCGCCAGGAGGCGGCCCGTTACGGTCTCACTGTCGATGATGTCCAGGAGGTGATCCAGTCCGCTGTCGGCGGCATGAATCTGACCACGACGATCGAAGGCAGGGGTCGGTTTCCCGTCAACGTCCGTTACCCCCGGGAGATGCGAAACGACGTGGAGACCCTCAAACGTGTCCTGATTCCCGTCATGTCGCAACCATCCCAGGCATCTTCGTCCCCGATGTCGGCCGTGAAGCCGATGATGCAGGTCCCCTTGGGACAGCTTGCCGATATCCAATTTGTCAAGGGGCCTACGGCCATCAAGAGCGAGGAGGGCCTTCTGGTTTCCTACGTTTTCATTGACTTTTCAGGTCGCGACGTGGGGGGCTATGTGGACGAAGCCAAAGCCAAAGTAGCCTCGTTGAAGATACCCGAGGGGTATCGCCTGCAGTGGAGCGGAGAATACGAATATCTCATCACCACACACGAAAGACTGAAGATCGTCATCCCGCTGACGCTCCTCATTATCTTCGTCCTCATCTATTTCAATACAAAGTCGACAACCAAAACGCTGATCGTACTGCTGGCTGTTCCCTTTTCCCTCGTGGGGTCCTTCTGGTTTCTCTACCTGCTCAATTACAACATGAGCATTGCCGTCTGGGTAGGCATCATCGCCCTGGCGGGCCTCGATGCCGAGACGGGGGTGATCATGCTCCTTTACCTGGAGCTGGCATATGAGCAGTGGAAAAAAGAAGGGCGACTGCGCAGCCTGAAAGACCTCGAAGACAGCATCATGCACGGAGCCGTAAAGCGGATCCGGCCCAAGATAATGACGGTGAGCGTCATCCTGGCGGGACTCATCCCAATCATGTTCAGCAATGGGACGGGGGCCGATATCATGAAGCGCATCGCCGCCCCCATGATCGGCGGCGTCGTCACTTCCACCATCCTCGAGCTCATAATCTACCCCGCAATCTACATGATCTGGCGCGGGCGGGAATTCGATGGAAAGCCTTCCGCAATGCCGGTGACCATTGAAGAAGATACAAAGGCATAGTGCCCGGAAGGAAGAATATTTAAACCAGGTGGTCTTCTAAAAATGTGGCCGTTTGCCCGGGCTCGGTTTCGGCGCTTTATGTTCGCGCAATCGAAACCTTACCCCGAAATGATCGAGTTGGTCCCTCATCACGAGGTCCAGCACGGGATGAAGATCGTCGTTGTCAGCAACGAAAGCGCTAACTGAATGAGTATCGGATTCGCAGTGTGGTTATAAAGATCGAATAGCCATTATAGACTCATGATCGTCTGTCAACGGCTGTTTCGGAAATGAGAGAGGCAGGATCAATGCGGCTCTGCCTCTCTCCAAGTTGTCTTCTAATGAGCATCGAGTTGATGAGATTCCGGCCTGATGAGGAGCACAGGCACATGAGCATCATGCAGCACTCTGAGCGCCACGCTGCCGAATACCCACTTTTTTACGCCTGCATGAGCATGGGAAGCGATGACGATGAGATCAACGCCGTTTTCCTTTGCATAGTCGACGATGGATTGAGCGGCGCGTCCACTCAGTACCTCTGAGCTGACTTTAATATTTTCCGCAATGAGCTTGGGTTGAATGTCCGCCAGATATTTTCTTGCGTGATCGTACAATTTATTCTTAATCTCGACGAGATTAAGAACCTCCATTCCTTCGAATGTCGCCCTCATGGGATCTTCCACCACGTTTACAAGGAGCACTTCCCCGACACAGCCGCACAGCGCCAAGCGTTTCACCTCAGGCAAGGCGCATTCGGCGAGTACCGAGCCATCCAATGGAACAAGGACTTTTTTATACATAACGCACCTCCTTTCTGGGTTCGTTTCGTCAGAATGTCCTGCAGATGTTACATCCGCCAAGTCCAAGGAAAAGGCTTAGATCAATCAGAAGAGAACGATGTATTGTGAAGTATTCACAAGCGATTACGAATCGTTTCAGAACGAAAGCAGGAATGAATGTGGAGGCATCAAGATGAGAGAATAGTGGCTTATCCCCTTCTCGGAGCATTAACGGGGATATTTACCTCCCGTGACAGAAGCAATTTCGGCGGCAGCTCCTGTGCCTGTAAAATTCTTACCATTTCCCTCATGCCCTCAGAAATCTTGCCGAGCCTCTGAGCAGACAGAGACTCCAGCCCGGAGACGATCATGCCCTGAGCCACTTCAGGTGACCGTGCGACCACCTCTTTTCCTGCTTTTGTCAGGCTTACATGAACGACGCGACGGTCCTTGCGTGAACGCGTTTTTTTGATCAGGCCGAGGCGCATTAGCCGGTCCAATATGCCAATGACGGTCGCCGGATGCAGATACATTTTCCTGGAAAGGTCGGACACTCGGATCGATCCCGAATCTGCAATCATTTTGATCGCCCAGAGCTGAGGACCTGTCAGCCCCGACTCCTTCTTTGCCCTCCTGGTGTACGAATGGACTGCCTGAAAGATTCGTCTCAAATCATCCACGATCTCGGCGATCACCCCGTCTTTATAGGTCATAAATTTATCCTTGAGGTTCCTCCCTTCTATTTGTATCCCTGCG
This sequence comes from uncultured delta proteobacterium, assembly GCA_963828305.1. Classification (GTDB taxonomy): domain Bacteria; phylum Desulfobacterota; class Syntrophia; order Syntrophales; family UBA2192; genus UBA2192. The sequence continues at coordinate 29,419 of CAWHEJ010000009.1, read as the reverse complement.
CTTCTCTTGCTTCTACCTCAACCTTTTCTTCGATGGAAACCTCGAGTCAGCATTGGAGGTGAACATTGCCATCGGAAAAAGCTGCACCCGATTACCGTGATCCGTCTATCGTCCTGGATTTTGTGTTCGAATCGAAAGGATGACCTTTCCGTAATCATCAAATGATCTTTACCTGGGTCTGGTCAGTAGCGGCCTTCTTTTTATGTTCTTGCATGTTATTATATTGCGTACAAATAATTGATGCAATAGTAAAGTGGAAATGTTATATATATCAAGCACTAAAGCATGCTTAGTGAATTTTTTAAGTATGATTAAATGGTTAGCTAGGATCATTGCGTGCGTCGTCTTCATAGCTGTTTGCAATGTGGCATATGGCGAAGATGTCACCATCGATCTGAAAGGGAAGTGGACCGGCAGGGTCATACGCCATGTTACCCAGCAAGGATTCGTTCCTTTTACAGTGGCATGAGACTTGTCATAGAGGAGCAAAAAGGAACTCAGTTCAAAGGGTACCTGATCAACAGCGCAGACCGGATTGAATCCAGAGTGCCATTAACCGGTGCGATAGACCTGAAAAATGAATATCTCTACCTCAGGCTTGGATCAGGGGATGTGTGCGTCGGACAGATCACTACGGGAAACTGCTTAATTTTGTTTGTCCCGGGCAGCAGCAAAGACACGGCGACAGTGTTCAAACTCAGAAAGACGGCCGCACCGTGAATCGACAAAATTCGATAGACCTTCTTCATTCACCGCTGATCTGATCGTGCGAGGATCAGATAGACATGGCAGGGCTCCGAGCATACCACGTTAAACATCACATAAAGGATAGATCTCACGATTGCGCAGGAAACTGATCGAAGAATCTGTTCTTTTTGTCAGTGTTCTCAAGTGGGTTGTACTGGCGACAGTCGTTGGTGCGATGGTAGGTGTATCGACGGCTCTGTTCATCCGTATCCTGTCTTCGAGCACCCGGATTGCCTCGTCTTACCCCTATTATTTCCTGCTTCTTCCCCTGGGGTTGCTTGTAAGCGGCCTCATCGTCCGGTATGTGGACCCCAACGCCAAGGGGTACGGAACGGAAAAGGTGATCGAGGCCGTCCACCGATCGTCCGGAAAAATCCGGGCTAAAGTGATTCCTGCCAAGCTGGCGGCAACGATCATCACGGCCTCAACGGGCGGGTCCGTCGGACAGATCGGCCCCTGCTCCCAGATCGGCGCCGCGCTGGCCTCCCTGCTGGCCGACCTGCTTCGTTTCGGCGACGGAGATCGCAAGAAACTTGTCATCTGCGGGATCAGCGCCGGATTCGCATCGGTATTGGGCGCGCCCGTCGCCGGTGCCATCTTCGGCCTCGAAGTCCTCTTCATGGGCAGCATCCTCTACGAGGTGCTCCTGCCGTCATTCATTGCCGGGATCACGAGCTATCATGTCTCCACCCTGCTGGGCATCACATATCTTCATGTCCCCCTGGGCTCGATCCCCCACCTATCCGAGGAGTTTATCTTGGTGGTCATCGTGGCGGGTCTTTTTTTCGGCATTTGCGCCGTCTTCGCCACAGAGATGCTGCAATGGAGCTTGAAGATGGCGGAGCGGATTTTTCGTTGGGGGCCTGTCAATGGGATCATCGGGGGCCTGATCCTCATCGGGATGACGTTTCTTTTTTCAACGGATTATCTGGGGCTGGGTGTCGACCTTACCCACCGGGCCCTTCAAGGCGTCGAGATCGCATGGTACGCCTTCCTCATCAAGATCGTCTTCACGGGCGTCACGTTCGCATTCGGGGGGAGCGGCGGGATCATCGCACCCCTGATCTGTGCAGGGGCCCTAGCGGGCAGTTTCTTCGGGGGGATCCTGGGGCTTGACCGCATGACCTTCGCCGCAATCGGCTTCGTCAGTGTTCTCGCCGGTGCCGTCAATACGCCGATTGCCATGAGCATCCTGGCCATAGAGCTTTTCGGACCGGCAATCGCGCCCTATGCTGCGATCTCCTGCGTCATCAGCTTTCTGATGACCGGGCATCGGAGCGTCTTTCCATCGCAGCGCATCGCCTCCAGAAAGTCATCGTCCTTTGACCTGGAGATCGGCGGTGAAGTCGGGAATACCCATTCGGAATACAGGCGACGCGACAAGAGCCTCATCGATGCGGGAATGAAGGTGGCCGACAAGCTCAGAAAGAAAAAGGATTGATCGCTGCCCACTTGTTTTTGATTGCTTCTGTCTCGCTTTTGCTTCCCGATATTTCTTTGCCGCAATCCCATTCATTTTCGATGTGCGGATCCGTTTCCAATATCTTCATCTGCGTAAGGATGAAGTGAAATAATAGAAAGGATGAGGGAATATCGGGATAAAGATGATGGAAGGCATCGAGTCAGGATGCTTTAGTAATAAGAAGTTTCATCCGCGAAATCCCGATTCCATTCGTCTGCGTTGATTCAGGAGGAACCACGATGAAGACATTAATGAACCGTACCATTTTGTTCTCTGTCGCTTTTCTGTTTTCCTGCGCAGGAGACGATCGATCTGGACCCATGCATGGGCCGGGAAGCGGCTGGCCGATGATGCACTATGGATATGGAGGATGGTTCATGTGGCTGATCCTTGTGATTGTTGTCGCTATTGCAATCTATTTTATCGTGCAGACCCAGAGGCGGGGAAGCGTCAGCGAGACACCGCTGGAGATATTGAAAAAGCGTTATGCAAAGGGCGAGATCACAAAAGAGGAATACGATCGGTTGAAGCAGGATCTCTCCGAGTGACTTCTTTCGGAGCGCTTCCTTCACGGGCTTATTGAAGCGCCAGTTGTCTTAATAATCTTTTCACCCGCGGAAAGGATCCTTTCATGTTGGAAATCATGCAGGACATGCCGGATAACGTCGTTGCAGTCAGGGCAAGCGGGCAGATTTCCGGGAAGGATTACGACGACGTCCTGATCCCGGCTGTGGAGAGCAGCCTGAAAAGACACGGGAAGATCCGCGTATTCTATCAATTGAGCCGCGATTTCTCAGGCTTCACCGCCGAGGCCATGTTCGATGATGCCAGGCTTGGTATACGTCATCGAACCTCATTCGAAAAGATAGCGGTCGTCACCGACGCGGACTGGATACCGAGGGCTGTTCAATTCTTCTCGCTGTTCATATCCTGCCCCGTCAAAATCTTCGGAAACGATGACATCCCTGAGGCGAAGGCCTGGCTGATCGAATAACCTCTCGCGGGCTTGCCCGATCCATGCTCTGATCGCACTGAAAGCTGCATAGAAACACCCTTGAAGATCCTGACAAGCGTGATGCGAAGGGAGGGATGACACAACCTCTTTCGCAACTCCTCATTCAGCGAAACATAAAAGCAGACAAGGAGGGTACCATGAAAAAATATCTGTTAATGACGGTTGCAGTGTTGCTGTCCCTTTTGGTTGGCATACCCGATATGGTCCAGTTTGGCCCAGGCTTACAGGATGACCACGCCTGGGGCCAAGGACCCGGCATGGGCGGGGGCATGATGGGAGGCCGCGGATATGGCCATGGCATGGGGCCGGGGACGATGGGATACAATATCGCTCCGGACGTACCTGCAAAGCTGCCGGCACCGAAGAACCAGGAGTGGGTGCAAAAACTTCGGGAGGTTCTGGCGCTGGAACGGCTTTCCTTTGCTCAGTACACGACCGACGCTGAGAAGTACAACACCTACATGCCCTACCACATGGTCATTCCCCAGGAAGAGGATCACGTCAGGGCCATCGAAGGGCTCTTTGCCGCTTATGCTCTGCCGGCAGACGGGAAGCACGGACCGGTGGCCGAGACGAAGACGGTCACGGAGGCTTTTGAACTTTGTGTGAAGATGGAGCGAGACCTCATCCCCCGCTACGAGTGGCTCGTTCAGAATGCCGGTGACCGCGATTCGGCGGGCATTCTCAACAACATTCTTCTTCAGACCCGGAATCATCTTGTCATGTTCGAACATGCTCTGAAAATGGGCGGGACCATGGGCCCGGGAATGATGCGGGGAGGAGGCTACGGATCCGGCATGGGGCCTGGGATGATGGGCGGAGGCATGATGGGCTCTGGGCAGGGCTCCGGCATGGGCGGAGGCATGATGGGAGGTCGTGGGTACGGTTACGACCAACCGTATGCTGCGCCGGGAAAACCTCTGGAAATGAAAGATGCCAAGGCTATGATGGAAAATTACGTCAAGTCCACCCGGAATCCCAACCTGAAACTTGGAAAGATCAAGGACAAAGGAGATGCCTTCGAGGCGGAAGTCGTAACGAAGAGCAACGCCCTCGTTGACAAGATCTTCATCGATAAAAAAACAGGCCGCATGAGTTCCGCATATTAGAAAAACATAAATACTCCATATCGAAAATGGATGGAGGTACGTAACTGTGAAAAAATTCGTGATAGTTACCTTGATCGTGCTGTTGTCAGCCGGGGTTGTTTTCGCAAAGGCCTATGAAGTGAAGAAGAAGGCAGGGGACTATTCTGTGGAGCTTTCCATGGATAAGAGCGCAGTTAAAGGAAAGAACGATCTGGAAATAACCGTCAAGGATGCAGGAGGCAATTACGTGACGGATGCGAAGGTTGTTGCGAATTATTCTATGCCGGCCATGTCCGGAATGCCTGCAATGAACTACAATGCCGAAGCCCAGCTGCAAGGGAAAACCTACCATTCAATGCTCGATTTTCCAATGTCCGGTTCCTGGAATCTCACCATTAAAATTACCCATAAAGGAAAGACGGTATCAGCGAAATTTACCATCGATGCAAGATAATCTTGAAGTGCAAATTCGGCTCCTTTCAAACGAATCTTGAAGCACGGGTATGACGATCTTCTTTAAGCTGTTGAAATAGTCGAAAAAGGAGGTATCGAACAATGAGATTCAAGGTGATCGCAGTTTTCGGGATGGCTTTGATAGTGGGGGTAGTGTTGCTGCTTTCCGGCGCCGACGCGTCGGCGCAGGTCGACAGGATGAGCAAGGAAGAGCTCAAGGCGATGCTGGGCAAGCCGGATGTAATCATCATCGATGTCCGTCAACCCATCGATCTGGCTAAAAGTACCATGATGATCAAGGGCGCCGTCCGGGAAGACCCCAAGCAGGAAGTGAAATCCTGGGTGGATAAGTATCCAAAGGACAAGACGATTGTCCTCTATTGCGCCTGACACAATGAGGCAACCAGTGCCCGTGTGGCACAGGAGATGATTTCACTCGGTTATAAGAATGTTTACGCCCTCAAAGGGGGCTGGGATGAATGGCTGAAAGCCGGTTTCCCGACCGAGACGAAGTAGATCATCATAGAATACTCGCCTGGATTGAGAGGAACAGGGAAGAGGTACAACTGGACTCTATAGAGGTGATAGATGGCACGCAACCCTGGCAAGAAACGAGTCACCTTCAACGCCCACGCACCCAACGCCCGCGAGGTAGCCGTGGCAGGCACATTCAACAACTGGGACCCTTCGACCCGACCCCTGAAAGAAGAGGCGAACGGCAGCTGGATGGTCACTTTCTACCTTTCGCCCGGTAAATACGAGTACCGGTTCGTTGTCGACGGCATCTGGACCGATGACCCGTGCTGCACTACCCGCTGCCGGAACCAGTATGGGGGCGAGAACTGTATCGTTGAAGTGGGGTGGTCTTCCGGCACTTAATTTGCCCAGGTGCATCCGACATCCATCGGTACAAGAACCGGATGAGATACACCGCATATTTCACAGAAAAGGCTGGCGATGGAAATGTACACCTGTCCCATGCACCCTGAAATCAGAGAGGCTGAACCCGGAGCCTGTCCGAAATGCGGAATGGCTCTCGAACCCCTTGCTCCTTCTGTCACCGTTACCAAAACGGAGTGGACCTGCCCGATGCATCCGGAAATTGTTCGGGATGCCCCCGGCAGCTGTCCGATCTGCGGGATGGCGCTCGAGCCGAAAACAATAGCGGCAGAAGAGGAGGAAAATCCCGAGCTCATCGACATGACACGACGATTCCGGGTCAGCGCCGTGCTGACGGTCCCCTTGTTCATTATTTGCCATGCGTCACCATATTCCGGGGCTCTCGTTCATCGATCGTCTCCTCTCCCCTGAGTTTCTGAAATGGCTGGAGCTTATTCTAGCCACACCGGTCGTTCTCTGGGGAGCCTGGCCCTTCTTTGTCAGGGGCTGGCAGTCGGTAGTCACCTGGAACCCCAATATGTTCACCCTGATCGGTCTCGGTGTCGGCCTTGCGTACCTATACAGCATTGTGGCTGCATTGTTCCCTGGCCTCTTCCCCAAGTCGTTCCGTGGTGAAAGCGGTGAAGTGGGATTGTATTTTGAGGCGGCGGCGGTCATTGTCACCCTCGTGCTGCTCGGCCAGGTGCTTGAATTGAGAGCACGGTCGCGAACCGGTGCTGCCATAAAGGCCCTGCTCGGACTTGCCCCGAAAACAGCCCGAAGGATAAGGGATGGCAGCGAAGAGGACGTCCCGATGGACCAGATCAAGGCAGGAGATCTCCTGAGGATCAGGCCCGGCGAAAAGGTGCCCGTCGATGGCGCGGTGACCGAGGGATCAAGCGCGGTGGATGAATCCATGATCACGGGGGAACCCATTCCCGTGTCGAAGCAGGTTGGCGACCGGGTCATCGGCGCCACCGTGAACGGTAAAGGCACATTGATTATGAAAGCGGAGAAGGTTGGAGCCGAGACCCTTTTGGCGCAGATCGTCCACATGGTTGCAGAGGCTCAGAGAAGCCGCGCGCCGATCCAGAAACTGGTGGATGTCGTTGCAGGATACTTTGTCCAGACCATAGTCGGTATCGCGGTTCTCACCTTTGCGGTCTGGGCCTGGATCGGGCCGGAGCCCCGTATAGCCTACGCACTTGTGAATGCGGTTGCGGTGCTGATCATCGCCTGCCCCTGCGCCCTTGGCCTGGCAACTCCGATGTCGATCATGGTGGCCATGGGCAAGGGGGCAACGGGAGGCGTGCTCTTCAAGAATGCCGAGGCGATCGAGGTGATGAAGGCTGTCGATACGCTTGTCACGGATAAAACCGGTACGCTCACGGAGGGAAAGCCGAAGCTGGTCAACGTGGTCCCTGCGGCGCAGTTCGATGAGAAGACGCTGCTTCACCTCGCTGCAAGCCTTGAGGTGGGAAGCGAGCATCCCCTGGCCGAAGCGATCGTCGCCGGTGCGAAAAAAAAGGGTATCTTGCCGACCAAGGTAGAGTCCTTTGAGTCGCTGACCGGGCGCGGGGTTACGGGTATGATCGAGGGCCGGAAGCTCGCCCTCGGAAACCGCAGGCTCATGGAAGAACTCGGAATTGCGCCGGGCGATTTTCCTGACAAGGCGGAGTCCATGCGCAAGGAGGCTCAGACTGCCATGTTTGTCGCCGCGGACGGGAACATTGCAGGGCTCCTTGCCGTGGCAGATCCGATCAAATCAACGACGGCCGAGGCGATCGATAATCTCCATCGGGAAGGGATCCGGGTCGTTATGATCACGGGAGACAGCAGGACGACCGCTGAAGCCGTCGGGAAAAAGCTCGGCATCGACGAAGTGATAGCCGAGGTTCTGCCGGACCAGAAGGCGGCGATGGTTAAACGGCTGCAAGGCGAGGGAAGGATTGTGGCCATGGCAGGAGACGGCATCAATGACGCCCCGGCACTGGCGCAAGCTCACGTGGGCATTGCCATGGGAACAGGCACCGATGTGGCGATGAAAAGCGCGGGAGTGACCCTGGTGAAAGGCGATCTGCGGGGGATCGTGCGGGCGAGGAAGTTGAGCAGGGCGACGATGCGCAACATCAAGCAGAACCTCTTCTTCGCATTTGTTTACAATGCGCTGGGCGTTCCCATTGCAGCCGGGGTTCTTTACCCCGTCTCCGGCCTTTTGCTCAGCCCCATCATCGCGGCCGCCGCCATGAGCTTCAGCTCGGTGTCCGTTATCGGAAACTCGCTCAGGCTGAAGAGTGCGCAGCTTTGACGCGGGTATCTTGTCTCGCGCAGGGGGACTGTACCCTGGCATGGCAGCTGTCGGGTCTTGAGCATAGCTTGCATCAATGTTATTCTTTCCATGCAATAGGCATGGATGTCTGCGATCTCCCCTTGAATTCAACTGCTCATGTCCTCATCAGAGAGGGCTTATGTTTCTTCCTTCCCTTATCCGCTTTATGATCCAACGTGCCGGTTGTCCGGTTTCTGTTGCCCTGGCCTTTTTGATCGTCATGGCAGGTCCCGTGGCCGGCGCGGAAACGGTCGAATACAGCCTCACGATCGCCGAGCAGGACGTCCATTACAGCGGCAGGCCCGCTCGGGCCGTCACCGTCAACGGGGGTATCCCGGGGCCGGTGCTCCGTTTCCGGGAAGGAGACTGGGCCCGGATCCACGTGCACAACCGGCTGAGCGTTCCCACGTCCATTCACTGGCACGGGATCCTCGTGCCTCCGGGCATGGACGGTGTGCCCTATATCAGCTTCCCACCCATCGCCCCGGCGACGACCTTCACCTACGAATTTCCCATCCGCCAGGCCGGAACCTACTGGTACCACTCCCACAGCGAGCTGCAGGAGCAGAGGGGCCTCTATGGGGCCATCGTCATTGAGCCGCACCACCACCCGGGCCACGGGCATGTTCACGCCGATCGGGACCATGCCGTCGTTCTCTCAGACTGGACCGATGAGGACCCCCACGCCGTCCAGCGCGAGCTCAAGCGCGGCAGCGAATGGTACGCTGTCGAGAAGGGCAGTGCGCACAGCCTGCTGGGAGCCATTCGCCTCGGCATGCTGGGCGACTACGTCACGGGCATGCTCATGCGCATGCCTGCCATGGACATCTCCGATGTGGCGTACGACCGCTTTCTGGCCAATGGCAGAACGGAGACGATGATCGATGCAGAGCCCGGCGAGACGGCGAGGGTGCGTATCATCGATGGCTCAGCGACGACCTACTTCCACCTGGAATATGCCGGCGGCCCGATGACGCTTGTCTCGGCCGACGGGCAGGACGTGGAACCCGTCGAACTGAGACGGATTCTCATCGGTGTGGCGGAAACCTACGACGTGATCGTACGCGTACCCGCTGCGGGCGCCTACGAGCTGAGGGCCACGGCCCACGATGGGTCGGCCTTCGCCTCCATCTGGATTGGCTCGGGGGAGCGCCACCCTGCTACCACCATGCCGCGGCCGAACATTTACAGGGCCATGGGGCAACTCGGCCTTGCTCAAATCTTCTCTTTAACACCTGCCGGTGCCATGGGCATGCCCGATCGAGCCGTGGAAGCCGGGAAATTCGACAAGCCCGGTATGATGAAGCACATGCACCACGATGAGACGACACCGATGAGCGGCAGACACGAAATGGACGGCCACGCGGGAAAGGTAGCGGCCGCTTCCGGGGAGCTTCACGATCACTCAAGCCGGGGCCTTGGCCCGGTTGTGCACATGGGGGATCACGAGCTCACCCACGGGGTGGAACGGATCAACGAGTCGCTGCGGAACGGCAGGCGGTTCGGCTCGCGTTTCGGTATTCTGGCAAACGATGCGTCATCCTCGGACAGCCTTGCCGAAGAAGGCGGGGAGGCCCGCCCGTGGGCCCCTTATGATAAGCTTCGCTCCGTTCATTCCACGGCCTTTTCTGGCGGAAAGCCCGTCCGAGACATCCGCCTCACCCTCGACGGCGACATGGAGCGCTATGTGTGGTTCCTCGACAACAAGGCCCTGTCGGAGACGGACCGCATCCTCGTGCGCCGGGGCGAAGTCGTCCGCTTCATCCTCATCAACCGCACGATGATGCACCACCCAATGCATCTGCACGGCCACTTCTTCCGCGTCCTCAATGGGCAGGGTGACAGAGCCCCGCTAAAGCACACCGTGGATGTGGCCCCCATGTCCACGACGGTCATCGAGTTCGAGGCCGACGAGTTCGGCGACTGGTTCTTCCACTGCCACCTGCTCTACCACATGCACAGCGGCATGGCCCGACTGGTCCACTACGAGGGCTATACCGCGGATGCGGACACGGCGGCCGTGCGCAGCAGGCTCTATGAGGAGTCATGGTATTTCCATGGTGAAGCGGAGCTGATGAGCAGCATGACGGAGGGGGCGCTCGTGCTTTCGGATACGCGCAACATCATCCGGGCCGAATGGGAGGCAGGCTGGCAGGATGTAGATAAAACCGAGTGGGAGGGGATCCTCACATGGAGCCGCTATATCAACGGCTTCCTGCGCCTTTTTGCCGGGGCCGACCTGGAGGGCGTGGAGGGCACGATGGAGAAGGCGCGCGGCGTCCTTGGCCTGCGCTACCTGTTGCCGCTCGACATTTCGTGCAGGGTCTGGGTGGACACCGACGCGGGGGGGCGCGTCTCCCTCGACAAACACCTGGAACTCCTGCCGCGCCTCCGCTTGGTCGGTCATGTCGAGTACGACACCCATGATGAATGGGAAGGCCGCGTGGGACTTTCCTACCGGATCGACCGGAACATGTCACTCGTCGGCCAGTGGCACTCCGCCTATGGCTGGGGAGCAGGGGTGGGTATCCGTTTTTAACGGCGGCTGACCCAGGAGTTCAGCAGCCGGCAACGGTGCCTTGACATATCAGGTGGTTTGCGCGACCATGCATGAAACGTTTGTGTAACCCGACACGCCTGTTTTTTACATGAAAGGAGGAGGTTTCATGATCAAGGAATTCAAAGAATTCGCAATGCGCGGAAACGTCGTGGACATGGCCGTGGGTATCATCATCGGCGCGTCCTTCGGCACCATCGTAAAATCACTGGTTGACGATGTCCTCATGCCGGCCATCGGACTTCTGATGGGCAACGTCGATTTCGCCAATTTCTTCCTCGTGCTCAAGGCGGGCAAGGTACCCGGGCCCTACGCGACGCTGGCGGAGGCCAAGGCGGCAACGGCCGTGACCATGAATTACGGCCTGTTCATCAACTCGATTGTGACCTTCCTCATCGTGGCCTTTGCCGTGTTCCTGCTCATCAAGCAGATCAACCGTTTGAAGAAAGAGGAAGCACCGGCTCCGACGACGAAGGAGTGCCCCTTCTGCCTGTCGGCGGTCCCCCTGAAGGCCACCCGTTGCCCCCAGTGCACCTCGGAGCTCAAGGCCTGAGGAAATCTCAACGGAAGAGTGTTGAAATGAAGAGGGCGCCGGTTTACGGCGCCCTTCTTTTCGTGGTGGAAGGTGATGGGATTTTTGGGGGGTCGCCTGACTGCAGGCTAGCGGCGGTCGGACGAAGGGATCAGATCGACGACAACCTTGCGGCGAGCCCAGCCTAGAAAATGCTCGACAGGCCAGGTGACGATCGCGATGACCGCGAGAACCATCCGCTCCGCCAGGGTGTATCGTGGATAAACGGTCTGCATCTCTTGCTCCTCTCTCAGAGAACCCGTTCAAGGTAAGTTGCAAATTCGCTGCCAGCGACGGGCTGGTTCCCTCTAAATTCCCTCTAAAGATTAATCGGCATCCTGCCGAAATACCTTGAGTCCATCGGGCCGGCCAATCCTATTACCTTGAAAAGATTGATTATTATTCGAGTCGGGTCCATGCCCGTACTGGCAAGAAATCTGCATAATATATCTGCCGGGGAAGCTTTACATCCCCTGCCAAATCAAATCGAACGGAGAACGTGAACGATGCGCGTTTTGATTGTAGAAGATGATCTCATCGGGAGCCGCCTGATGAAGAAATTTCTCGAGGCGGATTGCTTCTGCCACCTTGCCTTCGACGGCAGGGAGGCCATAGATGCCTTCGAAGCGGCGCTGAAGGAGGAAAAGCCTTACGATCTGCTGTTTCTCGACATCATGATGCCCGAGGTGAACGGCATCGACGTGCTCAAGACCGTCCGAAGCATGGAGGAGAAGCGGGGCATCGCTCCCGACAAAGGCGTCAAGGTGATCATGACGACGGCCATGAACGATGCCGACGTGATCATGGAATCCTTCAACGCCCGATGCGACGGCTACGTCGTCAAGCCGGTCCGGAGGGAAAAACTCTTCGAAGAGATCGAGAACCTGGGTTTCCTTACCAAGGGCGGCTAGGCGAGGGCCCTTCGTCACGGGGCTGTCCGTTTATTTCACGATCCTCTCCCTGCCAGAATATCCCATGAACCGTACCGGGGGCCGCGTCACGGCCCCCGGTGCCGTATCCGTTTTGTCGCCTTTTCCCCTCGAGGAGATTGTCAGCCCGGGATCCTGGAATAATGGAAGGTTGGAATGGTGATGAAAAAATGCTAGATTGAAGCAGAATAAACTGCACATCAACGGAGGCACGGGATGAGGATCGGGATTATTGGAATCGGCGGCGTGGGAGGATACTACGGCGGGAAACTGGCCCTGAAGTATACCGGCAGGAGCGAGCATGAAGTCATTTTTTTTGCACGGGGCGCGCACATGGAAGCGATCCGGAAAGACGGGCTCAAGCTCGTGACCGTCGACGACGAGTATATCGTCAGGCCGGCACAGGTCACCGACAACCCGCTCGAGATGGGCCCGCTGGACCTGGCGATCTTCTGCACCAAGAGCTACGGGCTCGAAGATGCCGCGAGGGCCATCGCGGGAAACCTCTCCAACGATTCAGTCGTGCTGCCGCTCCTGAACGGAGTGGACATCACGGAGAGGCTCCGGGCGGTCCTTCCCAGGCGGATCGTCCTGTACGGCGGCGTCTTTATCAGCTCAGCCATCCAGGGCCCGGGAATCGTCAAACAGCTCGGCGGTACCGGCCAGCTCTTCTTCGGTCCCGCGCTCAAGGCCGACGTAGAGAAATTCCGCCCCGTCGAGGCCCTGCTGCAGGGGGCCGGCATCAAGGCGGAGCTCTCTGCCGATGCGCTGCTTCCCCTGTGGACGAAGTACATCTTCATCGGCCCCATGGCCGGTGTCACCTCTCTGACGGGCAAGGCCTTCGGCGACGTCCTCGGGAATCCGGCCGACCGCGCCATGGTCGAGGGGATGATGAGGGAGATCGAGGCCGTTGCGCGAAAGAAGAGCGTGAACTTCCCGGCGGACATTGTGCAGGCTTCCCTCGGCAAGGCCGCCGCCTTCGCCCCGGCGACGAAGACCTCCATGCAGCTGGACTATGAGAGGGGAAACAGGACGGAACTCGACATTTTTATCACGTACATGGTGAAGGCGGGGAAAGATCTGGGCATCCCGGTGCCGCTGCACGAGAAGGTGTGTGAGGAACTGAAGAAAAGGGGTTAGCGGGCTGGTGAAAAACGCCCATCTGCGGCGTTCCCTCATCCCTCGTCGCTCGACGTACGCATGAAGTACGCCTGCGCTCCTCGGGATTTCGGCGGCCTTGCATCTGGGCATTTTTGACCGGCCCGAGAAGAAACTTCCCTTACGGGGTGGTCGTGACATACCAATCATGGATGATCAAATCGATCAGGACGGGTCCTCCCGAGGGGGACCCGTCTTTTTTTCGGGGGGTTACGCGCCGGTGCGACGGGTAGGGAATGCCGTACCACGCGCCGTGCCCGACGACCACGTTTGCCGCCTTCGCCCACCCTCCCATGACCTCGGCCGTGTAGTTGTGCTGCCGGAGGAGCCCCGAGTCGGGATCGAAGAGGAATTCCTGTGCGCGGCTGTGCGTCGGGATGTTTTCGGAAAAGCGAGCCAGCAGACGGTTCGGGCCTGTCTGTTCCCAGTGGATGTCCTGACGCAGCAGCAGGGCCGGAAAAAGAAGGTAATTCCAGAGGGCGTATCCCGCAAAATACGTCTGATCCAGGCTGTCCCACCAGAAAAGCCGCCTGCCGTAAGGGAAAAAGGATCGTGCGTTCCGTCTGTTGGCGATCACGCTTCCCGAGGGGTTTTCCAGGGAAACGTCCCCGCCCGTCAACACGCCGGTGTTCCCGGACCGGTCGATGGGGGTCAGGCGGGCGAACGGCTCGCTGACCTGGCAGTCCACGGCGATCCGATGAAAGGGCCTCCGCCCCTTGAGGGTAAAGGCAAGCCCCGAGGCCGAAACGGTCGCCCGGATCGAGCGGGCCGCTCGCCAGAAGGCTTCGCCTCCATAGGCAGCCAATGCTTTCTGCAATGTCACGGGCGGTGAGCTCATCTTGCGTTTGCCGGTTAAAATGTCCGCTTCTGCAGCCTGTGGCCTGTTGCCTGTCGCCTCAAGCCGGAGACGTGATCAGACAGGTTCGGTTTACTCCATCAGAGACTCGATGAGAAGAGCCACCTGCTTCGCGATGGCAAGGCATGCCGTAAGCCCCGGAGACTCGATCCCGATGAGATTGACCCAGCCCGGGAGCCCCAGGCGGCTTTCCTCCCGGATGACGAAATCCCGAATGTCCTCGCCCGGGCCCTGGAGCTTGGGCCGGATGCCGGACATGTCGGGGTTGAGCGACTCCTTCGCGAGGAGGGGCAGGTAGGTCAGGATCGATTCGTGGAAAGCATCGCGCTTACCCTCGTCGACACGGTAGTCGATGACGTCCACGTATTCCACGTCTGGGCCGAAGCGGACCCTGCCGCCCATATCGACCGTGGCGTGCACGCCCAGGCCCTCGTGCTTCGGTGTCGGAACGGGGTAGACGAGGTGCCGGATCCGGGGCGAGGGAGAGGCCGAAAAGTAGCTTCCCTTGCAGAGCTTCAATCGATACCCCTCTCGGTCGATATCGATGCCGGGCAGAGCCGCCAGGCTATCCGACTGGAGTCCCGCGCTGTTGACGACAACGCGGGACGAAACGCGATATTCCCCGTTGTTGACCTCCAGGTCGTATCGGCTGCCGTCGAAGTGCGCCCCCGTGACGATGGAACGGAAGACGGCGGTGACACCGTTTCCCGTTGACCCTGCGAGCAGGGCACGCATGAGGCTGTGGGAGTCGATGATGCCCGTGGAGGGCGAGAGGAGACCTGCCGTGGCGCTGACTTCCGGCTCCATCGAGTGGACAACCCGACCGCTCAACAGGAGCATGTCGTCCACGCCGTTGGCGTGTGCCTTCCCGAGCAGAGCATGAAGGGTCTCTTCCTCACCATCGTTCGTCGCGACGATGAGCTTGCCGATTCGGTGGTGGCGGATGCCCCGCTTTTCGCAGGCCTCATAGAGCAGTTTTCTGCCTTCGACGCACAGCGAGGCCTTCAGGGACCCTTCGGGATAATAAATCCCCGCATGGATGACTTCGCTGTTGCGGCTGCTGGTTTCCTGCCCCTGGCTTTCGTTTTTTTCGAGAAGCAGGATTTCCCTGTAATGCCTGGACAGCTCTTCTGCGACGGCCAGCCCTACCACGCCTGCACCGATGACCGTGATGTCGAAATGATGCCTTTCCATGGCGGCCATTTTAGACAAAAGGGTAAAAGGTGCAAGGCAAAAGACATAAAAACAGGGTGCAGGGTACAGGGTACAGGGTGAAAAGAAGCGTGTCGCGTGTAGCGGGTAGCGTGTCGGTGAGGTGGAAAGCGCCGAGCGTGCAGGGACGCTGCGCGGTAGTGTAGATGTGTAGCGTGTTATGGACAGAAATGAAGGATATAAGGATCCTGGGGAATGGGAAAAGAGGGGTTGCCGAAACGCAGAGGGATGGTTAAATTATCGAAATGGATTTGAAGAATATCCGGATCCTCGGGGTCCGGCAGCATAACCTCAAAGGCTTCGATCTCGACATCCCCCTTGGCAGCCTCACCGTGATCACCGGCGTGAGCGGCGCCGGGAAGTCCTCCCTTGCCTTCGACACGCTCTATGCCGAGGGCCAGCGTCGCTACGTCGAGACCTTCTCCCCTTATGCCCGCCAGTTCCTCGACCGCATGAACCGCCCCCTCGTCGAGCGGATCGAGGGAATCCCGCCGGCCCTGGCAATCGAGCAGGGCGATCCCGTCAGGACCTCGCGCTCCACCGTGGGGACCATGACGGAGATCACCGACTACGCTAAGATGCTTTTCGCACGCATGGCCACACTCACCTGCCGGGGATGCGGAAAACCCGTAAGAAAAGACACGGCCCAGTCCATCTTCGGCGAGCTCAAAGGGCTCGCCGAAAACACCCCCGTCGTCCTGACCTTCCCGGTTGCCGTCAACGGCGATGCCGCCGAGCGGCAGAAGAAGCTGAGGCGCTCCGGATACGACCGAATCTGGAAGGAAGGCGAAATCCTGCCCCTGGAAGCGGCCCTCGGCGACGTTCCCTGGGATATCGTTGCCGATCGCCTGATCTTTCGGAAAGACGATCGAAAGCGGATCGTCGACTCCCTGGAGATGGCCCTGAGAACCGGCCAGGGAAAGGTGGACGTGCATGCGGAAGGGCGGACGCAGCGATTCAGTTCGGCCCTCCAGTGTCCGGCCTGCGACATCTCCTACAGGCAGCCGACGGCGAACACCTTCTCCTTCAATTCGCCTGCCGGCGCATGCCCGACCTGTCGAGGCTTCGGGCGCATCATCGACGTGGACATGGATCTCGTTGTCCCCGACCCGGGCAAATCGATTCGCGACGGCGCCGTCAAGCCCTGGGCGGGCATCGCACGGGCGGAGTTCAAAGACCTCCTCGATTTCTGCAGGCGGCGGCGCATCCCCGTCGCGACCCCCTTTCGGGAACTCTCCGAGGATCAAAAGCAGCTCATCGTCGAGGGGGACGACAGCTTCTACGGCGTGCGGGGCTTCTTCCAGTGGCTCGAGACGAAGCGTTACAAGCTCCACGTCCGGGTGTTTCTGGCCCGCTACCGGGGCTACCACAGCTGCCCGGCCTGCCATGGGACCCGCTTCCAGGATGACGTCCTGCTCTGGAAGATCGACGGGAAAAACATCGCCGAGCTCTACGCCTTGACCGTCGAGGACGCGTCGCGCTTCGTGGACGGCCTGGCACAGGACCCGCTGGACGAGGCCTCGGCGCTTCTCGTGGCGGAGGTCGGCAAACGCCTGCATTACCTGATCGACGTGGGCCTGGGATACCTGACCCTCGAGCGGCAGTCAAGGACCCTGTCGGGCGGAGAGGTGGAACGGGTGAGTCTCACGAAGGCCCTGGGCTCGTCGCTGGTCAACACCCTCTTTGTCCTCGACGAGCCCACCGTGGGCCTTCACCCCCGCGACAGCGGGCGGCTCCTTAAAATCTTGAAATCCCTGCGGGATCAGGGAAACACCGTTGTCGTCGTCGAGCACGACCCCGAAATCATGGCCGGGGCAGACCACATCGTCGATCTGGGGCCAGGGGCGGGCGAGCGAGGCGGCGAGCTTCTCTACAGCGGGTCCCTAAAGGGCCTGCTGGAATCACCGGACTCCCCGACGGGGAGTTACCTGAACGGCACGTTCCGGATCCCTGTGCCCACGCAAAGGCGGCAGCCCCGGGAGTCACTGACCGTGCGCGGGGCAGCCGAGAACAACCTGAAGGCAATCGACGTGGCCATCCCACTCGGAGTCTTCACGGCCATAACCGGTGTCTCCGGGTCGGGCAAGAGCACCCTCGGTGTGGACGTCCTCTATCGGGCCCTGAAGCGGCAGCTCGGAGGCGTCGAGGAGCGCCCGGGCCGGCACGAATCGATCGAGGGGGGCGGCCAGGTGAAGGACGTCATCCTCGTGGACCAGCGCCCTATCGGGAAAACACCGCGGGCAACGCCGCTCACGTACCTCAAGGCCTATGACCCCATCCGGGCGCTCTTCGCATCCGAGACGGGTGCAAAGGATAAGGGATTCACGGCGTCGACCTTCTCCTTCAACACGGCAGGCGGCCGCTGCGAGACCTGTCAGGGCGAGGGGTTCGAGAAGGTGGAGATGCAATTTCTCTCGGACGTCTACCTTCCCTGCCCGCAGTGCGATGGCAGGCGCTTCAAGGAGGAAGTTCTCGAGGTCAGGCACCGCGGGAAAAGCATCCGCGACATCCTCGAGATGACGGCGGGTGAAGCGATGGCTTTCTTCGACGGGCAGAAGAAAGTGAAAAAAGCCCTTCAGCCGCTCATCGACGTGGGGCTCGGCTACCTGCGGCTCGGCCAGCCCGTCAACACGCTTTCCGGCGGCGAAGCCCAGCGGATCAAGCTTGCCCGCCGTCTCGGGCTGGAAAAGGTCCGCGATTCGCTGTTCATCTTCGACGAGCCCACCGTGGGCCTGCACCCCCGCGACGTCTCGGTGCTGCTTGCGGCCTTCGAGAACCTGATCGAGTCCGGCAACAGCGTCGTCGTCATCGAGCACAACCCCGAGGTGATCAAGTGCGCCGACCACGTCATCGACCTCGGGCCGGAGGGCGGCGAGGCCGGGGGCCGCCTCGTGGCTGCAGGAACCCCGGAAGAGATCGCAAATCACCCATCGTCGCAGACCGGCATCCACCTGAGGCCCTACCTCGTGTCGGCCCGCAGGGTATTTAATCCTGTCAACAAACGTCGAGGGCAGGGCGGCGATGCGGACGGGCGCGCCATCGAGATCCGGGGCGCCCGCGAGCACAACCTGCAGGATCTCTCGATCACCATCCCCAGGGACAAACTCGTCGTCGTCACGGGCGTGAGCGGTTCCGGGAAATCGACGCTCGCCTTCGACATCCTCTTTGCAGAGGGGCAGCGCCGCTACCTCGAGTGCCTTCCGAACTACATCCGGCAGTACCTGAAAATCATGGACCGTCCCGAGGTGGACGACGTGTCGGGCATCCCGCCCACGGTGGCTATCGAGCAGCGCATGAGCCAGGGGGGCCGGCGGTCCACCGTGGCCACCCTCACGGAGATCTACCATTACCTGCGGCTTCTCTACAGCAAACTGGGTGTCCAGCACTGCCCCGGCTGCGGTGAGCCCATCGTGTCGCAGACGCCCGAGGCGATGCTCGAGGAGATCGGGCGCCGCTTCGGCGGCCGCAGCGTGACCGTTGCTGCGCCGATGGTGTTCGGGCGGAAGGGCTTCCATCGCGAACTGCTGACAAAGCTCAGGAAACAGGGCGTACGGAAGGTCCGCGTCGACGGCCGCACGCTGTCCCTCGATCCCGTGCCGTCGCTGGACCGCTTCCGGGAGCACGACATCGACGCCGTCGTCGGGAAGCTGAAGGCGGGTGCCGCTGCAGGCGGCGAGCTGCAGGCGATTGTCGGCAGGGCACTTGCCCTGGGGAAAGGAAGCCTTCGGGTCATCGACGACAGGGGCGAGTCGTGGATCCTCAGCGAGAAATTGACCTGCCGTCGCTGTTCGCGGGGGTTCGAGCCGCTCGACCCGAGACTCTTCTCCTTCAACAGCCGCTACGGGGCCTGCACGCGGTGCGAGGGGCTCGGGGCGGTCGACGACGCCGTCTGTCCGGCATGCAACGGTAAAAGGCTTCGGGAGGAGGCCCTTGCCGTGCGCGTCAAGGGGAAGGGGATTGCGGAACTCACGGAACTTTCGGTGAGCCAGGCCGAGGAAGCAATCCAATCATTGACATTCGAGCGCAACGAAGCGCCCGTGGCCGAGGGGATCGTGGCGGAGCTTCTGCCGCGGTTTCGATTCCTGTCACAGGTGGGGCTCGATTACCTGACGCTCGATCGCGGAGGCGATACCCTCTCCGGCGGCGAGGCCCAGCGCATCCGCCTGGCCGCCCAACTGGGCTCGAACCTCACGGGGATCTGCTATATCCTCGACGAGCCGACGATCGGCCTTCACCCGAGGGACAACGCCATGCTGATCTCGACGCTTCGGGACCTGCGGGAGCGCGGCAATTCAGTGATCGTCGTCGAGCACGACGAGGAGACGATCCGCGAGAGCGACTGGATCGTCGACCTCGGACCCGGCGCAGGGCCTTTGGGTGGCCGTGTTGTCGCCCAGGGCACACTCGGCGATCTCAAGCGAAACCCCGATTCGGTGACGGGCGCCTGGGTGAACGGTCACCGGAGCGAGATCACCTCCCGGCTGCGCCCTGTCGACGAGCGCTCCCGGCTTACGGTCACGGGGGCGAGGAAAAACAATCTGAAGCACATCGATGCCGGCTTTCCCCTGGAGACACTCACCTGTGTCACGGGCGTGAGCGGCTCCGGAAAATCGACTCTCGTCAAGGAGGTCCTCTACGAGGCGCTCAAGGCGAAGCTCTCGAAGAAAGGGCTGCGGCCCGTCGGTTATGACCACACTCGCCGGGTGGGAGAAGCTCTCACGGGTCATCGAGATCGATCACACGCCCATCGGCCGCACGCCGCGTTCGACGCCGGCCACCTACGTGGGGTTCTTCGACGAGATCCGGAAACTCTTTGCAAGGCTCCCCGATTCGCGCACGCGGGGTTACGGCCCGGGACGCTTCTCCTTCAACGTGGCGGGCGGGCGCTGCGAGGCCTGCGCGGGGCAGGGCGAGATCAGGGTGGAAATGTCCTTCCTGCCTGACGTCACCATCCATTGCGAGACCTGCAGCGGCAGGCGCTTCAACGAGGAGACCCTCGCCGTAAGGTATCGCGGGAAGAATATCCACGACGTCCTCAACATGACCTTCGGCGAGGGGCTGGAATTCTTTGCCGCCGTGCCCCCGATACGGCGGGAACTCGAGCTTCTCGTTGCCATCGGCCTCGATTATATGACCTTCGGGCAGCCGAGCCCGACGCTTTCCGGCGGCGAGGCCCAGCGGATCAAGCTCGCCAGGGAGCTTTCCCTTTCGACGGAGGGGCCGGGCAGGACGCTCTACGTCCTGGACGAGCCGACGACGGGACTGCACCTTGCCGATGTTGCAAAACTGCTTCAGGTGTTGCAGAAACTCGTCGATCGCGGTAACACGGTCCTTGTCATCGAGCACAATCTGGAAGTCATCCGCGAGGCCGACTGGGTGATCGATCTCGGTCCCGAGGGCGGAGAGGGCGGTGGCCGGGTCATTGCCGAGGGAACGCCCCTTGACCTTCTGAAACGAAAGAAGGTCTCCCATACAGCCCGATGGCTGGCGCGGTATTTGAATGACTCGTCAACGAAAGACCTATCCATGCGTTAAACAGGGGCAAGAGAGAAGAAACATGCCAAAACGCCTGCTGTGGATCATCACGATTATTTTATGCAGCCTGTTTGTGCTCGCAGGCTACCGGGATAGTATCGCCGCGGTCAAGGCCCTGCCTTTCCGGCAAGGCGAGAGGATGGTCTACCGGGCTATGTGGGGGGCCATTCCTGCCGGCGAGGCCGTAATCGAGGTCCTGCCATCCGTCGCCGTCGACGGCGCCGGGACCCACCACTTCGCCATGACGATGACCACGAATTCCCGGGTCGAGATGTTCTACAAGCACCGCGAGCGGCAGGATTCCTACACCGATATCCCTCTGACCCGGACTCTCCAGTACCGGAAAAAGAACACCGGGAATCACCCCCGGGATGTTGTCGTCACCTACGACTGGGAGAACCGGACGGCCACCTATGCAAGTTTCGGCAATGTCGAAAAGCCCGTGGAGATCCTGCCGGGGAGCTTTGACCCGCTGGCGCTGTTTTTCGTGATCCGGACACACAGGCTGAACCCGGGTGAAGTGATCGAGATCCCCGTCACCGACGGCAAGAAGTCCATTACCGTCCGGGCGACCGTTGAGGGACGGGAGAAACTCACCATCGACGGGAAGGTCTATGACACCTATCTCGTGATCCCCGACATGGAGCGGCTCCAGGGGGTTGTTCCCCGGAAAGGGGACCCGTCGCTCAAAATCTGGTTCTCCGCCGACGAGGAGCAGGTCCCCGTCAGGATTCAGAGCAAGGTGGCGGTGGGGAGTTTTGTTTTCGAACTGGTCTCGGCGAGTTTCTAAATCCCCCTCTTTCCCCCTTTATAAAAGGGGGATGAAAGGGGGATTTTCTTTAACGATTAATTGTCAGGGTTTCGACCGGGTCCTGTTTTTCATTTCCTCGATCACGGGTCTTGCCGCCGCTGCGTCTTTCAGGCGGATTGCACCGATGAGATAGCGGCCCGACTGCTCGACGATCACCTTTCCGTAGAGCGGGTCGATTGCCCTCCAGCGAGATCCTTCCCGCTTTTCCGGACAGTTTCGCCTCCCGGCCTGCTTCCTTCAGGCTGGCAAGGTATTGATCGAAGACCTTCCTGGCCGCGTCAGCGGAATCCTCGAACACCACGAAGACCTGTGCACGCTCCCCGTTCAGGTTGGCTTCGGCAGTCATCCCGCGGCGGAAAAAAGGATACCCCAGCACGCTCTGGGGGAGATATCGTTCCGTCTTCGGCACGACACCCTGCACGTGGAAGAGTTTCGAGTTCGCCGGGACGGCCTTTGCCGGGGGGCAATTTCCGCGGAGAGGGCCCGGCCGCAGGCGAGGAATACATTCCGATCCGGCGTGGGCGTTCCGGTGGCCTGCAGCCTCACGAAGTACCGGTCCTGGTAGAAGAGCATCTGCGAAGACGAAAGGACGCAGTCGGCGCCGAGGTTGCATCCCGGGGCATCGGCCTTGCGGTAGTTGGACCAGATCCCGAAGGCATCGAGCAGCGAGCCCATCCTGTAGACATCGGCCATGAGCTCCGATCCTGGCGCATCTTTCTTGACGTATCGTGCCGTTGCGAGCGTATCGAATCCGTAGGGGAAGTAAAGCTCCGCCTCACCGTTGATGTGATCGAAAAGCGTGTCAACCGTGAACAAGGCCGGCTTCTCTTCCATGACCCATCCTTCGGCGCACCCCCCGGCAGGCAGGAGCGAAAGTATGGAGCCGTTATCTGCCACCGCTACCTGAGCCGATGTCAGGGTGAAAAACAATACGCTCCATGACAGTGCAAATTTCAGAAAGTTCTGTCTCATGTGTAAGATAGATCTACCTTCTCAATGTATTATTACGGGGAGCGTTAAATAAGTTTCATATTGTACAATACAAAGATGGGCACCTTTCAAGTTGTCATTCCTGCGCAGGCAGGAATCCATGATAAATACTGGATTCCGGATCAAGTCCGGAATGACAGATGCTCTTTTCCGGAAAGCCGCTGTGCAACCTGTTTTATGCTCTCATTAATAACAAATCAACTGATCAACCTCTTCAAAGTCACGCCGGCAGCTGCGCTGGCGAGGAGCTTCCTGCGATGGGTGCGAGTATGCATGTGCGGTTTCTCCTAGACGGTGGGTCAGTCCGGCGGCGGCGCAGACATCACGAGTTGCGCGGCTAGGGCTCGGAGTCGCCGGCTGCCTTCATTCCCTTCATCACGGACTCCACCGCACCCGGGGGCATCAGGTGGCTGCGATCGAGGACGCGGTTGAGTTCGGTCAGCGAGTCCGCGGCCGACGCCGGGCGCGTGCCGAGCACGAACGCGGCGAGTTCCTGTCGCGTGAGCTTGAGGTGCGTCGCTGCCGGGGACTGCGTATCGGAGATCACGATCACCCCGTTGCGCAGCTCGAGCCGCCGGATTTGCGGGTCGCCCTCGACGGCGAGCGTGAGCGTCTGGCGCAGCTCCTCGGCCTTGCGTGGATCGACGAGGTAGCGCACGAAATGCAGGTTCTCGTCCACGGATGCCGCGACGAGCGCCTGCACGGTGGGCGTGCCGAGGAAGCGCCGGATCGCCTCGACCGTCAGCGGCTGGCCCTTGAACTGCATCCCGCCTTCGATCTGCAGCGCCTCCGTCAGGTACCAGCCGCGCGCGTTGGCCGATGAGGTGCGCTGACCGAGCTGGCGTGCCGCCGCGGCCCGGAGCTTGCGCGCCTCGGCGTCGGCCGGATCGAGTTCCAGCAGCAGGGACGTCAGCTTGAGGGTCCAGCGCCAGTTCGCAAGTCCTCCCTGCTTGACCTCTTCGGCGGCAGCCTTCCGGACGGCGTCGCGGCCGCCCATCATCTGCACGGTGCGCGCCGCTTCCTCGTTCCCGGAGAGCGGATTGATGTCGTAGACGTCGCCGCCGAACCAGCCGATCGTGCCGCCGTAGACCTGCCGCACGTGGCTCTCGACCTGCCCGTAGTTCTCCCAGTCCCCGCGCTGGTGGCGCGGCATGTACACCTGTTCGGCCGCCTGTCGTGCGTTCCGGCCATGCGCGATCTGGCGCAGCGTCTGGTCGTGGATCAGCTGCACCTGGTCGAGGGCACGCTGGACCGCGTCGCGCACCGCGTCTTCGCCCTTGACGGTGGGGCCGTGCAGGTCGAGCAGGATTTCCGCGTTCTTCGACTCGATCCAGCGGCCATCCTGGATCACGACCGCCGGATTGCGATACGAACCGCCGCGCAGCGAATACACGTTGAAGATGCCGCCCGGCACCATGAAGTTGGTCACGAGCATGCGCTTGCGCGGGAAATAGAAGCCGACGCTGTCGGTCGCGTCCGATCGGTTGGGAGCGACCTGCACCGGCTCGCCGGCGACGACGACGTCGACGACGCGGCCGTTCTCGAAGAGCCGCATGGGCGGCTGGTAGCTGGACCCGGCCAGCAGTTTCTCGGGCGTGAAGCCGAGCGTGTTCGGAAAGGCGTCGGGACCGCGTTGCGGATGGAAGACGCCGAACTGGGCGGCCGCTCGTGCCTGGTAGGTGCCGCTCAGGACACTGATGCCGGTCGAGGCGCTGCGGTTGCGGTCCAGGTGCTCGTGTCCCCAGACCTCCGCGCCCTCGTCGAGCCACGCGCCGATGCCGTTGCCGTAGTGCCAGTGGGTCAGGAGGATCGCGGCCACCCTGACCTTGCGGCCGAGCGTTTCCTCGAGCCTGGAGCGCATCTCCGCGGCCGCCCGCGTGAAGTCGCCGGTCTCGATGATGATCCAGCCGGCCGGGGCTTCGATCGCGAAGCTGCTGCCGATCCCCCAGCCGCGCATCGCGTACACGCCGTCGGTGACCCGCTCGACGCGCTTCGTGTTGCCGATGCCCCACTTGTCATTGGCCAGCAGCGCGGCGCGCGTCGTCACGGCGCCGTTCGGCCCGACGGCGGTTTCGCTGCGCAGGGACGGGCTGCTCCAGGACGGTGCCGTCTGCGCCCCGCGCTTCTCTGCGGCTGCGTCTGCCGCGTGGGCAAGGGAGCACACTCCAAGTGCCAGCGTGGCGATGACACCAACGAACTTCAGGGCCGTAGGTTGCATGACTTTGTTCCTCCTGTCGTCAAGTGGATGTAGGGTGACGTGCATATGACGCCGAACGCCAACGAAGCGCGGCTAGTGTTCCAGGCCGTCGTTGTACTTCAAGTCGCCCCTGGCATCGAGCACCGCCGGGGTGGGCGTCGTCGGTGGCAGCAGCCGGCTTCGATCCATCACGCGATCCAGCTCGGCCAGCGGTCCGCCGCCCTTCGCCGGCAAGCTCTTCCCGAGAACGAAATCCGCCAGCTCGCGCCGCGTCAGGACGACGTGAGTTGACGCCCGGGAGGCGACCGGGGATATCACGAGCACGCTGTTGCGCAGTTCGATCTGCCTGATCTGCGGGTCGCCCTCGGCCGCGACGGTGAAGACCAGCCGCTGGCCCTCGGCCTTGCGCGGATCGACCAGGTAGCGGACGAACTGCAGGTTCTTGTCGACGGAGACGGCCACCAGCCGCTCGGCGCGCGGCGTGCTGAGGAACGCGCGGATCCCATCTAGCGTCGCCGGTTGCCCCTGCACGAGAAGGTTGCCCTCCATCTGCAGCGCCTCGGTGATGTAGAAGCCCCGCGCGTTGGCCGAGTCGGTACGCTGGCCGAGAGCGCGGGCTGCCGTCGCGCGAGTTTTCCGCGCGGCCGGATCGGCGGGATCGAGCTTCAGCAGCAGGGAGGTGAGCTTGAGTCCCCAGCGCCAGTTCGCGAGTCCGCCGTCGGCCACCGCCTGCGCGGCCATTTTTTCCACCGCCGCGCGGCCGCCCATCGCCTGCACCGTGCGCTCGGCTTCTTCCCTGACCGCGAGCGGATTGATTTCGTAGACGTCGCCGTCGAACCAGCCGACGGTCCCGTTGTAGACCTGCCGGACGTGACTTTCGACCTGCCCATAGCCCTCGCGCCCCTCGCGCATGTGGCGCGGCACGTACAGGGTCTCGGCCGCCTCGCGGGGACCCGTGCCGCTGGCGACCAGGCGCAGGGTCTGGTCGTGGATGAGCTGCACCGAGTCGACGGAGCGCTCGAGGGCCTCCCGCGCCTTCTCGCTCCTGAGCGTCGGTCCGTGGATGTCCAGCAGGATCTCGGCGTTCTTGGACTCGAGCCAGCGGGCGTCGTTGACGAAGACTTCGGGATTCCGGTACGCGCCGCCGCGCAGCGTGTAGATGTTGAAGATCGTATCGAGGACCATGAAGTTGGTCACCAGCATGCGGCGCTTGGGGAAGTAGAACCCGACGCTGTCCGACGTGTCCGAACGATTCGGCGCGACCTGGATCGGCTCGCCGGCGATGACCACGTCGATGACCTTGCCGTCCGCGAAGAGCTTCGTCGGCGGTTGGTAGCTCGACACGAGCAGAAACTTCTCGGGCGTGAAACTGAGCAGGTTGGGGAACGCGTCGGGACCCGTCGTTGGATGGAACACGCCGAACTGCGCGGTCGCCCGCGACAGGAGGTAGCCGCCGATGACGCCGATGTTGCCGGAGGCAGTGCGGTTGCGGTCCAGGTGCTCGTGCCCCCAGATCTCGGTGCCCTCGTCGAGCCACGCGCTGGTGCCGTCGGCGTAGTGCCAGTGCGTGAGCAGGATGGCTGCGACTTTGATCTTCTTGCCGACCGCGCGTTCGAGCGTCTCGCGCATCTCCGCGGCGGCTTGGGTGGAGTCGCCGGTATCCACGATGATCCACCCGTTCGGCGCTTCGATGGCGAAGCTGTGTGCAATGCCCCAGCCGCGTAGGGCATACACGCCTGCGGCGACTTGCTCGGCGATTTTCGTATCCGTCACGCCCAGCCGCGCGTCGGCGCTGAGCGCCGTGCGGGTGGTGATGGCACCATTGGGCCCTGTAACGGTTTCAGTGGTCAGCGACTGGCTGTGCCAGGACGGCTCCGTTACAGCGCCGGGGTTGGCCTTGCCGCTGCCATCGACTGCGGCGATAACGGGGGGGGCAGCAGTGGCAAAGACGATGGCGAGGGCAAAGGCAATCATGCTATTGACTTGCGGTTTCATTTGGTAACCTCCCGTTTTTTTGTTTAACCAGAGCTGCATGTGCAAGCGCATTAACGCATCAACTCCTTGGCATAGAATTCTTAGGCGGTTTGTTATGGTAATCGCGTGGTTGACAGGACAACTACGCGATACTTCTCAATGTCTTAACGAATCAACTGATCAACCTCTTCAAAGTCACGCCATCAGTTCCCGTGCGCGGGCCATCTTGGACGCGACATCGAGGCCGTTGACGCATCGGGCCGTGCAGCGGCTGCAGTCGATACATGCCGATGCCGAGGCCGTCACAGGGATCTCGTCATAGGTGGCGCGGGCAAGCTCCGGGCTCCGGTAGGCTTCGGCATACAGGAGGCTGCGGTTTACAACGCTGATCCGGACTCCCTTCGGGCAGGTGTCTTCGCATTTCCCGCACAGGTGGCAGTAATAGGGCGCAACCGCTGCCCCGTAGCATCGCAGGATAAGGCTGTCCGCGAGGGTGAGTCGCATCCCCATGACGGCGATATTCTCCCGGAGATGGCCCATGTCCCTCATGCCGGGAATGGCCGCGGTAATGTTTTTGTCCTGGAGCGCCCACTTGAGGGCTGCCTGGTGCGGGCTGATCGGGCCCAGCGCGTCGGTCTTGTAGCCGCCTGCCTGTGTCTTCATGGCCACGATGCCGATGCCGGCCTGCGCGGCCCTGGCGATCGCCTTCTTCAGCTCGTCATCTGTCCTGAAATTGTATTTTACGAGGGCCATGTCGAAAAAACGGTCCTTGTCGTCCACGAGGGCGTTGACCACCTCGGTCTCGTTGGTGTGCGTGGTCACGCCGAAGAAGCGCACCTTTCCCTGCTGCTTGAGCTTCACGAGGGCTTCACGCATTTCGGGTTCGAAGAGCCTTTCGCGGTGGGTCACGTTGTGCAGCTGAATGACGTCGATGTGGTCCCGCTCGAGCGCCTTGAGGCTCGTTTCCACATCACGGAAGATGTCCTCTTTCGACCGGGAACTCGAGATAATCTTCGTCGCCACGTAGACCTTGTCGCGCATGCCCTTCAGGGCCCTGGCGACGATCTCCTCGTTTCGGCCGTTCATGTAGCGCCGCGCTGTGTCCACGTAATTGACGCCGTGTTCGAAGGCGACCCGGATCACCTCCGGCTCGGGCGTCAGCATGGCCCCGAAACTCACGACGGTGATCTTGAGTCCCGTGCGGCCCAGGGTCCGGTAAACGGGGGCCGGGAAGGTAAATGGCCCCGATGCCTTCTGCGCCGCCCCGGCCGGACCGTCCCACCCGAGAATCGCTCCCGTCGTCCCCAGCATGCCCAGTTTCAGGAAATCCCGCCTTTTCATGGTGTGGCTCCTTTTGCAAGAAGAAGGTAAGAGGGTAAGAGGGTAAGAGGGTCGGAAAAGCCGTGTCTAATCAGGAGATTATTCCAACCTTCTTAACTTCTCACCTTCTAGAATTATTTAAGCTTCTCCTCCAACTCTTTCCAGCTCTTCAGGCGCACGGCGCCCTTCATGGGCTCGAAACTGAAGGCCTGGGGCTTGTGCTTGAGAGCGGACTCGATCATGACAGGGCCGCCGACCACTGCACGGATCTTCACGCCCTTCTTCGCGAGGCTGTCAAAAACGGTGCCGCCATCCCAGGGAAGAAGGGGAGCGTCGGTGTATTCGTTCTGCTGCAGCCAGTAGCGGACCGCTTTCAGGTTCGTCTCACCCGATTGCAGATAGATCAGGGGAAAACGCTTTGCGATCGACTCGAGGGCCTGGCGACTTTCCGGGCGGCCCGGAGACATGAAACCTCCCTGGAGCAGGGAGCCTTCCACGTCGACGGCGACGACACCCGCGCCCGGTTTCAGGACCAGAAGGTGCCCCGTCCCGGACATTTTTCGGGAAACGGCCCGGATGTTTTTCAGCCCGGGGCTGGAAGCCTTGTAGATCCGGTAGGCCGCACCGTCGCCGCCGGAGAGGTTTTTCCCCAGCGAGGCGTCATCGACAAAGAACTCGACAAGCTCCCCTCCCTTGATAAACACCGTCCCCCGCGTCTCGGCCTTCAGGCGGACTTCCTCCCCCTGCAAGGCCACGGCATCGTACACGTAGACGTCGGCCGCGGGAGGGAACGGGCGTGACAAGAGAGATCAGCATGGTGAAGCAGATGAAAGCGACAATGCGTGTAGCGCGTAGCGTGTAGCGTGTAGAAAAAAGCGC
Organism: uncultured delta proteobacterium; assembly: GCA_963828305.1. Taxonomy (GTDB): domain Bacteria; phylum Desulfobacterota; class Syntrophia; order Syntrophales; family UBA2192; genus UBA2192. The sequence goes on along the minus strand of CAWHEJ010000009.1, from coordinate 457 downwards.
CGGGTACCCAGCGCCGAACGTAAAAAGGAAACACCGGAATCCCGGATACCTTTTTCTCTCTTCACTCAGACACTCAGTCACTTTTTTGTATTCCACCGGTCACTAGCCACTGAGCACTAATCACTGTCTGTCAGGCATGCTCCCCCGCTTTCCTCAGTAGCAGCTCCCAGTCCTCGTCGACCATTTTCTGGATCACGTCGAGGTCCTGGTCCTTGAGGTGCTGGAAGCGCCCCTGGATCTTGAAATACTCCCGGACGGGGAACCGCTTGGGCTTGAGGTTGATCGTGTAGCGCAGGCCGTCCTCCACCTCGTAGAGCGGGAAAATGTTCGTCTGGACGGCCATGCGCGCGATCTTGACGGCCATCTCCGAGGGGATCTTCCAGCCCGTCGGGCAGCTGGCGAAGATGTGGAGAAAACGGGAGCCCTTGATGGCATGCGCCTTCCTGACCTTCCGGAT
>CAWHEJ010000008.1:0-16791 GCA_963828305.1 uncultured delta proteobacterium | reverse complement strand
AGGGCGAAATCATCAAGCTCGGCACCAGCTCGGCACGCAAGGTGGACGTGCGCTTCATCGCGGCAACCAACGCCGATCTCGACAAGCTGCTGAGCAAAGGGCAGTTCCGCAAGGACCTCTATTACCGGCTTCAAGGGGCCTGGCTGAGGATCCTTCCCCTGCGCGAGCGACGCGAGGACATCCCCCTGCTCATCAACACCTTCCTGCGAGAATTTCGGGGGGAGGAAGATCGTCAAATCGAGGAGGACGCCCTTCAGATCCTCATGAATTACGACTATCCCGGGAACGTCCGGGAACTGCGCTCCATCATCCAGTCTTCGTGCAACCTCGCACAGCACAGACCGATCATGGCGCGGTACCTGCCCGAGTACCTGCGAGGGGCGAAACCGTCCCGGCGGCAATTCTCTGTCCCGGCGGGAGGATCGATCGTCCCCCTGGCCGAGGCGGAGCGGGGCCACATCATCAGGGCTTATGAGGAAACGGCTCACAACAAACTCAGGACGGCTAAGCTCCTCGGGATCGGTCTCAATACCTTGCGACGCAAGCTCGCCTCCTATGGGGTGGACTGACCGTCCGCCATGGACCATCCCATAATGGGTCATTTTTTCGGATCTATTGATATCATTCGAGATTTCCTCAAGCACCAGCCCATTTCGGCATAGCGGCTCCATTCTCCAGAGGGGACCCGCTCGACTCTGCTGAATTCAACACCCCGACATCATTGAATAAATAGAAAAAGAGGCTCCCGGTACGACTGATGCTCCTCATGGCGGCAGCCATCGCATCCGAGGCGATGCCTCGGCAAGACAGGAATCCCCTAAGGGGAGTCGGTCGACACGGAAAGGAGTCTCCAGATGAATGACGGCATAGAGCGAGGCGGGGCAGTAGAGGAAAACGAAGCTCGGCCCCAGCGCGATAAAGATCCATCGGAGAATCCGGAGCCGCTCATATGCCCGGAATTCAGGCAGATTGCAGATCAACTGCCCTTCGGAATACTCATCCTGCGCTCCGACTTTGCCGTGGAAACCTTCAACGCCACCTTCGCGAACATGTTCGCGTACGAGTTCAAGACTCTTCCTGATATCGGGTCCTGGTTCGAAAAGGCCGTGAAAAAACCCCTGATGCGCAGCATGCTCGATCCGATCTCCGGAAAAACGCAGACCGGGGGCCGCTTCGAGACGGTCATTTCGATCGAATCGAAAGAAAGGGGCCGAAGGCTGTGCCACATTCATGTCATCCCCCTGACCGATGGCCGCCTGCTGACAACCTGCGATGATCTCACCGAGCGCCGCCGCATCGAATCGGAGATGCAGTACTCGAAATTCGACTCCGTCAGCCTGCTCATCAGCGGCCTTGCCCTCATCATGGACGATATCGTCGAAGGGATTCAGGGACTGATTACGACGACCTGGGGGCAGGAGCCTCCTGTATCCAGGCAACTCCAGGCCGTCGAACAGGAGGCGCGCTCCGGCAAGGAATTTCTGCTCAGGATTCAGACCTTCAACGGCGGCCGGACGAAAGAGGCCAAATCCGGCGACCTGAATGAGATCATCCGCAAGACCTCCACCATATTTGCCAACACGCGGCAGGGGATCACTGTGCGCAGGAACCTCGAGGAGAGACTCTGGGCCGTCGAGGCGGACCGGATCCAGCTCGAGAAAATGCTCATCCATCTTTACATGTACCTGCAACAGGCGTCCCCGGACAGCGGCGAGTTGCAAATCGAAACCGAAAATATGGTTCTGCCCGGCGATGCTTCGATCGCCTATCGGGTCAATCCGGGACGTTACGTTCGGGTGACCCTGGCCGGGCAAGCGATGCCGAAGGGGCTGCCGGGCAGGCCGAAGGCGCTTCGGCTCTCCTCCCTGATGAATGAGACCGGTCTGCGTGACAGCCTGGGAATTACCTACGCGCTTTGTTTCATCCAGGGCCATGGCGGCGTCATGACGGTTGGCGGCCTCGAGGAGTCCATGCCGGTCATGCAAATCCTGCTGCCCGCCACCGGAACACCGGCCCTCGAAACCCCTGTCCGGCGCGAATCCAGATCATCGGGTGGAACGATCCTCCTGGTGGATGACGATGAGGTGCTCATCGAACTGAACCGGGAGATTCTGGAAGCCGCCGGTTACAGGGTTTTCGCGGCTGGCAGCGGCAGGGAGGCCATTGAAGTGTATGAGATGTGGAAAGGGGAGATCGATCTGGTCATGCTGGATATGATCATGCCCGGCATGGGAGGCGCGGAGACATTCAGGGAGTTGAAGAAAATGGACCCCCGTGTGTCCGTGATCATCATCAGCGGCTACAGCCTTCCCGATGAGGTCTGCAGGCTCCTCGAAGAGGGTTGCAGGGACTTTCTGCAGAAGCCGTTTCAGATGCCTGTGCTGCTGAAGAAAATCCGCCAGGTGATCGGCGGCCAGGAAGGAGACGGGCGAGAGAGCCATGATTCCTGACAGCATGCTCAGGCAGAAGAAGATTTACATATCAGGCGTGAGCCGCCTGGAGAACGCGGCCCTGGCCCGCTTTCTCGTGCAGGAGACGGGGGTACCCTGTGAAGAGGTTTCCTTCGAGCATATGGAGACCCTGGGGCGCGGGCCCCATCCCCCGAAAAGCCTGCTGTTTCTCATGGATGCCCTCGATCCGGGACTCAGGTCAACGAGTCAGGCGAATAACGGCGGGACGAACGGTACGCTGCCTGCCGGGCTTTTTCCCATCCTTTTCCGGGAAGACCCCAACGGGAATGGGCCCGACAAAACCGCCCCGGGCTGTCTTTGCGGTTTTTTCTATCGATTCGACTCCGCAGATCGGTTCCTGCAAGCTCTCCTGGATTTGTTCACCGATCGGGAATTGAACCCTCAAGGACCACCCGTCGGCTTCGTGAGGCCGAGATACGCCCACGATCAGGCAGTAACTCACCCCCTGAGTCCGAGGGAGTTCCACATTTTGTTTCTGATGGCAGGCGGCCTCCACAACGGGGACATTGCCGCCCGTCTCAGCATCAGCGGCCATACTGTCCGGACTCACCTCTACAATATCTTCCGTAAGATCAATGTCCGCAGCCGCGTGCAGGCTTCCCTGTGGGTTCATCGAAACGTGGAGAAGTTTTTCTGCGTGATCTAGCGGAAGCCGGTCCCCCATGGATCAAAAGATGTTTCCTCTCCCGTGAAGGACCAACACGGCTGCGCGGTCCGCATTTCAGAGATGCCCTCCTCGATGATCCGTTCATAAAAGAAATGCCGCCGGGGACCCGTTGAAGGGGAGGGCCGCTCACGGCGGCGCAGGAGGGCTCATTGTGCCGGTTAGTCTGATATGGGCATGCTCAGCAGACGGGCGACTACCGGGGCGACCAGGTAGCCGAAGACAGCCACGGGAGCCAGATAGACCGACAGGATCATGAGGCTGTCGATGAGGATGAATCCCGTCCTGTCATCGGCGGAGTCCATTTCGACAATCTGGTCGAAGTAACAGCAGTCATTTTCTGTTTGCCCGTCGCTGATTGCCTTCCGGTCGATCAGTCTCTCCGCTATGGTCGCGCTCATCGTGTGGCTCCTCCGTTATTGTTTGCACTACCAGGGAGCATCGAATGTGCCGCAAGGAGGAGTCAATAAATACAATTAAATTTCAACGGGTTACGAATTCTTATCTTGCACGCGGGGTTCTGGAGCAACGGGTGCGGAAGGCATAATTGGAGGGGACACTAACGAATAAATCATTAAATCAATGAGTTAGTGCTGTTGTTCCATTTTGGAATAACGCGAATTGGTTTGCCGTTTCGGAATACCGGGACCGGTCAACAAAAGTGCCGGGACAGATCAACCGGTTTCTGCCTGTTGAAACTAACAATGGATTTCGCCCGATGACGGATTTTTTCAAGACCTTTGATTGAGCGGAGCGGGGCGATCTGTTAAGATGGAACTGCTGAAGCGGCAAGGAGGTGAGATGATGGAAAAAGATCTGGCAGGTTATCCCGTCGTGGTGGAAACTCCCGTGGCCTGGGGCGAGATGGACGCCTTCGGACACATCAACAACATCGTCTACTTCCGCTACTTCGAGACGGCCCGGATCGCCTATTTCGAGAAGCTCGATGTCCCGGAATTTCTGGGCAGGGACCCCATAGGCCCGATCCTGGCCGAGACGACGTGCCGTTTCCGCGCGGCCCTGTCCTATCCAGACACGGTTTCGATCGGGGCACGGGTGGCGAGCATCGGCGAGGACCGCTTCGTCATGCGCTATGCCGTCTTCAGCCACCGGCTGGGCCGCATCGCCGCCGAGGGGGAGGGGACCCTGGTCTGCTTCGATTATCGGGCAAACCGCAAGGCCGCCGTGCCGGAGAATCTGAGGCGTCGGATTGCAGAACTGGAAGGGAAGCAATCCTGAAGCCGCAGCGATGCGCGCAATTATTTTAAAGGCCGCCCCGTCGCCGGGGCGGCCTTCTGTCTTTACCCTGTTCCGGTCTTTACTGAATCCGCCGGTCCCTCCAGTACAGGATGTTGTTCCTGTTGGCGATCGTGGGCGGGCTGATATTCGCCTTCTGGGTCGAGGCGCCGATTCCCGCCCCGCCGCTCACCGTGACGTAAAGGTCTGGCGTGCTTGCATAGGGGTTCATGGACAGAACGGGTGCCGTGGGGATGCCCACGCCGAGCGTCATGCTCCGGCTGCCCCCCGACAGGGACCCGGCGCCGGAGAGGTAGGATACGGCATAGATCTTGGCCGTGCCGGCCTGACTGCAGGGGTCACCTGCGCCGCCGGCAGGGGTATAGCTGGTGAAGTAGACCTGGCCCGCGAAGATGGAAGCCTCGGAGAGGCACTTCTCACCGGCCCCGGAAAGGTCGATGTACCAGCCCCGTTTGCTCGTGGAATCGGTGTAGGTGCCGGAGGTAATGTTTTCGAGGTTGCCGAGCGTGTAGGTCCCGGAAAGGGTGGCGTCCTTCAAGGCGTAGAACCGGTCGGTCTGGGTGCCCACGACGATCGGTTCGGTCTTGTCGCCCGTTCCCCAGTAGATCCACACGTTGCCGTTCACGTCACGGGTGGCGCTGGGGGCCGCGTAGACGGGTCCTGCGCCGGATCCGCGGCTGAAGAGGGTCGAACCGGTCCAGCCAGAGGTTCCGCAGGTGCCGCCGTCGGAGGCGAGGCAGAATCTGAAGCGCCAGACGTTTCCGCCCAGGTCGCCCATGTAAGCGAGGTCGATGAAGCCGTCGTTGTCGGTATCCATGATGGTCGGGGTCCCGGGCATCGCATAGGCCATGTTTGCATTGTCGGCAAGGGTATGGCTCCACAGGACGTTGCCCGTGGACAGATCGACGACGAAGAACCCTTTTCCCCGGGTGTCGCAGCCCGTCCCGGTGCAGCTCGAGTAATTGTGTCCCCCGCCGAAGAATCCGACCCACTTCTCCACGCCGCCGATCTTTACCCGGCTCACCATCATCTTGCTCCAGGGGTCGCCCAGGTAGGGGGCCTGGCTTGCCGACGGCGTGATGCGCCACTTGTAGGCAGGGGTGGCCGAGTTTGTGATGTCCAGGGCATGGTAGCCGCAGTAGTAGGGGGCTGTAGCAGAGTAGACGTTGCTGAAGCCTCCGCTGCAGGAACTCGATGAGCTCCAGAGTGTCTGCGTTGCGCCCCGTCCCTGACCGAACACCACCAGGGTCTTCCAGTCCGAGGGGTTCTTGGTCGTCCCGTCTCCGCTTCCCAACCACACGTCGGCGACACTGATGGGGCCGTCGACATAGTACTGGTGGGTCAGGCCCGTGGGATGTGAAGCGTGGGCGATGTCCTTGAGCTTCGCTCAGAAGGTTCGGCGCGATGAAGCTCCAGAGCTCGGCCCCGTCGCTGGTGCGGAAGGCATGGAGCTGGCCGTCATTGGCGCCGGCCAGGACGATCCGCTTGCCGTTGGCCGTTGAGCGGACATTGTTGCTGCGGAAGGTTGCAAATGCGTTGGCCACGTCCCGGCTATCCCTGTAATATTGTGAGGGCGTGCCCACCGTGATCGGGTTCGAGCGGAACGTGTCGCCCAGTTTCCAATTGTCCGGGTTGTAGGCGCTCTCGCCCCGGATGAAGCCCACCACTTCGTTTCGCCTCGTGTCGTCGGCCACGTTGAGATCCGTGCTGGTGATACCGGATGTCGTGAAGTCGATCATCGAACCCGACTTGTAGGTGTAGATCGACCGCGCGTTTGCCGTGGTCGCCTGGAGCACCGAACCTGCGTCCCAGGCCACGCTCCCGATGCTTCCGTCGCTGTTGATATTGTACTTCTTGATGTGGCCCTGCCAGAAGGGCTCCCCGTTTGCGGGCTGGAAGGTGGCCTCGTAGAGGTAATTCTCGTCGACGAGCCTCGAGGAGGCCACGGAGGATTGCGTGAAGGAATACGTCGCCTCCCGGATGTGGTTGATGGCCTGCCGGAAGGCCGCCTCGAGTTCTGCGGCGTTGTTGGCCAGGAAGGCATAGCCGGAAAGGCGCGCCGTCCCGGGGTCATTGGAGGTGGCGAAGCACTGGTCGCTCGTCCCGTCGCAGGTGCCCGTCGTGGAGGAGGAGCCGCAGGAGGAGACCGCGACGGGGTCAAAGCCCGACGTGGAACCGGCAGTTCGGGATCAGAGGGTTGTCCGTCCCGCCCCAGTAGGCCATCCAGTTGAGGGTGTTCTTCAGGTGATCGGGCATGTTGCTCCCCATGCCGATGACGAAGACCTTGTAGCCCGCGTCGGCCAGGGCCTTGACCGCCAGCACCGAGTCGCGCCTGCGCTTGTACTGGTCGGCCTGCGTGTCGTAGCCCGTGCCGCCGCAGCTCATCGTGTCGGCCCCGTCGGAGACGAGGATGACGAACTTCTGGCGGCAGCTCTGGTAGGAATCGGTTGTCTTGTGGGTGTCGAGATAGCTCTTCACGCCCGAGAGGGCCGAGACGAGGGGGGTGGCCCCGACGACGTTGTAGTAGGTCATCCAGTAGTTGATGCTGGAGGTGTCCCCCGAGGCCTGGTCCACGGTGCAGGAGGTCGTTGTCTGCCGCAATAGATCTGGGAATACTTGGTCGCGATGTCGCGCAGCTTGACGTAGGTGCTCCCCTGGAACTTCCCGAGGCCGAAGCGGATGTTCATGCTTGTCTCGTCGTTGGCATTGACCGTGCCGTCGCGGTTGTCGTCGAGGATCGTTGAAGAGGGTCTTGCGCGCGATCTCGAAGCGCGAGCAGTACGTCGTGTAGCCCGGCACGCTCTGGTCGTCGTAGAAGGGCCCGGAGCAGGTCGAATTGCTGTACTGCTTGGTCGGGTAATTGTACGCATCGTGGTCCCCGGGTGGATTCCACTTCATGCTCCCGGAAAGATCGAGGACGATCATGGCATCGGGGGCGACGGCCGTGAAAAGCCCCACCTCGCTCGTTTCGATAGCCTTGGCCTGTCCCGTGGATAACAGGATCACGAGGAGTGCCACCTCACAGAGCCGCAGCCATGTCCCCTTCGCTTTCACGTACCGCCGGGCAGTACCCTCGATTCCCTTCTCTCGTCTCGTCCCGCTCATGACAGACCTCCTTGGGGTTGGATCTGCCGTCATGCCCGGAGCATCAGATATACCAGGGAAGAATCCGGAAGCGCCACGTACGATAGATGAATGATATCAATGAGATGTGATAATGCGGGCGGGGCGGTTGCTGCGGGCCGGCGGTCTCGAAAGTAGGCCAAAATGGCACAGGGGGCATGAATCGCTGGAATGGAGCGCTTTTCGGGCTCTGCTCCTAAATGGGACAGCCCGATGTGGACCGCGGCAGGGTCTGTTAAAAGGGCCGGCGTTTTCGCGCCGGCCCTCTGTATTCCAATTATTTCCGGATCAGCCCTTGTAGATCTTCGCGAACTTCCACTTCTTGCGCTTCTTCCAGTTTCCCTTGTGGAACGCGTAGCTCGCCAGCAGCGGCAGGGCCATTGTCGCCTCGGCAAAGACCATCTGCTCGGAGACGGTGTCCACCTTGCCCCAGGAAGCGGCCTCCTTGAGCGTCGAGCTCGAGCAGGCCCCGTCGCGCGCGTCGGCCACGGTGATCTGCACGGCGTACTGGTGCATGGGCACGTCCTTGCCGAGGATCTCGGCGCAGATGACCGTGTCCTGGATGAAGTTCTTCGGCACGCCGCCGCCGATCATGAGAAGGCCCGATGTGGGCGCCGCGATCTTGATCTCCGTCAGTTCCCGGAAGTCCTTCACCGAGTCGATGGAGACGTGGCTCTTGGGTCTCCTGTGCTGGTGCAGCACCAGGCCGAAGCCCGCGCTGGAATCCGAGAAGGCCGGGCAGAAGATGGGCACGTCGTTCTCGTAGGCGAGCTGGACGAGCGAGTCCTTCTTCTTTGCCTTCTTCACGAGGTATCGGCCCATCTCCCTGATGAACTCGCGCGACGAGTATGGCCGGGGCGGCAGCGCATCGGCGATCTCGGTGACGGTCTTGTCGCAGTGCTGGAGCTGCTCCTCGTCGATGTAGGTGTCGTAGATGCGGTCGATGTAGAGCCTGCGCAGCTCGCTGTCGTCGACATGCGGCGTGCCCTGGTAGTGCCTGAAACCCAGGGCCTCGAAGAAGTCCATGTCCACGATGGAGGCCCCCGTCGCAACGATGGCGTCCACCATGTTGTGTTTCACCATGTCGGCGTAGATCTGCATGCAGCCCGCGGCGCTCGTGCTGCCGGCGATGGTGAGGAAGATGACGCAGTTGCGGTCGGCGAGCATCCGGTTGTACATCTCGGCCGCCGCGGCGAGGTCGCGCGCCGAGAAGGACATCTTCTTCATCGAGTTGACGATGTCGACGGCGTCGATCTTTGTGATGTCGATGTGCTCGACCTTGGATTTCAGGTAATCCTGCTTCTTTTTGTTGATTTTCTTTGCCATGAAAAATTCTTTTCCCCTTCGGTGTTGATTGCCACTTCTTACCCCAAGGCCCCGAAAAAGTCAAAGACCGAAAGGCGTTATCGGCAGGCGTGCGGCACAAATCCCTTGCATCGCTTCACCCCCTCTGCTACTTCCTCTTCATGGATCTCTTTTCAACCCGCGAGATTCTGACCGTCACGGAACTCACCAGGCAGGTCCAGGACATCCTGGAGTCCACCTTCGATCAGCTCTGGGTCGAGGGCGAGATCTCCAACCTTCGCAGGCCCGCCTCGGGCCATCTCTACTTTACGCTCAAAGACACGGACAGCCAGATCCGGGCGGTGCTGTTCCGGCCCGTTGCCCGGGGGCTCAAGTTCGACCTCGAGGACGGGATGCACATCGTCTGCCGGGCGCGGATGAACGTCTACAAGCCCCGCGGCGAGTACCAGCTCATCCTGGACTACGCCGAGCCCAGGGGAGTGGGCGCCCTGCAGATCGCCTTCGAGCAGTTGAAGGCCAAGCTGCAGGCCGAGGGCCTTTTCGAGGCCGTCCACAAGAAGCCAATCCCCTACCTGCCCTCGCGGATCGGCGTGATCACCTCGCCATCGGGCGCCGTCATCCGGGACATCCTGAATATCACGAAGCGCCGCTTCCCCTCCGTGGGTATCCTCATCGCCCCCGTGCGGGTGCAGGGCGCCGAGGCCCCCGCCGAGATCGTCGAGGCCCTCCATCAGCTCAACGAGCTGCCCGGCATCGACGTGATCATCGTAGCCAGGGGCGGGGGCTCGCTCGAGGACCTCATGGCCTTCAACAGCGAGGGCGTCGCCCGGGCCATCTTCGCATCGCGCATTCCCGTCATCAGCGCCGTGGGCCACGAGATCGATTTCACCATTGCCGACTTCGTGGCCGACCTGCGGGCGCCCACTCCGTCGGCGGCAGCCGAGCTCGTCGTTCCCATGCGCGCCGAGCTCACCCAGCAGATCCGGGCGCTCACCGCCCGGCTTGTGAATGCCGGGGAGCGTTTCCTGAAGCTCCGGAAGGACCGGCTGGAAACGCTCTCCGAGCGGGTCCGCGACCCCAGGCGCCGCCTTGTCGACCTGCGGCTCGGCCTCGACGAGCGGTTGAACAACCTGAGTGCCTCCCTCATCCGCCGGGCGCGCACCGAGCGCGACAGGCTGCGCCACTTCGAAACGCACCTGCAGTACCTGAGTCCGGGGGTGAAGCTGGCAAACCTCACCTTTGTGCTTGAAAATATAAGGAAAAGCATGATAACGGGTATCTTCCGCCAGGTGGAAGCCCTGCGGACGAGGCTTGCGGGCCGGACGGCCCTGCTGGACAGCCTCAGCCCTCTGGGAGTACTTGCCCGTGGATATGCCGTCGCCCGGACGATGCCGGAGGGGCAGGTCATCCGGGATGCAAAAGAACTATCAGCGGGGGACCCCGTTGGCATAAATGTTGCGAAAGGTCGGTTCGATGCCGTCGTCACCAAGATCGAAGAAGAATGACGCAATGGCAGAGGCCAAGTTCGAGGTCGCCCTGGCGAAGCTCGAGGAGATCGTCCGGAAGATGGAGCAGGGCGAGCTGACGCTCGACGAATCCCTGGTATCCTTCGAGGAGGGGATCCGCCTGGCAAGGCTTTGCTCCAGGAAGCTCGACGAGGCCGAACGAAGGATCGAGATCCTTCTCAAGAAGGAGGGCGAGACGGAGGTCAAGCCCTTCAAGCCCGAACCGGAAGGAGATGACCGCTAACCCTATTTCCCTGGACGAGTACCTCGAGTCACGGAAGACCCTTGTCGATCAGGCCCTCGAGCTTTACCTTCCCGCCGAGTCCTGCGAGCCTCCCGTGATCTTCAGGTCCGCCCGCTACAGTGTGTTCGCCGGGGGGAAGCGCCTTCGCCCGATCCTCTGCATCGCAGCCGCCGAGGCCGTCGGCGGCCCGATCGACGTCGTCATGCCCACGGCCTGCGCGCTCGAGCTCATCCACACCTACTCCCTCATCCACGACGATCTCCCGGCCATGGACAACGACGACACCCGCCGCGGCAAGCCGACGAGCCACAAGGTCTTCGGCGAGGCCGTCGCCATCCTGGCGGGCGATGCCCTGCTCACCGACGCCTTCCGCATCATCGCGGGGCGAACCCCCGTGGGGGTCGTGAAGGCGGAGAAGCTGCTCCAGGTGATCCAGGAGGTGGCGCTCGCGGCGGGCTGGTTCGGCATGGTGGGCGGCCAGGTCGTGGACATCGAGTCGGAAGGGAAGGCGCCCGAAGAGAAGACGCTCAACTTCATCCACACGCGAAAGACGGGCGCCCTGATCACGGTCTCGCTCCGGGCCGGGGCCATCCTCGGCGGGGCGGACGACGACGCGCTCGACGCGCTGACGGAATACGGACGCCACGTGGGGCTTGCGTTTCAGATCGCCGATGATATCTTAAACGTCGAAGGCGACGCGAAGGCCCTGGGCAAGGGCACCGGAAGCGACAAGTCCCGGGGGAAGCTCACGTACCCCGCCCTCGTCGGGGTCGAGACCTCCCGCCGGGTAGCCGCGGAGCTCGTGGAAAAGGCCCTTGCGGATCTCGGCGTGCTGGGTGAGCGGGCCGAGCCCCTCAGGATGATCGCACGGTTCATTGTGGACCGAAAAACATGATACCGTCAGGTGCACAGGCACAGAGAACAGGTTAACCAAGGCATGCTGGAAAAAATCAATTCGCCGGCCGACATCAAGCTGCTCCGCCAGGAGGAGCTTGAAATCCTCGCGGAGGACATCCGCAGGGTCATCATCGAGACCTGCTCCAAAAACGGCGGCCACCTGGCCCCCTCGCTGGGCACCGTGGAGCTCACCCTTGCCCTCCACTACGTCTTCGATGCCCCCCGGGACAAGATCATCTGGGATGTGGGTCACCAGGCCTACGCCCACAAGCTGATCACCGGGCGCCGGGACCAGTTCCACACGCTGCGAAAAAGCGGCGGTGTCTGCGGTTTCCCGCGGCGCGAGGAGAGCATCTACGACGTCTTCAGCGTGGGCCACAGCAGCACCTCGATCTCGGCCTCGGCCGGGATCGCCGAGGCGCGCTGCCTCAACGGCGAGAACTTCAAGGTCGTCGCCGTCATCGGCGACGGGTCCATGACGGCGGGCCTGGCCTTCGAAGGGCTCAACTGGGCGGGCGACCGCAAGAAGGACCTCATCATCATCCTCAACGACAACGAGATGTCGATTTCGCCCAACGTGGGCGCCCTTTCGGCCTACCTCAACCAGATCATGACGGGCCGCCGGGTCACCAAGCTCCGTGGCGACGTGAAGCAGTTTCTCCGGGGCATCCCCAACGTCGGCGAGCAGATGGTCAAGATCTCCCGCCAGGCCGAGGAGGCCCTCAAGTCCTTCCTCACCCCCGGGGCCCTCTTCGAGGAGCTGGGCTTCGAGTACGTGGGGCCCCTGGAGGGGCACCGCCTCGACCATCTCATCACGATGCTCCGCAACGTCAAGGAACACAACCGCCCCGTGCTGGTCCACGTGCTGACGAAAAAGGGCAAGGGGTACCCCTTTGCCGAACTGGAGCCCACGAAGTTCCACGGCATCGGCCCCTTCAACGCCCGGACAGGCGACATCGCCGCGGATCCGAGCGGCATCCCCAGCTACACGGAGGTCTTCGGCCGGACGATGATCAAGCTCGCCCGGGAAAACCCGAAGGTCGTGGCCATCACGGCGGCCATGTGCAGCGGGACGGGGCTGGACGCCTACGCGAAGGAGTTTCCCGAGAGATTTTTCGACGTGGGGATTGCCGAGCAGCACGGCGTGACCTTCGCCGCCGGGATGGCGACGGAGGGGATCATCCCCGTTGTGGCCATCTACTCCACCTTCATGCAGCGGGCCTACGACCAGGTGCTGCACGACGTCTGCCTCCAGAAGCTCCCCGTGGTGCTCGCCCTGGACCGCGGCGGCATCGCGGGCGACGACGGCGCGACCCACAACGGCGTCTTCGACTTCTCGTACCTGAGGGCCATTCCGAACATCGTCGTCATGGCGCCCAGGGACGAAAACGAACTGCAGCACATGCTCAAGACGGCCGTCACATGCGGCGCTCCCGCCTCGGTGCGCTACCCCCGCGGCAAGGGAGTGGGCGTGCCCCTCGACGAAACCCCGAAGGCCCTCGAGATCGGCAAGGCCGAGATTCTCCAGGAAGGCGCCGACGTGGCCATTTTCGCCATCGGCTACACGGTGCAGCCGTCCCTGGATGCCGCAAAGCGACTGCGCGAGGAAGGAATCGACGCCACCGTGGTCAACTGCCGCTTCGTGAAACCCCTCGACGAGGAGCTCCTGAGCCGCGTGGCATCCGCAACGGGGAAGGTCCTCACCGTGGAGGAGAACGTCCTTGCGGGCGGTTTCGGCAGCGCGGTTCTCGAAATGCTCGAGGCGAAGGGCCTCTCCGGCATCGAGGTGAAGCGCCTGGGCATCCGCGACGAGTTTGTCGAGCATGCAAGCCAGGCGGAAATGCGGCGCCGTTACGGCATCGACGAGGAAGGGATTCTCGAGGCCGCGCGGAAGCTCGCGGGGCCTGCGAAGCCGGCGCTGCGTGAAGTCGTGGCGAAATAAAGATGAAGTTGTTATTGCGAGCAGCGAAAGCGATGTCAATCCTGTCATTCCTGGCTTGACCAGGAATCCATCTGCGCACTGGATCCCCGCCTCCGCGGGGATGACAAATCCAGACATGTTCTTGCCGGGCCCTTTACCCGCCACCATTCATTTCATGAAAGAAAAATCCCCCAAAATCAGGCTGGACGTGCTGCTCGTGGACCGGTGCCTTGTTGCGTCCCGGGAGCGGGCGCGGGCCCTCATCCTGGCGGGCGCGGTGCTTGTCAACGAGGAGCCCGTCGACAAGGCGGGCGCCCTCATCGCCGAAGGCGCGGCCGTCCGGATCCGGGGCGAGGATCACCCCTACGTGAGCCGCGGCGGCGTGAAGCTCAAGGGGGCCCTGGACACCTTGGCATCCGGGTCGACGGGTTTTCGGCCCTCGACGTGGGCGCCTCGACGGGTGGCTTCACGGACTGCCTGCTGCAGGAAGGGGCCCGGAAGGTCTACGCCGTCGATGTGGGCTACGGGCAGATCGCCTGGAAGCTGCGCAACGACCCCCGGGTCGTTATTTTCGAGCGGACCAACATCCGTCACTTCCAGGGCGTGGGGGTCGAGGAGCCCGTCGACATCGCGACGATCGACACGTCCTTCATCTCGCTGAGGCACGTCATCCCTTCCGTGCTCCGCTTCGTGAAGGATGGCGGGATGATCCTTGCCCTCGTCAAGCCGCAGTTCGAGGTGGGCAGGGGCGAGGTGGGCAAGAAGGGCGTCGTCCGGGACCCGGCGGTTCATCTCAGGGTGGTGGGGGAACTGGCTGCCTTCTTTGCGGAACAGGGCCTGTCCGTCCGGGGGACCTGCGAGTCGCCGCTCACGGGCCCCGAGGGGAACAAGGAATTCTTCATCTGGGCAGTCAAGAATGAGAAGGTAAGAAGGTGAGAGAGGTAAGAAGGTAAGAGGAAAAGAACTGAAACCCGATGCCTTGTTTTTCCCTGTACCCTGAACCCTTGACCCTGTACCCTGTTTTTCCATGATCAAAAGGTTCGTCAAAAACATCGAGATCCGGCTGGCCGAGACGGCGGGGTTCTGCATGGGCGTCCGGAGGGCCGTCGACATGGTCCTCGACATGGCCCAGCACAAGGGCGACCGCAAGATCTACACCTTCGGGCCCCTCATCCACAACCCCCAGACGGTGGAGCTTCTGAAGAAGCGCGGCATCATTCCCGTGAAGGATCTTGACGGGATCGAGGAAGGGACGACCGTCATCATCCGGGCCCACGGCATCTCGCCCCAGGAGCGCGACACCCTCAAGAGAAAGGGGGTCATGATCGTCGACGCCACCTGCCCGAAGGTGGGGCGGGTCCAGTCGGTCATCAAGAAACACGCCGCGCAGGACTACCGCATCGTCATCGTGGGCGACGCCGAGCATCCCGAGGTGAACGGCCTTTTGGGCTACGCCGGCGGCCGGGGCACCGTCGTCAGCAGGCTCGAAGACGTGGACCGCCTGCCCGCCATGGAGAAGGTCTGCGTCGTGGCCCAGACGACGCAGAGCCTCGACGAGTACCGGGCCATCGTGGAGAAGATCCGCGGGCGCGTCCCCGAGACGGTCGTCTTCGACACGATCTGCGACTCCACGGAGAAGCGCCAGGCCGAGATCAAGGAACTCGCCTGCGCCATGGACGCCGTCTTCATCGTCGGGGGACGCAACAGCGCCAACACCCATCGCCTGGCCCAGATCTCCGAGTCCATGGGCACGCCCACCTTCCACATCGAGACGGCCGAGGAGATCCGCGAGGTGCCGCTCCAGAAGTACAACCGCATCGGGATCTCCGCCGGGGCCTCGACGCCCAACTGGATCATCGAGCGCGTCGTCGACACGATCCAGAACGCCCGGCTCGGGGCCGACGCGCGGGGATGGCTTGTCAACCTGTGGCTTGCCTCCGTCGGGACCGACGTCTATGCCGCCATCGGGGCCGCCTGCCTGGCGCTTGCCGCCCAGTATCTCCAGGGGGTCTCCTTCAGCATCCTGCAGCTCCTCATGGCGGCCTCTTACGTGTTCTCCGTCCACACCCTCAACCGCTTCGTCGACCGGGAGGTGAGCGGCCTGAGGGGGACCTTTCGCGAGGAGGCCTACGCGAAGCACGCACGGCTTTATGTCGTCATGGCCTTTCTTTCCATGCTCCTGTCCCTGGGGCTTGCCTACCTGATCGGGCTTTTGCCCTGGCTCCTGCTCGCCCTCATCTCCATCGTGGGGGCCCTTTACAACATGCGGGTCTTCCCGAAGGGCTGGCGCTTCCGCAGGCTGCGGGACCTGCCGGGCACAAAGAACTTCTTCATGGCAGCCGCCTGGGCCCTCGTCATCGCCGTTGTCCCCTACATGGATTGGCCGATCGAAGTCTCGGCGGACATGATCGTGGCCGCGCTGTTCATCTTCTCGATCGTCTTCGTCCGGTCGGCCCTCTCGGACCTCATCGAGATCCAGAGCGACCGCCTGCTGGGGCGCGAGACCATCCCCGTCGTCATCGGCGAGGACAGGACCCGTAAGCTGCTCAACGGGATCTCCCTGTTCCTGGCGCTGCTGCTCGTCCTTTCCTATCCGCTCAAGTGGACGACTTCGCTCAGTTTCACGCTGTTCCCCTGCGTATTTTACATGTGGATTTGTTTCGAGCTTTGTGATAGAAAAACGGCGCTTTCCGCGGCCGTGATCAACGGACTGCTGGAAACCAACTATGTTCTCGCGGGGTTATGCACGATCGGCTGGCTTGCTGCCCTCCGGCTGCTCACGTGAGGACAGGGGGAGAACCCTTGAGAAGAATTCACGGACCGGCCCGGGTCATCCTGGCGGTATGGGTCGTCTGGCTCATTGCCGGCTGTGAGAACCTGCGGTTGGTGCAGACGGCCGACGAGGCAAAGGACTTTCACCCGAAGACGATCGGGGTGCTGCCCGCCGACGCGGGCATCTACAAGGATGCCGAGGGGAAGATCGACGACATCATCACGGACGTGCTTGTCAGGACGAAGTGGTTCCAGACCGTCGTCGGCGGCGAGGACATCCGCAAGCAGATCGAGGCGAACCCCGAGCTCAAGAAGTCCGTTGACGTCTACCTGGCAAAGCTCCGGGAGCTGAACTTTTCGGACCCCGAACTCTGCAAGGTGATCAGCGAGCTTTGCGGGATCGAGGCGATCCTCATCCCCACCGTCGATGTGTGGGAGTACACGATGCTCGGCGGCGACAAGATCGCGCGGGTGGGGATCTCGATGAAGCTTGTCGACACGAAGACGGGCAAGACCATGTGGAGGGCCGGCCACCTGGTTAGCGAGGAGTACCGGTTCCTGAAGCCGGAGCTCACCAGCATGGGCCGATCGATGGTACGGAAGATGATCGACCGGATGCCGCACTAAGGGGC
>CAWHEJ010000007.1:0-25896 GCA_963828305.1 uncultured delta proteobacterium | reverse complement strand
CGTCGTGTCGCCCAGCTCTCCGATCTCGTTGGCGGCCACCTTCTTGAGGATGCGGCGCATGATCTTTCCGCTGCGGGTCTTGGGCAGACCGTCTGCGAACTGGATCTTCTCGGGCGTCGCGATGGGGCCGATGAGCGTGCGCACGTGGGCCACGAGCTCCTTCTTGAGCTCGTCGGACTTCTGCACGCCCGTCTTCACGGTGACGTAGGCGTAGATCGACTGCCCCTTGATGTCGTGGGGGTAGCCGACGACTGCGGCCTCGGCCACCTTCGGGTGGGCCACAAGCGCGCTCTCGACCTCGGCCGTCCCCATGCGGTGACCGGAGACGTTGATGACGTCGTCGATGCGTCCCGTGATCTGGTAGTAGCCGTCCTTGTCGCGCCTCGCGCCGTCACCGGTCACGTAGTAGCCGGGGAACTGCTCGAAGTAGGTCTCCTGGAAGCGCTTGGGATCGCCGTAGACGCCCCGCATGATGCCGGGCCAGGGCATCTTGATGCACAGGGCGCCGCTGGCTTCCGTCTCGGGGATCTCCTTCCCCTCGTCGTTGAGCAGCACGGGCCACACGCCCATGAAGGGCAGCGTAGCCATGCCGGGCTTGATGTCGACGGCGCCCGGAAGCGGGGTGATCAGGATGCCGCCCGTCTCGGTCTGCCACCAGGTGTCCACGATGGGGCACTCGCCGCGGCCGATGAGATTGTAGTACCAGTTCCAGGCCTCGGGGTTGATGGGCTCGCCGACGGTGCCGAGGATGCGCAGCGAGGAGATGTCGGCCTTCTTCACCCACTCGTTGCCTTCCTTCGCGATGGCGCGGATGGCCGTGGGGGCCGTGTAGAAGATGTTGACCTTGTACTTCTCGACGACCTTCCAGAAGCGGCTCATGTCGGGGTAGTTGGGCACGCCCTCGAACATGACCGACGTGGCGCCGTTGCACAGCGGCCCGTAGACAATGTAGCTGTGGCCGGTGACCCAGCCGATGTCGGCGGTGCACCAGTAGATGTCTTCCTCGTGGTAGTCGAAGATGATCTTGTGGGTGTAGGCGACAAAGACGAGATAGCCGCCTGTGGTGTGCATGACGCCCTTGGGCTTGCCGGTGGAGCCGGAGGTGTAGAGGAGGAACAGGGGGTCCTCGGCGTCCATCCACTCGGGGGCGCAGTCGGCCGAGGCCTTCGCCATGGCCTCTTCATACCAGATGTCCTTGGGGCCCATCACGGTCTTGACCTTGTCGCCCACGCGCTTCACGATGATGACCTTTTCGACGGACGGGCAGTCTTTGACGGCGTCGTCTGCGTTGGTCTTCTGGGGGATAGCCTTGGAGCCGCGGAAGGTTCCGTCGCAGGTCACGAGAATTTTCGTGGTGCTGTCCTGGAGCCTGTCTCGCAGGGCGTCGGAGCTGAAGCCGCCGAAAACGACGCTGTGCACGGCGCCGATGCGGGTGCAGGCCAGAAGGCCGATTGCGAGCTCGGGGATCATGGGCAGGTAGAAGCAGACCCTGTCGCCCTTCTTCACGCCGAGGGACTTGAGGACATTGGCGAACTTGCAGACTTCCGCGTGGAGCTGCTTGTAGGTGAGCGCCTTGTCGTCGCCGGGCTCGTTGCCTTCGAACTGGATGGCGACCTTGTTGCCGCGGGTCTTCAGGTGCCTGTCCAGGCAGTTGTAGGACACGTTGAGTTTGCCGCCCTCGAAGAACTTGACGTAGATGGGGCCTTTCTTCATGTCGAAGTTGTAGTCCATGACCTTGTCCCACTTCTTGAACCACTCGACATACTCGCTGGCCACTTCCGCCCAGAACCCGTTGGGATCTTCGATCGAGCGCTTCCAGAGCTTGTCGTAAGCCGCTCTGCCGGCGACCCAGGCCGACTTCTTCAGTTTCTCCGGCACCGGGTACACATCTTTCAGCTGTACATCTGCCATCTGCACTCCACCTCCATTTGAACTTATTTCAGTCTTATTTATGATTCCAGGGAGAACCTTCCCGGTATCGAAACACCCCGCCCGCGGGCCGGGTCTTCTGGCCGGGTAGCGCCCGGAAGAAGCCCCCTGTCCGCACGGGACAGGAAGGGAATCCGGCAGAAGCGCCACCGGGTTGGCGAGTGCGCCCTCCCGAATGGAAAAGGCGCGTGAAGTCACTCCCTTGTACCCCTCTCTGAAAAGCCGCCGGAGTATAAGATTAGAGGTCTTTTTTTGTCAAGTAAAAAGTGGGTTATTTTACCGGATTTTACGGGCAAAAGCGTTGCAAAATAACCTCGGTCCGGAGCGTGTGTGTTTTTTTCAACACACACTCAGCGATCTTCGAGGGGATCTTTTTGCAGGCCGGGAGGGGAAATAAAATGAAAATATTAATATATATCATATAGTTACAATCATTATAGGCCCATAAAACACCGGTGGTACGGGAATTGCTCAAATGGGGAAGCATCCGTTTCGCTTCGGAACGGGAAGATTGTGCGTAATGTGTGTGTCGTGAAGGCCGCGCAAGGCGCCCAGGGCGTGAAGGCCGCGGCAGAAAATGCTTGACACGAGTTCATGGCGATGCTAGTTCTTTTCGCAAAAAACAGGGGGGGCACTATGCCCCATGAAAGGGGGTGACGGGAAGCGTTGTTGCGGCTTCGGGGAGGGTGAGCGAATCCATCCCGAATCCGGCGGCTTGAAGCCGCATGACTCGCTGGATGTCCGCCGGGCAATTCCCGGGGATTTCCCAAAATTTTTAAAACACTATTATGAGGAGGAGAAAATGAAGAAGCTTTTAATCGGTTTCCTCGCTGTCGGCCTGATCATGAGCTTTGCCATGACGGCCTCCGCTCAGCCCAACATCAAGGCGAGCGGCCAGTTGTACATGTACGGCACCTATGTCGACAACAACTCACTTCTGAATAACGGTGATTCCCGCGCCAACGTCGGGAACCGCCTGAGAATGCAGTTCGAGATTCAGGTGCAGGAAGGCCTGAAGCTGACGACCCGCTTCGACGCCCTGGAGAGGGCGTGGGGCCAGCAACCGGCCGCCGCGGCCCCCAGCCCTGGTGTGGACGGTGCGGCGACGGAGCGCAACATCTCCTGGGAGCGCGCCTACGTGACCTTCAACGCCCTGTACGGCGTGTTTGATGTCGGCTACCAGCAGTCCCGCGTGTGGGGCACCTGCGCGTTTTGCGACGACTACGACACCGACGCCGGGATCCACTACAAGTACCTGATGGGCCCCTGGACCTTCGGTCTCGAGTGGGAGAAGAGGGCAGGCGGTGAGCCCGCAGTCACTTCGGCTGCCGGCTTCAACACCGGTGAGGGTTCGAAGCAGGGTGGCGGCACGCTCGGCGGCACGGACAACGACCACGACGTGTACCACATCTTCGCGATCTACCGCTGGGCCACGGGCCAGGCGGGCCTGCGCTACGAGTTTGACCGCAACGCCGCTGACGGCACTCAGACCACGATTCAGGGCCAGAATTTCGTCTACGCGTTCCATGAAATCGCTCCTTACGTGCAGTGGATCTCCGGCCCCCTCTCCATCGAGGCCGAGCTCCGCTATATCATGGGCGATATCGACCTTGACAACGGCAACACCATCGACCGCAAGGGCTGGTCGCTGTACGTGAATCCCAAGTACACGATGGGCGCCTTCTACGGCGGACTCGAGTTCGCCTACATCACCGGCGACGACCCCAACACGACCGACAAGTTCGAGGGCGGCGTGCAGGGCGGCCAGGGCTGGGATCCTCTGCTCATGTACGGCAACTACTGGTACAGCAAGTACCATGGCGTGCTCGGAACCGGCTCGCCCGGCGGCGCTGCGTCGTTTGCCGGCGGCAGCGAGTTCAACGTGATGATGTTCAAGCCCTATGTCGGCTGGAAGGTTAATCCCCAGCTCGAAGTGGTCCTGCAGTACGCATGGCTGAAGGCCAATGAGAAGCCGGCGGGATTCGTCGACGACATGTACGGCTCAGAAATCGACATCTATGCAACCTACAAGCTCTACAACAACCTGAGCTACACGGTGGGCTTCGGCTACTTCATGACCGGCGATTACTTCAAGGGCACGAACGCCAACACCAACCTGGATGACAACTTCCTGGTCATGAACGCCCTGAACTTCGCGTTCTAAGCGTACCGATCAGCGTTGCCTGAAAACAAAAGACCCCCGGGGGTAAGCCCCCGGGGGTTTTTCATTTGCCGGTCATTGCGAGCCACAGACCCCCGTCTGTGCATGGGATTATCGATGAAATGAACGGGCCTGGCAAAATCCTCCCCGGCCCTCCTTTTACAAAGGAGGGGGCAGGCAGGACTTCCCCCTTTGCAAAAGGGGGATGGAGGGGGATTTTCACGATCAAACGGCTTGACAAGCGCCGAGGGGTGAGACATATTTACGCCAAATGGCAAAGGGTATGGGGCGTATGGTGCAAGGCGAAAAGAGGGAGAATCCCTTTCCGGCCATAAGCCACAAGCCACAAGCCACAATCAAAACGCCGGAGGCGTTTCATGCCTTTATACGATTACGAATGTGCAAAATGCGCCCACGTCTTCGAGGTCTTCCACAAGATCGACGAAGTGATCGATGACCTGGCCTGCCCGAAATGCAAGGCAAAAAAGCCCAGAAAGCTCGTCTCCCAGTTCAAGACCAATCAGTGGTCCCAGTTCCTCGACACGATGGAGCGCAAGATCAGCCCGCACAAGTTCAAGTGAGGCCGAAGGCCTCACAGGCTGCAGGCTTCAGGCATCAGGCTTCGGGTATAGAACTTTATGAAGAAATCCCTTTCATTCCCTGAACCCTTTACCCTGGACCCTGTACCCTTTTGCAGGGCCTTGACAGAACGCGCCGCCGTGTCGTACCGGAGGTCGAAGCATCAATAGACTTTATGGCAACGTCGCCGGCCTGAAGGCCGGCCAGATCCGGCGCATCCAGCAGCTCTACCGCCGTAAAATCCCCATTGACCGGGTTTTCTCCCTCGAGCTTGCCCGGCACCTCTGCGAGATTTCCCGAGAGATAAACCGGCAAATCGGCGTCCTGATCAGCCGCAAGGGCGACATCCATTTCGTCGTCGTGGGGGATCACCGCCAGATCATGATCCCGAGCCTCGACGAGTTCCGCTCCGGCGAGAGCCGACTCAAGGGGCTGCGTCTCGTCCACACTCACCTCAACGGGGAGGCGCTCACCCGGGACGACCTCACGGACCTTGCCCTGCTGCGGCTCGACTTCATCTGCGCCGTGACGGCGGAAGAAAACGGGCAGCCCGGCAAGGCCCACTCGGCCCACCTGATCCCGGAGAACCCCGACGGCAGCTACTGGCTCCAGCTCGACCCCCTTCACCCCGCCCGGATGGATCTCGATTTCTCGGGGTTCATCCAGGACCTGGAGGACCAGATCACCCGCAGGCAGCGCACCCGGAGGGTTGCCTCGCGGGAAAGGGCCATTCTCATCCGCGTCGAGACGGACCCGCGGAGCCGCCAGAACACACTGGGCGAGCTCAAGGAGCTCGCCGAATCGTGCGGGGTCGAGGTCTTCGACGCCATCACGCAGCACCGCCAGGAGATCGACCCGAAGTATCTCATGGGGAAGGGAAAGCTCTCGGACGTGGTGATCCGGGCCCTGCAGATCGGGGCGAACCTGCTCATCTTCGACCACGAGCTCACGCCGGCCCAGGTCCGCTCGATCACGGACTTCACGGAACTCAAGGTCATCGACCGCACCCAGGTGATCCTGGACATCTTCGCCCAGCGGGCCCACAGCCGCGACGGCAAGATCCAGGTGGAGCTTGCGCAGCTCAAGTACCTGCTTCCCCGGCTCATCGAAAAGAACACGGCCATGTCGCGGCTCACGGGCGGGATCGGCGGCACCGGGCCCGGCGAGACGAAGCTCGAGATCAACCGCAGGCGGGTGAGGGACAAGATCCACCGGCTCGAGGAGGGCCTGAAGAGCATCCAGAAGGGCCGCAACACGCGCCGTTCGAGCCGCGAGAGGGCGGGACTGCCCGTCGTCTCCATCGTGGGCTACACCAATGCGGGAAAATCGACGCTGCTCAACGCCCTCACGAACAGCAGCGTCCTTGTCGAAGACAGGCTTTTCGCCACGCTCGACCCGAAGAGCTCGCGCCTGCGTTTCCCGCGGGACACAGAGGCGGTCATCACCGACACGGTGGGTTTCATCCGCAGCCTGCCGAAGGAGCTCTTCGCCGCTTTCCGCGCCACCCTCGAGGAGCTCCACGAGGCCGACGTGCTCGTGCACCTCATCGATGTCAGCAACCCGGAATTCGAGGGGCACATCATCGCGGTGGAGAAGATCCTCGAGGAGCTGGGCATCGCCGCCAAGCCGACGATCCGCGTCTTCAACAAGGAGGACCGGATCGCCGACAAGGAGCTTCTCGGGGCCCTGTGCCGCCGGTTTGACGCCATCGCCGTCTCGGCCCTGAACCCGCAGACGCTGCGCTCCCTTTTGGAAAAGCTGGAGTGGCTGATCCACAACCGTGCCACGGCGAATCCGGCATCGACGGTGGAGGATCCTTCTCCGGAAGCGGAACCCTCCGCTACGGCCCAGTAAAGAGAAGAAGGTAAGAAGTTCAGAGGGTAAGAGGTTGAGAAACAAAGAGGGCATCGGAAACGCCTTGTCTCCGATGCCCTCTTTGTTTCTCTCCTTGTCTTCCCCTATACCCTACCCCCGACACCCTACACCCCGTTTTACATTATGCCCTTATACCATCCCCCGTCGATCTGGATCGCCGCTCCCGTGATATAGCCTGCCCGCTCCGAGGCGAGGTAGACGACGAGGCTGGCGAACTCCTCGGGCGTCCCGATCCGCTTCATGGGGATCTCCGCCTCCCATTTGCCGATGATCGCCTCGGGGGTCGTGTTCTGCTTCTGGGCCAGCACGATCGCCAGGTTGCGCACGCGGTCCGTCATCGTGTATCCCGGGCAGACGCTGTTGACGGTGACATTGAAGGAGGCCAGTTCGTTGGAGAGCGACTTGGCAAAGCCGATCACGCCCGAGCGAACCGTGTTGGAAAGGATCAGGCCGTCGATGGGCTGCTTGACGGCAATCGAGGTCATGTTGACGATCCGCCCCCAGCGCTTCTCCTTCATGATCGGGACGGCCTCGCGCGTCATGACGATCGTGGAGAGCAGGTTGAGGCGGCACCCCCGGAGCCAGAGATCGTCGTCGATCTCGAGGAAGCTCATCGAGGGCGGTCCCCCGGCGTTGTTCACCAGGATGTCCACCGTCCCGAAATGGGCCGCCGATTTCCGGACGAAGTTTTTCGCCTGTTCCAGGTCCGACACGTCGGCGGGGATGGTAAAAACCTGGCCCCCCGTCGCTTTTTTGATCGCATCTGCCGCCTCGGGCAAATGGGGGTCGTCGAGGGCGCAGATGGCAACCTTCGCACCTTCCCGGGCAAAGTCCATCGCCACGGCGAGCCCGAGCCCCTGGCTCCCGCCGGCCACCAGGGCCACCTTCCCCTTCAATCCGAGATCCATATTGCTCCTCCTTGTCGGGTCTTTCTGATCCGTCCAGTCTTGCCGGTCTAGTTCATCATGCTGCCTGCGGCAAGCAAAAAGCCTACAGTCTACAGTCGACAGCCTACAGCAAGGATCTGTTGGCTGTTGGCTGTTGGCTGTGCTGTCGGCTATTCTAGCCTTACTTGGATTCCGCCGCCTTTTTCTTGTACTCCTCCCAGCGATCGTCCACCCAGTCCTGGAGCTGGCTGAGCTGCTCGATGCTCATCTTTTTGAAGCGCCCCTGTTTCTCCACGTAGTGCACCACGGGGAGCTTGTTGCCCTTCTCGGCGAGCGTGCGGCTGCGGCCGGTGAAGCGGAACTTGCCGTTCTCCACCTCGAAGAGCACGCACAGGCCCGTGTCAACGGCAAGCCGCCCGATGCGGACCGTGTCCTTGGTGGGATACTGCCATCCCGGGGGGCAGGGCGTGTGGATGTGGATGAACCGCGTCCCCTTGATGCGCTTGGCCCGCACGAACTTGTCGTAGAGGTCGATGGGGTAGGCCGGCGTCGTCGTGGCAATGTAGGCGATCTGGTGGGCCTCCATGATCTTGAGGAAGTCCTTCTTGTGCTGCTGCTTCGTGAGCACGGGGGTCGTCGTCGTGAGGGCCCCCATGGGGGTGGCGCTCGATCGCTGGGTGCCCGTGTTCATGTAGCCCTCGTTGTCGTAGGCCACGTAGATGAAATCCGTCCCGCGCTCGGCAGCGCCCGAGAGGGCCTGGAGGCCCATGTCGAAGGTGCCCCCGTCGCCTGCGAAGGCCACGACGGTCGTGTTCGTCCGGTTCAGGGCGGCAAGCCCCGCCGCGATCCCCGAGGCCGAGGCGGCCGTACTCGCAAAGGTGTTGTTTACGCTCGGGACCAGGACCGGCGTCAGGGGGTAGAGGCCGTGGAGGACGCACAGGCAGCAGGCGGGCAGCGTTACGATCGTGTCTTCACGGAGCGCCTTCAGGGCGAACCGGTAGGCAATCGAAAGCCCGCAGCCCTGGCAGGCCCTCGTGCCGGGAAGGACGTATTCTTTCTCATGGATCTTGAAGAGATTCTGCGGCATAGCTCTACTCCGTGTGGCAATTCAGCCAGGTGGTATTCAGTTCCCTCTCGCCCTCCGCGATCCGGGCAAGGGACGACTTGACGGCCTCGACAAGTTCTCTTGCCTTCACGTCGCGGCCGCCGAGGCCCGCCACGTAGTCGTGGATGACCGCGTGGATACCGCTTCCGTAGAAGGCGGCCTTGAGATCCGAGCACAGCCCCCCTTCGTAGCCGTAGCTGACGCTCTTTTCGAAGAGGATGATGGCCTTGGCATTCCGGTAGGCCGCGACGATCTCCTTCTTTTCCGGGAAGGGTCGGAAGACGCGGATCCCCACGACCCCGGCCTTGATCCCCTCTTCGCGCAGGGCGTCGGCGGCCACCGTCGCCTCGGCGGCAAGCGACCCCATGCTCGTGAGGATGACCTCGGCATCCTCCGTCCGGTGCGTCCAGAGCATCCCGCCGTGGTCGCGCCCGAAGGCCTCCGCATACTGGCGATTCACCTCGCGGATCGTCTCCGGGCTCCGGTTGAGGGCGTTCTGCAGCTTGTAGCGCATCTCCATGTAGCCGTCGCAGAGCACCCCTTCGGCGTCGGGCCGCCGGTTGGGCAGGAGCACGGAGTTGATGGTCATCGGGTTGTTCGAGTCAAGGATCGTGTGGGGCTTGTAGGGCGGGAGAAACTTTCTCACCGCCGCAGGGGTTGGGGAAACGACCGGCATCATCGTGTGGGAGAGCACGAAGCCGTCGTAGCAGACCATGACGGGCGCGTAGACCGTCTCGGCGATCCTGTAGGCCTGGATGATCGTGTCGAGGATCTCCTGGTTGTCGCGGCAGTACATCTGGATCCAGCCCGTGTCGCGCTGGGCCAGCGAGTCCTGCTGGTCGTTGAAGATGGACCAGGGGGCGCCCACGCCGCGGTTGACACAGCACATGACGATGGGAAGCCTGGAGCCCGCCGCCCAGTGCAACTGCTCGTGCATGTATAACAGGCCGTTCGAACTGGTCGCCGTGAAGACCCGGGCCCCCACGGTCGAGGCCCCGATGCAGACTGTCATGGCCGAGTGTTCGCCTTCCACCCGGACGTACTCGGCGCGCAGCTGACCGCTCTCCACGTACAGGGAGAGCATCTCGGCAAGCTGCGACTGGGGCGTGATCGGGTAGGCGGCGATCACCTGGACATCGCAGAGCCGTGCCGCCAGCGCCGCAGCCTGGTTTCCAGTGATGATGCGCGCGTCAGTCATTGCACTTGTCCTCCCTCACCATGCTGATGGCCCTCGACGGGCACTCCTCGGCGCAGATCCCGCAGCCCTTGCAGTACTCGAGGTCGATCTCGACGGGAATCCCCGCCTTGACCACCGCCTCGGGACAATAGAGCCAGCAAAGATAGCAGGCGGCCTTCTTCTTGACGAAGGGGGTGCACTTGCTGTGATCGATGACAGGCCGGAGATCGCGCCAGTCTCCGGTCCGTCCCGCCTCACCGATGGTGGGCTTGCACATGGCGGAGATATTCTCGTCTTTTTTCTTCATGTCGTTTGCCTCTACCCCCTGATGATCTACTTCAAATGAATGGCTAAGGGCGAAGGGCTAAAGGCAAAGGGTTAAAAAACAGGGAAATTCCTGCTCTTGCTCTTGCCTTTCGCCATTAGCCTTTTGCCTTTAGCCTCTTTGTTAGCCTTTACCCTTGAGCCTTTTTTGTCATCGTTCCCTCGTAGGCCGCGCGCACCGTCTCGAAGTTCTGCTGCGCCACCGCCGCGGGGAGCTTGCTGCGAAGGGCCTTCTCGATGTTCTCCAGGGAGACGATCCCCGTGGCCTTCGCGAAGGCGCCCAGAAGCGGCGTATTGATCACCGGGGCCCCTTCCTTCGTGAGACGAAGCTTCAGGGAGATCCCCGTGGCATCGACAGTGGCCACATCGAAATCGCCGTTGATGGCCGCATCCTCGGGCTTGCAGGCGGTGTTGATGATGATCGTCCCGCCCTTGCGGACCCGCCCTTTCACGTCGACAACCCCGAGCAGCGTGTCGTCCAGCACGATGGCGATGTCGGCCATCTCGACCTGGGAAAACATCCGGATGGGGTCCTCCGAAATCCGCGTCGATGCCGTGACGGGCGCCCCGCGCCGCTCGGGGCCGAAGGTCGGCGCTGAGGTGACGCCCTTGAAGCCCTCCAGATATGCCGACTCCGCCAGGATCTGGGCTGCAACCACGGCGCCCTGACCGCCACGACCGAACCAGATGATCTCTTTCATTACAGTCTCCCGCTTCCAAAAAGGGTTTTCGTCAGCATCCAATCCCGAAATCAGCATCCAGGCACAAAAAAAGGCCATGAGCTTTTCCGCCCATGGCCTTTAGAATTTCGTCTTCGAGTCCCTAAATTCTAAAAACGGCGGGCGATCGGTATGCCAGTAGAAGCAGGAGCAGAGCGAGGCGCAACAACCCATTCAGGTTCATAAGCTCTCTTCTTGCACCGATCGTCGTCATTCTCGGGGTCTTCCTCATAAAGTAGAACTTAAATATCGGAAAGGATTCGGATTGTCAATAAGAAAAACAGGCTAAAGGCTTATGGCTAAGGGCGAAGGGCGAAAGAAGAGAAAATCATGCAGTATCCCTTCTTGCCTTTAGCCTTTAGCCTCCCCCTTAGCCTTAGCCTTTGCCCCAGGTTTTTGACGATCATCCCCGCATAGCGCTCTGCGGCGCCGCGGCTCGACAGGACGCGCTTCTGGCCTTCCGTTCCGCGACGCCTGAGCTCTGCGGGATCGGAGAGCAACGCTTTCATGCCCTCAAGGAGCTCCGCGGCGTTTCGGACCTGGATGCCCGCCCCGGCCTCTTCCAGAAGGGCCTTCTCGTCGAGGAAGTCCTCCATGGACGGCCCGTAAAAGACGACCTTCCCCCAGGCGGCCGGTTCCAGGATATTCTGTCCTCCCTTCGCCACAAGGCTTCCCCCGCAGTAAACGACGGAGGCCAGGCTGTACAGACCGAAAAGCTCGCCGATCACATCGACGACGACGACGCCCCGGTCGGGCGGCCCCCCTGCAAGGATCTCGCTCATCATGACGCAGGGCAGCCCCTGAGCCGTTACCAGATCGCGCACCGCCTTCCCCCTCTCGGGGTGACGGGGCACGACGATGAGCCGCAAGTCGGGCCACTCCTGCAGCAGCGCCCGGTACACCGTGAGAACAAGGGTCTCCTCCCCTTCGTGCGTGCTTCCGGCCACGAACACCCGGGAGTCCGGCGTCATCTTCATCTGGGCGGCTTTCCGGGACCAGGCCTCGCCGCTCACCCTCGAGGCGAGGCTGTCGTACTTGGCGTTCCCCATGACCCTCACTTTCGCCGCGGGAGCGCCGATGGCCAGGATGCGCTCCCGGTCCACCGCGGAGATGACCCCGATTTCGACAACCGATTCCAGGACTTTTTTCCAGAAGAAAGCCGTCCGCGCATAACGCCGGCATGACCGGGGCGAGATCCGGCCGTTCACCATGACGGCGGGGATGCGGCGCTTCGTGCAGTGCCGGAGGAAATTGGGCCAGAGCTCCGTTTCCGTCAGGACGACGATGTCGGGGGCGATCCGGTCGATTACTTTTTTCACGACAGGGAAGAGGTCGAGGGGAAAATACATGAATGCCGTGGCCTGGGGGATCAACTTGCGCGCCATGGCCTGGCCCGTCTCCGTTCCTGTGGAAAGGATGATTTCGGCTTGGGGAAGCTTACCCCTCAGGGCGGCAACGATGGGGGCCGCCGCGGTGACCTCACCCACGGAGACGGCATGGACCCAGATCCGCGGACGGCCCTCGAGTGCGAAAACCATCTCGTCGGGCATGGCCCCCAGCTTCTGCCGGATGCTCTGACGGTACTTTCCCGTCACCAGGATCTTGAATGCGTAATACGGCGCCAAGAGCAGGAAGCCCAGGAGAGTGGTGATGTTGTAAAGTACGTGAAGCACCGCCCGACGATAATGCGGTTTCAATACACTGTCAAGTTTGCATTATCAATTTTTCAAGCCAGGCGGGTCAACGGACGCATCGGATCATGCGTTTCCTCTATGGCAAAAGGCGAAAGGCTAAGGGTAAAGAGGATTGAAACTCTCTTTAGCCTTTTGCCATTAGCCTTTAGCCCTAAGCCTTCTGTAATTGACATCGCCCCGGTAATATTGTAGGTTGGGTTCGCTCCCCAAAGGGCCCGAAATCACGGAAGAATAACCATCGACGAGAACGGAGAGCAACTCTCATGACGAGTAGAAATGCGATCGTGTTGACGATGATCGCCCTGCTTGCCGTCGCGCTGCTTGCCTCCTGCGCCCGCTACCAGCAGCAGGTCGTCCCCTTCAAAATGCCACAAGCATATCCCAATTCAACAACCGTCGGCGGCGCTGTCGTCGCCTCCAAGTCCTGGGATGACCGGAAAGAGGCAGAGGCGGCTTTTGGCTTTGACATCCGGCCGGAGATTCTTCCCGTCCAGGTCATCTTCGACAACAAGGGAAGCCACCCTCTCGAGATCGTATCCGAGCAGACGTTTCTCATCGACGTCGATAACAACGCGTGGCCGGTCATGGATGCGAAAATGGCCTATGATCGCATCGCCAGGAAGACCGAACTGGGCGAAGTGGCGCCGAATGCGGCCAAGTACGGTGCCCTGGGCGCCGTCGCAGGCGGCATCATCGGCGCGGCCATTGGCATCGTCGGCGGCTCCGGAGTGGGCGACGCGGCTATGAAAGGCGCGGCGGCCGGTGCCGCGACAGGCGCCGTCCTCGGGGGTTCTCAAGGAATGTCGGACACCGATGTCCAGAGGCAGATCCGGGAAGATCTCCGAAGCCGATCCCTGGATCGAAGAGCCGTCGCGCCCCAGGAGCTGGCCTACGGGTTCATTTTCTACCCGGGGGAGGCAAAAAAGCCCCAGGAGCTGAGGCTCCGCCTCCGCGAGGCGGACACAGGGCGGGTTTACCCGCCTGTCGTCCTGCGCTATTGACGGATGGGCCTGCAAAGGCACTTTCCATATCGTCTCCCTCTCCCTGCGGAGACGCCGACCTTATAGGCTCCCTCTCCCTTTGAGGGGAGAGGGTCGGGGTGAGGGTGAATGGTCCCTTCCGCTTGCGGGAGAGGGTCGGGGTGAGGGTGACAATCCCTTTCCTATTTAAGGAAAGGCGAAAGGAAAAAGGAACCAACGGATGAAGAAGCAGATCGCACCCTCCATCCTCTCGGCCGATTTCAGCCGGCTGGGGGAGGAAATCAAGGCGGTGGAGAAGGCCGGCGCGGACCTGATCCACGTGGATGTCATGGACGGCCATTACGTGCCGAACATCACGATCGGCCCCGGTGTCGTCTCGTCCCTGAGAAAAACGACCAGCCTGCCCTTCGACGTGCACCTCATGATCGAAGACCCGGACCGCTACATCGATGCCTTTGTCGAAGCGGGAAGCAACATCATCACGGTCCACGCCGAGGCGGTCAT
Source organism: uncultured delta proteobacterium (assembly GCA_963828305.1). Classification (GTDB taxonomy): domain Bacteria; phylum Desulfobacterota; class Syntrophia; order Syntrophales; family UBA2192; genus UBA2192. The sequence continues at coordinate 11,962 of CAWHEJ010000007.1, read as the reverse complement.
CCACCTGCACCGGACGGTGCATTATATCAAAGGGAAAGGGGTCAAGGCCGGGGTGTCGCTGAACCCCTCGACACCGCTTGCCTGCGTCGAGGAAATCCTGCCGGACATCGATCTGCTGCTGATCATGACGGTAAACCCGGGCTTCGGCGGACAGAAATTCATCTCCGGCATGCTTCCCAAGATCCGGAAGGCCCGGGAACTCGCACAGACACGCGGCCTCAAAATGGCCATCGAGGTCGACGGGGGAGTCACGGCCGAAAACATCGGCATCCTCGCCGATGCAGGCGCGGACATCTTTGTCGCCGGTGCCGCCATCTTCGGCAGCCCGTCGTATGTTGAGACCATCGGAAATATGAAGGGGATTCTGGCTAAGTTCTAAGAGGTGCGTCAACGAAGGTGAGAGGGTAAGAAGGTTAGAGGGTGAGAAAAGAGAATGGTTGCTCTTCCGCCATTCGTTCTTACCTTCTCACGTTCTTACCCTCCCACCTTCTTCTCATCAACGGGCGCCTCGACCGCTTCCGGCTTGCGCGGGCCGGCTGCTTCCTGGCTGAACGACAGCAGGTTCTGCGCCTTGATCTCTTTTCGTTTGAGCGCCTTCAGGAACCTCGACACCAGGATGGCCGTCAGCTCCTGGTGGGAGTGGTGGGGATTCTCGCTCGAGGGGGCCTTCCCGCCCGCCATCATCTCGTGTCCGCCTCCCGCCCCCAGGTCCGCTACCATCTTCTGGGCGATCCGGTCCGCCGACCCCCGCCTCTTCTTCGTCCGCAGCGAGAAATAGATATCCCCGACAAATTCGCCCAGCGACAGGACCCACTTGACGCCCTCCGTGCGGACCATGAGATCGGCCATCTCGGCGATGATCTCCAGGTGTTCCACGTGGCCCAGATCCAGGGTGACGACGTCCCTGTAGAGCCGCGCGGAGCTGATGGCCCTCTCGAGCATGCTCAGGTAATCCCGCGGGACCTCCGGGTACTCGATCTGCGAGAGCAGTCGGAAGAGCACCCTGTTGTAGAAGTACAAGCAGGCATCGATGTCCTTTGTGCTCACCCCGCGTCCCAGGTCGCGCGTGTCGGACCGGACCCCGTAGAGAAGTGCCGTGGCCACCTTGCGGTCCATTTCCACGATCCCGGCGTCCCTCAAATACTCGGCCAGGATCGTCGAGGTGCTCCCGTAATCTGTGCGGACGTCGTAAAACTGGGCGAGGCGCGTCTTTGCCCGGAAAGGCACGTGGTGGTCGATGACGATGTCGGGGATGATGGATTTCGGAAGGGAATTGTTCCCGGCGCCCGGTTGCGTGTCCACCAGGGCGATGACGCTGTAATTGCTGATGTTGATCTCGGAAAGGGCGCGGAGGTCGATCTTCAGATGGCGGATCATGGCCCTGTTTTCGGCCCGCCCCACGATACCGCTGGTCGCGATGATGCTGCCGACCTTCCACTTTGACTGCAGAAGGTACTTGAGAGCGAAGGCCGCGGCAAGCGCATCGGGATCGGGGTGATTGTGGGTGACAATCAGGACTTTCCGCTTTCCCCGGGTGAGTTCCTGGAGCCTTTCGAGGCGGGTCTTGTTGTTCGTGTCATTCTGACCCATGATGCCAGGGTGCTGTCCAGACGTTGAAGCACAGTCCGGCGGAGTTTGTTCCAGTGTCCGGCGGACTTCCAACCTGCGGCCTCCGGCCGCCAAAGCGTAGGGGCGATTATAAGGCTTCGGCAAGGAATGTCCACAACTATTTTTTATCGCCGGAAGAGGCAAAACCCGCGTTACAGACCACTTGAAGCCGCCGTTCAAGTGGGGTATGGTGAGGCTACAGGCTGCAGGCCACCGGATGGATCCTGTTCTTTCTTGCCCGATGCCAGAAGCCCGATTCCCGAAGCCCGGTTTCTTTATGCACATCATCATCGACGGTTATAATCTCATCCGGCAGTCGGACGTGCTGCGCCTGCATGAACGCCAGGGGCTGGAAGCCGGTCGCAAGGCCCTGGTCCACCTGCTGGCCGGCTACCGGAGGGCCCGGGGACACCGCATCACCGTCGTATTCGACGGGTGGCTCGGCGGCCCTCCCCAGGAGGAGCGCGACCGGGAAGCGGGCATCGAAATCATCTTCTCGCAGCGGGGGGAGAAGGCCGATGAGGTCATCAAGCGGCTTGCCCGCCAGCACGCCGATGAAACGCTCGTCGTCACATCGGACCGTCCCGTCATGGACGCAGCGATCCGCGCGGGGGTCACGGCAGTCCCTTCCCGTGAATTCGAGGCCCGGATCCGTCAAAGCCGGAGCGCCCCCGCACAGGGCCCTGCCACTCCCGAAAAGGACGATGACGACGACAACGCCTCATCGCGCGGGACCAAGAAAAAAGGCCCCTCCCGGAAATCCTCCAGGAGAGACCGCATGAAGCACCGGAGCATGGAGAAACTTTAGAAGCCGATACAGTCTACAGCAGACAGGAACGATTTCTTAATGGCTGTTTACTGTTGACTGTCGGCTGTAGGCTCTTTATGTTACCTGTTACGCGTCATCCGTTACTTGTTACCCCCTCGCGTCCGCAAAGCTCAATAAGCAGCCGCTCCAGAAGCAGCCTCGGGTTCTGCCCCGTCGATTTCATGGCTTCATCGACGGCGAGCACCCGCTCCAGGTTTCCCATCAATTCCCCGTAGGTGAAGCGCGTCGAGTTGCGAAGCGCATTGTAGATGACAAAGGGGTGCTGGCTTGCGAGGGACTTCCCTTTCCCCAATTCGGCCTCGAGTCCCTTCACCGCAGGGTAGACGGCTCGCTGGAACGGGCCGAAGTCCATGTCGGCGCGAAAGCCGGCGATCCTGCCCGCATCGAGAAACAGCTTCCCGTGGAAGAGGAAACGGACCTCCCGGGTGATCATTGCGAGAATGACAAGGTGATGGACGCCCTGGTACAGCAGATCGCCGAGGCTTGCCAGGGCCTTGCGGAGGTCTTTTCCCACGAGCGCTTCCGTGAGGTCGAAAACGGTGTCGTCACGGGTGCGGCCGATGACCGTCTCCACGTCGGCGGGTTCGATGGCCGTCCGGTCCCCCGTGTAGGTGATCAGCTGATCGAGGGCCTCGGCGGAATCCCGCAGCCGAAATCCCGTTTTTTTCCCCAGGACGACCCAGGCTTCGGGGCTGAGCGTCTTCCCTCTCCGGGAGAGCTTCTCGCGGAGATTTTCCATCATGAGGCTTCGCTGCCGTCCCTCGCCGCGGGTTCGGATGAAGGAGAGAACGACGCCCTTCTCGGTCACCACCTTGAAGAGCCGCTTTCTCCGATCGACGGAATCGGCCGTCATGACCAGGCAGTGCCCCTCGGGAAGCCCCGATGCCAGAAGCTCCTCCAGGACGTCCGTCCCGCCGGCACGGTGCCGTCCGGCCCTCGTCCCCTGCCCTGCGCAGTACTCCAGCACCCGGGGGAGCCACTTCTCCCGCTCCTCGCCCCCTTCGCCCCCCGCCACGTCGCGCCACTGCTCGTCGGTGATCCTTCTCCACCCGTCGTCGCGGAGCTCTTCGAGGGACCAGCCAGCCAGATCCAGAAAGATCATGAAGGCCCGGGCCGCCGCCGGGAGGTCCGACTCGGCGCAGTCGGCGATTTTTCTGACCAGCTCGGGCATGGAGGTCTTCGAATAGAAAAGGCGGGTCTTGGGCAGGAGCACAACTTTGGAACCCGGGATGAGGGGCGGCGTCAGAAGGGCCTCGCAGACGGAATCGACGCCTCCCGACTCGTCGTCCATGATAAAGAGGTTCAGGTCCCTGTCCTGTGCCGGGATCAGCGCGTCGACAAGCTTTCCCAGGGCCTCTTCCACAAGGAAGTCCTCATCCCCGTACAGGAGGTAACAGGGTGCGCCGCGGCCCTTCGCGATATCCTTCAGGACGCTCTCGAGACTTTTCTCCGTACCTGGCTCTTTCTGGCTCATGGTTTGGTTTCTTCTGATAAAAAAATTCGCCGCCGGCCACGAATCAACCGGCAGACCGTGACTGATATACATCAATTATCGGAAAAACGGGAGGGGATTATGATCAGGGATCGGGGAAGAGCGTGGTAGGATCACTGGCCTGCATGATTTATCGGCTGTTCAAAAAGGGCCAGATGCAAGGCCCCCGAAATCCCGAGGACTGAGGCGTACTAAGCGTACGCCGCAGGGACGAGGGGTGAGGGAAACGCAGCAGATGGCCGTTTTTCAACAGCCGATCAGGTGATGACGAATTTGCGGATATAATTCACCACCTCTTCGGGCTCGTCCATGACGCGGATCAGGTCCATGTCCTCCCGGGTGATCATCCCCTGGGCGAGCATGGTGCCCTTCAACCAGTCAAGAAGCCCCTGCCAGTACTCGCTTCCCATCAGGATGACGGGGAAACTCTTGATCCGCTTCGTCTGGATCAAAGTAAGCGCTTCAAAGAGTTCATCCAGGGTCCCGAACCCCCCGGGCATGATGACATAAGCCATGGCGAACTTGACGAACATGACCTTCCGGATAAAGAAATACTTGTGGTAGAGCTTGACGTTGGCAAACTCGTTGGGGGTCTGCTCGAAGGGCAGGCGGATGTTCATGCCGACCGACGTGCCGCCCGCCTCGGCGGCGCCCTTGTTGGCGGCCTCCATGATGCCGGGCCCGCCGCCCGTGATGACGGCAAATCCCTGCTGGGCCAGCAACCGGGACAGCTGCTCTGCCTTCTGGTAGTATTTGTTGCCGGGGGTGGTCCTGGCGGAGCCGAAGATGGTAACGGCTCGCCCGAGATCGGAGAGTTCTTCTATGGCCTCGACGAACTCCGCCATAATGCGGAACATTCGCCAGGATTCGTTAACGGAAAGGGCATCGACGAGATATTGTTTTTCTTCCATCAGACACAATAAAGGGATCGGGGCAGAAACCCTTCGGTGAGATTCCTGCCCGCGTCCCCTGTGAAGGTTGTCTGTGAAAATGCGTCCATCCGGCCGATTACGTGTGACGCCGTCTCTGGATCTTGGCAAGCCGCCGTCTCGCCTCGAGCGCTTTTCTCTTGCGCTTGACGGAAGGCTTTTCGTAGGCGCGACGCAGCTTCAGTTCCTTGAACAGGCCGTTCTTCGACAGCTTGTTCTTCAGAACCTTCAATGCCTTGTCGACATCGTTGTCAAAAACCTTGACTTCCAAATATGATCGCTCCCTTCTTTTTAAATTCGTAAATCCGAATCAGGGAAAAGCAAACATAAAAGCAGCGGAATCAAAAGCGATTTCATGGTCCGTGCGCGCACATGAAATGATCGATGAATCCGATTTTCCCCGCGAAACTGTTGAATATTATTGGAAAACAATATTATTGTCAATCAAAACTTTGCGTTAGATGACAATTTCAGGCATCCGACGGCTCCCCTTCCCCGTCAGGGGTGTTCTTCCCCTCCAGATTCCACCGGTCCGTGCCGTACTTTCCGGCCAGCAGCCGCTCCTTCAACGCCTCCTCGGCAGCCGTCAGGCCATCCTCGGCCAGGGTGATGCCGAGCGTGTCCTCGAAGGCCCCCCGAAAGACCCGGGCGAGTTCGTCGGCCCCGATGACCCTGCCGAGCTGTTCCCGGAGGGTCGTCGTGGAACCCGAGATCCCGGCTGCGGGGGCCCGCATGACCGCCGCAGCACGGGGGGTATCGACGTCGATCAGCAGCGATCCATGCTGGAGGAAGGCGCCGCCACCCCTCACCTGGGCGCTGCCGCAAATCTTGCGCCCGCCCACGAGAAGCTCGTATTTTGACGGGGCGGCAAAACAGTATGCCTCCAGGGGCGTTCCCGCGGCCGAGCGTCCCTCGGATACCATCTCCGGTGTGAGGCCAAGCCGCCTGAGAGCTTCCACGATGCAGGCACTGATGACCCGGTAGGTCCCGAGGATATCGCCGGAGAACAGGGGGTGATCCGCGGCCGCCACGAGCGAGTAGGTCAGCTCGTGTTCGTGCAGGACGGCCTTTCCCCCCGTGGGCCGCCGCACGACGTCGATCCCCTCGCGCCGGCAGGTTTCGACATCGATTTCCCTGGAGGTTTTCTGGAAGTAACCGAGCGAGACGGCGGGGGGCTGCCAGCCGAAGAACCGCAGCGTGGGGGGCAGGGCCTCACGGCGGTTCAGGCGGAAGACGGCCTCGTCGACGGCCATGTTCTCGGCGGCGCGCAGTACCCGGAAGGGCAGCAGGCGCCAGGAAGTTTCATTCCTCGATCCCGACTTCCTCGCCGACATACTCCCTGTATTCCTCTGCATCGAGGAGGTTGTTGAGCTCATCGAGATCGCGCAACTCCACCATGATCAGCCAGCCGGTTCCATAGGGATCGCTGTTGATCACGCCGATGTCGTCCACGATATCCTCGTTGACGCCGATGACCTCGCCGCTGACCGGCGAGATGAGCTCCGCAACCGATTTGGACGACTCGATGACGCCAAAGGGTTCATCCTGCTCGACTTCCGCATCCATCCGGGGCAGCTCGACGGAATAGAGCTCCCCGAGCTTCTCCTGGGCATAGTCGGAGATCCCGACGGTGGCGATGTTCCCGTCCACCCTGACCCAGGTGTGTTCGCGGCTGTAGAAAAGATCCTCCTGAAATCCGGCCATGCTTCCCTCACATCATAAGAAGAAGTTGAGAGGGTGGGAAGGTGAGAAGTTTGGATCGGCTGCGGGCAAGCGAATGTTGCCGGCTTCTCCAACCTTCTTACCCTCTCACCCTCTTACCTTCTCTTTTTTCACCCGATAACCTGCAATTCCTTGGAAAACTCCGTGAGCACCCTGGCCCCCCCCTTCTCGACGAGAACCGTGTCCTCGATACGGACCCCGCCAAAGCCGGGAAGATAGATCCCGGGCTCGATGGTGATCACCATCCCTTTTTCAAGAACGGCCTCGGACAGGGTCGAGAGCCTGGGGGCTTCGTGGACGTCGAGTCCCACGCCGTGCCCGGTCCCATGGGAAAAGAGAGGACCGTAACCGGCCTTCTCGATGACGCCCCTTGCCGCGGCATCCACGTCGCGACAGGCAACACCGGGCCTCACCGCCTCCAGGGCCCTGTCGTGGGCCTCTTTGACCACGGCATAGATTTTCCTGTGCCGCCTCCCCGCCCCGCCGACGGCAAAGGTGCAGGTCTCGTCCGAGTGGTACCCGCGCCAGACGGCCCCGTAATCGACGACCACGAGGTCTCCCGGCCGGATCTTTCGGCTTCCCGGCCGGGCATGGGGAAGGGCGCTGTTGGGACCTGACGCAATGATCGTGTCAAAGGAGGGGGCTTCGGCGCCCAGGCTGCGCATGGTATATTCGAGTTCTATGGCAATGTCGCGCTCGCACACCCCGGGCCGGATGCGCCCCAGCGTTGACCTCAGGGCATCTGCAGCAATGCGGATCGCCCTGCGAATCTGCGTGATTTCTCCGGCATCCTTGACGGCGCGGATGGCGCCGAGCTCCCGCTGAAGGGGTTTCCAGCGAACCTTTTTCGACTTGCGGCGCAGGGAGCTCAGCAGCTCCACCGTCGCGACGGCAGGCTCGAAGCCGACCTGTTCCACGCCGCCTGCGGACAGGGCATCGGCAATTCCCGAGACCTTGTCGCGGTAGAGGGCCACCCGGGTTCCGGGGGCCTGTTTTCGTGCCTGGGTCGTGTAGCGTCCGTCCACCAGGAGGGCCGGTTTGCCCGCGCCCACGACGAGGGCCCCGTCACTGCCGGTAAAACCTGTCAGGTAGCGGATGTTCTTGAGATCGAGAATGAGAATAGCCTCCAGGCCCGAGCTCCGCAGGAGCGCCCGCAGCCGGGATATCCTCGGGGCGCTGGAAGACGGGTCAGGCATTCCCTTGCATCCTGTCGAGAGAGACAAGCCACCGGTTCAGCTCTCCGATAACCCTCTCGCGGCGCTTCGAAACGGCAGGTTCCTGCCGGGTTGCGGCGGCTGCATCAGGCGCCGGTTCATCGGTCTCGAGCAGCCCCGTCCCGACCGTGCGGCTGAACAGGCTCTGGAAGGGAGGCACGACGGGCTCCCCGAAAAAGAGATCCTTGCGTTCCCCGTCCGGAGACCCCTCGCCGGGAACGGTTTGATAACCATCCTCCCGGGCCTGCGGCCGGAGTTTCCGGAGTCTCTCCAAGGCCTCCTGGTTCTGGGGATCCGTGGCGAGGATCTCCTTGAGGAGGGCTTCGGCCAGTTCCCGGTATCCCTGCCGCGCATAGAGATCGGCCAGCGTCAGGGTCTTGAAATCGGCGGCCCGGGGCAATCCGACCTCCTCGTCGGGCTTCTCCGCCCCCGCCTCCGGGTACGTCCGGCTCTCCCTCCGCAGCCTGTCCTCGAGGTCCGCAATGGCCTCCGGGGATTCGGGATTCATGGACATGTAGATGCGGGAGGCCCGTTCGGCCTCCTCCTCGAGCCCCCGGTCGTGGCAGAGTTCGGATAGAATGCTGAAGACCGGCGACCAGCGGATCACATCGTCGGACACTCCCCTCAGCACATCGAGGGCGGGGTCCTTCTCCCCTTGGCGGTACCAGCCGATGCCGAGAATGATCTTGGCTTCCGTGTCATCGGGGTAGATTCGCAGACGCTCGAGCGCCAGATCCACGGCGAGGGCAGGGTCCTGCTCGAGGCATGCCTCGGCCCGGGCGATGAACTCCTTGCGCTCCACAACCTCGCTGAGACTCACCATCTCGTAGCCGCCTTTTCGATCATCCTTTTCCATCGGCCTGCTGTCCCGTCCCTTTCCTTCCTGAACTTCCTGACTTCCGCTCTTCCGCTCTTCACGGTTTGTAATTCGGGGGACTAACACAGCCCCCCTTGTGTGTCAAGGTTGAAAAGAAAAACCCCGCCGCGTCGTCGCGGCGGGGTCCTTTGTCTTGCCTTTCGCCTTTAACCTTTAGCCTTTTGCCGTTCTCCCGGGATCAGTTGCCCTTGCCGTCCGGCACGACTCTCGGCGTGATGAAGATGAGGATTTCACGCTTGGTCCTCTGTTCTTCCTCCGCCTTGAAGAGCCAGCCGAGCACGGGGACCTTGTAGAGGCCGGGTACGCCGCCGGTCCCCTTGATGTCATTGGATTTGTAAATGCCGCCGATGACGATCGTGTCGCTGTCATGGACCACGACGGTGGAGTCGACCTCGTTTTTGATGATGGGCGGATTGCCCTGGATCGACCGGGTATAGTCGGGATAGTCGTTGGTGGCCTTGATCTCCATGGAGATCTTTCCCTCGGGGGTGATGGTCGGCTTCACGTCGAGTTTGAGCACCGCCTCCTTGAACATGACGGTCCGGGTGACGACGCCGCCCGAGGTGGATTCGGTCACGTAGGGGACTTCCTCGCCCTGCTTGATCGTCGCCTTGACGTTGTCGAGCGTCGTGACCTTCGGGGAGGAGATGATCTTGCCCTCGCCCGAGGTTTCCAGCGCATGGATCTGAGCACTGAGAACAAAGTTGGCCCCGCCGATCAGGACACCCAGAGCCGGCGTATTCGAGAAGGAGAAGGGAAAGTTCACCGCCTGGTTGCTGCTGCTGAAACCGACGCCGTTCGGAAAGGCCTGCGGGATCGTCGTGGCGCCCGTCGAGCCTGTCGACAGGCCCGTGGCGTACCCTGCCGAGCCGGCCAGACCGCCGATCGTTGTGTTGCCGGCGTTGGTCAGGAGCCCGCCGCCCCACTGGACGCCAATCCTCCTGACAAAGGTATCGACGGCCTCGACGATCTGGGCCTCGATGGAGATCTGCTTCAGCTTGCCGCGGGAGACGTCCTCCTTGAGACGCTGTTCCTCGGCCTTCTTGAGCTTGTCCGCGGGCATGACGACGATCACGTTGCCCTGTACCTTCGTCCCCAGCTGCTGGATGTCGAGAATCGTCTCGAGCGCCTGGTCCCAGGGAACTTCGCTGAGTTTCATCGTGACGAGCCCCTTCACGTCCTCGCCGGCCACGATGTTGAGGCCGCTCACCTCGGCGATGAGGCGGAAGACGCTCCGGATGTTGGCATCCTGGAAATCGGCCGTGATCTTCTGGCCCGTGTAAGCCTTGCCTTCCTTCTTCTCGACCTTGATCTCCCTGGCCTTCGGCTCGGGCCGGGTTGCCTCGATCTTGGCCACTTCATTCTTCATGGTCTCGCTGCGCGGCATGTTGACGGTGTCCACATCGATGATCAACTGGTTGCCCTCTTCGCGCACCAGGTGAGGCACGGCGTCCTTCAGGACGATCTTGACGGTCGCCACGGGCCGCTCGCCCGATTTTGCCTGGCTGGAGTATACGCCTTCGACGACCTTGAAGCCGCCATCGGGGGTCTTCGTCTTCAGATCGTCGGGCACATACATCTTGTCAAGGGTGATCACGAGCGCCCGGGCCGAATCCCTGGAAGCCGTGTATCCCATGAGCTTGGAGGTGGAGACGATCACTTTCTCCTTGTCCGCCGTCTTGTCGAAGGCGATTTTCTCGACGTAGCCGACGTTGGCCTCCGCCGGCCCTTTCGCGGCCGCGGCCGCATCGGCCGGTGCTGCAGCGCCGGGCTTGACGCCGGCCCCTGCCGTCGGGTCGGATGAGTCGGGCCCGGCGTTCATCGTTGCGCAGCCGGCAACCAGCAACCCACAGAATGAAATCGTCAGTGCCCACATGCTCAGCTTCTTCATGGTCTTCCCTCGCCTTCTTCTTTATGGAGCTTCAGCGCCACGCGATGCGATTTTTCCTTGCCCTTGCTCTCTCCGTGTTTCTCTTCCACAATGACCCGGTCGGGGAGGATCTGGACCACCCTGCCACCGTTCTCCCCGACGAGAGTCCCCAAATAAACGATGTACCCTTTGCCCCCGCCGTCTTCGATCATGGCCACGCGCTTTGCCGACGATCCGGCAATGCCCGTCACCCGGACCTTGTCCAGGGCAACGCGCTGAAGCGGGGTAAGGTTTCCTGTGAATTTCTTCTTCTCCGGCCCCTTCTTCCCGGGAGTGGGCAGCTCGAGCCTCACGAAGGGCTTGAAGGGGTCGACTTTTCCCTTCGGATCGTAACGATAGTCCGGCATTTCAAGAGGGGGCGCCTCCGGTTCTGTCACCGGATTCAACGCCACGGGTTTTGTTGCAGGCGGGGCGGCCGCCGGGGCAGCCGTCACGAAACCCGCAAGCAGGAAGACCAGGGCCAGGCTTTTCGCCAGGAGCTTATTTCTTTTGAGCCGCTTTCTTGTCCGTTCCATCAGCCTTCTTGCTCCCTTCAACGGGCTTTTCGACAAACATGTAGGTCTTGATCAGGAAACTCGTTTCCAGGACGGGGCCCTTGGGGCCGTTTGCGTCCTTGGTGCCTTCGCGCCTTTCCATGGAGATATCCGACACGTTGACGATGCGGGGCAGCTTCGCCACTTTCTCGAAGAAGATGGCCGTGTCGTGGTAGACCCCGGTGAGCGAGATTTTCACGGGCAGCTCGGCATAGAATTCCTTCTCCACCGGAGCCAGGGGCTCGAAGAGCTGGAACTCGACCCCGCCGAGGCCCTCGGCCTCCGACATGGAGATGAGCAGCCCCGGGATCTCCTTCTGCTCGGGCAGCTTCGCCATGGCCACCTTCAGCTGCTCCTGCAGCTGGGCGATCTCCCTCTCGAACTTGAGCTTCTCCTCCATCAGCTTCTGCTTCTGGGCGAGTTCGATCTGGACGGCCGAGAGGTCCTGCTGGAGCTTCTCTTCCTTTTGCATGGCATCCTGGTAGTAGATCGAGTAGTAGGCGAATCCCAGCAGAATGAAGAGCACGAACATCGCCAGGACCTTCTGCCGCACGGGCATTCTTTTGATATCGTCAACGCTCAGCGCCATGCTCAGATCCCCTTCTTGAGACCGCAGGACAGGGTGAACTGCTTCAGCTTGTTGCCCGCGATTTCCGTTTGTTTCGAAGAGACCAGGTCGACGGAGGTGAGGTGCTTGGATTTCTCCAGGTTCCTCATGAATTTCGCGATGGCGATGTTGTCCTTCGCGAAGCCGTCGATCTTCACGTCCGTTTCGGATTCCTTCATCGTTTTGACCCAGACCTGGCTGGCCGGGACCATGGAGGTCAA
>CAWHEJ010000006.1:0-208654 GCA_963828305.1 uncultured delta proteobacterium | reverse complement strand
CCCGCGAGGCGGGAATCCATCAAGATATGATATGTTCATACAGATCGCTCCAATCGGGATTCTTCGTCTCAATCAGATTGATCTTCCACTGGCGCTTCCACTTTTTCAGCCTTTTCTCTCTCGTCAGCGCATCTTGTACATCCGTGAATGATTCATAATGCACAAGGGCATGCACTTGATACGTCTCGGTAAATCCGCGGATCACGTCATTCTTGTGATCGTATACCCTGCGAACAAGATCGTTGGTAACGCCGATATATAGCGTCCCATTCCTCCTGCTGGCCAGAATATAGACGTAGTATGACTTCATTCACCCTGGATTCCTGCTTTCGCAGGAATGACACAGTCAATTCGTAGAAGTCGACCCTGTGACCCGATACCCTGTACCCTACCCTTGACCCTTATTTCTGCAGCAGCCTCGCCACCTCCGGCGCAAAGTAGGTGAGGATGATGTCCGCGCCGGCCCGCTTGATGGACGTGAGCGACTCCAGCATGGCGCGCTCTTCGTCGATCCAGCCCCTCTGCGCCGCCGCCTTGATCATGGCGAACTCGCCGCTGACGTTGTAGGCCGCGATCGGGATGATCGAACTCCTCCCGGGCCCGGCGGATGATGTCCAGATAGGGCAGCGCCGGCTTGACCATGATGATGTCGGCGCCTTCCTCCATGTCGAGACCGATCTCGCGCATGGCCTCGTCGCTGTTGGCCGGGTCCATCTGGTAGCCCTTGCGGTCGCCTGACTGCGGGGCGCTCTCGGCGGCCTCGCGGAAGGGGCCGTAGAAGCAGGAGGCGTACTTGGCCGAGTAGGTCATGATCGGGGTGTTCTCGAAGCCCGCCTCGTCGAGGCCGTCGCGGATGGCCCCGATCTGGCCGTCCATCATGTCCGAGGGGGCCACGATGTCGGCGCCGGCCTTGGCCTGCGAGACGGCCGTCTCGGCCAGCATCTCCAGGGTGGCGTCGTTGTCCACGTCGCCGTCCTTCAGGCACCCGCAGTGGCCGTGGCTCGTGTACTCGCAGAAGCACACGTCGGTGATGACGAGGATGTCGGGAACCTTGTCCTTGATCTCCTTTGTGGCCCGCTGGATGATCCCGTCGCGGCGGACTGCGCCCGAGGCGAGTTCATCCTTCTCGTCGGGAATGCCGAAGAGCAGGACGGCCGGAATGCCCAGGTCCTTCGACTGCTTCACTTCCTTGAGCAGATGATCGACGGACATCTGGAAATTGCCTGGCATGGAATTGATCGGCTTCTTCACGCCCTTGCCCGGAACGACAAACAGGGGATGGACGAGATCGTCGACGGAAAGCTTCGTCTCCCGGATGAGCCTTCGCAGATTTTCATTTTTCCTCAAACGCCTGGGTCTGTATGCCGGAAAAAACATGGTCTTTCCTCCGAACTGGTCTATTCTGGTCTGTTCCGTCTATCTCGTCTATTCGGTCATGCCGCGAAGCGGTAGCGTTGGGTTTGGGATTCCCGATCACTCATTCTCTCACTCTCACTTCTGTCACTTCTTTATTTCCTCCTCCGTCAGGTAGCACGCCGGGTCGGCGGCCCATACATCGCCCGTGACGGCCTCGGCGCGGGCCCGGAAGTTCCCGCCGCAGACCTCGAGCCAGCGGCACGCGGCGCAGCGCCCCTTGACGTGCGGCTTCTTGTCCTTCATCTTCGCGAGGAGTTCATTGGACGGGTCTAGCCAGATCTCGCTGAAGGGCCGATCCTTCACGTTCCCGAACGTATGGATGCGCCAGAACTGGTCGGCGTGCACCGCGCCGTCCCAGCTCACGCAGCCGATCCCGTGGCCCGAGCTGTTGCCCTCGTTCATCTGGAGCAGCTCCAGGACCTCGGCGGCGCGTTCGGGGTCTTCCCGCAGGAGCCGCAGGTACACGTAGGGCCCGTCGGCATGGTTGTCCACGGTGAGGACCTCTTTTTCGATCCCGCGGTCGAAGAGATCCTTCGTGCGGTCCATGATGAGATCGACGAGCTGCCTCGTCTCCTCGTGGGTGAGGTCCTCCTCGATGAGGGCCGAGCCGCGGCCGGAGTAGACCAGGTGATAGAAGCACACCCGGGGGATGTTTTCCTTCTCGATGAAGTCGAAGATGCCGGGGATCTCGCGCCAGTTCTTGCGGCTCACGGTGAAGCGGATGCCCACCTTGATGCCGGCGTCGCGGGCGTTGCGGATGCCGCGGAGCGCCTTGTCGAAGGCCCCCTTCACGCCGCGGAAGCGGTCGTGAACCTCCCGGAGGCCGTCGAGGCTCACCCCGATGTAGGAAAGGCCGATGTCGCTGAAGACCTTGGCCAGCTTCTTCGTGATGAGGGTCCCGTTCGTGGAGATGACGACGCGCATCCCCTTGTCCACGGCATACTGCGCAAGCTCCGGCAGGTCCTGCCGCATGAGCGGCTCGCCGCCCGACAGAAGGAGAACGGGCGAGCCGGAAGCGGCCAGATCGTCGATGAGCCGCTTGCCCTCCTGCGTCGTGAGCTCATCGCTGTAGAGGATATTCTGCGAGCTCGAATAGCAGTGGACGCACTTGAGGTTGCAGCGGCGCGTGACGTTCCAGACGACGACGGGCCGCTTGTCCTTCGAAAACTGCAGCAGGTGCGAGGGAAGCTTCGCCGAGTGGCGCCCGTAGCGCAAAACGTCGGCGGCCTCCACGGCCCCGCAGTATAGTTTCGAAATCCCGATCATTCTGTTCCGTTCACTCCGAAAATATTTTCTAAAGGCCGTTCAAAAATGCCCGGATGCAGGGCCCTTACAATCAGAAGGTAAGAAGGTGTGAAGGTAAGAACGTTGGGAAAGCAGAGAGGTTTCGTTGCCTTCCGGCTTCTCCAACCGTCTGACCCTCTTACCCTCTCACCTTCTCTTGTTTGCGGGATACGCCCACGGTCAACAGCTACTACCTTTTAGCCGCAAAGTACTCCACCAGCGCCTCCACCATTCCCGGAATCGTGAACTCTTCCTGGTAGATGTGCACGGTGAAGCCCTGCTTCTTCGCCGCGGCGGCGGTGACGGGGCCGATGCAGGCGATGCGCACCGTTTCGGGCAGGGCCGCGCCGCCCATGATCTCTTTAAAGTTATTCACGGTCGAGGGGCTTGTAAAGGTGATGACGTCGACCTTCCCGGCATCGAGAAGGGGCTGCAGCTCCTCTTTTCGGCTCTCCGAGCGCACCGTCGCAGTACACGGTGACCACGTCGACGGAGGCGCCCAGCTTCGAGAGCCCCTCGGGGATCACATCCCTTGCCTCCTGCGCACGGGGCAGCAGGACCCGCTTGCCCTTGAGGTCCACGTCCCGGAAGGCCCTGACGACACCCTCCGAGATGTACTCGCCGGGGACGATGTCCACCCGGATCCCCATGGCCTCGACGGCCGCAGCCGTGGCAGGCCCGATGGTGCAGATCCGGATCCCCTTGAGATCGCGGACATCCCTCCCCGTCTCGCGAAGCCGACGGAAGAAATGCTTCACGCCGTTTGCGCTCGTGAAGATGATCCAGTGATAGGACCCCAGGCTGTCAAGGGCCCTGTCCAGAAGCTCCCAACTTGCGGGCGGCACAATCCGGATCGTGGGGAAGAGGATCACCCGGGCGCCCTCGGCGGAAAGCAGCCGGGCAAACTCAGCCGCCTGCTCCTCGGGCCTCGTGATCACAATGCCTTTTCCGAACAGGGGCTTCGTCTCGAACCAGCCGAGCTTCGGCCGCAGCGACACGACCTCGCCGACGACGAGGATGGACGGCGGGGAAAAGCCCTGTTTTTTCGCTTTCGCCGCGATGTCGGCAAGCGTCCCCGTGAGCGTCTCCTGGTCGGGAGTCGTCCCCCAGCGGATGAGCGCCGCAGGGGTTTCCGGGCTCTTTCCCCCCTCGATGAGATTCCGGGCAATGTTGGCGAGGTTCTTTACCCCCATGAGAAAGACGAGCGTGCCGATCCCCGAGAGCTTCGCCCAGTCGATGTCGCTTTTTCCCTTCGTGGGGTCCTCGTGCCCCGTGACGAAGGCCACCGTCGAGGTGTAGCCGCGGTGGGTCAGCGGGATCCCCGCAAAGGCGGGCACCGCGATGGCCGAGGTGACCCCCGGGATCACCTCGAAGGCAATCCCGGCCTCCCGGAGGGCTTCGGCCTCCTCGCCCCCGCGACCGAAGATGAAGGGGTCGCCCCCCTTGAGGCGGGCCACCGTGTGGCCCCTGAGGGCCTCATCGACAAGGACCTGGTTGATCTCACCCTGGGGGAGCGTGTGGTCGCCGCCCTTCTTGCCCACGTAGATGAGGCGGGCGTCCTTCCTGGCCCGGCCGAGGAATTCCTCGTTGGCCAGGTAGTCGTAAACGACGACATCGGCCTCGCTCGATGCACTGGATCCCGCGCAGCGTGATGAGCCCCGGGTCCCCGGGGCCTGCACCGACGATGAATACTTTCCCCTTCTTCTCCAAGCCCGTCTCCAATTCTTATTCGTCAACCATTCTGCCGGACTTCGAACCAGTCGACAGCCTACAGCCGGCAGCCGACAGTTTCCATCTTTTAGCTGTTGGCTGTAGGCTGTCGGCTGTCGGCTCAGTGCTACGAAAGCCGCCTGTAGACCTCGTCGATAATCTGCCTGCCGCCGGCGGCCAGGATTCTCTCGCCCAGGATGCGGCCCATCTTCTCGGCCTCGGCAACGGGCCCCCTCACGCGGTCCTTGATGAGCATGCGGCCGTCGAGGCTTGCCACGAGGCCCGTCACGGTGATCGAGTCCTTCTCGATTTTCCCGTAGGCCGCCACGGGAACCTGGCAGCCGGCGCCGAAGACGGCCAGAAAGGCCCGCTCGGCGCTCACCTCGGTGAAGGTCTTCTCGTGGTTGAGGACGGCAACAATCTGCTTCACGTCATCGTCTCTACGCACCTCGACCCCCAGGGCGCCCTGCCCGACGGCCGGCGTCATGATCTCCGCGGGGATGTACTGGGAGACCCGGTCCTGCCACCCCATGCGCTTGAGGCCCGCCGCCGCCACGATGATCCCGTCGAGGTTTTCCCGCTCGATCTTTTTGATCCTCGTGTCCAGGTTTCCCCGGATGGGCACGATCTCCACGTCCATGTAGATGTTTTTCAGCTGCGAGCCCCGCCGCAGCGACCCCGTGCCGATCCGGGCCCTCGCGGGAATCCGTTCCAGCTTGAAGTTGCCCTTCGAGATGAGGACATCCCGCGGGTCTTCCCGCTCGAGCATGGCGGCGATCACGAGGCCTTCCGGGAGCAGGGCCGGCACGTCCTTCATGCTGTGGATGGCCAGGTCGATGCGACGCTCCAGGAGCGCCTCCTCGAGTTCCTTCACGAAGGCGCCCTTGCCGCCGATCTGGGCCAGAGAGACGTCCTGCATCCTGTCGCCCGTCGTCTTGATGATGTGGACGTCCAGGGTGAGACCGCTTACGCGCTTTCGCAGCTCCTCCATGACGAGCCCCGTCTGCTTGAGCGCCAGCTGGCTTCCCCGCGTCCCGACTTTCAGTATCCTGCCTATGGCCCTTCTCCTTTACTTGAGCATTCATCAACACCGATCAGAAAGCTCAATGTCGTTGCCCCTGACCCCATGAAGTTAGGAGGCGCGGAAGAGCAGAAGAGCGGAGTCGATAAAGATTCCTGTCTTCATCCGCTCTTCCTCACTTCCTATCTTCCGATCTTCGCAATCTCGTTCTCAAACCCGCTTCAGAATAAAGCCTTCGGTCACCACGGCATCACGGCTCCTCCGTCCCGAGCCGGAAGAGTTTGCGGATGGCCGCCACGTAGGGCATGGCCCCGTTCGACTGGCTCTCCTCCTTGAGACCCGTCACGGGGTCGTGGAGGATCTTGTTGATGATCTGTGTCGTGAGGATCTCGATGTTCTTCCGGTCCTCCTCGCCGAGGCTCTTCAGCCACGAGCCCGACTTCTCCATCTCGGCCCTCAGGATGGACTCCACCTTTTCCCGGAGCGACACGATGGTGGGGACCACCTCGAGGGTGTTGTACCACTCGGCGAATTTCAGGACCTCATCGCCGATGATGCCCTCGGCCTTCTCGGCCTCCCGGAGTCGGTTGCGCAGGTTCTCGTCGACGACCCCCTGGAGATCGTCGATGTTGAAGAGGTAGACATTGTCGATCCGGCCCACCTCGGGGTCCACGTCGCGCGGCACGGCGATGTCGATGAGAAAGAGAAGGCGGTTCTTCCGCCGCCTGAGGGCCGCCTGGATCATGGCCGGCGTGATCATGTAGCCCGCAGCACCCGTGGAGCTGATGACGATGTCGGCCTCCCGGAGCTTCTCCTCCAGGAGATCCAGTCCCACGGGGATTCCCTGGAACTCCTCGGCAACCTGCACGGCCCGTGCGTAGGTTCGGTTGGCCACGATGATCTTCCCCGCACCGTTGTTGATCAGGTGACGGGCGGCAAGTTCCGACATCTCGCCTGCGCCCACCAGGAGGACGGTCCGGCCGTCGAGGCTCCCCAGGACCTTCTTGGCCATCTCCACGGCGGCAAAGCTCACCGACACGGCGTTGTTGGCGATGGCCGTCTCGGTGCGCACCCGCTTGGCCGCGCGGAAGGCGTGATGCAGAAGCTTGTTGAGGATGATCCCCGAGGCCTTCTGCTCCACGCAGTCGCGGTAGGCCTCCTTCATCTGCCCGAGGATCTGGGGCTCGCCCATGACCATGGAATCGAGGCTCGAGGTCACCCGGAAGAGGTGGCGCACGGCGTCGCTGCCGCAGTAGACGTAAAGGCACTTCTCCAGCTCGGCGGCATCGAGGTTGCCGTGGCGCAGGATGAAGGCCTTCACCCGGGCGATGGCCTCCTCCATGTCCTCGGCACGGGCCAGGACCTCCACCCGGTTGCACGTCGACAGGTAGAGGGCTTCCTTGACGGCCGGCGCACTCAGGATCTCCTCGAGGGGGCGCACCCCGTCGCCGCAGGAAAACGAGAGCCGCTCCCGGATCTCCAGTGGCGCCGTCTTATGGTTCATGCCGACAAGGATGACGTTCATGCTGACAGTTAACTTCCCCTCAGGCTCCCTCCCTGCTGAGGATACCTTATTCCTCAAGCTGAGGGTGAATCCTCTTCCTTACGTAAACTTATGCACCGAGCTCACGAAATTCACGCCGATGAAGGCCGAAATCAGCACCATCAGTGCGACGATGGACAGCACGGCGATCTTCTTCCCTTTCCAGCCGATGGCGAGCCGCTGATGCAGCAGAAACGCGTAGAAGCACCAGGCGGCAAAGGACCAGATCGTCTTCGGGTCCGTCGCCCAGTTGCTCCCGTCCCAGGCCGTCCTGGCCCAGAGAGAACCCACGATGAGCCCCAGGGTGAGGATCGGGAACCCCCACAGCAGGCCCACGTGATTGATGTTGTCGAGATCCCCCAGCGACGGGAGGTATCGGGCCAGGGCCCCCATCCGACGCTGCCGGATCTGGCGGTCCTGGATGCAGTACATGATGCCGGCAAGCGAGGCGAGCGCGAACAGCCCCTCACCGATGATGGAGAGCGTCACGTGGATGGGCACGAGCCTGCCCTGCAGCGCATCGGGGATGGCCAGGGTCCCCTCGAGGCTCAGCGAGGCGAGCATCATGAGGAGCACGGCAAAGGGCGCCACGATGGCCCCCAGGACCCTCGTCTTGGTCCGGATCTGGAAGGCGAGATAGGCGCCCGCGACGATCCAGGCAAAGAAGGACATGGCCTCGAAGAGGTTCACGGCGACGTTGACGCCTCTCTCGTTGAAGACAAAGAGGAAATGGACCGTGTGGAGCGCCACGGCAAGGCCGAGGATCCACGTGGCGGCCTTTGCAAGGACGACGCGCCTGACCACGAGCGACACGAGGTAACCCACGGTCGCCGCCAGGTAGGCCACCAGCGCCGCCTTGAAGAACAATGTATCCATGCTGCTCCAATCCATCATCCGCCCCTTGACCCCGGACCCTTGATCACTGGCATGACAATCATGTCATTCCTGGCTTGACCAGGAATCCATTTGGAGTATGGATCCCCGCATGCGCGGGGATGACAAATCGGGTTATGGTCTTGCCGGTCTAACTTTTTTTGTACTCTTTGTATCTTTGCCTGTGGCCTGTTTTTTCCCGCCGGGCCGCTTCCGGCTGACGTTATTTCCTTTTCTTCCTGAAGCCTGAATCCCGAAGCCCGAATCCTCAATCGACCGAAGGTCGATTGCGACGCCCGTCATGTCCTTCACGATCTTCTCGACCTTCTTCCACTTTCCTTTGCGGATCTGCTCCAGGATGTCGGAATCCACGAGGGCCTCGAAGAGCTTCCGGTTCTCGTCGGAGCCTTCCCCCCGGTCGATGATCTTTCCGCGCAACTCGCCCATGATCTTCAACAGCGTCTCGTACTCGGGCCCGTAGCGTTCCTCGAGCTCCTTTCGCAGCTTCTTGGCCAGGGCCGGGCTTTTGCCCCCCGTGGCGACGGTGATGACCAGGTCCCCCTGCCGGCACAGGGCCGGGAGGATGAAGTCGCAGCGCTCCGGGTCATCGACGATGTTGGCAAGCACCCCCCTTTTACGGGCATCGCGGAAGATCCTCTCGTTGACAACGCGGTCGTCGGTTGCCCCGATGACGAGGAAGGCGCCTTCGAGAAGCCCCTTGTCGTAATCGCCCGGGATGTGGTCGATCCGGCCCTCCTGCGCAAGCCCGGCAAGGGCCGGAGTCAGTTCCCTCCCCGCGACGCTCACGCGGGCCCCGCACTCGAGAAGCCTCTGCGCCTTTCTTTCCCCGACCTCGCCGCCGCCGATGACGAGGCAACGCCTGCCGGAGATGTCGAGGCCGATCGGGTAATATCTCATGAAATCCGCTGCTTTCCCGGAAGTTGTGGTAGATTGACGAGGCTATCACGACGGGTTCCAAAATTCAAGTTACTTGAAATCTCTAGAAAAAAAGGCTATATAGTTTCCATTCCCCGATCCCCGCAGGAAAGCACCGGAAGGAGGCATCATGCCCGGCAGCATGGACAAACCCTCTACAGGAAAAGAGAAATGGGTCCACTTCAAGCTCTACACGCCGCCCGAGCTGGCCGAGGCCCTCTCCAACTACCTCACGGAGACGGGGGCACAGGGCGTCTTCGAGGAATTTCTGCAAACGGGTGTCTCTGACGTACCGGAGCCGGAGCCCCAGGATGAGCGAGTCCTGAACGCCTATTTCCCGTCCAGAACCGAAGACGAGAAGCGCATCTCCGATCTCCAGTCTTACATCAACAACCTGGCCGAACTCTTCCCCGACCTGAAAAAGCCGACCTTCACGACCGAGATCATCATCGACCCCCAGTGGAGCGAGGTCTGGAAGCGCTTCTTCAAGCCCCTGCGGATCAGCAAGAACATCATCGTGAAACCCTCCTGGGAGCGCTATTCCGCCGCCGGGCGCGAAACGGTCATCGAGATCGACCCCGGAATGGCCTTCGGCACGGGGCAGCACCCCTCGACGAGCATGTGCCTCGAGGCGATGGAGGAGATCCTCCTCAAGGACCGGACCTTCCAGAAGTGGCGCGTCCTGGACGTGGGGACGGGAACGGGGATCCTGGGCATCTCGGCAGCCAAGCTCGGCGCCTCGAGCGTCATGTGCGTCGACATCGACGACCAGGCCGTGGAGATCGCCCACAAGAACGTGGCCGTCAACCACGTGGGCGACCGCGTCGTCATCGTCAACAGCGACGTCATCAAAATCAAGGGGACCTTTGAGCTGATCGTGGCCAACCTCACGGCGGAGACGCTCATCAAGATCAAGTCGCACCTCGTCAAGATGATGGAGAAGGGCGGCTACCTCGTCATCTCCGGGATCATCGAGAAGAACCGGCAGGACGTGGAAAAGGCCTTCACCCGCGACGACCTGATCAGCCACAGGGTCATCGCCGACAAGGAGTGGGCCTGCTACGTCTACAAGAAGCCCGCAAAGGCCTGAGGGATGATCCCCCGGATCTACTGTCCCCCCATCCCCGAGGAAAAGAGCGCCATCGAGCTGGCCGATGACACGACTCGCTACCTGCGAAACGTCCTGAGGCTGTGGCCCGGAGACGAAGTCCTGTTCTTCGACGGGACGGGCTGGGAGTACCGGGGCGTGATCGAGCGACTCGAGGGCCGCGTCGGCGCCGTCCGGATCGTCGCCAGGCAGCACATTCCCCTCGAGATCCCCGTGAGCATCACACTGGCCCAGGCCCTCCCGAAGGGCGACAAGATGGAGTTCATCGTCCAGAAGGCCACGGAGCTGGGCGCGGCCCGCGTGATCCCCTTCCGCTCCTCCCGGACGATCCCGAGACGGACCGAGGAGAGAGCCGCCAGAAGGCTCGAGCGCTGGCGCAGGATCGCCTCCGAGGCGGCCGAGCAGTGCGGGCGGGCGGACGTCCCCGAGATCACCGAAACCCGCTCTTTCGCTGAGGCCCTCGGCGCTGCGGGCCCCGGGGCCGTCAAGATCCTCTTCTGGGAAGCCGAGACGGGGCACTCCATCCGTGAGGTCTTGCAAAGTGACGAGGCCCGGTCGGCCAAGGAATTCTTCCTCGTCGTGGGGCCCGAGGGCGGGCTTTCCGGCGAGGAGGCGGAAACGGCCCGGCAGGCCGGCTTTCTCACGGCAAGCCTCGGCCGGCTCGTCCTGCGGGTGGAAACGGCGGCCCTTGCCATTCTGGCCATATTACAGTATGAATGCGGCCTGATCGGCACCCTGAAAAGGAACATTCAAGATGGATAGTCACTACGGCGGCTTCTGGCGGCGCTTCGTCGCCTTCTCGACCGACAAGCTCATCCTGGCCATGATCGGGTTCATGATGTTCATGCTGGGCTCGGTTGCCTTCGGTCTCGGGATATCGCCCTCCGACCTGGCCGAGGATCCCGAGAGCCTCTTTGCCCTCGGCATGCAGGTCATGGCAATCTACCAGGCCATCACCCTCTTCCTGGACATGGCCTATTTCACGTACTTCCACGGCACGACGGGGCAGACTCCGGGCAAGCGCCTGATGGGCCTGCGCGTCGTCGGGGACACGGGCGAGCCCATCACCCTCGGGACGGCCTTCCTGCGATGGGTCGGCTACATCGTCTCCTTTGTGCCCATGTGCATGGGCTTCCTGTGGGCGGGCGCGGACCGGCGCAAACAGGGCTGGCACGACAAGATCGCCGGCACCGTTGTGATCGACCTCTACCAGGTCGTCGAGATCGATATCCCGCCAAAAAATGCCTTGACAAATCAAGGCAATTTATTTACTTAAGTCATTCTTCAAAGCACACATGGGTCGGTAGCTCAGTCGGTAGAGCATCGGACTGAAAATCCGAGTGTCGGCGGTTCAACTCCGCCCTGACCCACCAGGAAAATAAAAGGGGTTAGCCAGTGATGGTTAACCCCTTTTCTGTTTTCAGATGTTATTGTCAACCAGGGTTTTATCACCAGCTGCCCCTTTTGGGGTAATTTGGAATAAAGCAAAAAAAATGCTGACATATTAATTGACAAAAATTATAGTTAATTTTATATAACTATAAGATAAATAAATATATTATACTGACATTCTAATTGACAAATTCATTGACATTTTGTTCCTTTCAGCGTATATTTTTGAACAGTCAGGATTGGCAAGATTAACAGGCATATCGCTCTAACCCTTCGTAGAATAAAGTATAATGAGTGACAGAATTATGGTCAACTCCGAGATCATCAAGGTTCCGACATTCAGATCCGGCAACTTTGCGTTCAGCGCGAAATACACTCGCTCGGAAGTTGACCCGCTGCTCTCTTGCGCAAGACTTCTATATGAAACGGTCATTGCCATTCCGGTTTTGCCCCAGTGGTCCACGCGCTTCGAGGAAGAAATTATTCGTCGATCGATTTTTGGAACAGCCGCCCTGGAGGGTAATCCGCTGAAGGAAGAAGAAGTAGACAAGATTATCCATGAAGAACCAAATGACAAGAAAGCGGACAGGGCAGAACAGGAAATCAGAAACCTCAAGGCCGTTTATAGATACATCCGTGAACAGGCCCCTGCACCGTCGCCTGTCGAATTGACCAAAGAATTCATAATAGAAACACATAAAATCATTACCTCCAATATCTCCTATGCGTCAAATGTACCCGGGAATTATCGCCCGCATGAAGTCAAAGTCGGGGATAAGGATCACGGGGGTGTATATACCCCCCCAAAGTGCTTGCCGGATATCGAAGCCCTGATGGCGAAATTCGTCGAATGGATAAACAGCGAGCCGGTGAAGGCCCTGGACCCGCTCCTCAGGGGCGCGCTGGCTCATTATCACCTGGGCCTGATTCATCCTTTTGGAGATGGAAACGGAAGAGTCGCGAGGATTGTGGAAGCATTCATGCTGAGGTTATCGAACATAAAGTATGTTCCGACCATGCTGTCGAACTATTACTACCGAAAGATGGATGCCTATTACTGGGCCTTTTCGCTCGCGCGAAAGAACAAGGAAAGCGATGTTACTCCTTTTCTGGCGTTTGTCCTGGAGGGCGTCATTGATTCGTTAAACGAAATCAGGGGCGGGATCACGGACAATTTGCAGATTCTTATTATGCGCGACTACGTGGCGTATCTGAGAGAGAAAAAACGTGTCTCTCAAAGACAATGTGACCTCATCAATATGCTGCTGAGTAAATGGCGCCCAGTCACCCTTCAGGACTTACTCACGGTGACGCCCTTCAACGCTCTATACAGAACTGTGAGCGAAAGGACAGCACGGCGCGACCTGCAGAAACTGGCGGATAAAAGCATCGGCGTTTTAAAGTACGAGAATGATAAGTTCCATCTGAATTACGAAAGATTCAAATAGGTTAATTTCGAACATTGAGCACAGCCGACAAGCTCAGGACAAATTAGCCTGCCGAAGGAACTCCGCCCTGACCCACCAGGAAAACAAAGGGGTTAGCCATTTTTGGTTAACCCCTTTTCTGTATTTGCGGCCAAATTGTGACCGGTTGCCCCGATTCCCCCCCCCTTTTAAGCCCTACTCTTCCTCAAAACCGATAATAGAAGACCTGCCCCTCACCTTGCTATGATGCTTATCTCATGATTTCTCGCCAAGATCTCATCTACTATCAACTGTCCTGACAATATAATACAGCTCCGCGAAACACACCCTATGCAATTAGTGACGATTATATGGGGTTACATAATTGGCACAAATTATGCTTAAAAAAATCCGGATTTGTCTGTCGATTAAGCTGACTTATCACAGCTTCTCCAAGGGCCAGTGTGGGCAGCACGAAATAGTGACGTTCTCCCTTTCCCAAATCGACAAAAAACGATGGGTGTTTCTGTCGCCGATTCAAACAGAATGTCTGTGGAATGATCAGTTACATCCGCCAAAAGCCCCTTGTTGAGGAATTTATCCCCCATGAAGAACACACATGACATGATTTATGATGTACGGCTGGAATGGAACTATATCAAGTTCAAGAAATTGTTCAGCAGAACCTCATGGTTGATCCCTCATGAGCACGAGATGTCCCCAGACTCACAGAGGCGTCTGGACGATTTAAACCGTAAACGCCAAGGTCTTCAAAAATCCATATCACAAACGTTCGCACCGTTTAAGGACGTTTGCCGGGATTGTGGCGGCGTGTGCTGTTATGGCCACGGGAGTTTTTACCGTGCTATCGATTATTGGATGCAGAGGCACGACGGCGATGTCCCACTGCCTTCGTATGCCAGCGAGAAAGAGGTTCGGATAACCCCGAAGCGCTTGTACTCCATGCTGTGCCGGTTTCTGGTGATTTCTGGCAGGAGTTACGACTACATCAAAGAAAACAGGAAAGACAAGGAAAAGAGTCCGTGCGAGTTCCTCACGGTCTCCGGTTGCCGTCTCGATGTTTCCAATCGGCCGGTCCTTTGCATCGTTTGGGTGTGCCCGTCGCTCCGGAAGGCTACGAATCTCAGGAGCAGGACCCGATACATCGAACTCGTGAGGCACCTTTATATGACCTGTCAGAGAACCGCCGAAGTGATCCGGACCGAACATAACGCGATAAGAGGTTATGGCAAATAAGCTGTCAGAATACGGCCTTGAGTTGACAGTAAGTAGAAAAGGTGGTCAAATTCCTCCGAGGGAGATTGGGGTCAGGTCTTGTCAAACCCGCTTGTTACTTTGACCCTGGTGGAGAAGGAAATCTGATAATTCAACGGGCTGTTGCCCAAAGCAAAAAATGAGGGCTTGTGAATTCTGGCCAAAAAAAACATGTTTAAATTCAGTAGATTCGGTCGGGCCAATTTGGCAATTTTCGCAAAGTTATAGCAAATTGCCTTTGGGCAACAACCCGGCAATGGCTAACCCCTTTTCATTTTTGCTACCCTTTTCGTTCATATGAAATTGTCGTGATGAAAAGTACCTGTGCATAATTTCTGGTTTGTCTTATTGATAACGCTTTTTCAGGTTTTCGATTTCTTCTTTGAGTTCACGATTTTGCCGCCTCAAATCCTCCAACTCATCGTAGTGCCCACCCTGCATCGGAAAACTGCGACTGCGGAAGTAAAGGACAAGCACGATCACGACCATGATGATTAGACCCATCACCAAAACCATGACACCCAAACCTCATCAGATGACCATTCCATCACATTGCACTTTGAGCGATCCGAGAATCGATTGGATACCATACTAAAAGAATCAAATGCTCCTTGCATCATGTTTTATCGGAATGTCACTCCGCAACATGTGTCTAAATCAAGGGATCATCGGCTTGTTTGTGATGAGTTCTCATGCTGCTGTATGAAGGCCTCCGGTCCTGGCCTGCCCTGCTCGAACCTCAGGCTCCGCCCTGACCCACCAGGAAACAACGAAGGCCGGTTCCACGGGAGCCGGCCTTTTTTATTCGCCCGCAGTGAAGATACCAAACGAAACCAGTTTTTCATTTGGTGCTCCTAAACGAAAAAGTGCTTGCGTTTGGTATCCGTGCAACGGGGACTCGCCGGCGCTCCAATTTCCCATGGCATGTAACACTTGACATATTGTGAATTACATGTCATACACATCAAGCATCGCATAACCCAGCGAGAATAATGGATTCCCGCATGCGCGAGAATGACAGCAGTTGCAAGCGTTGGAAATCTAACTCCTGACGATCGAAAGCGAGGAGGATTTGAGATGGCAAAGACACTGAATGTCAGGATTTCGGACGAGATCGAGAGGCGCCTCGAGGATCTCGCGGAAAAGACGAAACGGCCCAAGAGCTTCTACATCAAGGATATGCTGGAAAAATACCTCGATGAATACGAGGAAGCCTATCTTGCCCTGGAGAGGATCTCCGAGAAAAATGCTAAATATTACACGAGCAAGGAGGTAAAGAAGCTCCTTGAGCTATAAGGTGACCTGGCACGAAGACGCCCTGCAGGATCTCAGGAGGCTCGACAAGACGAGGGTTCGGGAGATCGTGGAGAAGGTCGATGAGTACCTCTCGAAGGATCCCCTTGCCCTGGGGAAACCGATGAAAGGCATCTTCAGGGGCATGCATCGCTACCGGTGCGGAGATTACCGGATCATTTACACCCTCGATCGCAAGGACGAGCGATTGATGGTGCTGACCGTGGGACACCGAAAGGACGTATACAGGAGCAAGACATGAAGATCGAGTTCAGCAAGAGCCAGTACAAGACGCTCGTGAAGGCCCTCTTTCTTGCCAGTTGGGTTGCCCACTCACACAAGACGGAAGAACTCGACGACGAGTTCGAAAGGCTGGAGCAGTACATCCTCTCCCTGGGGAAATTCTTCGACCTCAAGAATGTCGAGTTCGACGATAAGCACGGCAAGTACTACCACGACAGGGAATTCGAAGAGAAAACGCTGAAGCATCTCGACGAGTTCGTGGATGAAAGCTTCTGGGTCGAGTTGATCGACCGATTGGCGGAACGAGACTTTTTCAATGCCCTGGGGGAGAGCGAGATCCGGAAGATGTCCCGCGATGAGCGTTTTCGTAAATTTTATGAGTTTGCCGATCCTTACGAGGCGGAATTCGCCGAGCACGGAATCGACAAACTCGTGATTCGCCCTGACGCCAGGGAATAGCAGCGGGTTCGCCCTGAGCGTCGCGATTCGATTCCGCCCTGACTCGCCAGGAAAACAATAAGGGGTAGCCAGTTGTGGAAATGAGGCGCCCCCCCGAAATGAAACCATCGGGGGGAGCCTCATCACATGGGAGATGCCCTCAGGTCATAGAGGACCTATTTGACGATAACCAAGTCCACACGGCGGTTCTTGGCCCGGCCCGCATCTGTCGTGTTCGTGGCGACGGGATTGTTCTTGCCGAAGCTCACCTCCTTGAGACGGTCGGGATTGATGCCCTTGGCCTTCATATAGTTGAACACCGCATCGGCCCTTCTCTTTCCCAGCGCCTGGTTATATGCGGCGGTCCCAATATTGTCGGTGTTGCCTTGGAGCTCGAGCACCACATCAGGGTTATCCTGCATTATCTTCGCGGCTCGATCCAACTCGGCCTTGGCCTCTGGCTTCAGGATCGATTTGTCGAAGTCAAAGAGCAGCGCATAAAAGCTGATGGGCTGCCTCGCCGCCGGTGCCGGTGCTGCCGGAGCCAGCGCCTGGGGAGGCGGGGGGGGTACCATTGCAGCAGGCCGGCAGGATTCGGCTTCTTTTGCCAGGCCCCTGGACTGGGCGAGAAGGGCCATAGCCTCGGCAGTGCGGCAAAGCCAATAAATCTCCGCCGCTTGTTTACCCAGTTCTTTGGCCCTGGCGATCTTTTCCGGGCAATACTTTGCCCCCTCAGATCTCTCGGCACTTGCAATGGCTGCCTCTGTCTGGTCGAATTCAGCAGGGGCCCATATCGCCTTGTCGCGGACACCGAAGTGAGTCTTCGGAGCACACCCAACCATGATGAAGAGCAGAACAAACCCTATCAAAATCAATTTTCCTCTCATAACTCTGTCCTCCTTTCAATGAATAGTTGTTTCCGAAAAGCTGTCCCACGACCATCATTTTGAGATCGTCGATGAAACCCATGACATTCTTCCTTTGGTTGTTTTTTCTTAGAAGATTAACGGATGGGTGGAAGGGCCTGCGATGCTGCTGATGAGAATGGCTTTTGAATTAAGATGCTCCTAATCTCGGGAGTAGTCAAGGAGATAGAAGCCACTGGAATTGGGGGGCCCCTCATGAACGCTTCCCTTGCCTCGAGAAACTTGAGAAATTCCTTGTCGCCCGTATCGGCGATTTCAAAGCGGATGTCGGAGTGGCAGGCGAGAGTTCGTGCGTCGGAAAAGTCTTGCCCCACCAAGCGTAGGCGGGACTTGATGGGGCAAGACGGTTAAAGGGGAGGGGTAATGACACTCGCTGTCGGATACAGTATGCACCGAATGCTCTTGCGAAATCCATCCGCCATCGATGGATTTCGCACGTCGAAAAGACTGATTTCGCTCTAAGGGAAAAGAGGAGAGAAGTATCGGGCCTGGGAAAAACCGTCGCGACAGACGCTCCGGCCGTTCAGGCATCGTGATCGAAGACATACCCCACGGATCGGACGCTCCGGAAGAATTTCGGCTGGTGGGGGTCGTCCTCGAAGTATTTGCGGAACCGCACGATGAAGTTGTCCACGGTCCGTGACGGCGTGTCCCCCGTGTACCCCCACCCGATCTCCAGGAGCTCCCTGCGCGAGAGCAGCTTCCCGCGGTTCAAAATGAAGAGCTTCAGGAGCCTGATTTCCTGCTCCGTGAGGCTGACCTCGCCCGCCCGGCATCGGGCCGTGAATTTCTCGAAATCGATCGTGTTGCCGCCGAAGGTGTACGCCGGCCCCACCGTGGAAATGCTCCCCCGGGTAGGATCGCTCTCGCCGCCCCAGGCGGATCTCGTCAGTAAACGCTCGACCCGCAGCAATAACTCGTCGAGGTTGAAGGGCTTCGACAGGTAGTCGTCCACACCGTAGGCAAGCCCCTTGACCCGGTACTCGGGCTCGCTCTTTGCCGAGAGGATCAGGATGGGCAGCCGCTCATCCTCGAGCCGGATGTTGCGCAGGATCGACAGGCCGTCGATCCCGGGCAGCATGATGTCCAGGACGATCAGGTCCGGCCTCCACTCCTTCCACTCCCTGAGGCCCGAGGGGCCGTCGAGGGCGATCGCCACGTCATGGCCCTTAAGAGAGAGGTTGAGCCTCAGGCCCTCCGCGATGTGCGCGTCATCCTCGATGATGAGAATCCGTTTCCGAACCGCGTCCTTCATGCCTGACCCCTTTGCCCGTCTGTTCCTTCGACGGGTTTATCTGCCTGACCGAGCAGCGGCAGTGTCAGGGTGAACATGGACCCTTTCCCTGTGCCTTTGCTCTCGGCAGCCAGCTTTCCCCGGTGAATTTTCGCGATCTGCTGTGCCAGATACAGGCCCAGGCCGCTTCCCTTTGCCGTCATGTCGTCCGTCGAGCCGACCTGGTAAAACTTCTTGAAGATGTTCCGGATTTCCGGCTTTTCGATGCCGATCCCGTTGTCCTCGAACCGCAGCTGCAGCTCCTTCCCCCGGGCAACGAAGCGGATGTCCACGGCGGGGGCGCCCGACTTGTTGTACTTCACGGCATTGGTCATGATGTTCATCAGGAACATGTCGAAGAGCGAGGGGATGACGGAAGCCCGGAGCTTTCTTTCCGACGGGTTGTGAATCCGGATCTCCGCATTGCGAAAGAGATCCGCATTGTTGCGGCGGAACTGCTCGACGGCGGCCACCAGGTCCGTTTCGACGAAATCCTTGCGGTAACTGCCGCTCTCGATCCGAGCGAGATCCATGATGCGGTTGATGTTGTCCAGGAGCCTCTCCACGTCGTGGATCATGAAACCGACATATTTGAGCCGGTCCTCCCGGGGCAGTTCGTGCTTTGCGAAGGTCTCCAGGTAGAGCTTGAGGGACGTCACGGGAGTCTTCAGCTCGTGGGTGAAGCTGTTGATGAAGTTTCTCTGCATCCGGTAGAGCTGCCAGGTCTTCTGGTTGTAGATGAAGATGAGGAAGACCCCGGCCAGGATGATCGCCACCAGGATGGAGAGCACCAGGATGACGACCCAGGTCTGGACCTCGAGAAACTGGGAGGGGTCGAGATTGTACTTCTCGATGACCGCCTTCAGCCCCGCGCTGACCTCGATGTACCAGTAGATATAGAGGGCCAGCGAGGCCGCCAGGGCGACGATGGAAAAGACGAAGATGAATACGGGATGATAAAACCACTTGAACCGGTTCACGGATGCTCTCCCTGCAGGGCCTGCGCATGCCCCTGCCCGATAAATATAATGGGGCCCGGCCCGTGTCAATGCGCAAATATTTTCCCGGCGGACCCGGCTTTGTAAAACTATTGTAAAAGGCCAATGAGCGCTTTCCTTCCCGGGCACTGGGGTTCATGATGTGCGGAAATTCGACCCTTGGAAGGAACCTCATGCCGACATCACAGAGTACCCATCCCCTGGGCCGCCGCGCGCGGATCCTGCTCACCAGCGTCTTCGGGCCCTATGCGCAGGACGACGAATACGGAAGCCGCAGGATCAACCCCATGGAGCTCTACCAGAACCAGGTGACGCGCATCCAGGGCGGGTTCTCCCTTCGGATGTTTCACCCCTCCTTCGCGTTGCGGATGCTGCAGGCCAATATCGACGCGCCCTGCACCGTCCTCGATTACCCCCGCCTCGACGATTTCATCCGCGAACTGCGGGAGAACGACTACGACATCGTGGGGATCAGCTCCATCGTGCCCAACACGGGCAAGGTGAAAAAGATGTGCGAGGTGATCCGCGAGCACCGGCCGGGCGCTACCATCGTCGTGGGCGGGCACATCGCCGGCCGCGAGGATCTCGACGGCATCATCGATGCCGACCACATCGTGAAGGGCGACGGGATTTCGTGGTTCCGGAGGTTCCTCGGGGAGGACGAGAAGGCGCCCGTCCGGCACCCCATGGTCTACTCGGGATTCGGCGCCCGGATGCTGGGCGTCGACCTGCCGCAGAAGCCGGCGCGCACGGCGGCCATCCTGATCCCCTCGGTGGGGTGCCCCATGGGCTGTAACTTCTGCTCCACGTCGGCCCTCTTCGGCGGCAAGGGAAAGTTCCTCAATTTCTACGAGACGGGCGATGAGCTTTACTCCGTCATGTGCCAGATCGAGGAGAAACTCGCCGTGCGGTCCTTCTTCGTTCTCGACGAAAATTTCCTTCTGCACCGCAAGCGCACGCTGCGCCTCCTGGAGCTGATGGAGAAAAACGGGAAGAGCTGGGCGCTGAACGTCTTCAGCTCCGCCCGCGTTTTGCAGTCCTACTCGATCGAGCAGCTCGTCGGGCTGGGGATCATCTGGGTCTGGATGGGGCTCGAGGGCGAGAGCAGCGCCTACCGCAAGCTCGAGGACGTGGACACGAGAAAGCTCGTCAGGACCCTGCAGGAAAACGGGATCCGCGTCCTGGGCTCGTCCATCATCGGACTGGAAAACCACACGCCCCTGAACCTCTACGGCGTCATCGACTACGCCGTGAGCCACGACACCGATTTCCACCAGTTCATGCTCTACACCCCGAACCCGGGCACGCCGCTCCATGAGCAGCACCGCCGGGACGGGACGCTCATTCCGGAATCGGAGTTCCCCGCTGCCGATGCCCACGGCCAGTACCGCTTCAACTACCGCCACCCCCACATCCAGAACGGCCGCGAGGAGGAATTTCTCATCGGGGCCTTCCGCCGGGATTTCGAGGTCAACGGCCCCAGCCTCTACCGCCTGATCCGGACGATGCTGAAGGGCTGGCAGGCACACGGGGCCCACCCCGATGTCCGGATACGCAATCGCGCCGCCTGGGACGCGGCGCCCCTTCGCTCGACCTACGCCGGGGCCGTGTGGGCCATGAGGAAATGGTTCAGGGGAAATAAACGGCTCTGCGGGAAAATGGACGATCTCCTGCAGGATTTATACGGGACGTTCGGATGGAAGACGAGGATGCTGGCGCCCCTGTTCGGCCGCTACGCCCTGGCAAAGCTCCAGGGGGAGGAAAAGCGGCTGAAAGACGGCTGGAGCTATGAGCCGCGCACGCTGCGCGAAAAGAATGCCGCCGCCCTGGCCCTGGAAAATAAAGCCCCCGGACCTTTCAGGATCGCCATTCCCGAAGTGACGCTCCCCATCCCCAGGCCCGCATCGATGCGCAGCGCACAATAGGCGACGCGCGCCATCCCGCCCATGACCCACCGGAAAACCAACGGGGTTGCAGGTCCAGGACAGGGCCTGCGACCCCGTTTTCGTGGCGTTCCCGAACTCCGCCTTGACAGTGCCTGCGTGAAATGCAACAAGCCAAGAAGGAAAGAAACAAACCCGGAAGGAGATGAATCCGCCCATGGGCCTGCTCAATCTTCTGCTCAGCGATCCGTTGACATTTGTTCTTGTCGCCGTGCCGCTTCTGTATTCCATCATCATCCACGAGCTGGCCCACGGCTGGGTGGCCTGGCGGATGGGCGACGAGACGGCCAGATTGCAGGGAAGGCTCAGCCTCAATCCGCTGAGGCATCTCGATCCCGTCGGCACGCTCATGCTTTTCCTGTTCGGGTTCGGCTGGGCGAAGCCGGTGCCGGTGAACTTCGATAACCTGCGCGACCTGCGCAAGGGGCTTGTCTTCGTTTCGTCGGCAGGGATTGTCGCGAACATGCTCCTGGCCTTCACGGCCTTTCTTCTGAATCATCTCCTTTCGCCCTCCCCTTCGGGGATCCTTGCCACGGTCCTCTATTACACGGCGCAGATCAACATCATGCTGGCGGCATTCAACCTCATCCCGATCCCGCCTCTCGACGGCTCGAAAATTTTCATGGGGTTTGCATCCGCGAAGTTTCAGTATTTACTCCTTCGCCTCGAACCCTACGGTTTCTTCATCATCATCGGCCTGCTGTACCTCGGTGCCCTGGACCCCCTGATCGCATTTTTCCGCTGGTGCATCCTGGCGCTGATCGGCGTCCTGCTGCCCTGAGCGCCCCCATACAAGCCGGATCAAGTTCCTCTTGCAACCCGTGCATGGAGTTGTAAAATGGAAGCATGGCGTAGTTCTTCCAGGCAGGCATGGTCTGGGGATTACAGGATCATGCAGCACTCGCCTCGTTTCGAGGAATAAAAAAGCACCACCAGAGAAGGAGAGCACAATGAAAAACAGATTCCTTGCATTGTTGGTGATCGTGGCCTTTGTATTTGTGTCGAGCTGCCAGTCCATGCCGACGGTCCCGGAAGAGCACAAGGGTACGGCAACCGGGGCGGGAGTAGGCGCGGCGGCGGGCGCCGTTCTGGGAGGCGTCCTGGGCAGAGACGCGTCAAGCGCCGTCATCGGCGGCCTCATCGGTGCGCTCGTCGGGGGCGCCATCGGGTACTACTACTACGATCAGAAAAGGACAGGGACCGAGACGGCGAACAAGTACGGTTATGACCCCTCGAAGGGGCCCATGCTCAAAATCGAAGATGTCGCAGTCACCCCGCAGATCGTCAGCGCAGGCGGTACTGTCGACATGAAGATGACCTATGCCGTGCTCACCCCTGCGGCGGACACGAAGCTCGAGCTGACCGAGAGGAGGGAGATCCGGCATAACGGGGCGCTGGTGGGCAACCCGGAAGTCCGCGTGACCAGGGCCGCGGGAACCTACACGGCAAACATCCCCCTGACCCTGCCCGCCGATGCAAAAAAAGGCCTCTACATCGTGACCTACACCGTCAAATCCGACAAGACCTCCGACGAGATGCAGTCGTCGTTCACGGTAAAGTGACGGCGTCGCAACCCGTGACGGGAACAGGAAAAGGCCCCGTGAATCCGGCCATGCCGCCGGGGCCTGAAGCAATTCATCTTTGAGCATGAAGGAGATAGGGTCATGGTAAAAATCAAGAGAGATAGAAAACGGATGGCTGCAGGTGTCCTGGCTGTTGCCCTGTCGGCTTTTGCGCTTACGGGATGCTTCGCCACCGTGGGCAACCTCATGAACTGGCAGCAGGTCGACATGGCCCGGGCCCTGGCAGGCGATGCGGGAAGCCAGAAATGGAACACCTATCGTTTCCTGACGCAGGGCCCTTTCTCGGAGCAGCGGATCGCCTATGTTCTGTTCGGCGATGATGTCACCATGGATATGTGGAGAACCCCTTTTGTCGATCTGGGCAAGATGACCCTGCGGGAGGTCCTGGAGAATCATCAGGCTTTCCTGCGGGAGAGAATGTGGATGGGGACACCGCTTGTTTTCAGAGAATTCCATCGGGACGGTAGAGTGATTGCCTACGCGGCAAGTGAATTCGAGATGGACGTCAACCTCTGGGAAATCGCCGCTGAGGGCTCGAAGGTCAATATCCGGATGAGCGTCATCGACCGCCGATCGTTCAGCGGCGGCGGATCGTCGATTATGGGCTCGGATTGAGGCAGGACCGGCAGCCCGGAGCGCAGGCATCCGATCCGATTGATGGATCGCACAAAAGGCAGGGCGTTTCGCCCTGCCTTTTCTTGTTCATGGCGTATGCAATGCCCTTTGAAAAGGCTTTACAAAAAAACTGAAAACTTATAACTTCCTCCCCCGTAGGCGTTACAATTTAGTGACTTTTATCATGAATAAAATGGAAAAGCGGACATGTATTTCCGTCACTCCCGCGAATGCGGGAGTCCAGCCCTGATTTTCCTGGATACCCGTTGTCACGGGTATGACAATTTTCTTTCGATGTTGACTCTGGCCAGGAGGGGACGATGACGGGAAAGGTGGGGTTCGACAACGAGAAGTACATCGAGGAGCAGTCGGCGGAGATCCTGGAGCGGGTCGGGAAGTCCAACAACCGCCTCTACCTCGAGTTCGGCGGGAAGCTCCTCTTCGATTACCACGCGGCCCGCGTGCTGCCCGGCTACGACCCCAACGTCAAGCTCCGGCTCCTTCAGCACCTCAAGGACAAGGTGGACCTGCTGCTCTGCATCTTTGCGGGCGACATCGAGCGAAAGAAGATCCGCGCGGACTTCGGCATCACCTACGATGCCGACGCACTCAAGCTCATCGACGACCTGCGCAACCGGGGCATCAGCGTCCTCGGGGTCGTGATCACGCGCTTCGAGAACCAGCCCGCGGCAAAGCAGTTCAAGAACAAGCTCGAGCGGCGCGACATCCGGGTCTTCACGCACCGCTACACGAAGGGCTACCCCACCGACGTGGATCTCATCGTGAGCGACGAGGGCTACGGCGCCAACGACTACATCGAATCGAAAAAGCCGCTCGTCGTCGTGACGGGCCCCGGGCCCGGGGAGCGGCAAGCTCGCCACGTGCCTCTCGCAGCTCTACCACGACTACCGGCGCGGCATCCACGCGGGCTACGCCAAGTTCGAGACCTTCCCGATCTGGAACATCCCGCTCAAGCACCCCGTCAATGTGGCCTACGAGGCCGCCACGGCCGACATCCGGGATTTCAACATCATCGACCCCTTCCACCTCGAGGCCTACGGCAAGACCTCCGTCAACTACAACCGCGACGTGGACGCCTTCCCGCTGGTGAGGCGCATCATGGAGCGGATCACGGGGGGCGAGTCCTTCTACAAGTCGCCCACGGACATGGGCGTGAACCGCGCGGGCTTTGCCATCGTCGACGACGAGGTGACCCGCGAGGCCGCCAGGCAGGAGCTGATCCGGCGCTACTTCCGGTACCGCTGCGAGTACGCCATGGGCTTTGCCGACGGCGGGACGGTCCAGCGCGTCGAGCTTCTGCTGAAAGACTTTCACCTCGTTCCCGAGTACCGCAAGGTCGTCGAACCCGCCCGCCAGGCGGCCCACGAGGCGCAGGCCCAGGACAAGGGAGACGAGGGCATCTTCTGCGGGGCGTCGATCGAGTTGAAGGACGGCACGATCGTCACGGGGAACAACTCGCCGCTGATGCACGCCGCCTCGAGCGTCGTCATCCACGCCATCAAGCACCTCTCCGGAATCCCGGGCATGATCAAGCTGCTTCCCGAGTACATCACCGAATCCGTGAAAAACCTCAAAACGGGCATTCTCAACGAGAAGAGCGTGAGCCTCGATCTCGAGGAGACCCTCATCGCGCTCGCCATCAGCTCGACGACCAACCCGGCGGCCCAGCTGGCCCTGGAGAAGCTCAAGGAGCTCAAGAGCTGCGAGGTGCACATGACCCACATCCCCACACCGGGAGACGAGGCGGGCCTGCGGCGCCTGGGAGTGAACCTGACAAGCGATCCGAACTTCTCCTCGAAGGATCTCTTCATCGCTTGAAAGGAAAGGGAACAAGGTGTAGGGTGTACGGGCAAGCCAGAAGGCAGCCGACAGCCGACAGTCAATGGATTTTTACTGTCGGCTGTAGACTGCAGGCTGTTGGCTCTCAGATGCCGCAGGCGACATGACGGAATAGACCAATCAGAAGAGTTTGAAGGAGATTCCCATGACCAAGCAGCTGGACCCGGAACAGTTCGAAGACGTAAAAGAGATGATGATCTATGAGGTCGTTCTTTCGGAGGCCCTGGTGAACCTTTTGCACAAAAAAGGCCTCATCAAGAAGGCGGAGCTGCTGGAAGAGATCAAGAGGATCAAGTCGAAAACCATCGAAAAGAAAAAATAGCGGACGGCCCAGTCCCCTGCATCGATTCATGCCGAAAAAGAAACGAATCATCGCCTGGGCGATGGCACTGCTGGGATGGATGGTCCTGGCTTCCTGCCAGCCCGGGCAGCTGATCCTCCCCCCTGACTCCTCGAATCTCACCGTCAAGGCCGCCCCCGGCGCTTCCGGCGGGTCGCGGGAGATGGCCGAGGAGTTCCTGAAGTACGCCCCCTTCCCTGCTTCCAACAAGACCCTGATGCACGAGGACCTGTGCTACGCCGAGCCGTATTTTCAGGATCGGGGGCTCGACCCCGCCGGAAGACGACACGGACCGCTACAACGGCGTCGACACGGCTACGCTCTTCTTCAGCGCAACCCACGGCACGCCGGAGACATGGCTTGCCATGCCCAACGGCCGGGAACCGGGAAAGTGCCCCCAGAGCGCCTCGGAGACGCATGTCGTGGAACCGGAAAATATGCGGCTCGGCAACGGCCAGGGAACCGGCGACGACCCAGGCATCAACGACGGCCTGCGGTACTTCTGGCAGTGCGCCTCGAACGTCTTCGCCCACGGGCCGCGGCAATGCCCGGGGGGCGCTCCGGATTTCGGCTGTCCCGGGAGCTCCGACGTCACGCAGGACACGGTGCTCACGAGGAATGTCTACGAGCGCTGGGGCGGCATGTTCGCGCCGGGTCTCCGGATGGCCTGCGGCTTCTCGACGGCCGCCTTCTGCCACCCCGACGATGCCCGCAGGGTCTGGGACCTCTACGACCGGTCCTCGAACGGCTTTGCGGCGGCGGATGCCTTCATCGAAGGGTTTCGCCGGGAACGTGAAGGCACCCTTCCCCTCTGCATCACCCTGGGAGGCGCAAGCGTCGAGCGGACGCCCCTTTTCGACGAGAGGCTTTTCACCTCACCCAATCCGTCCGGCACGTCGCACTACCACGCGCAGTACCCCGTCGCCTTCAGCTCCAACTCCCAGCCCGGCAGACCCGCCGAGACAGGCTCCCCTCTCTGGGCGCCCATCTTCGGGCTGAAACCCATGCCGCTGCCGGCAACGCTGAAAAAACTCGCTTACGAGCGGCATGACGGCATGTTCGTCTCCTCAGACCTGGAAAATGTCTCAGGCCTCTCCGTGCGGGTCCGCCCTGCCAGCGGGGCGCTGTACCTGATCGGGAAAATGAATTTCGATCCCGACGATCCGGCACTGAAAGAGGATCAGTACCTGGATCGTGCCGCCCGGTTCCTGCGTGATTGGGGGCTGGCCGAGGCCGCCGCAAATCCCGAGGGGGTCCGCATGATGCTCGAAACGGTGCCGGTGAGCAACAGGACGTTCGAAGTGATCCGGCGCCAGAAGAGCGTTTTCGTCACCTTCAGGCGCCAGGTCGAACTGGACGGGAAATCCATTCCCGTACTCGGCGACGGCGGAGTCATCCGGCTCCAGATGAACAACGACGGGTCGATCGCCCGGGCAGCCAAGATCTGGCGGGAGACCACGGGAGTCCGCAAAATCGCCCGCATCAAGCCCTACGAGACCACATACGGCGAAGCCCTGCAGCAGCTTGCAAACCCTGCCTCATACAGGCTCGATCGATGGACCTGGGGGTACAAGGAATCTGAAGGCTCCGCGGAGCAGGCCGATCTGAGGATCGTCCACATCTTCACCTTCATCCCGAAGGGACCGGACACCGCTCTCCAGGTTGCTCCCGTAAAGGTCGAGATCGCAGCCCAGCTCGACATGACGGAGGCGACGATCGACAGGTAGAAAAATGGAAGGAGAGCATTCACCCTCACCTCAATCCTCTCCCCTCAAGGGAGAGGAAGATCGAGGAAATGGGTTTGCTGCAGGAGGCAGAGGCATTGGCGCCCGATACCCTGACGAACATGGAAACACTCGCAGAGCGGCTCGTCGCGGCGCTGGAGAGCTTCGAATCGGCCCAGCGGGCCTATTTCCCCGGCATCGTGCCGCAGCTCCGCGAGCGCTTCGCCCCGGCAATCGGGGCACTGGAAGAAGCGAAAGGCGGACTCCAGGCCCTTCATGCCCCCCCGGAGCAGGAGGCCCCGCAGGAAAAACTGCTGGAGGCCTCCGCGCTGTGCCTGGACGCGTTAAAGCTTTCCGTCGCAGCCGACGGGATGGAGGAGGCGCTCGTCAACTTCCGGAAGGCCGGCCGGCGGATGCACCGCGCACAGGAGATTCTCCTTCCGCTCTGCCCGGTCACCCCCGCCGTCAACCGCTACTTCCTCGAGCCGCAGGCCCGCGGCCGCGCTCACGAATTCATCTCCAATCCCGATCCCGCAACGGGCCTCTTCCATGGCGGCCCCGATGCAGACCCGTACGCACGGGGAGCCGCCTCGTTCTACATCCCCGGAAACCGCAGCCGGTCGGAACCGCTCCCCCTCGTCATTGCGCTGCACGGCGGCTTCGGTCACGGGAGGGATTTCATCTGGACGTGGCTCCGCGAGGCGCGCAGCCGTCGCTTCGCGCTGGCCTGCCCCACGTCCCGCAACATCACCTGGACCATCACGGGACCCGACGCCGACGGAGAGCTGTTGAAGCAACTCCTCGCGTTCACGCTCGGCCGGTGGAACATCGACCGCAGCCTCATCCTGCTCACGGGGCTCTCCGACGGGGCGACCTACGCCCTCAAGCGCTCCCTCGACGAGGAGACGCCCTTCACGCACTTCGCCATCTTCTCGGGCATCCTGGCACCCTTTGACCTGGCGCACGCGAAAGGCAGACGGATTCTCTGGGTCCACGGGGCGAAGGACTGGATGTTCCCGGCCTGGCGGGCGAAGATGGGCGAAAAGGAACTTGCCGCTGCCGGGGCCGATGTGACACTCGAGATCGTCCCCGACCTCTACCACGCCTACCCCCGGGAGAGAAACGACCGGGCCCTCACCTGGTTCGACCCTTCCCTGTCCTTGCAGCCCTGATCGCAGTGCCCGGCGCTTCAGGCACGGCTTATTCAGCCTTCAGCGCCCCGTCGCCTCGATGACGGCAATGCCGCGCTGATCAGGCCGCGCCGGAGGCGGCCCGAAACAGTGCAGGGGGATCTCGGGCCTGCTGCAGTCCCTCCAGTCGCCCGGGAGATAGCCGCGCAGACGGTACGACCCCTTGCCGAATTTTTCCTCGAACCGGGCGATAATCGACTCCGGCGCGACGGAACCGGTGAGGATGTAATCCGGACGCGCCCGTTCGACGAAGAGATAGTCGGGGAGCGTCTCGCGCAGGCCCGGCTGCAGGGTCTTTTTTTCCGTGAGCTGCCAGCAGTATCGCTGCCCCGGCACATGGAACATCGGCCCGTAGGTCATGTGGTCGGGAAAGATCAGCACCCTGCTTCCCCCGGGAAGAGCGGCCACGGCCTCCACGAGGGCCTCTGTCCCCGTCTTGTAATCCTGTGCCCCCTCCGCGACATAGCTCAGGAGCGTGCTCCGCAGCGGAACCTGCGGGAGCGCGACCCACGAGAGCGTCAGCGCATTGGTCATCACGACCAGGATCGCCGCCAGGCAGGCCAGGGGGCGCCAGAGATCCCACAGGATCACGAGGCAGACCGACGTCACGGCGGCGCCGACCACGATGAGGGGCGCCACGTAGCGCATGTCCGCAATCGCCGCGCCGCTGACGGGCTGGGGTGAAAAAAGGGCCGTCGCCAGGATCGCCGCGACCATGGCCAGAAACACGGCCCACCCCTGACGGGCAAACCGGCGGAGCCGCGCGAAACGCTGTCCGGCAAAGGGCACCATCAGGACCACCGCCAGGAGCACGGGAAAGAACTCGAAGGTACCCAGGCCGACCATGTGCTGGGCAAAGAGCGACGCGACGCGTTCGATGCCCACGATGAAGCTCGTCGGCGCGATATGCGCTGCCGTCGGTGCCTTGGTAAGCCAGAGATGCATGCCGCAGATGAGCGACACGACGAGGACGACACCGAGGAAGACCCCCTTCTGCCGGGTGCGGTAACGGCCGTCGAGAAGGAAAACGGGAAGCATGGCCAGGGCCGAGAGGGCATTGAGGTAGCTGGCATACCAGAGACCGGCCACGGACAGCGCGCCGGCCGCCAGGACTGCGAGCCGGGAGCGCCTTGTCGAGCCCGTCCAGGACCAGGCCGCGAGAAGGCAAATCGTGAAGAGCATGGCCGGCGCGTAATAGCGGCACTGTCGGATGAAAAGGAGGAAGGCCGGTGTCGTGGCCGCGATGAGGGCAGGCAGCCAGACCGGCACCCGCCCGTCGAAGTGCCGCCGGGTCCAGAGCATCAACGCAGGCAGGCAGAGAATCCCCGCGATCAAAAAGAGGATGCGCCCCCCGAAGGTCGTCTCCCCGAAGAGATAAAACCCCGCCGCGGCGATGTAGTACTGAAGGGGCGGTGCGCAGGGGTTTTGCAGGCTCTCGTCGAGCTGCGCCCCCAGGCGGTAGCCGATGAGGTTGACGCCGTCCCAGGCGGTCAGCTCTCCCGCGGCCAGGAGATTGCGGGCAAAAAGGGCCGTGCTGGCCTCGTCGTCCCCGAAGGCGTGGTTCGTGAAGCCCCAGGCCCCGAGAAACACGGCGCACGTGAGCGCTGCCACGCAGAGCAGCATGTCCCTGCCGGACAATCCGAAAACGGAGAGCCGGCCTGGCCGGCGGGTCTCTGCCTTTTTTTTCGCTGGGTCCACGGACGTCGTCACAGCCTGTTCTCCCTTACGTAGAAGTGACTGAGTGTCTGAGTGTTGAAGTGTCTGTGTGAATCAGAAACTTCTTCCATTCCTCTACCCTCTGCCCTCTGCCCTACACCCCACACCCTGGTCCCTGCCCCCTAGTCCTGCCCCAGAACGACGGCTTCCTTCCGTCGCTCCCGCAGCCGCATGATCGAGAGCAATGCCAGGGCCGCCACGACGAGGGCGATTCCCCAGCCCTCCCAGAAGCCGATCTGCTCGCCCAGCTGCAGCCGTGAACCCGT
Source organism: uncultured delta proteobacterium (assembly GCA_963828305.1). Lineage (GTDB taxonomy): Bacteria > Desulfobacterota > Syntrophia > Syntrophales > UBA2192 > UBA2192. The sequence goes on along the minus strand of CAWHEJ010000006.1, from coordinate 178,282 downwards.
CATGCCGATGACGGGCACGGCCAGTGTTCCCAGGCCGGCGACCCCGGCGGGAAGACGGTCAATCACATAGGTCCACAGCAGGAAGGCCACCCCGCAGACGAGGATGGCGTTATAGGCAATCGACCCGATGAAGTAGGGAGACCAGTCGATCGGTTGCGAAGGTACGAGGAAAGCCACCGGAACGAGCGGCAGGGCCCCGAAGATGAGCTGCCACGTCGTGAGCCGGATGAGGTCGAGCTTCCGGCCCCGGCCCAGGAGCTTGACGATGACGGCCCCCGTGGCCCAGCACACGCCGGAGATCACGGCGAGCATCTTGCTCTGTGCCGCGCCCCCGAGCGACCAGGGCTCGAGGATGAATACGAGTCCGCAGAAGGCCATGACGATGGGAACCCAGAGGGCGCCCCGCACCTTCTCGTCCAGGACAAGCCAGGCCAGGAGCAGGATCCAGAAGGGCATCGTGTAGACGAGGATCGATGTCTTCCCGGCCCCGCCCGTCTCCAGGGCCCACACGATGAGTCCCGTGCCGAGGGACGTCTGGACGACCCCGAGGATGGCGGTCCAGACGGGATAGGGCGGCCGCAGGGGCTCCCTCTTCCAGGCCATGAAGGCAAAGAGAAAGATGCTGCCGAGCACCATGCGCAGGGCGTTGAAGTCGAAGGGCCCTGCGTATTTCAGGCTCTCCTTCATGACGACCCAGTTGTAGCCCCAGATCACGGCGATGCAGAGGAGGGCCAGAAACGGGCCGGCGGCGGAATTTCCCTGTTTCGGCATCATTCCGCGTTCGACCTCATTCCTCGTCCTTTCTCATTTTAAGGAGTCCAAAGAGGGATTCCTTGATGTCGCGGGCAAACCCCGTGAGCCCCGAAAAGGCGCCGCCCACCTTGCCCTTCGAGGCGTCCCACAGGGCCCTCGAGATCCGCGCCGTGCCGTTCTTGACGATGGACCCCAGCAGTTTCGCCGCCTCGGCCGTGGCCGCGCGGCGCAGCGTCCGGCGGTCGGCGATAACGAGGCTGCCGCACCAACGCCTCGCGATGATCCCCACGCGAAGCGTGAGAAAGGCGTTGGCGGCCCCCGTGATGATCGAGTTGACGACGATGGAGGCGGCGGCCTGCACGCCGGGAACGGAGAGGCTCACGGCGCCGAGGGCCGAAGAGAGGATCGGTTCGATCTGCTCGCCGATCTCCGCCTCGTCGAGCTCGCCCGCCACGAAGGCCGAGGCGGCAACGTTGGCGTAGAGGTTGATCAGCTCCCGGAGCGCCGGCCGCTGGGAATAGACGCCGGCGATGCGCCAGACCATGCGGAAGTGGGCCGTCAGGACAAATATGGTATCCAGCCTTCCGCTCTGGGAAATGGCCGTGCTGACGAAAACGGCCGCTGCGCTGTCGCGGATGATGACGTCGCACTCGCGGCCGAGATCCTCCAGGGCCTTCTCGATCCCGGCGCGGCTGGAAAGGTCGTGCCCCTTGAGGCGGGGGTTTGCGGCCAGGCGCGTCCGCAGGGCGTCGAGGTGCCGGGAGAAGGCCGGCTCCATCTCGCTTTCGGGCGGCTCGAACGGTTTCGGCATCCGCAGAAAGAAGACCACCGTGGCGATGACCAGGGCGGCATAGAGCCCGAGCAGAAACCACAGGACGGCCGTGCCGAAGGCCGGGCTCACCCTGTCGGCAAGCCCCACCACCTGAGCCGTCTGGTTGACGACGAAAAGAACGAAGAAGAAAAGGATGACGGCGCTCACCGCAAGCGCCACGTTCTTGATGGTCCTGGTCATCTCACTCACTCCGAACCCGCTGCACTGACCTTATGGGTACTGGTTCCGATTGTCAAGGCTTCTGCCTGATGCAGCGGCATCTGGAAGCCGACAGCCTGCAGTCTACAGCCGACAGTCGAAGGAAAAGGCATATAGGGGAAATCTGTTGGCTGGCTGTTGGCTGTTGGCTGTTGGCTCCTCCCTCGTTCCCTCTTTCACTGGCCACTAGCCACTGTCCACTGGTCACTTCTTATTCGTATCCCAACTCCGCAAGCTCCTGCTCCGTCATCCCGATGAAGTGGGCCACCTCGTGGACCACGGTGATCTCGATCTCCTCCTCGAGCTCTTCGAGGCTCTCGCACATCTCCTCCAGGGGCTCCTGGAAGATCTGGATCGTGTCCGGGTACTGCAGGGTGTCGAAGTGGGAGCGCTCCATGAGCGAGGCGCCCGTGTAGACGCCCAGGAGCGGCTCGTCGGGAGGCAGCCCCATCTCCTCGAGCAGCTCCGGGGCGGGCCACTTCTGAACGGAGATCACCATGTTGTCGAGGTGCTTGCGGATCTGCGGCGGGATGCGCCGGATTGCCCGCTGGACGGCCCGGTCGAACTCCCTGGCGCTGAGTTTCAGCATGGCCCTACCCCTCAGCGCCCCCGTCCAACTCCGCGAGGAACGCATCCAGCGTCATCACCCGCAGCAGCGGCACGAGGGGGTTCTTTCGGTAGATCGCGAGGCAGCTTTCATGCATCTCGCGGCTGAAGCTGGCGCAGCAGTCCTCGACGATGACCACGCGGAAGTCGTTCGAGAGGGCATCGAAGGCCGAAGACAGGACGCACCAGTGGGTGGCGATGCCGCAGAGCACGACCGTGTCGGCCCCGTAGAGCCGCAGCGTCTGGTCGATGTCCGTCTTGTAGAAGGCGCTGAAGCGCCGCTTGGGCGAATAGACGTCCGCTGCGGCCTGCGTGAGCAGGTCCGTCACCTCGGCCCCCTTCGTGCCGCGGATGGAGTGGTTCTTCATCTTGCCCTGGAAGATGAAATCCCCCGGAAGGAAGCTGTCCATGGAGAAGATCACAGGGATGGAGCGGCCCCGGGCAAAATCCGTCAGGCGGTTGATGGCGGGCACAATTTCGCGGCCCAGTTCCTTGATGGGCATGGGATGGGCACCCTCGAGGGTGTCCTTGAGCATGTCGACGATGACTATGGCGGGTTTCATGAGGTTATTCCTTCAATCGGTAATATCGAACAGGATCCGTCTCACCTGCTTTTCGAAAGCCGGAACCCGGCTTCTTGCCACATCCCACAGTTCATCGTCGCCCGTCGGGCCGGCCCGGGACAAGGTCTCCCAGTCGATATCCGGATATCGTTTCTTGATTTTCCCGGGAAGCATTTCAATGGCCGTTCCAATCCGGAAGAGGTCCTCTTCCAGAGCGACTCGGACGGTCCGATCGCGCAAAAACTGGGCCTTGGTCAGCGCTCTCGTTTTCTCCTCGATCCGGGATGAGGCCTTGAGGATGTCGGCAATCCGGTCTTTGTATCCTTCGGTCATGATGCGGCTCCCCGGAAGAATGATGCATCAATTTAACAGAGGCGCCCTTCTTTTTCACGGGAAATATCGGACATCCCGCCGGTGTTTGGAAATGAACTGCCCTGCAGCAAGCTACGGGGTATCTACTGTCATTCCGGACTTGATCCGGAATCCAGTCTTCAGATGGATTCCCGCTTTCGCGGGAATGACGCGCGCGAAGCGAGCTTCGGAAAATTGAACCCGTAGCGATTAAACCTCTCCGGGCTTTCTTCCGATAAGAGAACTGTGTAAGGGAGGTTTTCGATCATTATGCGCGAAGCGATGACAGAGGCCGAAATCCACCGCCTCGGGGTCCAGATCATTCGTGACGAGCTGGAACGGGAGGGGTGGTCCATTCTGGATATCAACGTCAACCCCAAGATCAACCCCCAGATCATCGCGAGAAAGAACGGCACCCTCGGCCATGTCCTGATCCGAACGGCCTGCCACCCGAACAAAGGCCGCATCGAGGACGATTACATCATCGCACGGTGCCTGGAGCATGCCTCACAGCTCCATGCGGTCTGCTTCTTTGCCGGTGTGCGCGTGAGCCACGCCGAGGCCTCCATTCGCGGGGAAGAGCAGTACATGGGCACCCCGATCAGGGGTGAAGGAATTCTCGTGGCCTACTCGGGACTGGAGGAGTTGAGGCCGGACGCGGTCATGACCGCCCGGGGGATTTGAAGAGAGTGGCCGGTACAACGCACAACGGATCGATGGACTGATCTTTTTCCTGACTTCTGAACTTCTGAACTTCCGATCTTCGATCTTTACCGGGCCGGGACCTGAACCCACCACGCACCTCCGCTTGTTCTCAAGCAGGTCCCGGCCTCTTTTCTGCAATCCAGGCGGGCTGAATATGAAAAGGCAGGGCCCATCAGCCCTGCCTCGCTTACTGTTCGCATCCGGGAACCCGCCTGCGGGGGGCCGCAAAGGCGGTAATAACACTCACCCTCGACCATCCGTCATGCCGCAACCGACAGCACGCGATCTTCCCAGGCATCGGGAGCGAGGCGGACAAGGCCGGCATCGGGGCCCTTGAGCGCACTGGCCTTCTGCTCGATCTCACAGTAGCTGGTCCCCTTCACCGTGCAGGGGATTCCCGGGGAAAGATGCGGCGCATCGTAGAGGTAGTCATTCTCTTCGCACTCGCCGTTTATGCATGTGCCCGCCTGTCTGACCGCATTGCAGTAGCTCATGTAACAACCTCCTGTCGGGCCGCGGGGAGATATCCTCCCCGGGCAAATGGCTTCACCCGCCCTCAGCGAATGGGAAGCAAGGCAAAAAGCCCGTTCAGTGTATGAATGGCAATCGTCTGGATATCCCCGTCCAGTTCGATCTCGTCGAGCAGGGCATCGATTTCGTCGTAGACGTCACCGATATTGTGCACCTTCGCGGTGATAACCCCGAGACTGCCCCTTTTTTCATAGAGGATGAACCGGCCGGCCGCCTTCCGTGCCCGTTCGGCAACCCCTGCGGCGGGAACGAAGATTTTTCCCGGGACGGGCTCTTGCTCCACGACCCTGGCCACCCGGTTTCCCGTCCGTCCGAGACAGGCTTGAGTCGGGTCTTCAACCCACCGGTAGATCGTTGCAGGTTTCTTCGGCGCTTTCATGATGTAGCCCCTTGCTTGTGTATTCTTTTCACCCTTCCATATAGCAAGCACCGTGCCTGACACCGCCAATTCGTATATCATTGGAATAATTGCATATTTTTCGATGACGGCCTGCCCGCTGCCCTCGGAAAATGAAGCACATCCTCGGCCTCGGGGACCACATGGCGGGAATGCGTGGAAAAAGCGAAAAGAATCAGAACGTTAAGCCGGCGAAGCTTTTGCTCCACCGCTGAAGCAGGTGCTTCGCTCCCGCAGGCGCTTGTCCGGGGCCGCGCAAAATGACAATATGTCATCCTCACGCCATCCCTGATGTCATCCCCGCGTCGCTGAAGTCATCCCCGCACCACCCCCGATGTCATCGCCGACCCCCCATGTCATCCCCGCCCCCCGATGTCATCCCCGCGAAGGCGGGGATCCATCCTTTTCTTCTACCCACGCCCCGCGCGAGGGGCGACAGGTGAAGCATATCAAGGTCGCTCACTTCATGCGGTTTCAATCCACTAAAGGGTTCCCCGGTCTCCTGAGAAACAGCTCGGATCGATCGAAGAAAATCCCCCTCTATCCCCCTTTTGGCCGCCCTGAGCCGCTTCGCGCGGCGGCCCGTGATGAACGTACCGGGCCGCCCCGCGAAGCGGATGAGGGCGGTAGAAAGGAGGGTCGGGGAGGATTTTACAGACCTGTTTCTTCCATCGATGACCCCGAACGAAGTCGGGGTCGGTTGCTAGCTTCTCTTTGTGGGCTTCTCAGACTCCTGTTTCTGCCTACGGTAGAGCTCCAGGTAATCGTCAACGGCCTCCTCGAAGGCCCTTCGCAACGACTCCACATCGGTGCCTTCGTAACTGACAAGAGCCCGGATGAACTCCACCCTGCCGTGGAAGACACGGTCGTCATCGTTGTAGTGCACGGAACCGAAGTAGTCCTTATATTTCATCAGGTCTTTCATGTTCGACACTCCATTCCCATTGGCGAGCTGTCTACGCCACGCTCAGGATGCCCGCGTAGACAATGTCGCCAGTTGTCTTTGAGATGCCGATCAGCATCGTGCCGCCGTCGACGACCAGGAAGGGGTCCAGGCCGCACTCGACGATCCAGCAGTCCTTCAGCGCCGCGGCAAGCTGTTCGTCTGCGGCGAAGTACGCCTCGAACCCTTCCGGGATCCCGTCGACGATGCTGCTCACGGAGAAGGCGCCCTTGTCCGCGAGATAGACCTGGGCGATCTGCAGGGCATCCTGCCTCGTGATGGCGGGCTCCTTCTTCGCGCGCTTGGCCTTCGCCTTTTTCGCCGTGGGCTTTGTGCCTCTATTGCCTCTTGTTGGTGCCATAAACGATCACCGTCCGGACAAATCCCCCATCCCCCCTTTATAAAAGGGGGGATTCTTCAGGGAGGGATTGCTTCGTCGCTGGCGCTCCTCGCAATGACCCGGGGGAGAGCACTCCTCGCATGACCTGATCTCAACGTGGATTGCCACGTCTCGCAAAAATCCACCCTCACCCCAACCCTCTCCCCTCAAGGGAGAGGGAGACTATGGAAGAGGTCTCCAGAGGCTCGACTCGCAATGACAATTCTTTGCCGCGTCGGCCTGACGGCCTCCTCCTAAGAAACAGCTGTACCACTGGTCGAAAGTAGGGGCCGTTCCCCGAACGGCCCAACATGCCCGATCGGGGATCGGGCCCTACGAGTTGAAGGCTGTTTCTTTCATCGATAGCCCCGGACGAAGTCGGGGTTTGTTGCTCGCCATGACAGCCCGTCCTTACTTGTGCAGGATCCGGTAGTCCACCACGGAGACGCCCTTCTCGTAGACCAGGACCGGGTTGAGATCGATCTGGTCGAACCCGGGGTAGTCCTCGACGAGTTTCGAGAGCTTCTGCATCACGTCGATGAGGGCATTGATGTCCTTCGGGGCCTTGCCGCGGGTGCCTGCCAGCAGCGGGTAGCCTGTGATTCCCCGGATCATCCTCTCGAACTCGCCGGGTCCTGCCGGAAGCAGGCAGAACTGCACGTCCTTGTAGATCTCCGTAAAGATCCCGCCGAGACCGAACATCATCGAAGGCCCGTACTGCTCATCGCGGATCACGCCGAGGATGACCTCGACGCCGCCGGGCTTTGCCATGGGCGAGAGCGTGACCCCGTCGATCCGGGCGCCTGCGGCCTTTCTGCGGACCGTCGCCATCATCGCCTCGTAAGCCATGCGGACCCCGGAGGGATTGATGTCGAGCGCCACGCCCCCCACGTCCGTCTTGTGGGAGATGTCGGGCGATGAGACCTTGAGAGCCACGGGCCGCGCGAACCGTTTGGCGAGCTTTACCGCCTCGGCTGCGTTTTTCGCGGGGGCCGACGTCACGGCCGGGATCCGGTACGATCGCAGCACGCGCACTGCCGCGGGGCCGGGCATGAGCCTGAGTCTCGGCCCCTCATCGTGCGTTTCGTCCTTCTTGTGGGCTTCGACCTTTACGGGCTTCACGTCGTCGTAGGCGAAGAACTGGCCCAGGGCCCGTACGCCCCGCTCGGGAGTGGGGTAGACGGGGATGCCCTTCTCGTGCATCTTGAGGGCCTCCTCGCGTTCCACGTCGGCGCCGCCACAGTAGACGATAAGCTCACCCTCACCCGTTACGATGTCCGATGCGCCGTGGACGGGGTCGCCGAAGATGACGACACTCGTGTCGTAGTCGGATTTCGCCTCGGCGATCGTCTTCGAGTAGAGGCTGGGGTCCGTGATGGCGTCGCCCGTGAGGTCGATGGGGTTCGTGAGGCCGCAATGCGAAGGAAGAAATGCCCGGAGGCGGGCCTTGAGCTCCTCCGTAGGGAAGGGGACCTCGAGGCCGTACTTCTCGGCCTCGTCGATGCCGAGGATCGCGGCGCCGCCCGAGCTCGAGATCATGAGCAGGCGCCTGCCTTTGGGTTTGTCCATGTAGGCAAGGCCCTTGGAAAAATCGTAGAGCTCCTCCAGGTTGTCGGCCCGGCAGACGTTGTATTTCCTGAAGATGGCCTGGTAGATCTCGTCGCTTCCGGCCAGCGATTTCGTGTGGCTCTCGGCCGCCACCCGTCCCCTCGCCGTCCTGCCGGCCTTGAGGATCACGACGGGCTTGGTGGCCTGCGCAAGCGCCTCGAGGAAGGCGGCGGGCCGTTTCACGCCCTCGATATAGCAGGCGATGACCTTCGTATTGGCATCGTCGTTGAAGTAGCGGATGCAGTCCGACTCGTCCACGTCGGCCCGGTTGCCGAGGCTGACAAAACCGCTGAAGCCAAGATGCTCGACGCTGGACCAGTCGATGAGGGCGGCGCCCACCGTTCCGCTCTGGGAGACGAAGGCGATCCGGCCCCGCGTGGTGATGAGCGGCCAGGACGCGCAGAGGCTGCTGTAGGGGATGTTCACCCCCTGGCAGTTGGGCCCGATGAGGCGGACATTGAACTCCCTGCCCGCCCGGGCCAGCTGGGCCTGAAGTTTTTCACCGTCCTCCCCCGCTTCGGCAAAGCCCCCGGTGATGATGACGGCCGATTTGACCCCGGCCCTGCCGCACTCCTCGATGGCCCCCACGACCATCCGGGCGGGGATGACGACGACAGCCATGTCCGCAGGAGCCGGAGTCGAGCCGATTGCCGGGTAGGCCTTGAGCCCCAGGATCTCGTCGGCCTTGGGGTTGACGGGATAGATGGGCCCCGCAAAGCCCGCGTGGATGAGGTTGTAGAGGATGTCGTAACTGAGCTTTCCCGGTGTGCTCGAGGCGCCGATAAGGGCCACGCTTGCCGGCTTGAAGATGGCATCCAGCTGACGGATCGGTTCCATAGGTCCTCCTTTTTCGTGCGGTTGCGGTGAAAAGAAAACGGCGGGTCCCCCTGACAGAACGGTCGAATCCTACCACAGAGCCCCCGCATTTTCTATGGGGAAGTGGCCCCCAAAAATCATACTTTCTTCGTATCCAGTTTCTCCCCGAACAGCCGATATCTCATTCATCGCCTTCCTTTTGTCCCACTGGCCGGACTGTGCCCGTTATCCTGCGCCCATTCCGGCTCCACTGGGTGGTATGCATCCTGCAACAAGCGCCAATATTGTCTTCGGGGGTAAATAGCACCATGAATAAGGGGTTATTCGGAAAAAACGTTCTCACGGGATTCGTCATCCTGTTAACGGTTGTCTTCGCGGGTTCAACGGTTTATGCCCGTGATCTCGAGCAGATCCGGGAGGCCATCAAGGAGAAAGGCGCTCACTGGGAAGCCGGGGAGACCACCATGTCCAAGCTCCCGGAGCAGGAACGAAAACTCCGGCTGGGCCATGTCAAACCCAGGCTGACGGGGGCGGAGCCGGTCCTTACGGCGGATCCTCCGAGCACCGGGGCCCCCGCGAGCGTCGACTGGTCCTACCCGGCAAACTACGTGACGCCGGTGCGCAACCAGGGAAGCTGCGGGAGCTGCTGGGCCTTTGCGGCGGCGGGGGCCCTCGAGTCCCACTCGCTGATCAAGCTGAGCAAGCCGGGACAGGAGCTCAACCTCTCGGAGCAGGTCCTGGTCTCGTGCGGCGGCGCGGGAAGCTGCGGCGGCGGATCGATCGGATCGGCCTCGAATTACATCAGGGACAAGGGCCTCCCGCCGGAGGAGTGCTTCCCCTACACGGCGACCAACAATGCCTGTTCGGCGGCCTGCTACAACTACCAGACCGGCACCTACCGGGTCCAGAGCTGGGCCTACGTGACGACGACATCGGTAAGCGTGGAGGCCATCAAGAACGCCCTGGTGACCTACGGCCCGCTCGTGACGACGATGGACGTCTATGCCGACTTCTTCAACTACCGCTCAGGAGTCTACGCTTACGCTTCCGGCACCTACCAGGGCGGGCACGCGATCCTCATCGTGGGCTATGACGACGCGACTCAGAGCTTCAGGGCAAAGAACAGCTGGGGCACCGGATGGGGCGAGGAAGGGTTCTTCCGGATCGCCTACTCCGCGGTGGGAAACCCCGTCTATTTCGGCGAGTTCACCATCGCCTACAACGGCGCCGCCCCTCAGCCCCCGCCGCCTGCGCCGGACCCGACGCCTGCGGCCTGCACATTCACCGTCTCGCCCACTTCGAAGACCTTTACCGACAAGGGGGGCAAGGGAAATGTCAGCGTGACGACGGGCGCCGGCTGCGCCTGGACGGCCAAAACAGGCTATGATTGGGTGAAATTCACGTCGGGTACCTCTAAAACTGGCAGTGGGACTGTCACTTACTCCGTCGACACCAATCTCACCAACACCATGAGGACGACATCGATCGGCATCTCCGCAACGGGGACCTCGTCGGCGGCGGGGTCCGTCTCCATCATCGAGAAGGGCAGACGGCGCTGATTTCGCTGTCACGGGCGTGACGACGCATGGAACAACTCCGCAGCCGGACCGGCCCCACCGATCCGGCTGCTTTTTTCATTCAAGCGCCGGGACCGTTGAGCCGATATGTAGGAAAGGCCGAGACGATCCGGCTGCGTTCAGGGAACCTATCGTCCCGATAGCAAGCGGAGGCGGCAACGTGCACTCGCAGCGTGACCTGTCCCAATACGTCCTGAACCCCGACGAGCTTCGCGAGAAGAAGAAGGAACTCCTGCGCCTCGGCGGCACCCGGGAGCAGATCGTCAAGGCCCTCAAATCGGCCATCTTGAAGCCCGATCAGCGCGAGCAGTTCAAGAAAGCCCTCTCCCTTTACGACGCGAAGATCCGGCAACTGCGCGACCAGCTCATCGCCAGCGATCTTCTGGGCAACCTCAACCCCGACGAAATCAAGATCCCCGCTCATTACCAGGACCGGAAGAGATAAGCCCGCCCCCCGCGTGCAGCGACGTCCGCTTGTCACCGTCTTTCGCCTGCGAGCCTGCGAAGATCGGAAGAGCAGAAGCGAGGAAGAGCGGACAAGAAACAAACCTTATCTTTCATCCACTCCGCTCTTCTGCTCTTCCTAACTTCCTAACTTCTGTCCGTTCAGGGGCTCCCCGTACCCGCACCTCTCAAGACACCCTGCCTGGAAACCCGGCAGCCCTCATTCGCCTTTCCCCTTGCGATCACCCGCCCGGATGCATTATAGAGTCAAAGGGTCTGTCCAGTACATCCATCAAGAAATAAGGGAGGGTCGCTCGATGAGGCATCGCACGGCGGGAAAGATCACGGACAATCTCTGGTATCTGGGTCGCGAGGAGTCGGGGGTTTATCTCCTCGGGGGCAAGGACGGCTCGATCTTGATCAACGGGGGGCTTGCGCACATCCTCCCCGACGTCCTGCAGCAGATGAAGGAATTCGGGATCGACCCGGCGAAAATCACGAAGATCCTGATCCTGCACTCGCACTTCGACCACATCGGGGTCATTCCCCACTTCAAGCGCAACTGGCCGGCCATCGAAGTCTACGGCTCGGCGGAGACCTGGAGGATCCTCCAGATGCAGAAGGCCATCGACATCGCCAACCAGTTCAGCAAGATCGTGGCGGACAAGATGGGCCTCGGGGCGGCTCTGCAAGGCGTCGACTTCGCCTGGCGCGACGACATCACGGGCAAGACCGTGGCCGAGGGGGACCGGATCGACCTGGGCGGGACCACTCTCAACGTCCTGTACACGCCCGGGCACACGAACTGCTCGATTACGGCCTACGAACCCGATCGCAAGGCCCTTTTCGCCTCCGACGGCGGCGGCATCCCCTACCGGGACGGCTCCTTCGCCTCGGCGAACACCAACTTCACCCAGTACATGGAGAGCCTCGAGAAGATGAAACCTCTTGCCGTGGACTACCTCTGCGCCGACCACTACGGCTATGTCACGGGCGAGGACGCCCGGGGGTTCATCGATCTGACGCTGCGCGAAGGGAAGAAACTCCGCGCCATGATGGAGGGCATCCTCAAGGAGAAGGGCAACGTCGACGAGGCCGCGAAGGCCATGAATGTCCTGTTCTACCGGGAATGCCCGGACTACTTCATCTCGGCGGACATCCTCGAGGGGGTCTTCAGGCAGATGATGAAGTTCCTCGAGAAGAACATGCAGTCCTGACGCCCCGTCGCGACTGATCCGCAAAAGGGGTGGGGTAAAGAAGAGGGGGGGTATGATCCGTACTCTTGTGTTAGCGGGAATTCTGCTCGCATGCCTTTTCGGTGCGCAGGGAACCCCGGCCGAAGCGGCCGGGAGCCTCGACGAGTGTTCAAAGATCCAGGACGATGCCGCGCGGCTTCGCTGCTACGACGAAATGGCGGGACGAAAGCCTCGGGAGGCGTCACCGGAGACGGGGGTGAGCCCTGGAGAGACCGGGAAAGCGGAAGCAAAGGCCCCGCCCTCCTACCTTTCCAAAAAATGGGAGCTCGACGAGCAGAGCCGTGGGCGCCGCTTCGCCATCACGTCCTACAGGCAGAACTACATCCTCCCTTATACGTACAACTTCCACCAGGAAAAACAAACCTACGAAGCGGCCAACCCGGGAACGGAGATCGACGACGCCGAGATCAAGTTCCAGCTCAGCCTCAAGGTGAAACTCTGGCAGGACATCCTGGGGACGAACATGGACCTCTGGGCCACCTACACGCAGCTGTCCCAGTGGCAGTTCTACAACACGGAGTTCTCCTCCCCCTTTCGCGAGACAAACTACGAGCCCGAGATCCTGCTCAACTACCGGACCGACACGGACATCCTCGGTCTCATGAGAAGCCGCTATATCCAGGTCGGCCTCAATCACCAGTCCAACGGCCAGAACGAGCCCCTCTCGCGGAGCTGGAACCGGGTCGTGGCCAACTTCGGTTTCGAACGGGACGTTTTCAACGTCGTGCTCAGGACCTGGGCTCGCATCCCCGAGAGCGCCGACAAGGACGACAACCCGGACATCACCTCCTACCTGGGCTATGGGGAGATCTGGCTGAGAACGGTTTGGAAGGATTTCCTCCTCGGGGTCATGTTCCGTAACAACCTGCGCTTCGACGAGAACCGCGGCGCCGTGCAGATCGATGTGAGTTTCCCCCTGATCGAACACCTCAACGGCTACGTGCAGTATTTCGCCGGATACGGAGAGACCCTCATCGACTACAACCACTACACGAACCGCATCGGTGTCGGTGTGATGTTGAAGGACTGGTAGGGGGACGATATGCGTGATGAGGGTTTCCGGAGCGGCACGCTGCTCCGGATCGCCTGCCTCGTCCTCGTTTGCGCTGTGGTGCTACCATGGAGCGAGCCTGCGCAGGCTTCCCGGGAAGCGGATTTCACGACCCTGGAAAAGGAAATCGTAAAAGAGGTCAACCTGGCAAGGACGCACCCGGGCGCCTATGCCGCCTGGCTGCGGGGCCAGCGGCAATACTACCGGGGGACACAGCTGAGACGGCCAGGAGAGAAGCCCATCCTGACCAAGGAGGGGCTTGCGGCCGTGGACGAGGCGATCCGCTGGCTCGAGAAGCAGAGGCCTGCGAGCGCCCTCGGTTATTCACGGAACCTGTCGCTTGCCGCCCGCGACCTTGTCGCGCCCCAGGGGGCATCGGGCGGTTTCGGCCACACAGGGCCCGACGGGAGCACGCCCTCCGACCGGATCGAGCGCCACGGCCAGTGGGAATCCGTGATCGGGGAAAACGTCGCATACGGGCAGCGCACGGCCCGCGAGGTGGTGGCCGCCTTCATTGTCGACGACGGTGTGCCCGGCCGCGGGCACCGGAAGAACCTTTACAATACAGCATTCCACGTGATGGGCGTCGACTGCGGCCCCCACTCCACCTACGGCACCACCTGCGCCATCACCTTCGCGGGGGGTTTCCGGGAGAAGTGAACCAGAATACCAGGGCGATCGATGAACAAACTCAGATTGTCACCCCCGCGCAGGCGGGGATCCATGCTGCAGATGGATTCCCGGTCAGACCGGGAATGACAAACAATGATATTCTTTCGCGTATCGATTTAAAAAAGGGGCCACGGAAACCGTGACCCCTTTTTTGACTGTTATTTGATACGACGAATGTCTGATTGAATTTTTTTACTTTTTCTTACCCCTCATCTTCTCGCCGTAATACCTCAGGGGCAGGACAAGGGCGAAGAAGGGCAGCAGGTACATGGCCGCCGTCATCGTTTCCGTGGGCCCGAAGAACTGCGCGGAAAAGACGATCATGAGGACGTTGTTGACGTGGGCGATCATGACGGCGCCGGCCAGGCGGTCCTCCACCGCACTGCGGAGGAAGAACAGGATTCCCGTGACGGCGAAAATCGCCGCGAGGATGAAGTCCACGAGGCATGCCTCCACGATCAGGCCGGGGTGGCTGTGGAAAATCTCGGCGTATTTCGAGAAGACGCCGAGCGTGATGCAGGCGAACATGACGAGATTGACCGGGTAGGATTGGCGGTTGGCGGCTTCGAGCAGCCGCGGCGCAATCCGCCTCAGGATCTGCACGGCGGCGATGGGGACGAAGATGGCAAGCGCCAGCACCCGGAGCATCTCCCAGAAGGAAAAGCTCACGCTCTTCGCAAGGACGAGCCCCACGACCGCCGGGAGACTGAAAGGCACGAGGACGGAGGTGATGACCGTCACGACGAGGACCCGGGCGCTGTTGCCGCCCACGAGGTTCGACATGAAGGGCGCCACGACCCCCGTGGACACTGCGGTCAGCAGCAGCGCCGAAAGGGCATATTCGGGCATGACGTACAGAAACAACCCGTAGAGGATCACGGGCAGGACAACCATTTTCAGCGCGACGAGGGAAAGGATCGACAGGCTTGCCTGGCGAAGGGCCTCCCAGACCGCCTCGAGCCGGATGGAGAGAAAACTCATGAAGAAGAGAATCATGAGGCAGAGAAGCGGATAAGGCTGCAGGAAGGCGAAGACCTGCGGGCAGCAGATGCCCGCCGCCATCGACGAGAACACGACGGCAAGCAGGATGATGTCCCTCGGGCGGAACGGAAGCTCCATGTCGGGGTGTTTACTCCCTGCCCGGCGGGCGGCGGCGGACGATCTGGTTGCCGATGACCGTGAAGACCGTCTCGCCCCTCTGGTTGTACGTGGAGTAGCGGAGCCGCACGATGCCCCGGTCGCCGGCCTTCGAGGGCCTGAGCTCCAGAACCTCGCCCGCGGCGCGCAGCGTGTCGCCGGGCCGGACGGGTTTGAGCCATTTCAGCTCGTCAAACCCCGGGGAGCCCAGGCTGTTTTCGGCGTTGAGGGCGCCCGTCATCAGGAAGAGGCGGAAGGTGAGCGCGATGGTGTGGATGCCGCTTGCGATGAGGCCGCCGTAGGGGGTCGCCTTCGCCGCCTCGGCATCGACGTGGAAGACCTGCGGGTCGAAGTGCATGGCAAAATCGATGATCTGACCCTCCGTCACCGTCATCCCCGGCGACTCGAAGCGGTCGCCGACCTTGAAGTCATCAAAATACAGCGTGCTCATCCGTTCGTCCTCCTTCTTCCTCGCGCCTCGTTCCCCGATCCTCGAACCTTCCCTCGGGTACTGAAAAGCCGGGTACGTCCCGGCTGCTTTCCTTATACCATCCCGCCGCGCATCAAATCCACGCTTTCTTCACAAAAAAATCCCCCTTTGCCGCCCTAATTCGCTTCGCGGGGCTGCCCGGCAAGGAACGAACCAGACATGGTTGCGCACCCTGACGGGATGCGCCCCCGGTCATCCCCATTTGCAAAAGGGGCAAAGAGGGAGATTTATCTGTCGGCTGCTGGCTGTCTGCGGAAAAAACCTGCAGACAGTCTCCGCGTCGCGCTGACGTGATGCCGGTTGTGAATTGACAACACCCCCCAAACCCCTCTATAATCTCAGCAAACCAACCGCGAAAGGAACGGTCATGCATATAAAAGAGAAGAGAACGTTTACTTTTCTCGCACTCCTTGTCCTTCTGGCCTCACTCGGCCTGTCCGGCTGCGCGCATCAATCAGGAAGCGAAGCGGGTACGCTTCTTTCCCAGGATTTCCGAAAGATGGACAACGATGAGCTGCTGCTCTATTACTACCGCCTCACCGAAGAGATCGATCGCACCGAGCGCTCCGGCTCCGGCTCCGGCTCGGCAATCAGCATCGGCATCGGCGGAGGAAGCTGGGGGGGGGGAGGCAGCGGCGTCGGCGCGGGCGTTTCCACGACAACCCCCGTGGGAGGAGGCGGCGGCACGGAGAATTTACGCAGCCGCCGCGCCGAGGTCCGCGTGGAGATGCAACGGCGGAACATGAAATTACCCTGAGCTTTCCATTCCGGTCCCTGGTCATCAACCCTGCCCATCGAGTCAGGATCAGCCACGTCAAGGTGACAGGTGGCAGGTATCAGGTGACAGGAAAAGACAAGCAATAGGATAGTTCTGTTACCTGTTACCTGTTACCTATCCCCTCGATCCTGCGGCTCCGCCGCACGGCACCCTTCTTGCACAACTTCTTTAAAAACCGGTCATTGCGCAAGGGCGTTGGCGATAATGCAATCCTGAGAGATTGCATCGCCATGCCCGCAATGACGATCCCTGTGCCCATGCCGACCACGCCGAAAACGAAAAAGAAAGCAAGTTCAAAGTCTTCCGGCGCAAAAAACCGCCGGTCCCTGAACGCCATTCTCGGCGAGAACCGGACGCTCAAGGCCTGGTTGCGCCCCGGGAAAGGTACCCCGACAGAGGCCTTTGTCATCCTGGCCGACGGGCTCTCATCGAAAGACCGGGAATTTCTTGCCGCCGCTGCCGACCTTGTCGTCGACCCGGGCGAGGATCTTATCGGCCTGATCGCAAGGGTGAAGCGCGAGAACAGGCAGTTGAAGTCGCTCAGCTTGAGCGACGATCTCACGGGGCTCTACAACAAGCGGTTTTTCTCGATCCAGCTCGAGATCGAAATGGCAAGGTCACGGCGAACGGGGCTGCCCTGCAGCCTAACGATCATCGACTTCGACAATTTCAAGGAGATCAACGACCGGCTCGGCCACGACGAGGGCGACCGGTTTCTCATCCAGATGGGCGGGCTTATCCGCGAAAAGCTGCGACCCACAGACTTCGTCTGCCGTTACGGAGGCGACGAGTTCGCCGTCATCATGCCCGCAACGTCGCTTTTGGACGCAATCGGCATCGCGAAGCGCCTCCGGGAGTTCACGGCCCACTTCACCTGGAAGATGGCCGTCCAGGTCTCGGCGAGTTTCGGCCTTGCCGCCTTCGAGCCGTCAAACCCGATGAATGCTGAAGAATTCTTCAAACGAGCCGATAGTGAATTGTATCGGGCCAAGAAGGCCGGGAAGAATCGCATCTCCTGCCCCGCGCAGGCTTCGACCCAGGCCCGCCAGCGGGAGGCGGTAGCGCGCGATGAGCGGGAGGCGCTGTTCAGCCTGGAGACGAACGCTTAGTTAAAAATAGAAGGTAAGAGGGTGAGAGGGTAAGAAGGTTGGAGAACCGGAGACGTATGCCAGGCGGAAAGCAAATCCAACCTTCTCACCTTCTCACCTTCTCACCCTCGTATTCGAGCTGCGGGGACACCGCCTTTCGAGGACACATGAAAAAATGACAGGGAACCCCACCCAGACGCCGATAATCGCCACCGTCACGAGCGGCAAGGGGGGCGTCGGCAAGACCTTCGTCACGGTCAACCTCGCCGCGACCCTGGCCGCTCAGGGCCGCAAGGTCCTCGTGGTGGACTGCGACCTCGGGCTCGCCAACGTGGACATCATGCTTGGCGTCCACCCCCGACTGAGCCTGAAGGACATCCTCTTCGGCAATGCCCGCCCGGAAGAGGTCATTATCCCCGTCAAGGGCGGTTTCCACCTCCTGCCTGCCTGCTCCGGCGTGCGCGAGATGGCCCAGTTGCTCTACGAGAAGATACAAATCGTGAAAACCGTGGTCCTCTCCCTGGAGGGATACGACGTCATCCTGCTCGACACGGGCGCGGGGATCGCCGAGACAGTCCTCCAGTTCAACCTGCTGGCTCCCCGAAACATCGTCGTTCTCAACCGGGAACTCACGTCGATCACCGACGCGTACGCCATGATGAAGGTCCTGCACCAGGTTTTCGGAAGGGACACCTTCAGCCTCATCGCCAATGCCGTGGCCGACGAGCGCGAGGGGGAGAAGATCTTTCATCACGTGGACGGGATCTGCCGGAGGTTCCTGGGGTTTTCCCTGGACTACCTCGGCCCCGTCTGCCGGGACGAGGCGGTGCCGCGATCCATTCTCCGCCAGGAGCCTCTCGTCCTGGCCGACGCCGGATCGAAAACATCGGCCTGCTTCGGCCGGATCGCCGGGGCCGTGAGCCGCTGGGTACAGCCCCGACCCCTGGGGCAGGCGATTCCCGGAACGGAGGTCAGCGCCCGGGGCATATTGCATTGACAAGCAACAAGCCACAAGTCGCAAGGGAAAGCAGGTGTCTAAGTGCTTGAGTGTCTAAGTGTTTAAGTGAAGAAACCAACATTCGGCTGTTCCCGGCCCGGTTATGACCTCTTTTCTTCACTCAGACACTCAGGCACTTTTTTTCACCAGGACACTTTTTTGTTCCTAAAATATTCATGGACATTTCATGAAAACGTGCTAGTTTTAGTCATTAATCATTATGTTCGCGGTTTCATGGAGGTTTTTATCGATGAAAAATGCCAAGGGTAAAATTTTCGCAACCCTCTGCCTTCTTCTCATGCTGTTCATCGTCTTCGGCCCCTATGGCGACAGCCGGGTGTCGGCCGTCGACTCCTCCACGTACAAGAGCCTCAAGATCTTCAACGAGGTCCTCGACATCGTCGAGAAGAACTACGTCGAAGAGGTGAAGCAGAAAAAGCTGATCGACGAGGCCGTCTCCGGGATGATCAAGTCCCTGGACCCCCACAGTGCCTACCTGACGCCGGAGCAGTTCAAGGAGCTCCAGGTGGACACGAGCGGGACCTTCGGGGGGCTGGGGATCGTGATTGCCATGCAGAACGACCAGCTCACCGTCGTTTCCCCCATCGAGGACACCCCCGCATTCAAGGCCGGGATCAAAGCCGGCGACCGGATCGTGAAGATCGACGGCCAGATCACGAAGGGGATGACCATCCAGGACGCCGTGAAGAAGATGCGCGGCCCCGAAAACAGCAAGGTGACCCTGACGATCTTCCGCAAGGACATGAAAGAGCCCAAGGATTTCGTCATCTCCCGGGCCGTGATCAAGATCAAGAGCGTGAAACACAGCATGTACGAGGGCAACATCGGCTATGTCCGCATCTCCGCCTTCCAGGAATCGACGGTGGATGAGCTCCGCAAGGCCCTCCAGCAGATCAACGGCAAGTCCAGTGACCTCAAGGGGATCGTCATCGACGTCCGGAACAACCCGGGAGGGCTCCTCGACCAGGCCGTGAAGGCCTCCGACGCGTTCCTCAAGTCGGGGACCATCGTCTCGACGAAGGGCCGCGTGAAGGCCATCGAGAACAAGTTCGTTGCAAAGGATGAAGGCACCGAGCCCACGGTCCCCATGGTGGTTCTTGTGAACGAGGGCACGGCGAGCGCCTCGGAAATTCTCGCGGGCGCTCTGCAGGACAACGGCAGGGCCATCGTCCTGGGGATGCCGACCTTCGGGAAAGGATCGGTGCAGACCGTAATCCCCCTCGAGGACGGCTCGGCCCTGAAGCTGACGACGGCCAAGTACTACACCCCCAAGGGCCGCTCCATTCAGGCCGAGGGCATCAAGCCCGATATCCTCATCGAACCCATCCGACAGGCCGAGGGCCCCGAAACGGCCGATGCCCAGATGCTGCGGGAGAAGGATCTCAAGGGCCATATCAGAGGAGATCGCGAAGGCGAGCAAACGCCCGCCCAGGAAAAGGATAAGAGCAAGGACAAAGACAAGGACAAGGACAAAAACAAAGACAAGGACAAGGACAAAGACAAGGAGAAAACCGATCTCCAGCGGGACAACCAGCTGAAGAGCGCCGTCGACATCCTCAAGAGCTGGGAGGTATTCAAGCGCATCGGTAAGAACTGAGAAACCCGGTACGACCCTTGAAGCGAAGGAAAAAAAGGCGATCCCCCGGCAAGCGGGGCTTGAGGACGGCCCTGGCTCTCCTGATCGCCTGCGTAGCGGGGATCGTTGCCGTCTGGCTGATACCCGGCGGCGATCGCAAAAACGCTCCCCCCCCGCCACGGGCCTTATCGACGGAGAAGACAACCGAAAGTGCCGCCGAACCGGAACGGGTCGGCAGCCCCCCTGCCCTCGTCAGAAAGGTCGAAAGGAAGAAGATCGCCATCCTCATCGATGACATCGGTTACGATCCCGGGGCCCTGAGAAGGCTCCTGGCCATCGAGGCCCCCCTGGCCTTCTCCGTCCTGCCGCGTCTCCCCCACTCCAGGTCTTCCGCCGAGGCGGTTCACCGGGCGGGAAAAGAGGTCCTGCTCCACCTTCCCATGGAACCTCACGGCTACCCGGACCGAGATCCCGGGCGGGGCGCCCTTTTCGTCTCCATGACGGCCATCGAGATCCGAAAGACCCTGGAAGAGAACATGAAATCGGTGCCCCGTGCCGAAGGGGTCAACAACCATATGGGCTCGAAGTTCATGGAGGAGCGCGAGCCGCTCCGCGTCGTATTGGACGTGCTGAGCGGACGGGGCGTCTATTTCGTGGACAGCGTGACGACGGACGCCTCGGTGGCCCGGGAACTGGCCGCAGAGAAGAATCTCCGGTTCGCGCCGCGGGA
Organism: uncultured delta proteobacterium; assembly: GCA_963828305.1. GTDB lineage: Bacteria > Desulfobacterota > Syntrophia > Syntrophales > UBA2192 > UBA2192. Next base: position 157,783 of record CAWHEJ010000006.1, on the reverse strand, counting down.
TCTTTTCATCGACGATGCAGAAGATAGGGGATGGGCCAGGATTCACCTGGAGAGGCTTCTCGAGACCCGCAGCGAGTGGAACGAGCTTCTCCTGATCGGGCATCCTTACCCGGAAACGGTCGCCGCCCTGGAGGAAATGATCCCCAGGTTCCAGGTTCGGGGAATCGAGTTTGTGCCCCTATCCGCCCTCGTCGAAAACAGGCAAGGCCGCCGGAGCAACGGAGCGGACGGGAATATAAACAGGAACAGGACACCATGAAAGAAAAGATTCGCAACACCGTCGTGCTGGCCGCCGTGCTCGTCGCCTTGACCGTGCCTGCCGCCCCGGCAACGGCGCAGGACAACAGGACCGGGGAATCCTCGGGAAATGCCTCCTATCACTATTCGCTCGGCACGAGTCTCATGCTGGACAACAAATACGCCGAGGCCGCCAAAGAGTACGAGAAGGCCCTCTCCCTGGACCCGAAGTCGGCCTTCCTCGCCGCGGAGCTGGCCTCTCTCTATGTGAAGATGGGGGAACTCGACCGGGCACTCTCCGTCTGCGAGCAGTCCCTCATCCACAACCCCGACCAGGTGGAAACCTACGGTCTCATGGGGAGCATCTACCTCTATAAGAAAGACTACGAAAAGGCCGTAGGGGCCTACCGGCGCGTGATCGCCCTGGACCCGAAAAGCCATGACACCTATCTCTACCTCAGTGTGATCTACGCCGAGACAAAGCGCTACGAAGAAGCCGTAGCAATCTTGAAAAGCCTCCTCGCGCAGGACCCCAAAAGCGTCATGGGGCACTACTATCTCGGCAAGATCTACGGGGAGATGAAGCTTTACAAGGATGCCTCGGCCTGGATGGAGAAGGCCATCGCCCTGAAGCCGGGCTTCGAGTCGGCCCTCTCCGATCTCGCGCTGCTCAGCGAGATTCAGAACGAAACCGGCAAGGCGCGGGAGATCTACAGGCAGCTGATCGAGGAGCACCCCCAGCGCATGGGCTACCGGCTGCGCCTGGCAAAGCTGGACATCCGTGAGAAAAAGTACAACGAGGCTATCGTGATCCTCGAGGACGTCCTGAAACTGGACGGCCGCAACCGGGAGGCGCGCCTGACGCTGGCCCTGGCCTTCATGGAAACCCAGAAGCCAGAGCGTGCCATCGAAGAGCTGAACACCCTGCTGGCGAGCGCCCCCAACGACCAGGAGGCGCGCTACTTCCTCGGGGGGGCCTACGAGGAGAAGAAGATGATGGCCGAGGCCCTGCGGGAGTACGAGCGCATCCCGGCCACCTCGCCGCTTTACGGAAGCGCCCAGGCTCGGGCAGGGTACATCCTGAAGAGCGAGGGGAAAACGGGCGAGGCCATCGAAAAGGCGAAAAAGGCCCTGGCCGAAAAAAAGAGCGACGCGGCCCTCTACGGCCTGCTGGCTTCCCTCTACGAGGCCGACGGCAAGCTCGGCGAGGCCGAGACAACCCTCAAAGAGGGGCTTGCGGTGGCGCCGAAGAACACCGACCTGCGCTACCGGCTCGGCATGCTCTACGACAAGACGGGGCGCTCCGACGACGGCATCCGGGAGATGGAGGAAATCCTGAAAGCTGACCCCGACAGCCCCGAGGCCCTCAACTTCATCGGTTACAGCTGGGCCGACCGGGGGATCAGGCTCGACGAGGCCGAAGCCATGATCAAGAAGGCCCTCTCGTTGAAACCGGGCGACGGATTCATCACCGACAGCCTCGGCTGGGTCTACTACCGGAAGAACCGGATCGACGAGGCCATCAAGTACCTGAAGGATGCGGCTGACCTCCTGCCGGAAGACGCGGCCATCGCCGATCACCTGGGCGACGCATACGCAAAGAGCGGAAGGCTCAAGGAGGCGCTCGTGCAGTATCAGAAGGCCCTGAAGCTCAAGCCCGACATGAAGGGACTGAAAGAGAAGATCGAAGGGCTTGAGGCCAAGGTGGGCACCCGCAAGTGAGGCGTCCACCGCTCAGCACAGTCGTCAATGACCGGGATGCGAAGCTTCCGATCAAGAAGAGGGTAAGAGGGTTTGAGGGTAAGAAGGTTGGAGAATCTTTCGACATGCGAATGACCAGTAGCTTATCCAACCTTCTCACCTTCTCACCTTCTCACCTTCTCCATGCGTGCATGAGCAGAAGCTTCATCAAGGTCAGATTCGTCGCATCGGTTCTCGCCTGCTGCCTCATCGGGTCGCTGGCCGGCTGTGCCCACGAGGAGGGCCTCGTCGCCTCCAAGGCCGACATGCCGCCCCCGGAAGCACTCTACGAAAGACTCACCGCCGATGCCGCCCCGGGAAAGACGCTCACCGGAATTCTTCATGTCGCGGCAAGCCTGCCCGGCCAGCGATACACCTTCAAGATCGCCGCTGCGGCAAAACGTCCCGACTGCCTGCGACTTGAAGACCTGTCTGTCATCGGGCTTCCGGACTTCATGCTCACGGCGGAGGGCGCCGAAATCCGGATGTTCCTGCCCCGCTCGGGAGAGTTTTGGGTCGGGACGGAATCCTCGGAGCACGTCCGGCGCCTCTTCCCGCCCGCGGTGAAACCGCTGGACCTCGTTGCGCTCCTTTACGGGCAACCCCCGGGCGTATCCGACGCGAAGAGCCTGAAAGGTTCCGTAGACGGAAATCGCTTCCGCATGGACGTTTATGCGCGGGGCACGTGGGCCCAGTCGCTGTGGGTCGATCCGGCCACGGGCCGCCTGGCAAAGGTTGAGATCGCCGACGGTCACGGAAACACGGCCTACAGGGCCTTGCTTCATGACTTCGTGGAGGTGGGTTCTCTTGCCGTGCCCTCGAGAATCGAGATCGAAACGGAAGGGATGGCGAGGGTCCGCCTCTCCATCCGCAACACGGACATGGAACTCGGTTCGCGCGACGATGACCCGGATTTCTTCCGCCTCAAGCCCCCCGAAGGCATCACCCCCCGGCTCTCCAACTAAGAAGGGCGCTCGACCTCGCGGCCGGCGCCCTTCTTGTCTGTTCCGTCTGTTTCGTCTATCCGGTCTGTCTCGTCAGGAAACCCGGATCCTCATCACACGCTACCCGCTACACGCGACACGCTTCTTTTGGCCGCCGCTACTTCTTCTTCAACTCCGAGAGCTTGGCCTTGGCCACCCGCGCCTGGTTGGACTGCGGATATTTCTTGACGAGCTGCTGGTAAACGATGCCGGCGCTCGCCTTGTCGCCGAGCTTCTGGAAGGCCATCCCCTGCTTCAGGAGCGCGTAAGGAACCTTGTCGCCCGACGGGTAATCCTTCACGACTTTCTCGTACTCCACGATGGCCCTTTCGTATTTCTCCTCGACGTACCAGGTCTCGCCGATCCAGAACTGGGCGTTGTCCGAATAGGCCGTCTTGGGATACTGCTTCATGAATTTTACGAACTCCTCCCGGGCCTTGACGTACTGGCCCTCTTTGAAGAGCTTGTAACAGGCGTTGTAGGCCGTCTCCACATCGTTCTTCGGCTCGACCGTCGCCTCGGCCGCCCCGGCCTGTCCCTCGACCTTTGCGCCGTTGGGGGTTTCCTTCTTCGCGATGCCGAGGAAGTTCTCGATGTAGCCGATCCGGAATGCCATGTCGTCCAGGCGGCTCTTGATGTTCTGTCCCTTGGACAGGCCCAACTCCTTGTTCATCTCGTCGACCTGGCCCCGCATGGTCTGGACGCTGTCGCGGACAGTGCCCAGGTCGGCGCCCAGATCTGCCTGGTTCTTCCTGAGATCTTTTGTCGTGTCGCCATAGTTCTTCTCCAGCGCATCGAGCCGGCCCTGGAGCTTCTCCACGTCCGTTCGCTGGGACGACATCTTGCTCTCGTAGTCCCGCTGCGTCTTCTTCAGATCGTCGGTCGTGGCGCAACCCCCGACCCAAAGAAGGAAAAACGGAATCAGAAGGATGATCGTTTTTTTCACGGTGAGACCTCCCATGGCGAGCTACTTCCTCTCGGAGTACACAAAGGTCGCGTTGCGATTCCTGTGCCAGCAGGCCTCTGTCGCCTCCGTGCAGATCGGGCGCTCTTCGCCGTAGCTGATCGTCTTGATCCGCATCTTGTCAATCCCGAGGGTCTGCAGGTAGCGGGCTGCCGCGTCCGCCCTGCGCTGCCCGAGGGCGAGGTTGTACTCGTTGGTGCCGCGTTCGTCAGCATGGCCTTCGATCGTGAGGGTCTTTCGCGGACTTGCCTTGAGCTGACCGGCCACCTTGCCCAGGATTTGCCTGGCCTCGCTGCTGAGCTCCGCGCGGTCGAAATCGAAATGGATCCGCGAGAGATCCTTGAGGCTCGCCGCATCGGCTGCCGCCCTGTCGCGCTCCGCCCTCTCGCGGGCCTCCTGGTCCCGGAGGGCCTGCTCGCGCAAGGCCCGGTCACGGGCATCCTGCTCGGCCCGCTGCTTGGCCAGTTCCTCTTCCGAGAGCCCCGGTTTCGTCCCGGACTTCGTCACGTCCTCCTTCGTAGCCTTCTTCGGGGTGCTGCAGCCGCTTGTCAGCGTGATGGACAGCACGAACGCCATGAATACCGCCAGAAGGATCCCGTGTCGTTTCATTGTCATTCCTCCTCTGCATCCTGCGGGCAGGATCAGGCAAGTGCCCGTAAGAAGATTACTTTTGACGAGATTGTCTTAAACCATAGCTCCCTTGCCGTCAATAGAAATTTAAGTGGGGCGACCACGTGGGGGACACGTAGGCATCGAGCCCCTCGTGGATGACGCGCACGTTGGTGCCGTTGGAGTTCATGATGCAGACCCTGGACTTTCCGCCCAGGCGCGACACGAAGGCAATGTAGCGCCCGTCGGGGGACCAGGCGGGGTTTTCGCAGCGGCCGTTGGTCGTAAGCTGGACGGGCGTGCCCCCCTCGGTCTCCATGACCATGACCTGGAAGGTTCCGCCGGCCCTGCCCTCATAGGCAATGCGGTTTGCACGGGGATGCCATGCCGGCGAGGTATTGTAGCCCCCCTCGAAGGTAAGCCTCCGGACATTGGCGCCGGTTACATCCATGAGATAGATCTGGGGCGTGCCTCCCCGGTCCGAGACAAAAGCGATCTGCTTGCCGTCGGGCGACCAGGTGGGCGAGACGTCGATGGCCGGGTCGTTGGTGAGCCGCGTCATCCGGCCGTCGGCAAGGCTCAAGATGTAGATGTCCTCGCTGCCGTCCTTGCTCGAGGTCACGAGCTTGCGCTTCGAGTCCGCCGACCAGCTGGCGGGAAGATTGAGGCGTCCCGTGGAGAGGATCTTCCGCGTCGTCCGGCGGCTGAGATCCATGACGAACAGGTCCGGGGCGCCTTCCTTGTAGGAAAGAAACGAGATCTGCTTGCCGTCGGGCGACCACTTCGGCGAGAGCGTGATGGTGCGATAGTCCGTGAGCTTCACCGGCTCCGTGCCGTCGAAGTTGACGTGGTAGAGCTCCGACGAGCCGCTCTTCTTGCCGGCAAAGGCGATCTTGGTGTCGAAGAGTCCCTTCTCGCCCGTGAGCGCCACGAGGATCTCCTGGGCAAACCGCACGACCATCTCCTTGCGCTCCTCGAGCTTGCCCGTGTAGCGCTTGCCCACGAGGAGCTTGCCCTGCACCACGTCGAAGAGGCGGCACTCCAGGGTGATGTCGCGGCCGCTCACGGTGAACCCGCCCGTCACGAGCGACTCGGCGCCGATGCCCGTCCAGGCCGGAAACTGGATGTTCTCCGTGGAGATTCCGAGCTTGGTCTGGTCGACGAGAAAAGACTTGCGGTCGAGGATGTTGAAGAACCCCGTGATCTCCAGGGTCTTCCCCAGCGTGTCGGCAAACCAGGGGGAAAGGCTCTCCTGGCTGCCCGCGTTGTTCATGTTCTTGAACGGGGTGATGGCGATGGGGAATTTCTGCGCCGAGGGGGAGTCGATGTTGATATAGACCTTGCCCTCGGCCGCCGGCACGATGGCCAGGATAAGCAGAATGGATGCGAACAGGTACTGGATGCTTCTTCGTTTTCTCATGGTTTCCTTGAACACCTCCCGATGTATCCTTCAACAATCCTTCATCGATGAAATCCCCCTCTTTCCCCCTTTTTCAAAGGGGGAGGAAGGGAGATTTTTTTACTTTAACCGTTGGACCCTCGGCCCTCACCCCTCGACCCTGCCGATTACCTGCGGTAATCGGCGGAGCGGAACCGGATCCCCAAGTCCACGCTCGAATCCTGAATCCAGGACGGAAGCGGCGGGAAAGGATCCGATTTGCGGATCGCCCGGTATGCCGACTGGTCGAAAAAACTGTTTCCCGAGCGTTTCTCGAAGCGGATCTCCGTCACCTGGCCGTTGCGCAAGACCCGCACGTCGAGGATGGCCTCGAGATTCTTGTCGGCCAGGATGCTTTGCGGCAGGGCCCAGTTCTGACGGACCTTCGACCAGATCTGGGAGTAGTACTGGCTCATCAGCGAGGCCGTGTTGCCCTGCCCCGAGAAGGGCTGGCCGCCGGCATCGGCTGCGTCCGCTTTCTTTCGCATCTCGTTGATGGCCTGATTGAGCCGGGCCGCGTCCTGTTTCTGGGTCGGCGCATCCGACTTGAGCAGAGGCGTGGGGGTCTTTGTGACGATGCTCTTCTTGAGGGAGATGGCGTTGTCGCGCGCGCTCTCCTTGAGGGCTTCGCTCATGACCTCCCTCGAGAGGGCCGCCGTGGCACTCTTGCCCACGCTGGCCGGCGAGCTCACCAGGTCCACGGAGTAGGCCGGCCCGAAGGTCCACGTTCGCGTCGGGAAGGCAGGGGAAAAGAAGAGCACGGAGAGGGCAACGGCGTGAATGAGAAGCGACAGCAGGACGGCCGTGTTCAGCCTGGACAGGCCGTCACTTCTCCATCTGAGGGTTTTCACCGTCATCTCGAATCCCTGGGCGGTTCCGTGATCATGCCCAGCTTGTCGATGCCCGCTTTCCGGACCTCGGACATGACCTGAACGACAACCCCGTAAGGAACCTCTTTGTCGGCCCGCATGTAGAGCTCCCGGTCCGTCCTCGTCTTGAAGATGCTCTCGAGTTTCGTGCTCAGATCGGGAAGCGTCGTCTTGAATTCGTTGAGGTAGATCTCCTGCTTGCCGTTGATGGTCAGCACGAGTTTCTCTTCCGTGACGTTGATGCTCTTGGCTTTCACGCGGGGCAGGTTCACGTCGATCCCCATCTGGAGCATGGGCGCCGTGACCATGAAGATGATAAGCAGCACGAGCATCACGTCGACCAGGGGGGTCACGTTGATCTCTGAGAGCGGCTTGTTGCCGTTTTCTTTTCTTCGGAAGCGGGCCATATATCTACCTCTGCAGGTAGTGCCTCTCGACGATGTTGAGGAACTCGGAGGCGAAATTATCCATCTCCAGGGAAATGTTCCGGATGCGGTTCAAGTAGTAGTTGTAGAATACCACCGCCGGGATCGCCGCCGCAAGTCCGAAAGCGGTGGCGACGAGGGCCTCGGAGATGCCGGGCGCGACCACGGCCAGGGTTGCCGAACCGCGGGCGCCGATGCCCCGGAAGGCGTTCATGATGCCCCAGACGGTGCCGAAAAGACCGATGAAGGGGCAGGCGCTGCCCGTCGTGGCGAGAAACCCCAGCAGGCTCTCCAGCTTGGAGGACTCGGTGCTGCAGGCCCGGTGGAGGGCGCGCTCCACGTTGTCGAGACCCTTCATCTCGATCGTCGAGTGGCCCGATAACTCCAGTGGATCCTGGGGCGTGCCCTTCGAGGTTCGGTTGATCTTCCCCAGCTCGAGATAGCCGGTTCGGAAGACCTCCGCGATCGTGGAGTGGGGGTATCGTTTCGACTCGGGCAGCACGTCCGAGAGCTTGTTCGAATTCATGTACGAGTCGAGAAAGAGGTTGTTTTCCTTTTCCGTCTTCGAGATGACGCGGTATTTCATCAGGATGATGGCCCAGGAAACGATGGAGAAGACGAGCAGCAGAAGCAGGACGAACTGCACCATCGGTCCCGCGTCGATGACCATCTGGAGGAGATTCCCCCGGAATTCCCCCCCGAAGTCCACGGCGGAAACCGCAAAGAGTGTACCCATTGACGACCTCCGGGTCAGACCGGGCTGTTGCCCCAAATGCGATGAGACGACGGAGCGACACATCGCATCCATCGCCTTTGAACAGCCTCGGCAACGAGTTAAAGTGGCCTATCTGTAATGGATATCGCCTGCGATGTCAACACCCTTTTCGTGCCGGGCGTTCACCCCCCTTACTGATTTCTTGACTCCTCCGCACCCTGTCTGCTATAAGCATTCAACACCTTTTAAGAGCAATCCGGAGAGATTGAAAAAGGTCGCACCCATGATTGCCAAAATTGTTCGTTGCTGGCCGATAATCGAAAACCTTCCCGGATGACGGGAAGGTTTTTTTTTGGGTGCCGGAAAGGGCGCAGGACGCAAACGGAAGAGGTGACAGGCATGAAGAAGCGAAAAGTCGTCATGGATGCCGAGGCCATCGAGCGCTCGCTCACGCGGGTCGCCTACCAGATCGTCGAGAAGAACAAGGGGGTCGAGGACCTCGTTCTCATCGGGATCCAGAAGGGCGGGGTCCTGCTGGCGGAGCGCCTGGGCCGGAAGATTTCCGCAATCGAAGGGGTCCCGATCCCCGTGGGGAAACTCGACATTACGCTCTACCGCGACGACATCATGAAATCCGGCAAACAGCTCGAGATCGGCAAAACGGACATCCCCTTCTCGCTCAACGGCAAAAAGGTGGTCATCGTCGACGACGTCCTCTTCACGGGAAGGACCATCCGGGCGGCCATGGACGCGTTGATGGACTTCGGCAGGCCCAAGCTCATCGAGCTTGCCGTGCTCATCGACCGCGGCCATCGCGAGATCCCCATCCGGGCCGACTTCGTCGGGAAGAACCTCCCTTCGTCGCAGTCGGAGGAAGTGCTCGTCAAGCTCTCGAAGCGAAAGACTTCGGACTCGGTCAGCATCGAGGAAACGTTCTAGCGGCCGGACGTAGGGCAGGCGTCCCGGTGCAGGGCAGGCGTCCCGCCTGCCACCCTCATAGGTAGACAGGCGAGACGCCTGTCCTACAACTCTAATCCATCGGGGTTTGACATGAAACTGGCCAGAAAAGACCTCCTGGGCATCCAGGAATTGAGCGTCGAGGAGATCAACCTCATCCTCGACACGGCGGACTCCTTCATCGACATCTCCACGAGGGAGATCAAGAAGGTCCCCACGCTGCGCGGCGTGACCGTCGTCAACCTTTTCTACGAGCCCAGCACGCGGACGAGGACCTCCTTCGAGATCGCCGCCAAGCGGCTGAGCGCCGACACGATCAACATCACCACCTCCACGAGCAGCGTCGTCAAGGGCGAGACCTTCGTCGATACCGCCCGAAACCTCGAGGCCATGAACCCGGACATCATCGTGCTGCGCCACAGCGCCGCGGGCTCGCCCCACATGCTCTCCAGGGTGGTCCGCCAGTCCGTCATCAACGCGGGCGACGGGGCCCACGAGCACCCCACGCAGGCCCTGCTCGACATGATGACCATGCGGGAAAAGAAAAAGCGCCTGACCGGCCTCAAGGTGGCCATCGTGGGGGACATCGCCCACAGCCGGGTGGCCCGCTCGAACATCTACGGCCTGACCAAGATGGGCGCGACGGTGAGCGTCGGCGGCCCCATCACCATGATGCCCCGCTACGTCGAGCGCCTCGGCGTCGAGGTCCATTACAAACTCGAGGACGCCATCCGGGATGCCGACATCATCATGATGCTGCGCATCCAGCTCGAGCGCCAGGAGACGAACCTCTTCCCTTCTCTGAGAGAGTACGCCAAGTACTACTGCCTGAACCGGAAAAACATCGCCGCGGCCAGGGACGACGTCCTCATCATGCACCCGGGCCCCATCAACCGCGGCGTGGAGATCTCGCCGGAGGTCGCCGACGGCCCCTACTCGGTCATTCTCGAACAGGTCACCAACGGGGTGGCCGTGCGGATGGCCCTGCTCTATCTCTTGTCGGGAGGTAAGTCATGACGATGCTGCTCAAAGGAGGAAGGGTCATCGACCCCTCCCAGAAGATCGACGACATCCTGGACGTCCTCATCGAAGGCGGCAAGATCGCCGCCCTGGGCCGCAACCTCGTCGACGATGGAAAGGGCAAGAAAAAAGACACGGGACTCACGGTCCTGGATCTCAAGGGAAAGCTCGTCGTCCCCGGGCTCATCGACATCCACACGCACCTGCGGGAGCCGGGCTACGAGTACAAGGAAACGGTCGAGTCGGGGTGCGAGGCGGCCGTGGCGGGCGGCTTCACCTCCATTGCCTGCATGCCCAACACGAACCCCGTCAACGACAACCGCTCCGTGACGGAATTCATCCTGAGGCAGGCCCGGAAGGCCAACCTCGCCAACGTCTACCCGATTGCCGCCATCAGCAAGGGCTCCGAGGGGAAGATGCTCTCAGAGTTCGGCGATCTCAAGGAGGCGGGCGCGGCGGGCTTTTCCGATGACGGCAGGCCCGTCATGCACGCGGGGCTCATGAAGCGGGCACTCGAGTACGCCCACTCCCTGGAGCTGCCCATTGTCGCGCACTGCGAGGAGCTGCAGCTCTCGAAGGGGGGCCTCATGAACGAGGGGCTCTCTTCGACGGAGCTCGGGATGCCGGGGATCCCCACCATCTCCGAGGACATCATGGTGATGCGCGACATCCTGATCGCCGAGTACGTGGGAACCTCCGTCCACATCTGCCACGTCAGCTCCGCCGGCGCCGTGCGGATCATCCGCCAGGCCCGTGAACGCGGCGTGAAGGTGACGGCCGAGACGGCGCCCCACTACCTGCTGCTCACCGACGAGGCCCTCAAGGGCTTCGGGACCGCCTTCAAGGTGAGCCCCCCTCTTCGCGCGGCCGACGACATGGCCGCCGTCCGCGCCGGGCTTCGCGATGGCACGATCGAGGTCATCGCCTGCGACCATGCGCCCCACTCGGCCATCGAGAAGGAGGTGGAGTTCGAGAATGCCGCAAACGGCATGGTCGGCCTCGAGACCTCGCTCGGGCTTTGCTGGAAGCTCGTCGAAGAGGGACTGCTGACCCCGTCGGAGCTGATCGCCCGGATGACGGTGAATGCCGCCCGCGTGCTGCGGATCCCCAAGGGGACGCTCAAGAAGGGCGCCGATGCCGACGTGACCGTCATCGACCCGAAGAGAGCCTGGACGGTGGACATCCGGAAGTTCCGCTCTAAGAGCCGCAACTCGCCCTTCGACGGCTGGAAGCTCCCGGTGAAGGCGGTCCTCACGATCGTCGGGGGGGAGATCAAGTATAATGAGATGTGAAAGGGTGTGGGGGGTCGGGTGTAGGGTGTAGGGGGCAGAACAAACCCTTGAACCTTTGAACCCTTGTACCTTCTTTGTTTATGAAATCCGCACAAAAGACAAGAGCCATTGTTTTACGCTCGCTCGACTACGGCGAGTCGGACCGCATCCTGACCTTCCTCACCGACGAGTTCGGCAAGCTCAAGGGGATCGCAAAGGGGGCGCGGCGCAGCCGCAGGCGCTTCGCCAACGCGCTGGAGCCCTTCTCGCTTGCCACCATCCTCTTTTCCCGAAGGGGCAGCGGCGGCCTTGCCTTCATCGAGGGCTCCGATGTCATCAACCACTTCGCCGGCATCCGGGCCGATCTCGACCGAACCCTGGTTGCCGCCTACGTGGCGGAGCTCGCCGAGCAATTCTCCGTGGAGGGCAAAAAGAACCTGCCCCTCTTCGAGCTGCTGACGGACTTTCTCGGCTTCATCGAGTGCGGGCAGATGACGGAGACGGCGGAGCGGTTCTTCGAGCTGCGGCTGCTGAAATCGGCGGGATTCGAGCCCGTGCTGGACCGCTGCGTCACCTGCGGCGCCCCATTGGAGACGATTGAGTCGCCCCGCTTTGACTGCCGGGAAGGGGGCATCCGCTGCGCGCGGTGCACCGTGAACGGACCCGATTTCATCCCCGTCTCCGTCGGCACGCTCAAGACTCTCCTGCTGGGAAGGGACATCGACTTTGCAAGGATGCCCCGCATCGGGCTTTCGGGCCCCATGGCCCGCGAGAGCCGGGAGGTCCTCGGCTGCTTCGTCCGCCACCTCACGGGCCGCGAGCTCAAGTCCCTGAATGTCCTCGGGGAAATCCGGAAACGCTACACGCCGTGAGGAAGACCCTCTCGCCTGCTCTTTTTAATTGACAGGACCCCCTCTAAATGTTAGTTCTCGCGCTTGACATATCCCCGAATTAACAGGCGTTTTGAGCGACGGGGTGTCTTTCTGATCAACCGGCGGCCTTCGAGGCCGCATGACGGGAGGTAACAGACGTGACCTTTCAGGAATTAGTTCTTGCCCTCGACAAATACTGGGCCGACCAGGGTTGCATCCTCCAGCAGCCTTACGACCTCGAGGTCGGTGCCGGCACCTTCAACCCTGCGACCTTTCTGCGCTCCCTGGGACCCGAGCCCTGGAACGTGGCCTACGTAGAGCCCTCCCGCCGGCCCACCGACGGGCGATACGGGGAAAACCCCAACCGGCTCCAGCACTACTACCAGTACCAGGTCATCATGAAGCCCTCGCCCATGAACATCCAGGAGCTCTACCTGAACTCGCTGAAAAGCTTCGGCATCAACCCCCTGGAGCACGACATCCGATTTGTCGAGGACGACTGGGAATCGCCCACAGTGGGCGCCTGGGGCCTGGGCTGGGAAGTCTGGCTCGACGGGATGGAGATCACGCAGTTCACCTACTTCCAGCAGGTCGGCGGCATCGATCTCAACCCCATCTGCTCGGAGATCACCTACGGCATCGAGCGCATCGCCATGTACCTCCAGGGCATCGACAATGTCTACGACCTCGAGTGGGCCCACGGGGTGAAGTACGGCGACGTCCACCACCAGGGCGAGGTCGAGTGGTCGCACTACAATTTCGAGGAAGCCAACGTGGAGATGCTCCGGAAGATCTTCGACATGTACGAGGCCGAGGGGATCCGGATGGCCGAGAGGGGCTACGTGCTCCCCACCTACGACTGCTGCCTGAAATGCTCCCACACCTTCAACCTGCTCGATGCCCGGGGGGCCATCAGCGTGGCCGAGCGCACGACCTACATCGGCCGCGTGCGCAACCTGGCAAGACTCAGCGCCGAGGGATACCTCAAGCAGCGCGAGAAGATGGGCTTCCCGCTGATGGGAAAATTCAGAAAATAGGGACGAGGGACCAGGGTGTAGGGACGAAGCCGGTTCCTTTTCCTCGTCACACTCAGACACTTAGACACTCACTCACTGGAGTATCAGATGGCTAAAGAACTGTTTCTCGAAATCGGGACGGAGGAGATCCCCGCGGCCTTCCTGCCGAAGGCAATCGCGGACATGGAGGAGATGATCCGGAAGGAGTTTGCCGCCAGCCGCATCCGGCACGGCGCCGTGAAGGCCGTGGCCACGCCTCGGCGGCTCGCGCTCTGTGTCTCCCGGGTAGCCGAAAGGCAGGAGGACCAGGTCATCGAGAAGCTCGGGCCCGCAAAGAAGGTTGCCTACGACGAACAGGGCAACCCCACGAAGGCCGCCCTCGGCTTTGCCAGGGGTCAGGGCATCGACATCTCCGAGGTGGAGATCATCTCGACCGACAAGGGAGAGTACATCGGCGCCCGCAAGAAGCTCGAGGGCGAGGACACGATCAAGCTTCTGCCCGCGATCCTGCCCAAGTTCATCCTCTCGATCCCCTTCAAGAAGTCGATGCGGTGGATGAACCTCGAGATCCGCTTTGCCCGGCCCATCCATTGGATCGTGGCCCTCTACGGCGGCGAGGTGGTCCCCTTCAGGATCGAGAACATCGCATCGGGCGACATGTCGCGCGGGCACCGCTTCATGAGCCCCAGGCCCTTCAAGGTGAAAGGATACAAGGACTACCTGGCGAAGACCCGCAAGCGCTTCGTGCTCGTCGACCCCGAGGAGCGCAGGCGCATCCTCCTCGACGAGGCCCGGAAGGCGGCGGCGGGCGTGGGCGGAAAGATCCTCGAGAACGAAGATCTCATCCGGGAGGTTTCCTTCCTCGTCGAGTACCCCTCGGCGGTGCTGGGCAACTTCGAGAAGGACTACCTGAAGATCCCCAAGGACGTGCTCACGACGACGATGATCTCGCACCAGAAGTACTTCCCCGTCGTCGACGCCGACGGCAGCCTCATGGCCCACTTCGTGACGATCAACAACACCGTGGCGAAGGACCCGGCCGTCGTGGCCCGCGGCAACGAGAAAGTCATCCGGGCGCGCCTTGCCGACGCGAAGTTCTTCTTCGAGGAGGACCAGAAGACCCCGCTGATGACCCACTTCGAGGAGCTCAGGAAGGTCGTCTTCCACTCGGCCCTCGGCACGTCGTACGACAAGGTCATGCAGTTCCGGGAGCTTGCGGCCTGGATTGCCGACAAGGTCAACCCGGCCCTGAAGGACACGGTGGACCGCACGGCCCTGCTCTCCAAAGCTGATCTCGAAACGAAGATGGTCTACGAATTCCCCGAGCTCCAGGGGACGATGGGCCGCGAGTACGCCTTGATCCAGGGCGAAAACCCCGTCGTGGCCAGGGCCGTCTACGAGCACTACCTGCCCACCTCGGGCGGCGGCGATCTGCCTCAAACCGAGGAAGGCTCCATTGTGAGCATCGCCGACAAGACGGACACGATCGTGGGATTTTTCGGGATCAACGTCATCCCCACGGGGACGGCCGACCCCTACGCCCTGCGCAGGCAGGCCCTGGGCATCATCAACATCATCCTCAACAAGGGCTACCCCTTAGAGCTGCCGGAACTCGTCGACCGCAGCATCGCCATCCTGTCGAAGAAGTTCAAGCGCACACCCGAAGAAACGAAAAAGGACGTCATGGAGTTCTTCCGGAGCCGCTTCTCGAACCAGCTCGTCTCGCAGGGGCGCCCCTACGACGTGGTGGAGTCCGTGCTGGCCACGGGCATCACGGATCTGGTGCAGGCGATCAAAAAGATCGAGGCCGTCGAGGCCACCAAGGGCGACCCCGACTTCGAGCCCCTCGCCGTGGCCTTCAAGCGGGTGAGCAACATCCTGAAGGACTTCAAGGACGGCTGCGTCGACCCCGTGCTCTTCGAAAACGACGCCGAGCAGGCCCTATACAACGCCTACATCGAGATCCGGAAGAAGGCCGAGGCCCTCATCGAGATGGGCAACTACACGGAGGCCCTCCTCGAGATGGTCCGCCTGAGAAAGCCCGTGGACTCCTTCTTCGAGGCCGTCATGGTCATGGCCAAAGACGAGAAGGTGAAGTTCAACCGCCTCTCGCTTCTCGAAGCCGTGGCAAAGCTCTTCCACAAGGTGGCGGATTTCTCGAAAATCGTCACGGAAAAATAGGGACGAGGGTGTAGGGTGTAGGGACTAGACAAGAAGCAGAAAAAGAAAAGGATCGAGGAATCTGCTTCCTCGATCCTTTTTTATTATCCTCTTCCTCTGCCCTTGTCCCTACCCCTGCTACCCTGTCCCCTTCCTCAGCCCTTCCCTGACATCGTACATCGTCAGGCGCACGAAGGAGTTCACCTTCTCTGTCTCGATCAGGAAGCGCAACCGCTTGTCGCCGCTGACGAGGCCGATGTCCGCAAAGGCCGTTTTGCGGCAGGGCTCTCCCGTGTCCATGGTGTGCGTCACGCATTGCCGGATCGCGCAGCTCTTGCAGTGACGCGTCTTCCCGCACCCGCCCGGCTCGCGCGCGTGCATGCACCCGAGGACCTCACCGGCCAGCTCCCCGCAGATCTCGAGCTGCTCCCGTGTCAGCATCTTCCGGGCGGCCGCATTGGCGGCGATCACCCGGGCGTTGTCCTGCACGACAAGGACGGGGGGGCTCATCTCGTCGAGGAACTCCGACATCGGTTGCCCGAGCTCCCGGACCATCAGGGGCAGGCACTTGCTGCACACGCCGTGGGAGATTTCATCGAACTCCGACGGCTGGGTCTTCACCTGTGTCTTGCAGTAGCAGCATACAACGCGAATCATGATCCCGGCATCCTTTCAGATCGTTGGCACATCCCGTAGGCGGTTGTTCCCGGATGGTGCTTGATGCGGCGAAACGGCAGGAGCCGGTGCTTAATAAGCACAGGAAGACGAAAGATTCAACCGCGAAATGACGGTGTTCAGAAAGAAGGAGGGACTCGACCGCATTCCATACTCGGCGCCACCGGCTAATGATGCCGCCGCCCGGAATACTCGATGAGAATCCTCTTTGCGGGCTCTCCGGCCGTCATGGCATCTCGCGATCGAATCGTTGAGGGTGAACCGTCGCGAGAATATTCTGCAAAACCCGTGCCTTGACCGGGGAACGGGTCGGATGCCTCCCCTGGAAAGGCCGCTCCGGAGGCAAGGGAATGATTGGCATATTTCCTGTATAAAGTACGAGACGAACCTTCCGATAGTTATTCTGTTAAAAATACGACAAGGGACGGACCCCGACGATGGACACGGCAAAGATGATGGAACGGCTCGATATATCCTCCATAACGGCCCTTTCCGAGAAGCTCAACCAGCGCAAGAAACTGCTCGACATCACCAACCAGATCCATGCCGCGCAGAACATCAAAGACATCCTCGTCGAGCACAAGGAAGGCATCCTTGCGCTCTTCAACGCCCTGCTGATCACGATCTACGTGACCGACAAGCCCCGCAACGAGCTCTACTCGCTCTACCTCGCGGGCTCCCAGCTCAAGGAGATCCGGCTGCCCATCACGAACCGCAGCATCGCGGGCTTCGTGGCCAACGCGGGCCGCGGCGTCAACATCGCTGACGCCTACGACAAGGAGGAGCTCAAAAAGATCGACAAGACGCTCTTCTTCGACGAGGCCTGGGACAAGCAGTCAGGCTACCGGACGACCCAGGTGCTCGCCCTTCCCGTCATGCATGAAAACGCCGTCATGGGGGTCATCCAGATCGTCAACCGCAAGGGCGGGGGCAAGTTCACAGCCGACGAGCAGAGCCTGCTCGAGGAGATCGCCGAGGTCCTGGGCATCGCCCTGTACAACCAGCACCGCGTCTTCTCGCGCCGCAAGACCCGCTTCGATTACCTCGTTAGCCACAACCTCATGAAGGAAGGCGACCTGGAAGCCGCCTTCACCGAGTCGCGCCGGAGCAACGAGCCCATCGAGGAGCTCCTCATGAAGCGCTTCCGGATCTCCCGGGAGGACATCGGGCGCGCCATGGAAGACTACTACCGCTGCCGCTTTATCCATTACAACCAGAAGCACCCCATCCCCGACGAGCTGCTCAAGAACCTCAAACGCGAGTACCTCCGCCGGGAGCTCTGGGTTCCCCTCGAGAAGGGCGCCGACAACAAGATCCGCGTCATCGTCGACGACCCCAACAACCTTCTCAAGAAGGACATGATCGAGAACCTTCTGAGGACGAAGTCCGTCGAGTACTGCGTCTCCCTCAAGGACGACATCATCAAGTTCCTCAACCACTTCTACCAGACACAGGAGGGGGAGAAGTCCTTCAGCGAGCTTCTGGGCGGCGATGGGCAGCTGGTCGAAGACCACGACGACTTCGAGGAGAACGGCGTGTCCGAGTCGGACAGCGTCATCATGCAGCTCGTCAACCGGATCATCAACGACGGCATCATCCAGCGGGCCTCCGACATCCACATCGAGCCCAACATGGGAAGGAAAAACGTGGAAATCCGCTACCGCGTCGACGGCGGCTGCTCCATCTACCAGACGGTGCCCTACAGCTACCGGGCGGCCATCGTCTCGCGCATCAAGATCATGTCGAACCTCGACATCACGGAGCGCAGGCTTCCCCAGGACGGCAAGATCAAGTTCAAGCGTTCGAACAACGAGGAGATCGAGCTTCGCGTGGCCACGCTGCCCACGGCGGGAAACCTCGAGGATGTGGTCCTGCGAATCCTGCAAAAAGGCGAGATGATGCACCTCGAGGAGATGTCCCTGTCGCCTTACAACTACCAGAACCTCATCAAGCTCCTCGAGAAGCCCTACGGCATCATCCTGTGCGTGGGTCCCACGGGCTCCGGCAAGACGACGACGCTGCACGCCGGCATTCACCGCATCAACACGCCGGAGAGAAAAATCTGGACGATCGAAGACCCCATCGAAATCACGCAGTACGGGATCCGCCAGGTCCAGGTGAACCCCAAGATCGGCCTCGACTTTGCCCGGGCCCTGAGGGCCTTTTTGCGCGCCGACCCCGACGTGATCATGGTGGGCGAAATGCGAGACTTCGAGACGGCCAAGATCGGCGTCGAGGCGTCGCTCACGGGGCACCTCGTGTTCACGACCCTGCACACCAACAGCGCCCCGGAGACGATCGTCCGCCTGCTCGACATGGGGATCGACCCCCTGAATTTCGCCGACTCGCTGCTGGGGATTCTCGCCCAGCGGCTCGCCCGCACGCTCTGCAAACACTGCAAGCAGGCCTATACGCCCGACAAGGATGAATTCGACTACCTGGCCTTCACCTACGGCGAGGAGCAGTTCGCCAAGCTCAACATCCCCTACTCGAAGGACCTCAAGTTCTACCAGCCCGGGGGCTGCAATGACTGCAATCAGTCGGGCTACCGGGGGCGCGTGGGCATCCACGAGCTTCTCATCGCCTCGGATAACGTCAAGCGCCTCATCACGAAAAAGGCGACCGTCGAGGACCTGCGCAACGCCTCCATCAACGACGGGATGTCGACGCTGCTGCAGGACGGGATCAAGAAGGTCCTCGAGGGCATCACGGACTTCGAACAGGTCCGGCGGGTCTGCATCAAATAAGGCAGGCGAAAGGCTAAGGGCTAATGGCTTAGGGCAAAAAAGCGACGGTGACCTCACCGTCGCTTTTCCTTATGAGCATTTTCCTTTTCGTTTCCCTTTAGCCTTTAGCCTTTTGCCCTTCGCCTATTTTTTTGTGAGTCTTTCCTTCCACTCCGCGATGAGGTTCATGGCTTCGATGGGGGTGAGGGCGTTGATGTCCGTGCCGGCGATCTCGCCCAGTACGAGGCTCTCGTCATCGGCAAAGAGGCTGAGCTGCCCGGCCATCGGGCGCTTTTGGCCCTTCTTGCGGCGCGCGAGCGTCGGCATGCCGACCTCGTCCAGCTCCCCCTTCTCGAGGTTTTCGAGTACTTCCTTTGCGCGCCCAATGACCTCGTCGGGCACGCCGGCAAGCCTCGCCACCTGGATGCCGTAGCTGCGGTTCGTCGCCCCCTTCATGATCTTGCGCAGAAAGATGATCTTCTCCCCCCACTCCTTGACGGCGATGTAGTAGTTGGCGACCCCTTCGCGCGTGAGCGACAGGTCCGTGAGCTGGTGATAGTGCGTGGCAAAGAGGGTCCGCGACCCGAGCTGTGCTGCGTCATGGATGTGCTCGGCCACGGCCCAGGCGATGCTCAGCCCGTCGAAGGTGCTCGTCCCCCTTCCCACCTCGTCGAGCAGGATGAGGCTCCGGGGGGTCGCGTTCCGGAGGATGCTCGCCACTTCCGTCATCTCCACCATGAAGGTGCTCTGGCCCTTGGCCAGGATGTCGCCGGCGCCCACGCGGGTGAATACCCGGTCCACAAGGCCCACGCGCGCCTCGGCGGCCGGGACGAAGCTCCCCATCTGGGCCAGGATGACGATGTGGGCCGCCTGCCGGATAAAGGTGGACTTGCCCGCCATGTTGGGCCCTGTGATGATGAGCAGGCGGTTGGAACCGCGGTCGAGCAGCAGATCGTTTGGGACGAAGCCCTCGGCGAGGGGCATCCGCTCCACGACGGGGTGTCGGCCGTCGCGGATCTCGATTGCGTCTCCGTCGTCGACGGCGGGGCGGCAGTAGTTGTACTTCTCGGCCACCTCGGCAAGGGAGGCCGTCGCGTCGAGATCGGCCAGGGCCGAGGCGCTCTTCTGGATGCGCCGGATCTCGCCGGCGATGCGCTCGCGGATCCCGGTGAACAGCTCGTACTCCCGCTCCCGCCTTTTTTCTTCTGCGTGGAGCACCGTCTGCTCGTACTCCTTGAGCTCCTCGTTGATGTAGCGCTCGGCGTTCACGAGGGTCTGCTTGCGGATGTACTCGGCGGGGACGGCCGCCGCATGGGATTTCGTCACCTCGATGTAGTAGCCGAAAACGTTGTTGAAGCCCACGCGGAGGCTTGCGATACCCGTGCGCTGCCGTTCCTTCTCCTCGAGGGCGGCGATCCATGACTTCCCGTCGCGCGACACGGACAGGATCCGGTCGAGTTCGGCGTCGTAGCCCTCCCGGATGATCCCCCCCTCGCGCAGCGTGAGCGGCGGGTCATCGACGACGGAGCGCTCGAGCCCATCGAGGATCTCCGGCATCTCGTCGATCCCCTCGCGCAGGGCCGCGATCCTGGGGGCCTCGAGTGCGGCCAGGAGCTGCTTGAGCCCCGGGAGCACCCGGAGAGAGCTTCGCAGGGCCGCCAGGTCCCGGCCGTTGGCCACGCCGAGGGAGATGCGCCCCCCGAGGCGCTCCATGTCGTAGAGCCCCGCCAGGGCCCTGCGCAGATCCTGCCGCAGGAGGTGCCCCTCGCGGATCTCGGCGACGGCGGAGAGCCTCTCGCGGATCATCGCCGCATCGAGAAGGGGATAGGAAAGCCACCCGCGCAGTCTGCGCCCCCCCATGGCGGTCATGGTCTCGTCGAGAACGTGGAAAAGAGTTCCCTCGCGGGTTCCCCCCTGGGTCGTGGCAAAGAGCTCCAGGTTTCGCTTTGCCGTCTCGTCGAGGATGAGGAAGTTCTCCGTGCGATACCGGGTGATGTCGTTGATGTGCCCGAGGCGCTCCTTCTGGGTCTCCCGCACATAGCGAAGCACGGCCCCCGCCGCGGCGATCAGGGCCGCGTGACGCTCGGGCTCGAGCCTCGCGATCGCCTCGGCACAGAAGTGCTCGCCGAGGATGCCGAGTGCGGCTGCGTGATCGAACCAGTCACGGGGAAAGCGGTTGATCACGCAATCCGCGAGCTCACGCGTGAGAATCGTCTCCAGCACGGCATCCTTGAGGTTCTCCTCGAGGACGATCTCCCGGAAGCCGTGGCGGATCACCTCGTCGATGAAGAAATTGCGGTCGACGATTTCCGTGACCCGGAACTCGCCCGTGGAGATATCCAGGAAGGCAAGCCCGAACCCCTCGCCGCGAACGGCAATGCCGGCCAGGAAGTTGTTCTCCTTGGCCTCCAGGTTGTCGGGATCGACGACGAGCCCCGGGGTGATCACGCGCACCACCTCGCGCTTCACGATGCCCTTGGCGAAACGGGGATCCTCCATCTGCTCGCAGATGGCCACCTTGTGGCCCTTCCCGATGAGTTTCGCGATGTAGGACGACGCGGCGTGCCAGGGAAACCCGCACAGCGGGACGCTGTCCTCCCTGCCCTTGTCGCGGGAGGTGAGCGTGATATCCAGCAGCTTCGAGGCGAGCACGGCGTCCTCGAAGAACATCTCGTAGAAATCGCCCATGCGGAAAAAGAGGATGCAGTCGGGGTACCGGGCCTTGATCTCGAGATACTGCCGCATGGCGGGCGTGAGAGAACTCATTCCCAGCGCTCCCCCTTCTTCTCGAGGTCGATTGCCCCCGGACCGCTGCGGCGCGGGCTTCCGGTGTTTCCGGGGTCGCCGGGAACACCCCGGTCGCGGATGAGGGTGCTCAGGAGCCAGCTCGTGACACTGATGATGACGGCACCGAAGACGGCCGTCCAGAAGCCGTGGACGTCGAAGCCCGGAATGAGGGCCGAGGCGATCTTCAGCAGCGCCGCGTTGATGACGACGGTGAAGAGCCCCAGAGTCAAAATATTGACGGGCAGGGTCAGGATGATCAGGAGGGGCTTGAAGAAGACGTTCAGAAACCCCAGGATCGCCGCGGCGAAAAAGGCGGCCCAGAAACCGGTTACGACGATCCCGTCGACGAGGTAGGACGCCGCGAGGATCGCCGCCGTGAGAATCAACCATCGGATCAGGATACTTGCCATGTTCTCCCCTCCCGTTCGAAATGCCACGTATGAGCCATTGAACAGGATTCTTCCTGCGAATAGACAATCTTCGACCGCTCTAGGGCTTGCTTCGCTGCAGACGCAAAAACTCGCCCTTCGGGCTCAAACAATTTGCGCTGCGGCCGCTTCGCTTCGCCAAGAGCGGTTACCGAAGATTGCCTAACTTCGCATCCAGAACCCCGTTCAATGGCTATGAGACAACCTGTATCTCTGTCAGGCTCCCACGCTTTTAACACGCTTCGGCTTTTTTTTCACCCCCCGGGCAAGGTTACGGAAAAAACTTGCGAAACGTGCGGGAAAGCACCGGGTTAGAATTTTTTCACCGTTGCACAATTGCCCTTTGGACGCTATGATGCAAGATCGCCAAAGGCAAGGAAAGACCGTGGGAAAGACCATTACGCAGAAACTCATCGAGGCCCATCTCGTCTCGGGCCGCATCGAGCCTGGCAGCGAGATCGGCATCCGCATCGACCAGACTCTTACCCAGGACGCAACGGGCACCATGGCCTACCTGCAGTTCGAGGCCCTGGGGATCGACCGCGTGCGCAACGAGCTCTCGATGAGCTACATCGATCACAACACGATCCAGATCGGCTTCGAGAATGCCGACGACCACCGCTACCTCCAGTCCGTGGCGCGCCGCTACGGCATCCGGCTCTCGAGGGCCGGAAACGGCATCTGCCACCAGGTCCACCTGGAGCGCTTCGGAAAGCCCGCAAAGACGCTTCTGGGCTCGGACAGCCACACCTCCACCTGCGGGGCCCTGGGCATGCTCGCCATCGGCGCGGGCGGCCTTGACGTGGCGCTCGCCATGGCCGGCGAGCCGTTCTTCCTCACCTGCCCGAAGGTGACCCGGGTCAACCTCGCGGGAAAACTCCCCCCCTGGGTCTCGGCCAAGGACGTGATCCTGAAGCTATTGGAGATCTTCACGACAAAGGGCAACGTGGGCGACATCTTCGAGTACGGAGGCGAGGGCCTGGAAACACTCACGGTGCCCGAGCGGGCCACCATCGCCAACATGGGGGCCGAGCTGGGCCTGACCACCTCCGTCTTCCCGAGCGACGCGATGACGCGGCGCTTCCTGGCGGCCGAGGCGAGGCAGGCCGACTGGGTGGAGCTTGCGGCCGACCCCGACGCCGAATACGCAAAGATAGTCGAGATCGACCTTGCGGAGCTCGTCCCCCTGGCGGCCAGGCCCCACAGCCCCGACCACATCGGCACCGTGCGGGAGCTCACGGGGATCCCCGTAGGCCAGGTCTGCATCGGGAGCTGCACGAACTCCTCGTACCGGGAGCTTGCCACGGTGGCCCGGATCCTGCGCGGCAGGGTCGCCCACCCCCGCGTGAGCTTCATCGTCACACCCGGTTCCCGGCAGGTCCTGGAGAACCTGGCCCGTGACGGATACCTCGCCGATCTTCTCTGCGCCGGCGTGCGGATCACGGAGAGCACCTGCGGCTTCTGCATCGGCGGCAGCCACAGCCCCGGGTCGAAGGGGGTGTCGCTTCGCACCTCGAACCGCAATTTCTACGGCCGCTCGGGGACGGAGGACGCCGAGGTCTACCTGGTGAGCCCCGAGACGGCTGCCGCAGCCGTCGTGAAGGGGGTTTTCACGGACCCGCGCGATCTCGGCATGGACTACCCCGCCGTCGACATGCCGGAGAGATTCCGCGTCGACGACTGCATGATTCTCGAGCCGGCACCGCCGGAAAAGGCCGCTGATCTCGAGATCATCAGGGGGCCCAACATCGGCGATCCGCCTCAGAACGAACCCATGCCCGAGCACCTCCACGGCGAGGTGACCATCAAGGTGGGCGACAAGATCACGACGGATCACATCATGCCCGCCGGGGCCCGGATGAAGTACCGCTCCAACATCCGCCGGTATGCCGATTTCGTCTTTGAAGGCCTGGACCCCACCTTCCCCGCGAGGGCGGCGAAGATCCGCGACAAAGGCCATCACAACATCGTCGTGGCGGGACTCTCCTACGGCCAGGGC
Source organism: uncultured delta proteobacterium (assembly GCA_963828305.1). Taxonomy (GTDB): domain Bacteria; phylum Desulfobacterota; class Syntrophia; order Syntrophales; family UBA2192; genus UBA2192. The sequence continues at coordinate 133,892 of CAWHEJ010000006.1, read as the reverse complement.
TCCTCGCGGGAGCACGCGGCGCTGTGCCCCATGTACCTGGGCGTCAAGGCCGTCATCGCAAAGAGCTTCGAGCGGATCCACACGGCGAACCTGATCAACTTCGGGATCATCCCCCTTGTGTTCGAAAGCGACTCCGAGTACAACCTCCTCGACCAGGGCGACAGCCTCGAGGTCCCCGATATCCGGAAGTCCCTCCATTCGGGCGGGCCCCTGACGGTGAGGAACCTCACCAAGGGCCGCAGCATCACCGCCGTCTGCACGCTCTCGGAGCGGCAGAGGCGGATCCTGCTGGCCGGCGGGGCGCTCAACCTGGTGAAAGCAAAATGAAGGCTGCAGGCTGCAGGCCACAGACAAGAGAGAAGACTGTCACAAACCTCTATTAGAGCCTGTAACCTGTTGCCTGTGGCCTTATCGTACGTATCAGTGATCGGGAGGAGACGGATGGGATCGACGAAAATCGTGGTGAAAACGCCGCTGGTGGAGATGGACGGCGATGAGATGACGCGCATCATGTGGGCCATGGTGAAGGAGAAGCTCCTCCTCCCTTGGCTCGACATGAAGCTGGAGTACTACGACCTGCACGTCAAGCACCGCGACGACACGGACGACCGGGTCACCGTGGAGGCGGCCGAGGCCATCATGAAGTACGGCGTGGGCGTCAAATGCGCCACGATCACCCCCAACCAGGACCGCGTCGCCGAGTATACCCTCAAGCAGATGTGGAAGAGCCCCAACGGGACCATCCGGGCCATGCTAGACGGGACGGTGTTTCGCAAGCCCATCTTCGTGAAGAACATCCGACCCTTCGTGACCACCTGGAAGCGGCCCATCCTCATCGGCAGGCACGCCTACGGAGACGTCTACGACAACTCCGAGATGGCCATCCCCTGCGCGGGGACGGCGGTGCTCATATTCACACCCGCCCCGGGCGGTGCCGCGGCCTGGCAGAAGATTGCCGACTTCAAGGGGCCGGGGATCCTGCAGGGAATCCACAACACCGACGAGTCGATCCTGAATTTCGCCAGGTCCTGTTTCACCTGCGCCCTCGACGAAAAGATCGACCTGTGGTTCAGCACGAAGGACACCGTCTCCAAGACCTACGACGCCCGCTTCCGGGACATTTTCCAGCAGGAGTACGAGGCGAACTGGAAGGCGAAGTTCGACGCGGCTCGAATCGAGTACTTCTTCACCCTCATCGACGACGCGGCGGCGCGGGTCATCCGCTCCGAGGGCGGCTTCCTCTGGGCGCTGAAGAACTACGACGGCGACGTCATGTCGGATCTCGTTGCGGCGGCCAGCGGCAGCCTCGCCATGATGACCTCCGTCCTCATCTCGCCGAAGGGGTGCTTCGAGTACGAGGCGGCCCACGGCACCGTGCAGCGCCACTACTACAAGCACCTCAAGGGAGAGGAAACCTCGACGAACTCCATGGCCCTGATCTTTGCCTGGACGGGGGGACTGCGCAAGCGGGGCGAGCTCGACGGCACCCCCGAGGTCATCCGCTTTGCCGACATTCTCGAACGGGCCGCCCTGGGAACGGTGGAAGCTGGCGTCATGACAGGCGATCTGCTGGCCGTGGCCCGCAAGAGCGCGAAGAACCGCAAGGTCAGCACGGAAGGGTTCATCGACGCGATCGCTGAGAGGCTGGAGCAAAAGCTCCGCCAGCGCAAAGCAGTGACTGAGTGAAGAAGTGATTGAGTGATGAAGTGAATTTCACTCAGACACTTAGACACTCAGACACTTGGACTCATAACAGGCATGATTAGATGGACAAGCCGAACATAAAGGATATGACCCTCGACGAAATCGAGGCCTTCGTGGTCGGTCTCGGGAAGGAGCGGTTCCGTGCCCGGCAGATCATGAAGTGGATCTACCAGCAGGGGGCTTCCTCCTTCGAGGCCATGACGAACCTCTCGAAGGAGTTCCGGGCCGACATGGAAAAGCGGGCCCGGATCAGCAATCTCGAAATCGTCCGGACGCAGACCTCCGAAGACACGACAAAGAAGATCCTCTATCGCCTCGAGGACGGCCTCCTGATCGAGAGCGTCCTCATCCCGGGCGCCAGCCACTGGACGCTCTGCCTCTCCACGCAGGCGGGCTGCAAGATGGGATGCGCTTTCTGCTTTACGGCAAAATCGGGGTTCACGCGCAACCTGCGCCCCTCGGAGATCGTCGACCAGATCGTCCAGGCGAAGTTTCGCACCGAGGAAGGCCCCGGGATCAACAACCTCGTCCTCATGGGGATGGGCGAGCCCCTGGACAACTACGACAACGTCCTGAAGGCCATCGCCATCATCACCTCCGACTACGGGCTTGCGCTCACGGCTCGAAAGATCACCCTCTCCACCTGCGGCCTCGCCCCCGCAATCGAGCGGCTCGGTCAGGATTCCGCGGTCAATCTCGCCGTCTCCCTCAATGCCCCCGACAACCTCCGCCGCAACGAGCTCATGCCGATCAACCGGAAATACCCCATCGAGGCCATTATAAAGGCCTGCAAGACCTACCCCATGCCGAAGCGGCGGCGCATCACCTTCGAGTACATCCTCATCGCCGGGGTGAACGACTCGCCCGCCGACGCAAAGCTGCTCGTCCGGACCTTCGGAAACCTGCGCTGCAAGTTCAACCTGATCCTCTTCAATGAGTTTCCCGGCTCCCCCTTCAAGGCGCCCGCGGCCAGGGCCGTCGAGGCTTTCCAGAAGGTCCTCGTGGACCACGGCTTCACGGCCGTCGTCCGGCAGAGCCGCGGCAAGGACATCCTCGCCGCCTGCGGCCAGCTCTCGGGAAGACATCGGGAGGAAACAAACGGAAGCGAGGAAGATAAGAAGATCGGAAGTTAGGAAAATGCACTAAGACCAGATAGACTAGACAGACCAAATAGACGAGATAGACCAGCCGGAGGATAGCCATGTCGTATCAGAATCTGGAAATCGTAATCGAAGACCACGTCGCTACGGTAACCCTCGCAAGAACGGAAAGCATGAATGCCCTGAGCCTCTCGTTCACGGCGGAGATCGCGAAGGCCTTCCGGGAGCTTGGCGCAAACGACGAGGTGCGTGTGATCGTGCTGGCGAGCAAGGCAAAGGCCTTCTGCGCCGGCCTCGACCTCAAGGAATTCGCCGCAATCGGCCTGAAGGGGACAGCCAAGTCGAGCCTCGAGTTCCCCGAGAAGCTCCGCGCCCTCTTCGAGAGCTGCGACGGCATCGAGGCCTGCCCCAAGCCCGTGATTGCCGCCGTCAACGGAATGTGCATCGGCGGGGGTCTCGACATCGTCTCGGCCTGCGACATCCGCCTCTGCACTCAGGACGCGACCTTCTCCCTGCGCGAGGCGGCCATCGGGCTCGTGGCCGACATGGGCGTGCTGCAAAGGCTCCCCCATGTGATCGGCCAGGGGTTCACGCGGGAGATGGCCTTCACGGCGCGTTTCTACAAGGCAGAGGAAGCGGAAAAGATGGGGCTCGTCAATGCCGTCTACCCGGACCAGCCTGCCATGATGGAGGGTGCGAAGAATCTTGCCCGCCAGATCGCCGCCAACGCCCCGCTGGCCGTCCAGGCGACGAAGGAAGTCCTCAACGTGAGCCGACAGGCCACGGTCCAGGACGGGATGTCGCTTGCCAAGCACAAGAACATGGTCCTGATGCTCTCGCAGGACCTCAAAGAAGCCTTCGTTTCCTTCATGGAAAAGCGCAAGCCGGACTTCAAGGGGAAGTGATCATCACCCGTGTGCTAAACAAGTAAGGAAAGATCCGGTATGGCTCAAAAAAAGAAGATTCTCGTGACGGGACGGCTCCCCGATGAAGTCATGGCGCAACTCTCCGCTGCCTGCGACATGGAGGCAAACCGGGAAGACAGGCCCATGGAGAGAGGGCGGATTTTGGAAATGATCGCCGGCAAGGACGGGTTGCTCTCCGTGATCACGGACCGCGTCGACGCGGAGCTCATGGACAGGGCACCCAACCTGAAGATCATCTCCAACCTGGCCGTGGGGACCAACAACATCGACGTGGCGGCCGCCACGGCCAGGGGCATCGCCGTGACCAACACGCCCGGCGTTACGACGGAACCTACGGCGGATTTGACTCTCGGGCTCATCCTCGCCGTTGCCCGCAGGATCGTGGAGGAGGACCGGCTCACTCGGGAGGGAAAATTCCAGTACTGGGCGCCCATGCTCTTTCTCGGCCGATCCGTTGCGCGAAAGACCCTGGGCATCGTCGGCTTCGGCGCAATCGGACAGGCCGTGGCAAAGAGGGCTAGGGGATTCGACATGCGGATTCTTTACAACCGCAGGCGGCGGCTGGACGAAGCAAGGGAACGGGAGCTGGGGATCGAATACGCCGAATTCGGGCGGCTTCTCCGGGAGTCCGACTTCGTGAGCCTCCACGTGCCCCTGACGGATGAAACCCGCCATCTCATCGGGGCGAAAGAGCTGCGGCAGATGAAGCCGACGGCCTTTCTCATCAATGCCTCGCGAGGCCCCGTGGTGAATGAAAAAGAACTCGTGGAGGCGCTCGGGAAGGGGATCATCGCCGGCGCCGGCCTCGATGTCTACGAGAATGAACCGGCGCTTGCTCCGGGTTTGACGGAGCTTCCGAACGTGGTCCTGACCCCGCACGTGGGAAGCGGAACGATCGAGGATCGGACGCTCATGGCCCAAATGGCAACCGAAAACCTCCTTGCCGGCTTGAAAGGCGAGGTCCCGCTTTACATCCTCAATCCCGATGTCTTCAAGAATCAAAAAAAGTGAAACACCCCATCGGCAAAATATCTTGAAAAATTTCGCAACCGATGTTACAAGCAACATCCATCATTGTTACTTGTAACGGGTGAATGGCATGAAAAAAGAAGCAGATAGAATAAGGCGATGGCGGGAACGTCAGAAAGCCGAGGGTAAGACCTCTTTCACCGTCCTGCTATCCCGGGAGGCCCGGGAGTTTCTGACCGAGGAGAAGGAAAAAACAGGGGAAAGCTACGCCGTCATCGTCGAGAAAGCGCTGCAAACCATGAAAAAACAGGGCTACAGGCCGCCCGTTTTAAGAACTTTTCCAAAGCGGGAGGAGGCCGTGGCCCGAGCAGCCGCAAGGGAGCATTATCCACCGGTCACCCCCGTTACAAGTTACGAAAACGGGGCTCAGCCCCGGATCCTGATCGATGATCTGGCCAACTACCCGAGCCTGGAGGACATCGAGCGCGAGCAGACAGGGAAGGAACAGAACGGCATATACGACATCAAGACCAACGAAGGGCTCATCACCCGGCTGCTGCGCTCATCGGCAGGACCCTTCGGCCGGAAGAAAAAGTGGTTCAAATGACCCACCCGAAGCTCGTCGAAGCCATGTCGAGGCCCGATTTCTACCCCCACAGGCCCCGGGAGGTGGAGCTCGTCCAGACGCACATCTCCTTTGTCTTCATCGCGGGGGATCTCGTCTACAAGGTAAAGAAAGCCGTCGATTTCGGTTTTCTCGACTTCACGACGCTCGCGAAGAGAAAATATTTCTGCGAAGAGGAGCTGCGGCTCAACCGCCGGCTGGCGCCGGACACCTATCTCGAGGTCGCCGCCATCGGGGAAGACGAACAGGGGTCCCTGCGGCCCGGAGGCGGGCGCCCCGTCGAGTATGCCGTCGTCATGAGGAAGCTCCCCCTGGAGAGGATGCTGAAGAAGCTCCTCGCCGAAGGCAAGGTGGATCCCGCGGCCATGGATGCCGTCGCGAAGAAGGTCGCCGATTTTCACCGCAAGGCCGAGACGGGGGGCGAGATCGACGAAATCGGCGGGATCGAGACCATCCGGTACAACCACGACGAGAACTTCGCGCAGACCGAAAAATACATCGGTCTCACCATCGCCCGGGAGCGCCACGATTTCCTGCGAACCTGGGTGAACCGGTTCCTGGAGAGGGAGCGGACGCTGCTTCAGAGACGCGTGAGCGACCACCGGATCCGGGATTGCCATGGGGACCTTCACGCCGAGCACATCTGCCTGGCCGACGGGATCATCATCTTCGACTGTATCGAGTTCAACCAGCGCTTCCGTTACGGTGACGTGGCGGCCGAGGCGGCCTTCCTCGCCATGGACCTGGATTTCAACGGTTACGCCGACCACGCACGGGCCTTCGTCGATGCCTACGTGCGCCACTCCGGGGACGGGGAGGTTATGCGCCTCCTCGATTTCTACCGCTGCTACTATGCAATGGTTCGCGGGAAGGTGATCAGCTTCCGCGTTGACGATCCGCACATCGGAAGCGCGGACCGGGATGCCGCCGTCCGGACAGCGGCACGCTATTTCGATCTCGCCCTGTCCTACGCGGCACGGCCCGCGAACAAGACGCTCATCCTCGTGGCGGGCCTCATGGGGACGGGCAAGAGCGTGATGGCCCGGGCCCTTGCCCCCCTGATCGGCGCGGAGATCATCCAGACGGACGCCGTCAGGAAGGAGATGCTCCGGATTCCCGCCTCCGAGCACCGATATGAGGGGTTTGGCCAGGGAATCTACTCGGCCGACATCTCCCGAAAGACCTACGAAAAGGCCCTGGAGATCGCACTGGAGAAGCTGAACACGGACCGAGCCGTCATCGTCGACGCCTCGTACAAGAGCAGGGAGGAGCGATTGCGGGCCTTCGAGGCCGGGCGGCAGGCCGGTGCTGACGTGTATGTCGTTGAATGCACCTGCCCCGAGGAGATCATCGAAAAGCGCCTGCACTCGAGACAGTCCGGCGGCGGGGACGTCTCGGACGGGCGATGGGAGATTTTCCGGGCTCAGAAGGAGGGGTTCGAGAGGATCGACGAGATTCCCGAGGGATCCCATCTTGCCGTGGACACGTCGCTTCCGCCGGAAGAAAACACCTTCAGGGTCTTGAAAAAGATATCGGGGCCGGGGTGAGCTACTTTTTGACTTCCTGCGCTTTCGGGGCTTCTTTTGCCTCTTTGGCTTTCCGGGCCTCAGAGGCCTTTTGCGCCCCTTTCGCCTTTCGGGCCTCTTCTTCCTTCATCCGCTGCTTCGTTTCCTCGATGAAGCGGCTGGTCTTGTAATCGAGCCCCAGATTGGCGTAATCCCGCTGGATCCCTTCGAAGCGCTTCAGCGCCGCATCGTACTTCTTGGTGCGGTAATAGAACTCGCCGATATAGAACTCGTGCTCGGCCTGCCGCTGCTTCACCTCGCGGAGATTCTTCTCCGCCATGATGGCGAACTTGCTCTGGGGAAAGCGGGCCATGAGCCGCTCGAATTCCTTGCGCGCCTTGACGGTCTCGGTCTGGTCCCGGTCGATCGTCTGCATCTGCTGGTAATGGCACATCCCGAGCTGGAACATGGCATAGGGAATATTCGGGTTCGTGGGGTGAAGCTCGACAAAGCTGTTGTAAGCCACCTCGGCGTCGATGTACTGCTCGTTCTCGAAATAGGAATCGGCAATGCCCAGCTCCGCCATGAGGGCAATGGGATTCAGGGGGTATTCATCCCGCACGCGGCTGAAGGTCTCGATGGCCTTCTTGTAGTCGCCCTTCTTGTAATACTCGAAACCCCTCTGGTAGATCCCCTCCGGCGTAGGGCGCACCCGCGGCTCCTTCCCCCAGAGGTTGTCCCACCAGGCACAGCCGGTGAGCGAGGCAAAAAGGAAGACCAGGATGACTGCCGTAAACAGGCGTCTGTTCGTCATGCTTTTTCCGGTGTTCTCTGTTTTCAACCGTTCCGACGATGGCCCCGGGCAAAATAAAATGGAGGCCCGCCAGTGAAACAGGGGCCTCCATGTACCGTTTTTTACAGGGCCTTGTCCATCAATTCTTTCAGCCGCTCCTTGGGAACGAGGCCGATGACCTTGTCCAGGACCTTGCCGTTCTTGAAGAGGATCATGGTGGGGATGCTCATCACCCCGTGGTTGCCCGCCAGCTTCCGGTTTTCATCGACGTTCACCTTCGCCACGGTGAGCTTGCCTTTGTATTCTACGGCAAGTTCTTCGAGTACCGGGGCAATGGCCCGGCAGGGCCCGCACCAGGGCGCCCAGAAATCGACGAGGGCAGGCCTGTCGGACTGAAGGACCTCGGCGTCAAACGTCCCTTCGTTGACATGGATGATGGATTCTGAGCTCATGGGCTTACCCCCTTCTCTTTGTATGTAAAAATATGCCACCAATAACCGGCGAAGTCAAGCTTCCTGCTGGCCATGGCCGGCCCTGCCGGCACCCCGGCAGGCATGAACGGAAAGGGGCGCGTCCACCCGGACACGAAGGTTTTGACAGGCCCCGCCGATTCTGGTACACGAAAGCAGGCTCAGGGCTAAAGGCGTAAGGCAAAAGGAAATAAAACGACTTTTCGCCATTAGCCATTTGCCCTTTGCCTTATGCCTTCTTGCGAGGTACTCATGGCGCCTATCGGCATCATTTCGGGAACGGTTCTGCACGGGACGAGCGTCTTCAAGGGCCTGAGAAAAGAACACGTGGTCAACGAGTTCGGGCGGGTGACCGTCTGGGTCTCCCGGCAGATCGCCCACATCTCCCGCCATGATCGCGACCCCGGCGACTACGTCCTGCCCCATCTCATCAACCACCAGGCCAACCTCACGGCCCTGAAGGCCCTCGGAGTCCGGGACGTTGTCGCCGTCAACTCGACGGGGTCCCTGAAGAAGAACCTGCCCCCGGGTTTCATCGTCGTGCCCGACGATTTCATCCTGCTTACCGACACGCCCACGGTCTTCTCGAACCAGCCCGTCCACATCACGCCCGATCTGTCCGGCGAGGTGCGCCGCCGGCTCATCGAGGCGGCCGGTGCCTGCGGCATCCCCGTCGTCGGTCGGGGCACCTACTGGCAGACGGAGGGACCGCGGCTGGAGACGAGGGCGGAAATCCGCATGATGGCGCCTTTCGCCGACATCGTGGGGATGACCATGGCCGCCGAGGCGATCATCGCGAAAGAACTGGGGCTCTCCTATGCGGCCCTGTGCTCGGTCGACAACTACTGCAACGGGGTTGTGGAGACACCCCTCACCATGGAGATGATCATCGAGGGCGCGAAAAAGAACCGGGAAACCATGATGACAATCGTCAGCACGTTCATCGAAAGGAGCCAGGCATGAAGTTCTCAAAGAAGGGTGACACGGGGGAAACCAGTCTTCTGGGCGGGCAGCGGGTCCCCAAGTTCGATCCGCGGCCGGAAGCCTACGGGACGCTGGACGAGGCCAGTTCCGTCCTGGGGGTGGCCCGGGGAATGACGGGCAACGGCAGGATCAAGGACATCATCCTGCAGGTCCAGAAAGACCTCCTCATCATGGGGGCCGAGATGTCGACCCTTCCCGAGGACATGGGCAAGCTCACCCAGAGGATCGGGGCCGCCGACGTGGATCGCGTCGAAGACCTCATCGACAAACTGCAGGAGGAGGTCCCCTTCCCGCGCGAGTTCATCTACCCGGGCAAGAATGCCATCTCCGCGCAGATCGACGTGGGCCGCACGGTCATCCGCAGGGCCGAGCGCCGGGCGGCGGATCTCAAGCAGAAGGGGCTTTTGAACAGCGCCGAGATCCACCAGTACCTGAACCGGCTCGCCGACATGCTGTTCACACTGGCCCGCTACGCGGAAGAGAAAGGCTGACCCTGCAGGGCAGGCGTCTCGCCTGCCAATCTCCCGCATGACGGGCGGGACGCCCGTCCCACGTTTGGACTTATGAGAATCATCAAAACCGGGGCCATTGCACTTGCGGTGGTCCTGGCTGCCTATTTCGGCTACCGTCACTTCTATCAACCGCCGATCAAGAACCCCCGGCCGGCGGGCGAGAACATCATCGCCTTCGGCGACAGCCTCACCTACGGGACCGGCGCATCACAGGGGATGGACTACCCCGCACAGCTCTCCCGTCTCATCGGCCGGCCCGTCATCAACGCCGGCATCCCCGGCGACACGACGGCCGCAGCCCTGGCCAGGCTAGAGAGGGACGTCCTCGACCGCTCCCCGCGCATCGTCCTCATCACCCTCGGCGGAAACGACCTGAAGAACCGCCAGGACCGTGACAGGGCTTTCCTAAACCTCAAGACGATCATCACCTCCATCCAGGACCGGGGGGCGCTGGTCATCGTGGGAGGACTCGACGTCCCGATCTGGGGGAGAGGTTTCCCGGAAAACTACAGGAAGGTCTGCGAAGAAACGGGGGCCGTGCTGGTGCCTGACATCCTGAAAGGCCTGCTGGGCAACCCCGAAAAAATGAGCGACGCCATTCACCCCAACGACACGGGCTACTCTGTCATGGCGGGGTATTTCCACGAGGCGATGAAAAAGTACCTCTGAAGAGAGGGTCCAGGGTAAAGGGGCCAGGGTTGAGGGTAGAGGAAAAAACGGCAACGCAAAACGCTCCAGATGCAAGGCGCCCGACATCCCGAGGAGCGAGGCCTCTAGCAGCCCAAATCCTTAGTCTTCCTCTCCCCTGGCGGGAGAGGATTGAGGTGAGGGGGAATAGTCCCCGCACTTTTTCACCCTCACCCTGACCCTCTCCCCTCAAGGGAGAGGGAAATCAAGGAAAAGGTCTTCACAGGTTGAGGGACGAGGGCAACGCAGCAGATGGGGTGTTTTCCGTTGCCGTCAGAACGCGCCGAGCTGGCAGGCAGAAACCCTGATTTTCAGCTTTTCGCAGGCTGCGGAAACACGGATCTTGGCGAGTTTGATCTTGCCGGCAATCCGGAAAATTTCGGCGCAGGGCAGCCGCCCGTCGATCATGGCAATGCGGAGGGCCGCCTCCAGCTCCTCGGATACGGATTCCGCCGGCTGGACAATCTTCCTCACGGGGGAATAACCGAAAAGGCCAAGCTGGCACTTCACGATGTTGATCTCGAGGAGATCCATCGCCTTTCCGACTTCTCCGGGATCAACCGCGAGCTCACCGGCGATCTTGAAGGCAAGCGGACAGGTCAAGGCCCCCTTGCGGGACCGTTTCTTCACCGCTTCGGCAATTTCATTTGCCACAACAGTCCCACCGGAATGCTTCGCCCCGTAATGTCCTTTGTCTTTACTTGCCATGAGCTGGTCCTTCTCGTCTTTCTGGTCTATTTAGTCTATTTGGTCTGTTTCGTCAGCCCGCCTTCGGCGGCGTAAATGGGAAATTGGGAACTGGGAATTGGGTATTGGGACAATCTGAATCCGAAAGAACTCCTCCCTCGTCCCTACACCCTGGTCCCTAGTACTTGACATAGTGAAACGGCTCGACCGAGGAGAGGGCCTCGTCGTCGAGCGTCTTGAAGCCCGCCTTGTCGATCAGCTTCTGGGCCTTCGCCGTGTCGTCCACCTCGACGACGAAGATCGCCGTCTTCCAGCTGTCGAGCACGAACCCGTAGGCGTTGTTGACGTTGATGCTTTCCTTGAAGAGCATCTGCGTAAGCCTGTCGAGCCCGCCCGGCTTGTCCTCGATGATGACGGCGATGACCTCCTTGGTCGTCACCATCATCCCGTCTTTCTTGATCGCCTTCATGGCCTTCTGGGGGTCATCGACGATGAGGTTGATGACGCCGAAGGTCGCCGTCGTGGCGATGGTCGTCGCGCGGATATTCACTTTCTCCTTGCCCAGGATCCGGGTGAGCCTCGCCAGCTGCCCGGGCTTGTTTTCCGCGAAAACGGAGATCTGATGCACGATCATGATTTTCCCTCCATTTATCTGGGCTTGTCAAAAATGCCCGGATGCAAGGCGCCCGTATACGACTGAGAAGTGAGGAAGTTGTGAAGAGCGGAAGATCGGAGTGGATGCATGCTTTCTTCTATTCTCATCCGCTCTTCCTCACTTCTGCTCTTCCGATCTTCACAGCCCGGATGCCTGAAGACGGCTGCAAGGCAATCATCGGGATGCGCCCCTCGTCACCAGTCCGTCTAATCCTTTCGGTTGTCGATGACCCTGACCGCCTTCCCCTCCGTCTTGGGGAGGCTCCCCGGCTCGACGAGTTCGACCTTCGGGGTGATGAGGATATCGCCCTTCAGCTCGTCCGTGATCCGGCGCTGCAGGCGCTGCAGCTTCAGCAGGTCGCCGTCGAAAAATTCGCTTGCGACCTCGACCTTCACGATCATCTCGTCGTTGAACCCCTTGCGCTCCAGGATGATCTGGAAGTTCGTCCCCACGCCCGGAACGTCCATGAGCTTCTTCTCGATCTGGATCGGGAAGATGTTGACCCCCTTGAGGATCATCATGTCGTCGGTGCGGCCCTTGATCCGCTCGATGCGCCGGTGGGTCCGCCCGCACTCGCAGGGGCCGGGGATGATCCGGGTGAGATCCTTCGTCCGGTAACGGATGACCGGCATCCCCTCGCGCAAAAGCGTCGTCATGACAAGCTCGCCCTCCTCGCCGTCCGGGACGGACTTGAGGGTCTTCGGGTCGATGATCTCGACGAGGAAGTTGTCTTCCCAGATGTGCAGGCCGTTCTGGCAGGGGCACTCGAAGGCGACACCCGGCCCGTTCATTTCGGAGAGACCGTACGAGTTGAAGGCCTTGTAGCCGTAAAATTCCTCGATCTTCCTGCGGGTCTTTTCCGAGTGCGGCTCGGCGCCGATAAAGGCGATCCGCACCTTCGTGTCCTTCCGCGGGTCGACCTTGAGCTCCTCGAACGTGGAGTAAAGATGCAGGGCGTAGCTCGGGATGATGTGGATGACCGTCGTCTCGAAATCCTGCATGAGCTGGATCTGGCGCTTGCTGTTCCCGGCGCCCGCCGGAATGACGAGGCACCCGATCTTCTCGGCCCCGTAATGGAAGCCCAGGCCCCCGGTAAAGAGACCGTAGGTCATCATGTTCTGGAAGACGTCGGATTTGCGCACTCCCGTCATGTACATGCAGCGGGCCACCAGGTTCGTCCAGGCATTCAAGTCGTCTGCCGTGTGGAAGATGACCGTCGCCCTGCCCGTCGTCCCCGACGAGGAGTGCATGCGCACGAGCTCCTCCCTCGGCACGGCCAAAAACCCGTAGGGCCAGTTTTCCCGGAGGTCGTCCTTGGTCGTCAGGGGAAGATTGGGTACGTCGGCCAGTGATTTGAAATCATCGGGGTTGAACCCCTTTTCCTTGTAGACCTTGCCGTAGTGATAGGAACTTGCGGCCTTCTTGAGGGTTGCTTTCAGCCGCTCGACCTGGATTGCCTCCAGCTTCTCCCGCGGCATGGTCTCAATGTCTTTTTCCCAGTACATGACTCCCAATCCTCCTGGCTGATGGATGCGGTTTTACCCTTCCCGGGGGATTTTATCAAGTTCATTCTGCGGCAATCCGGACTTGTTGAAAGGCAAAGCGCCCCGCACTATACTTCCACGAACAGACAATTCTTTTTGACGAAACAGACGAAACAGACTAAATAGACCAGACAGACCACATGCCGGAGGCACATCATGCAGAATTTTGTTTTTGAAAACCCCACGCGGATCATCTTCGGGAAGGGATCCATCGCCAAGATCGGCGCCGAGGTCAAGCGCTTCGGAGGCCGCGTGCTCATGGTTTACGGGATGGGGAGTGTCCGGACCAGCGGCGTCTACGAGCAGGTCCTGAATTCCCTCAAGGAGGCAGGCGTCGACATCGTGGAGCTTCCCGGAGTGAAGTCCAACCCGCTTCTCTCCAAGGCGAAAGAAGGCATCGAGCTGGCCCGGTCGAAAAAGGTGGACGTGGTTCTCGCCGTGGGCGGAGGGAGCGTCATCGACACGGCCAAGACGATCGCCGCCGGCGCGAAGGCCGATCACGACCCCTGGGAGTTCTTCGTCTATACGAAACTCGTCAAGGATGCCCTGCCCGTCCTCGTGGTCCTCACGCTCTCGGCCAGCGCCTCGGAAATGAACGCCGCGGCCGTCATCACGAAGGACGAGACATGCCAGAAGTTCAGCGTGCGCAGCCCCCTGATCCAGCCGAAGACGTCGATCCTCGACCCGGAGGTCCTCTTTACGCTTACACCGTCCTACACGGCCTACAGCGCCGTCGACATCATCACGCACATGCTCGAGGGGTACTTCACCAACACGGAGACCGGCGAGAGCCCCCTGCAGGACCGGATGATCTACGCGTTCATGCGCACGCTCATGGAGGCCACCGAGAAGTCGCTCGCAAACCCGAAGGACTACGACGCCAGGGCGAATTTCATGTGGTCGGGCACACTCGCCTTCAACGGCCTCACGACGGCGGGCATGGGCGTCGTGGGATTCCCCGTGCACATGATCGAGCACTCGCTGTCGGCCCTCTACGACATCGCCCACGGTGCGGGCCTGTCCATCATGCTCCCCGGCTGGATGGCGTGGTCTGCGAAAAAGAACCCGGCGCGATTCGCGCGGCTGGCAAGGGAATTTTTCGGGGTTGCAGAGGCGGATGACGCAAAGGCCGCCGCCGCAGGCATCGTGAAGCTCAAAGGCTGGTTCAGCTCCATCAAGAGCCCGATTTCCCTCAAGGCAGGCGGCATCCCCGATGGCGATATCGAGAAGATCGCCGACAACGCCGTCCAGCTCGCCCGGACCTGGAAGCTCAAGGACTACACACGGGACGTGATCATCGAGGTCCTGAACCACTGCCGATAAAAACGGGATTCGGGTTTCGGGCTTCGGGATGCAGGGATTCACTCAGACACTTATGCACTCAGACACTCAGGCACTTTTTTCATGACTGGAATCATTCTCGCCGGCGGCAAGGCAAGCCGCCTGGGCGGCATCAACAAGGCATTCATCGAGGTCGGGGGCGAGCGCCTCATCGACCGGACGATGCGGGTCTATCGGGCCCTCTTCGGGGAAATCATCATCTCCACCAACTCGCCCCTGGAGTACCTGGAGTTCGACGCCCGGATCGTGACCGACATCCACAGGGGAAAGGGCCCCCTGGGCGGGATCCATGCCGGGCTTCTCCACGCAACCTGCGAGCACGCCTTTGTCTCGGCCTGCGACATGCCGTACCTCAGCAAGGCGTTCATCGGCCACATGATTGCGCAAGCAGATCGTTACGACCTGGTGGTTCCCGTCACGGCCAACGGCTTCGAATCGCTCCACGCGATCTACTCCCGCAAGTGCCTTCCCGTCATCGAGTCGCAGATCGAGAGTGGCGAGTTGAAGGTTTCCCTCCTGTTCAAGAAGTTTAAAACGCGTGAGATCCCCAGCGAAGAGATCCGCCGCTTCGACCCCGAGGGAAAGGTCTTTGCCAACCTCAACCGGCCGGATGACTTAAAAAAGCTTCCCCCTTCCCCCACTGGTCACTGATCACCGGTCACTGGCTCTTTCACCGACCCACTTTCCCATCACTCCGATATTCCAATATTTCAGTAATTTCGCGCTCCTATTTTCCATTTGACAATTCGCCTGAATTCCGATAATCGTGGCGCGATTTTGCGTTTTTTGACAGAGAGGCGCAAATCATCGTTTTCCATTTATTTATGCTCTGCACGATCCATATCTAAGGAGGGGGGTTCACATGAGCGAGGAGAAACTTTTCGGGATGCCGGCCGAGAAAGGCCGGTGGATGTTCGTCATACTGGGATTCATCATCAATATCTGCCTGGGCAGCGTCTACGCCTACAGCGTGTTCAGGGGCCCGGTCGCAAAACTCCTGAACATGAGCGCCACCGAGGCGGGGATGCCATTCATGGTCTTTCTGGCCCTTTTCGCGACCATGGTGTTTTTCGGCGGTCTGCTTCTTGCCAAGCTCGGCCCGAAGATGCTCGGCTGGCTTGGCGGGGTCGTCGTCGGTGTGGGCTGGATCCTGGCAAGCTTTTCCACGAGCGGCACGATGCTGACGATCACCTACGGGTTGATCGGCGGCGGCGGCGTGGGCCTCGCATACGGTGTTCCGCTGGCTGTCGCGGGCCGATGGTTCCCCGACAAGCGCGGACTTGCCCTGGGCCTCACGCTCGCCGGCTTCGGCGGCTCGCCCTTCGTCTCGGCGAACGTCGCGTCGGCCCTCATCAAGGCCGTGGGCCCCATGTCGACATTTTTCTATATGGGTGTCGCCTTCCTGGTCATCATCCTCGTGTGCTTCATTCCCTACAGGTTCCCCAAGGACGGCTGGCTCCCCGCCGGATGGAAACCTCCCGCAGCGGCCGCTGCCAGCGCCGTTGACCTCAACATGGGCGAGATGGCGAAGACCTCCACCTTCATGGGGCTCTTCCTGTGCTACATCATCGGCTCTCTCGCGGGGCTCATGGCTATCGGCATCTCCGCCTCCGTTGCCCAGGAAATCATCAAGATCGACGCGGCCACGGCGGCAACGCTGGTCGGCGTGTTCGCCATCTTCAACGGTGTAGGACGACCGATCTTCGGAGTGCTCACGGACAAGCTCTCGCCCAAGATCGCGGCCCTCATCTCCTTCGTGCTCATTTTGGTCTGCTCGCTGGGCATGCTGATGGCGGGCCCCGGCAGCGTCATGCTCTACACACTGTGTTTCATCGGCTTCTGGCTCGTGCTCGGCGGATGGCTGGCCATCGCCCCTACGGCGACGACGAGCTTCTTCGGCGTGAAGAACTACGCGAAGAACTACGGGCTCGTCTTCTTCGCCTACGGTATCGGCGCCATCCTGGGTGGTATCATCGCGGGGCAGGCGAAGGACACCTTCGGCTCCTTCACCTTCGCCTTCTATCCCACGGCGGGCCTGGCCGTCCTCGGTATCCTGATCGCCATGGCAATGCTCAAGCCGGTCAAAAAAGCGTAGGCCAGGCGTCCCACCCGTCAACCTTCTGGTGTTCCAAGAAAGAGCGCCGGTCACATCGACCGACGCTCTTTTATTGGATGACCAACCCACGGTGCCTGACACCGGGCGCAAAAACATGCCAAGCTTTCACTTGACACCCCATATGGCACATTGTAATATGCATACATAATATGCACACTGGAGGCACCATGAGAACCACCATCGTGCTCAACGAAGATTTGCTGAATGAGGTCAAGACCCTTTCCGGGGCAAAGTCAAAAAGGGCTGCCGTGGAGAGGGCGCTCGAGGAGTTCGTGAGACGAAGGAAGGCCCGCAAGCTGATCGAGCTCGAGGGCAAGATGGAGCTTTCCCACACCCTCGATCAGTTTCTCGAAAGGAGGAAGAAGGATGTTCCTCATCGATAGCTCGGTGTGGATTGCATACCTTCGGCCTTCGGGCTCGCCGAAGATCAAGGCCAGGGTGAGGAAAATCCTGGAAAGCGAAGAGGCCGTCACTTGCGGGGTTGTTGTGGTGGAGATCCTGCGCGGGGCGAGGACGGAAAAGGACTTCAAGGTACTGAGGGATTCACTGTGCTCCCTTCCAGCCATGCCCGTCAACGGGGAGGTGATCGACAGGGCCTCCCGCTGGGGGTTCCTGCTCGACAGGAAAGGAAAGCAGGTCCCGACGACGGATCTCATCATCGCATCCTGCGCCCACAAAAAAGCCCGACTGCTGCATGCAGACAAGGATTTCGAGGTCATCGCCTCGATTTGCGATCTTGAACAGGAGAACCTCCAGCACGCCTGAGGCTCATGGCCGCAGGACAGGCGAGACGCAAGTCTTACCAGGGGTTGTTATAAATCGAACTTTTGCCTCATTGTCCTCGTGGTACGGGCCTCCCGCCTGGAAGCCTTTTGAAAAACAAAGAGCGTCGGTCACAACGACCGGAGCTCTTTTCATGCCTGTATTCGATGATCAGGGAAAATATTTTTCGTAGATCTCCAGTGAGTTTCTCTCCTGCATCTCCCGGTAGGCTTCTGCCCGGTCTAGCGCCCGCTTGCGGGAAGCTTCATACTCCTCCGGGTCCTGCAGAAGACGCTCAATATGCGCCTGGTAGGTTTCCGCCAGTCCCTCGACGTCGGGGCGCTCAAGATCAACATCAACGAGAATCCCGCTGTCACCGAGCGCTTCCGGAATGCCGCCCAGCCGGTTCGCAATGACCGGAATGCCCCTGGAACAGGCCTCGACAATGACTCGGGGAGCCCCTTCTTCGACGAGAGATGGCACAACAAGCACTTTCAACCGCTCATAAAAACGGCTCATAAACTCTATCCAACCCAGATGACAGAGATTGGCGGATTCGAATTCCGATTCACCCGGGGGCCGGAGCGGATGGCCGATTGTGACAAAGGGGACGTGCGGCATGTTTTTGACGAGCCGCTCGACAATTTGCTCTCCCTTGATCGTCACTCCCGATGAATAGAAGCCCACAGCGGTGCCCATGCCGTGGTCGGACATCCCCCGGACGGAAAAATCGACCCGGTTGTACCAGACATCAGCTGGAATCTTCAGTGAAATGCCGATTTTTTTCCGAAGGAAATCGCTGACGGTCAGGACGCTGCGTTTGCCGAGCATGCCCGCATAAGCAGGATGGATGATCTCGTATTTTTGAACATTGTCGGCAGAGTTGAAGAGGTGAACGCCCGGCAGGTTGAGAATGCTTACGGCAAGAAGGGATAGATAATCCGCGTCGCATGTGATGGTAAAATCGACATTTTTTCCACGCAGAGTATCCGCCACATGTGTAATGAGGGCATCCCGGTTTTGAATTTTGTCGCTTCGGAACGAAACAGCCTGCTCGACAAGCGATATTCCACTTCCATTCTCTCCGTAAAGCAGATTGCCAGAGTGGGCCGTCTGGGCGACCGGATTCGCATCGCGAAATCGATACCTCTCACTCGAAAAAAAATTCAGAAACGAAACAGGATGCCTCTGATGAGAGAGAAAGCGCAGGACTTCACAGGTTGCACGCGATCCGCCGTCGGAGAGATTGGGGTTTACGTTGTTGACGCTGACAAGAGCGATATGCTTCTTTGCCAATTTAGTCTCTCCCGGACCCGGCTTCATGAGTCTGGCCATGGCTGGTCAGGCTGCTTGCCCGGGTGATCAGTTCCCGGTCAAATCATGGCGCAACGGTATTGTGTTGTGCCATACCCCTTTCCAGCAGCCATCGCCCATGTCGAAACATCATGTGCATGGGCCTGAAACAGTAAGAAAGGGGAAACAGGCAGTCGGGAAGCGGGGCAGGATTCCACTCGCCGGCGGCAAGTGTCGCCATGAGCCTGCCCGCGAAAAGGAGCTGATCCCGCCTGCGCTCCCTTGCTTTGAAGTAGAAGAAGTACCTGGCAGGGTCCACGTCCGGGTTCGCCGGGGTTTTCGCAATCACGTCCAGGGCTTTCCTCGCCAGGCTTCCCGCCATGAGGTCGGCCTCGATCCGGGCAGAGACATGTTCCGGCAGGCTCGCCCCTGCCAGGCGCTCCGCAAGGAGAAGCCCCATGCATAGAAGCCTCGTCACGCCGCAGCGCCGGGCAAGCTCGAAGGTACGTGTCAGGTCCGGAGGCACCGGCGAAGAGAGCAGGCCCGCCACGTCGGCGATCCATCCCAGCTTGCACCATAGATGCTTCGCCCCGTGGACGCAGAGCATGAGAAGCGTCTCCTCCGGCGGGAGCACAGGGAAGGCCATGCCACTCCAGGCACTCTTCTCCAGGATGGACCAGATGCCGAGCCTCTCGTGGTCAAACCCGAAGAAGCCCGGGACAACGGCCCACTGGAGCTCGACCTGGAGCTTTCCGTCGCGTCGGAAGAATTGAAGCTCGTACTCGGTTCTCCGGTGGGCTGCAAGCCTGTTGCCTGCAAGAGAGGTCCTTGCACCGTATCCCAGTGTCTCGAGGCAATCGATGGCCCTCCGAACCCTTTCCTTCGGGACCATGATGTCGAGATCTTTCGACTGCCTGCGTGCCGGGTCCCCGTAGAGCATCACGGACAGGGCCGGCCCCTTGAAGGGGTATGCCGGGACACCGCACGACTCGAGCGTGTTCTGTATCCGGGAGAGCTCCGAGGCAAGAAAAAGCGCCCGCGCCGTGTTGTTGTGACAGAGACCCCGCAGACGGTTCATGGCCGCCGGGGGGATTGCACCCGGACAGGCGGCAGGAAGGGCCCTGTACACGAGGGGAACGACATTGTGCCACTCGCAGAGCCCGATGAAACGGTTCCAGTCCACCGCGCCGGGCAAGACCGGCGGCAGGTCCGTCCGGTCTTTCAGAAATGCGGTCCTGACGCAGGACAGCAGGAGTTCATGTTCCGGGCGCATGCCGGCATGCCTCCTTTCCCACGGGGAGCGGCATCGGGACGGGACTTTCCTCCGGCAGCCCTTTCTGCAGCGCGGGAGCGATTTTGCGGTCGTAGAGTCGGGGAATCACGTGACCGGGATTGAGGCAGGCGGCAAGGCACAGGCAGGCCGCAAGAGCCGGATAATTCCCGCCGGCGTAGTGAAGGGCTGCCATCTGATAGAGGCGCTCGCCGCGTTCCTTGCGCAGATCACGCAGCCTGACTCGAAGGGGGCGCTTGCGCTCTGCACGCAGAAAGGCATCCAGGGCCGGCTCGCCGGCACCGCGACTCCGGACTTCGGCGCAGGCCATAACCCATCGGTGGAAGCGCTTCTGCTCGGCGTTGCATTTCATGGTGAGGGATTCCTCGTGGAGCCGGTAGAGAAGAAGAGGTTCGGGCATTTTCAGCAGCAGATGCCCCTTCTCGGCCATTCGGATCCAGAGATCCACGTCCTCGGCCTGGACGAACTGTTCCCGGTAGCCCCCCACGGCAAGGACGGTCTCCCGGTGCATCAGGGTCGAGGAGTGGACGAAAAAGACGGGCTCGCCCAGCCTTGCCATCCTCTCGAACTCCGTTCTTGTGAAAGGCCCGTCGGAATTCACGAGCCCGATGATACTTCCTGCATGGTTGATGAAATACCCCAGGGTGCCCACGATGCGCACATCGGGATGCTGCCGGATGAAAGCGATTTGCTTCTGGAGTTTGTCAGGCAAAAACAGGTCGTCGGCATCGAGCCGGGAGACCCATTCGCCCCGGGCTTTTTCGAAGCCGAGATTCCCCGCGGCTGAGACACCCCGATTTGCCTGGGACACGATGCGGATGCGGGCATCGCGCAGGGCGTAACGATCCATGATCGCGCGGCTGCCGTCCGTCGAGCCGTCGTCGACGATCAGGAGCTCGAAATCCCGAAACGTCTGGGCCAGGACACTTTCGATGGCTTGCGCCAGGTATCTTTCCCCGTTATGAACGGGAATGACGACGGATACCTTCATATGGGATCACTTTGCCTTTCTCGCCTTTTCCCTCGGGGATGAGCTGGCAGTCCACCAGTTCGCGGTAGTATTCGTTTGTCCGGAGAAGCTCCCCGTGCGTTCCCTCGGCCACGAGGCGATTTTCGTTCAGCAGCAGGATCCGGTCGCAATCGACAACTGTCGAGAGCCGGTGAGCCACCACGAAGAGGGTCTTGCCCCGGGTCTGCCGGGGGAGCGCCTGAAAGATCGATTTTTCCGTCAGGCCGTCCAGCGCTGCCGTGGGTTCGTCGAGTACCAGGATATCAGGGTTCTTCACGAGCGCCCGCGCAATTGCAAGCCGCTGCTTCTGCCCTTCGGAGAGATTCACACCCTTCTCGCCCACCTCGCTTTCATACCCGCCGGGCAGGCTCATGATGAGCTCGTGGATCCCCGCCACTCGGGCGGCACGGATGACCTCCCCCTCCGCGGCGTCGGGGTTTCCGTAGTGGAGGTTTTCCATGATGGTCCCGGAAAGCAGAATCGGGCTTTGAGAGACATAACCGATCCGCTGCCGAAGCGAGCGGACGTCGTAATCCCTGGCGGACTTGCCGTCATAAAGGATCTCACCCCCCGTCGGGTTGTAAAATCGAAGCAGCAGGCTCAAAAGTGTCGTCTTGCCCGCGCCGCTCGGCCCCACGACGGCGATGTGTTCTCCCGGGCGGACGCGGAAGGATACCTCGCTGAGTACAGGGTTATTCGGATCGTATGCGAAGGAGACGTTCCGAAACTCGATGTCGCCTTCGAGCGTTTCGATCTTTTCACCCTTCCCTGCGTTTTCCTCCGGCACGACATCCAGAAGGGCCGTCAAGCGCTCGAGCGATGCCCGGATGTTCTGCATCTGCAGGCCCGTCGAGGTGAGCGACTGCGCCGGGCCGAAGACGCGGCCCAGGTAGGCCTGGAAGGCGAAAAGGGAGCCCAGGCTCCAGTGGCCCGTAATGACCCAGTAGGCGCCGATCGCGAAAACGCAGAAATTCACAAGGCTCGGCGTCGACGAGAGGGCAAGCCCCGTCACGGAGCCCACGACGGAGCGCTCCGCCGAGAGCCGGAAGACCTGCCGCAGGCCGGCCATGATTTTTCCGACGGCCTTCTCCTCCGCTGCAAAGGCCTTGACCAACGGGATCGAGTTGAGCGTTTCCTGGAAGCCGCTCATGTAGCGGGCGTTCTCTTCGCTGCCCGCGTGGTTCAGGGCATGCATCCGGTCTGAGAACCGCCGCAGGACGATCAGAAAGACGGGCACGGCACCGAGGGTTGCCAAGGCAAGTCTCCATTCCAGCCAGAAAAGAAGGACGATGCCGCCGATGAAATACAGGATATTCGTCAAAATGCCCACGAGGCTCCCCGAGAGAAACCATGTCACGCTGCCGATGTCGCCCGTCATGCGCGCCAGGAGATAGCCCGTCTGGTTTTTGTCGAAGAAGGACTTGGGAAGGCTGAAAGAGTGGTCCAGCACCTGCTTCTGGATGTCGAGGGTGATGTCCTGGCTGTAGCGCAGGAAGAACCAGTTTTGAAACAGGCCCATTGCGCGCGAGAACAGGGCGATGGCCGCCATAAGCAGAAGGACCCAGGGAAGCAGCGACAGCTGCCTGCCCAGGATGACATCGTCGATGACAAAACGGGAAACGAGAGGCATGGGAAAGGACATGAGCGCATTGAGAAGGATAAATCCGGCCCCCAGGGCTCCCTTCTTCCAGTGCCGCCTGAAAAACGGCTTGTGACGGCGCAGGTTCTCACCGATGCCTGCATAGGACTTCCCCCCGGCGATCCGGTCCTCCGGCGCCTTCCGCGCAAGCCCGCTTTTCAGATATTCAATCCAAGTTCTCATGGCTAGAAAAAGGGGACTGTCCCCTTTGATCCAAAGATGCCAGATTCATGCCCGTGATGAAAAAGGGGACTGTCCCCTTTTTCATCACGGGAGGGCCTGCTCGTCGATGAAGATACGGAAGGGCCGCCGGATGGTCCACACGCCGGCCCCTGCAGGGCGCCGGCCGATGATGTGCCTTCCCAGGACAAGCTGCATCTCCCTTGCACCTTCGCGTTCGAACGTGATGACCCTCGGTCGCAAAACGGTGGGAAGAAGAGCACGGAAGAACCCGCTTCTGGCAAGGCCCCGATAGCAGGGATTCAAAACACGGGAGGCCAAGTGGTCCGACTTCCGGAACGCACGGATGAGTGAACTCAACAAGCGCCCCGCGATACCGCCTGCAACGCGGATTACCCTGCCTCTGCGCTCCAGGGACACGGCGCGGCCGACGATGTCCTCCTGCCGCAGTCCCCAGGCGTCCCGGTATAGATTCGCATCCCCCTGTGTCCGGATGCCGTCAGGCCCCGTCGAGACGACACGGTGGACAACGCGCTCCTTCTGCCCGGACGGGGTGAAGATGATCACATCCCCTCGCCGCACGTATTCAACACGGCAGGGGATGAACCGGATCCGGTCTCCCGGCCGAAAGAGGGGCCGCATGCTCTCTCCGCGGCAGAAGACCGCGCCGTCGGCTTTTTCACCCGTTTCACTCATGCCGATTTCAATCCTCGAGCATTGTGCTGCAAAAGGGAACCGTCCCCATTTTCCAATACCTCTTCGATTTTCTCCCAGAAGCGACCCTCGAGGCTCAGGCGCAGGATGAAGGAGGGAACGGCAGAAACCATGGAGGCGGCATTGGAATAGACGTTCCTCCGCAGGGGCGAGCCATCGACAGGGTCGGTCAACGAATTCACGGATCGAAACACCATCATGGACGCCGAGTCGAGCATCACGGAGGCAGTGCCCCCTCCCGGATAGACTGTCTCGTCCGCGACGGCCTGGAAGAGGAAAAAGATGCCTGCGAGGGGAACGGAGCGGCCTACGTCCCACGTCCTGTCGTGCAGCCCGTTCCGGACGGCACTCCATGTAGGGAGTGCGTGGGCGTGATAGCGGCCTGAAGCGTCGCGGACAATCAGAGCCATGTCGTCCCCGAGGGGTTTCCAGGGAACAGGGACACGGCGGCATGCCGTCGACTTGCCCACTTCGCTTCGCCCGGCCAGCAGGATGCCTCGGCCCTCGTATTCCAGCAGGGCGGCGTGGATTGGCAGCCCTCCTTGCAGGACGGTCTCTTCGTACAGGGGATAGAGGGCGAAACGCATCTGGTAGAGGATTGACCCCAGGTCAAGATAGATCCCAAGAGCGCCGATCGTTTCTTTCACCTCCGGATGGCTCCAAAGCTCGAGGCCCGGGGATATGCGAACCCGCCACCCCTTGCAGGGATAGCCCGCTGGCGGGATCCACCAGGGTGGGGCGCCCCTGCCCGGACAGGGAGCTACCCGGAGGAGGCGCAGCGAGGCATCCGGGATCCCGTCGCACGTTCCCATCCCCAGGATCCGGGCAAATTCGTGGGTCCATTGCCGGGTCTCCCCGCAGGAACGGATCCCCCAGCAGCGGCCGTCGGCGAGTTGAAGAGATTTTTCCATAGGAACCCTAGTAGCAGTTCGTATACACGATGTCCCCGACGAAGCAGTTTTCCGTCAGCGCATGGCTGCCCAACGTGTTGCACGATCTGCCCGCCGCGTCGCCTGTGTTGCAGTAGCAATCGTACATCGTCCAGGATCCCCCAGACGGGGCCACGGAGTTCCCCTCGCCGCAGCAGGCATCGCAGCCGCAGGCGCTGTTGCCCGTGGGAGAGCAGGTTTCCGTTGCAGTCCCCGTCTGGCAGATTACCTGGTCCGGGCAACTGCCCTGACCGCACGTTCCTGACCGGTTGTGATTCGAGCCCGTGGAACAGATCGAATAGAACTCCCCGCAGACCGTGCCCCGGTTCATGTCGATGAGGAGAGGCAGCTCATAGCGAAATTTCATGGTCATTGTTTATCGGTCTCACCGGACTGAACATCGCTCGGGCTTTGACTGAAATCAACGAGGCCGGCATTCGCCTCCGGCTTGCTGAAAAATTTTTTCGGGCCCTTTATCCCGCGTTTCAGCATGCTTCAACACCTCCTCGATTTTCTCCCAGAAGCGGCCGGTGAGGCTCACTCGCAGAATGTAGGCCGGTATCCGATGGGAAAGGGCGGCCGCATTGAGATAAATCGACTTCCTGACCGCGGGATGCTCGTAAGAGGGGTAAGCGATGCTTGCCGCCTTGAAAACCTCGACTGCCGAGGCGGCCAAGCCGATCGCGGCCCGGCTTTCAGCCAGGGGGAACAGCTCGTCCGTCTCTGCTTGCTGCAGAAAGAAAAGGGCCGCCAGGGGGACCGAGCGGGCGGCCTCGCAGAAATTATTTTCCTGCCCTTTTTCGAAGGCGCTCCAGGTCGGGAGGGGATGCACCCGGAAGCCGCCCTTCCCACAGAACAAGCCCAGCGCGAGATCGTCGGCCAACGCCCTCCAGTTATCCGGAACTCTGCTGCAGCACGTCGATTTGCCCGCGCCGCTCGGACCGGCAAGAAGGACGCCCCTGCCCCCACGCTCCATCAGGGCGGCATGGAAAGGAAGTCCTCCGGACAGAATCGCTCGCCGGTAAACGGGCAGGAGCGATCGCCTCATCTGCTCCGCTTTGGCCCGAAGGTCCTTCGCGGGCCCGAGCCAGAGAATGATCTCCTGAACATCAGGCCGATTGCCCGGGATAAATCCCGGATAGCCGACTACAACAGATCTCTTTGAAGATGGGAGCGAATATCGGCCGAAAGGATGCTTCAGCGAGGCATGGACCGGATCGCCGGGCCCGCAAGGGATCTGAACAAAGGTGATCCTGCTTTGCGCAATCCCTGGATCGCCGGAAATGCCAAGGGCCGAAGCAAATTCTTCTACCCAGGGTCCCGTTTCAACGCTGCCGCTGAATCCCCAGGACGCACCGTCGGCAAGCCTCAGGACATACTCACTATGCACAGTAGTCTTGGCCCCCTATGTTACAATTTGCCGAGGCGCGGGTGCCACCCGAGCAATCGAAACCGGCGGCGCTCCCGGCACTGCACCAGCAATAAGTTCCGTCAATAGTTCCTTCAACGCCCGAGCCGTTAAGGCAGCATGCATATGAGCAGAGCCCCGGGACGCATGCACTGTTGCCGGCGACGCATGCAGAAGCCTCTGGGCCGTTGTTACATGTGGAGTTGATGACACAGCTTCCCAGGTTGCAGTCCCCTACATTGAATCCGTTTGGGCTGCATGAGGTGTAACCCAGGGCGGAATCGGAACGCAAATCAACCAGAGCCGGTTTTTCATATTTCATGCGCTCTTTCACGACGAGCCTCCTTTTTGCAGAGACAGGATTGCAGCAGTCTCATGCCGAACAGGGAGTGCTTTCTTTATACGGGATGAGGGGAACAGGCCCATCCTTGACGCCTCCTCGCAGTACCAGAATGGTGCCCAGAGATTGCGGCTGCGGTAGTAGTTCTGCGCGATGCAGTTCCCCAGGCAGACGCCCTTCATGAGGCACTCCCCGCAGACCCCCTCGAGGCGCCGGGGCATTCCCTCCCGGATCTCCCGGAGGACAGGATTGTCGTTCCAGACTTCGGCCAGGGCGTCTTTCGAGGCATGGCCGAAGATCAGCTCCGGGATGGTCTCGCCGATCCCGCAGAGCGCGTAAGACCCGCCGGCCAGAACGCCGATGATGCGGTGGATGCTGCAAATGCCGCAGTTGCCGCCGCCGCCGAACATGTTCCCCAAGGGCTGGAAAGCAACGGGATGGGAATAATACAGGCGAAGCGCGCTTCGGCGTGACAACTCGTTTTCCACCCGAGCCCCCAGTTGCAGCAGCTCATTGAGAGAGAGGGTTTCGCCGGCCTGGTGCATCATCACGCCGCGGGCCGTGGGCTGGACGATGTTGAACTTCACCGACGAGGCGCCGAGGGATTCGGCCAGACGCACGACCGCCTCGATCTGATCGACGTTTTTTCGCATGAGGCTCATGATGACCTGGGGCCGGATGCCGGCCGCAACGAGGTTCCGGATGCCGCTGACGGCCGCATCGAAGCAGCCCCGGACGCCGCGCACCCACTCGTGGGTCTGTGCGTCGGCCCCGTCGAGGCTCACGGACACATGCTTGGCTCCGCAACGGGCCAAGTCTCGGGCAAGGGACGTTGTGCACAGCGTCCCATTGGTCTCCACGGTTAAGCATAGATTCTCCCTGCGGATGCTCTCCAGGATCTCCCCGATGCGGGGGTGCATCAGGGGTTCGCCGCCTGTGAGTTTCACCGATGAGAGGCCCAACGGCTTAGCCTGCTGCAGGATGTGCCGGAATAGATCCGGTGCGAGGGTGCGGTACTGCTTTTTTTCCGTCTGGTGAGGCGGCTCGATCCAGCAGTGACGACACCGGAGGTTGCAGCCCTCCGTGAGATAGAAGTAGATTGTCTGGAGGGGTGAAACTGCCTTGCAGGCCGTTTCGGCCCCGTCATTGCCCGGCAGGGCATGTAATGTTTCGTGGGAACTCACGATCATGATCCTCCTCGGCCGGCCCCGGCTGTATGGATGCCTCGGGTATCGAGCCTCACCAGATAATTATTTTTTTCCTTGCAGGATTTTCCGCAGCAGGATTTCGACCCCGGCGGGGGCGGAAAAGCGGGCGGGGCCTCTCCTCCATAAGGATTGAACCCCTTGATGCCCAGCGGGTTTACCGTCCACGCATGGATTCCGTCGATACCCCGTTCACGGAGCCGCCGGGCAAAGCGCTCCGGGTCGCCCGGGTGCTTGGCTACGAGGAAGACCCTGTCGAAAAACAGCGGGCCCGCGTGCTCCATGCTCCCGGCATCACCCAAGAAGAAGAGGATGGCGTCGCCGACCGACGTGTGCTTTTCGAGAAATGCAATCCGTGCGGCATTGTAGTCCTTGTATTTCAGGATCCGGTCCTTTGACTCCTGGATCCCGTTCACGAAAGCGACACCGCAGAAGAAGGCCAGCACGATGTACATCCCGCGGGCAGCGAAAATGACTTTTCGTTCCAGAGCGATCAGCAGGATGACGAAGGGAACAACGGGCAGCCACACGGAAAAGACGATCCATGACCCCGGACGAAGAATTGCGGCGCCGAAAGCAAGACAGAAAACAACGGTGGCCGCAAGGATTGCTTCGAGGATCCCTTCCCCCTTTTTCAGCCTCTCGAGTCGCCCGGGAACACCGTAGAAAACGAAGAGCACCGCCGGGAAAAGGGCCATGAGATGCGTGATGCTGATCCGGGCTGCCGTCAGCAAGACGGCACTGAACACCAAGATGACGGACAAAATCGACAGGATCGCCTTCCGGACCGGTCCGATCCCTTCCCGCAGGGACAAGGTGATCAGGACACAGGAGAGCCCCAGCGAGCCGCCGAGAGCGGCAACGCGGATCGGCGACAGCGAATAGAACGGCAGGTACAGCTGCAGGTAGGGACCGGGGAAGTAGCCGTGAAGCAGAACGTCATGCAGAACGAACACGGCCAAGCCAAAGATCCCACCTGCCAGGACCGTCCAAAGCTCTCTTATCCGCTTTTGAAAAACGAAGACCATCGTGGCAGAAACACAAAAAGAAAGGGCGATGAGCAAGCATTCCATCCGGACGAGCGCCGAGGCCCCCATCAGGAATGAAGCACCGAAAAGTTTTACCGCAGAGGGATGATCCCCGAAGTGGCTCACCAGGAGCAAAAGGGCCGAGACGATGAGGAAGAGCGCGAGGCCCATTCCCGAGAACTGAAAGCCCTGCATCAAGACGGGGGAACCGAGAAGAAAGGCCGCAAGCAGGAGCCAGTAGAGGAAATCCCTCTGCATCACCCGGTCCAGAATCAGCCCGAGGGCAAGCGCCGATAGAAACACGAAGAGGATGGGCGCGAAGTCGACGGTCCGCTCGCCGAAAACCGGGAAAAAGAGGCTCGCCACCCATGGAAAGAGCGGCGGCGGTGTCGCGTAGAGCCTGCCATCAAGGGCTTCGAGAAGACCTCTCATTCCCGTCACGTCTGCGGATTCAAAGCCGAGGGACTGAGCAGGGCTCGTTATTTCGAAAGACCCGTTCAGGGCGAAGTTCTTCATCTGCACGTATTGAACGCCTTCCTCGTTGGAAGCCAGTCCCGTAGGCGCCAGACAGTAAAACAGGCCCGCTAATGCTACAAGAGCAGCACAGAGGAATATGACTTCGCCGGGTCGTTTTTCCATTTTGTTTCTTTCCCTCTTCAGCACAGCAGAGTCCGATCCGGCAGTCTGCCGCCCTCGGCGAGAAACTTCCGCAGGCAGGCGTCGGGGCTCGGGTGGTTGACTTCACCTGTTAGCGTGTAGGACAATCCCGGACAACTCCCCGTGCAATAATCCAAGTAGGGACAACCGTCGCAGAAGGAAAAGTTGGAAAGAGGGATTTCCTGTCTTTGCCTGAGGGCGTTCAATGTGTCGTGGTTTCTCCAGATCTCGCCGAGGTCATTGCGGTTGATCCGGCCAAGTTCGATGTGGGAGAGCATCGTGCAAGGGGTGACGGCTCCGTCGGCCCGCACGGAAAGACCCGACCTGTAACAGCCGCAGCCGGTGAGGTATCCCCGTTTCGGCGATGTCAGCTGCTTTCTCCCGCTGCGGGCCTCCTCCATGTCCCACCAGCCCCTGGCTTCCGCCAGCGGTCCCGCCATAGCGTTGATGCGGCCGTTGTATTTTTTCGTCAGACGCAGGAGTGTCTCCATGGCAATCATGCGGTCTTCCGTCGTGAGTTGCACCATCTCGGCGTTATGCCGGCACAGGCCCATTGCTCCCGCGGAATTGGTACCAAAGGAGGAAAGCCTGAGATCCTCCAGAAGAAGTTTTGCGATGCCCTCGAGATCGTTTACATTCTTCCGGTGAATGGTTACGCGTACCGCAACATGGACGCCGTTGCGCCGAAGGGTTATGAGGCCCTGCAGGGCCTTCGCGAAGCTTCCCCTGCCCCGCATGACGTCATGACTCTCGGGCATGGAGCCGTCGATGGAGACCTGGACGTAGTTGCATCGCTTCGTCGATGCGATGAAAGACGCGATCTTATCGTCGATCAGCGTCCCGTTGCTGAGGATCTGGAACCGCATCCGGTTGCGGACAATCCCACTGATGATCTCCTTCAGGTCACCCCGGATGAAGGGCTCGCCGCCGGCCAGCGTCACCTCCGTGACGGCGCAGCGATTCAGTTCCTCGAAGAACTGAAGCCACGCGGCCGTGGAGAGATCGCCTTCCACATCGCCCGCGCTCTCGAAGTGGTAGCAGTAACGGCATCGCAGGTTGCAGCGGTTGGTGATGGCGATGTCTACCTTTTTGGGTGTGCGCATTAGGCGCATGGCGGTACCCTGCGGGTGGAATATTGGAATAGTGGAATATTGGAATGATGGGTCCTGCCCGGATTTCCCCGCAGGTGCTGGAATCCCCGGCACCCGCCATGGCAGCTGCCCGCTTCGCGCTCGCTGCAGTCATGGCACTGTTCATCGTAGAGGATGCACTCGGCTGCGTTCATCCCGTTGAAGTGACGGTAAATGTCGCCCATGGTGCCAAATTGCTCCAGCTTGGAGCTCTGCTGCGAGAGGGGAAAACACGGCCAGACATCTACCCCGGGACCGATGTCGATCATGAAACGGTCACATGTTGCCGAGAAGATACCCGCCTCCATGAGATCCCCCGGGATGGCGCAGAACGGCATGCAGTGGCAGTCCAGCCCGCAGCGGATGTGGTTGTTCCTCAGGACGGCAAACCATCCCCTGACGAGTTCCGCCAGGTCCCGATAACGGTCGAAGGGGATAAAAAGACGGTTTCGCTCGCCCGGGACAGCAATCTGCAACTGCAAATGCCGGGAGAGATTGAATTTGATCATCATGGCAATCCTGTCCAGGATCGGCTCGATTCCCGTCCTGACAAGATCCCTCTCCGTGATCGTATAGGAAAGAGAGACTCTTCGCCCCAAGCGGAAAAGGAAGTGATCCACTTGCTTTCTTTGATCCTCCCCATATTCAAAATACGTTGTCGAGTTGAGGGCGAAATTCAGCTCCTGAAAGCCCGCTTCGACAATCGAGTCCACTAAAAACTCCGGCAGGGTACCCGTTGTCCCCACCAGGATCGAGAAATTCTTTCCGCTCAGGAGATGAAGAATGTCCATGAACCGGCTATGCAGACCCGGTTCCCCGCCCAGGAGAACCATTTGGCGGAGCCCGGATCGCTCGTGGAAATCGACGACGGTCACAAAGTCGTCCCAGCTCATCTCACGGATTCCCCGCGCCCGGTACTCGTCCATTTTCGGTCTGGCGAAGCACCACTCGCAGGCGTTGGGGCAGTGTGTTGTCAACATCACCGTCGGCATCATCCACCTTTAGCCCGATATTCCCTGCTCAACTTCGTACCCAACCAGCCCCTGCGTCTCCAGGGACGCAATGAACTGGCGGGCGTGCTCGCTTGCGTCCTCGGGAACATCCTCGGCTTCATCCCGTAGTTTATTTATGATGTCCTCCATCGCGTGCTTCCCGTCGAGGTGTTTCCAGATGAAGACCCCCGTGGGATTGAGGCCGAAGGCATTGCCCGTGTCAGGGTCGAAGAGGATCGCCCAGTCGTCGAACTCTTCGCGCAGGACGATCAACGGGTTGGCGATGGGATTCTTCTGTTCCACGGTTTCTGCTCCTTTGTTCAATAAACTGACACAGGAACGGCAGGCGCTTCCCGTCAAGGAAGCGGCAGGGCCGCACCCGGCGCATTTCCAGCAGTGTCGGCTGTCAGTTTTGCAAGAAGCATACCGGTCGCAAATCGCCGTCATTCCTGACGGTTCGGGCTTGCACTTGCGAGGGAAACAGGGTATGTCAAAAATCGGTTCGGATAGACATCGACAAGGGCGTGAGAGCGATGGAGAAATTCGATGTCATCATCGTGGGGGCAGGGCTGGCCGGGCTGGCGGCGGCATGGACGCTCGCCGGTGAGGGCGTCGAGGTCGTCGTCCTCGAGCGGGGCGATTACCCCGGCTCCAAGAACGTCTCCGGCGGCCGCATCTACCTGAATCCCGTCCGCGATCTTTTCCCGGGGCTCTGGGAGGAGGCCCCCCTCGAGCGGGCCATCGTCCGCGAAGGGGCCACCCTCATGGCCCGCAACCGCTCCTTTACCTTCCAGTACACAGGCAGCGAGCTGCGAGCCGAAAAACCCCAGAGCTACAGTGTCCTTCGCTCGAAATTCGACCGCTGGTTCTCCGAGCGGGTCGAGGAGCGCGGGGCGATGCTGCTTCCAAAGACCCTTGTTTCGGACGTGATCCGGGAAAACGGGAAAATCGCCGGAGTGATCACCGGGGGCGACGAGTTGCGTGCCGACGTGGTCATCGCCTGCGACGGTGTGCTTTCGCTGATCCCGGAAAAGGCAGGCCTGCGGGCACCGGGCCGGCCCCATGACAATGCCGTCGGGGTCAAGGAACTCATCCAGCTCGACCCCAACCTGATCAACGACCGCTTCAACGTCGCCGACGGCGAAGGGGCGGCGCACCTCTGCGTGGGGGATGTGACGAAGGGACTATTCGGCGGCGGCTTTCTCTACACGAACCGCGACAGCGTGAGCCTGGGCCTGGTCGTCTCCATTGAGGATATCGCAAAAGAAGAGGCGGCAGGCGACATCCCCGCGCTTTTCGAAGCCTTCAAGGCGCGGCCCGAGATCGAGCCGCTCATACGAGGCGGGAAGACCGTGGAATATGGCGCCCACGTGATCCCCGAGGGCGGCTACCGGGCCCTGAGCCGCCTGGTTGGGGACGGTATCCTCGTGGCGGGGGACTCGGCGGGATTTGCCCTCAACCTGGGCTTTACCGTCCGCGGCATGGAATACGCCCTGGCGTCCGGCCATTTTGCGGCGAAGGCCGTCATCGAAGCGAAAAAGGCGAGGCGCTACGACGCCGCAACGCTTGCCGTCTACCAGAAGTTTTTGGAAGACAGCTTCGTTTTACAGGATTTCAAGGCGTTCCAGGACACGCCCCGGGTGCTTTCGAACCCGCACCTGTTCGGCCACTACCCGGAGCTCGCGGGAAATCTGCTGCGCGATCTCTACGCGATTCCCGCCGGGCCCAAGTCACCGATCTTCACGACGCTGCGCCGGCACCTCACCCTGAGCCAGCTCTGGACCCTGATGAAGGATGCAAAGGAGGTCATGAAGATATGACCGACCTCAAGGTAAAACTGGGGCTCAACGTCTTCAAGCCGCTGCCTGCGCCCCACATCAAAATCAGGGCGGGGATGGAGCGCGACCCCCGGCTGAAATCGGCCGTGAGGGGCTGTCCCGCGGGGCTCTACAGCGTAAGCGAGACGGGCGAGTTCGTCCTCACAATTGACGGATGCCTCGAATGCGGGACCTGCCGCATCGCCTGCGGCTCCGAAGTGCTCGAGTGGGGCTACCCCGAAGGCGGCGCAGGCGTGCAGTTCCGCTTCGGCTGAGAGCAGGGCACAGGGTCAAGGGTATAGGGTTCAGGGAGAGAGGAGAATGAGAACGATCTGTCATTGCGAGCCGAGCACCTGTTCTAAGCCTGTCGAAGGATCGCGAGGCGTGGCAATCTTCGTATGAGATGCTTTTTCGAGATTGCTTCGTCGCTTCGCTCCTCGCAATGACCTTGTTGTTTGGCTGTTCACGATAATTACAAATTACAAATTCCCCAATTACTTAATCAACTAGTTACCCAATTACTGCTTTGCACGAAGGAGGGAGATGACGATGAATTTCAAGTTGACCGAGGAACAGGAGCTCATCCGTAAAAACATCCGGGAATTCTGCGTGAAAAACGTGGAGCCCATCGCCGCGGAAATCGACGAGAAGGAAAGCCATCCCGCCGATCTCTTCAAGAAGTTGGGCGAGGGCGGCTGGATGGGGATCCCCATCCCGACGCAGTACGGCGGTGCCGGCGCCGACTACCTGACCAACGCCATCGTCGTGGAGGAGCTATCGCGCGCCTGCTCGTCGACGGGGTTCACCGTGTCGATCCACGTGGGGATCGCCTGCATGCTGATCAGCCTCTTCGGCACGGAAGACCAGAAGAAGAAATATCTTGTTCCTCTGGCAACGGGCAAGCACCTGGGCGCCTTTGTCCTCACCGAGCCGGGGGCCGGCACGGACGTCATGGCCGCCACGACGGCGGCCACGAAGGTCGGCGATGCCTACGTCCTCAACGGAACCAAGACCTTCATCTCCAACGGCCCCATCGCGGACACCTACCTCGTCTTCTGCTGGACCGACAAGGCGGCGGGCCGCAAGGGCATGAGTTCCTTCATCATCCCCAAGGGGACACCGGGATTGAAGCCGGGCGAGCACTTTCACAAGATGGGGCTTCGCTCCTCCCAGACCTCGGAAGTCGTCTTCAAGGACTGCCGTTTGACAAAGGAAAACCTGCTCGGCGCCGAGGGCGCGGGCATGGGTAACGCCGGTGCGGCCTTCGATCACGGCCGCGTGGGCATCGCTGCCCAGGGCGTGGGCATCCTCCAGGCGGCCCTCGACGAGTCCATCAAGTACTCGAAGGAGCGCGTCCAGATGGGGAGCCCCATTGCGCGCCACCAGGCCATCTCGTGGATGATCGCCGACATGGCGACAGACCTCCAGGCCGCCCGGTTCCTCACCTACTATGCCGCCTGGCTGAAGGACAACAAGCTGCCCTTCACCAAGGATGCCTCGATGGCGAAGCTCTTCGCCGCCGAGAAGGCCATGCACCACACAACGAAGGCCGTCCAGATCCACGGCGGCTACGGCTACATCAAGGGCGCCAAGGTGGAGCGGCTCATGCGCGACGCAAAGATATTGGAGATCTACGAGGGGACCTCGGAAGCCCAGCGGATGGTGATCTCGGGCACGGTTTTGCGCTAGCGCAAAACGAGCGTGTATCGGGTAGCGTGTAGGGTGTGGGGTGTAGGCAAAAGAAATGGCTTTCTGATCTGCCCCCATTACCCAATTACCATTACCCTGTTACATCATTGCGGAGTAATGCCTATGCCGACTGTTATTGCCTGCTTCAAATGGGTCGTCGACGAGGCCTACATACGCCGCGGCGCAGGCGGCGCCCTGGACTTCTCGTCGGTGGATTACAAGATCGGGGAGTATGACCGCAATGCCATCGAGGAAGCCGCACGCCTGAGGGATGCCGGCGGCGGCGGAAGCGTGATCGGCGTGACCGTCGGCAGCCCCGACTCGGCAAAAGGCGTGAAGGATGGGCTTTCGCGCGGTATGGACCAGGCCTTCTTCGTTTCCGACCCGTCCTTCAAGGACCTGGAGCCCTCGCAGACGGCGGCGATCCTCGCCGAGGTCATCCGCACGCGCATCCCGCAGTTCGACCTCATCACCTGCGGCGAGGGCTCGAGCGATCTCTACGCCCAGCAGGTGGGGCCGAGGCTCGCCGAGCTTCTCGGGATCCCCTGCGTCTGCTTCGTCCAGAAGCTCTCCCTCGAAGGCGGAAAGCTCACGGCCGAGCGGCGTGTCGAGGACGGCGTCGAGGTGGTCGAGGCGCCGCTGCCGGCGCTGGTGACGGTGCTGCCCGACATCAACACGCCGCGCATTCCCGGCGTGAAGGATACGCTGATGGCCGGGAAAAAACCCGTCACGACGATCAAAAAGGAAGAGATTGCGGGGAGCTTCGAAGGGCTGCTGAAGACGGAGGCCATGACGGCCTCAAGCCTGGAGCGAACGGGAGAGAAACTCGCGGCCGATACCGCCGGGATTGCCCGTTTTGTCGGTACGCTGCGCAAGAGCGGCGTGATCCGTTAAGGGGGAAGCGATGGCAGGGATCTGGATCATAGCGGAGACGCGGGAGCAGGCTTTCGAGCTGCTGGGAGCGAGGCGGTCGCTGGCCCCGGACATGGGGGCGGCGCTGACGGCCGTCGTCAGGAAGGAGGCGGGCCCGCCGGAGGAGCTTATCGCCCGCGGGGCCGATGAGGTCCTCGTGCTCGCGGAGCTTGCGCCAGGGGAGCCTTTCGGGGCGCATCTGCCAGTGATCGAGCAGGAGGCGAAAACGGCCTCCCCGGATCTCATCCTCTTCATCTCCTCGGCGAGGGGCAAGGAGCTGGCCGCACGGCTGGCCGCACGGCTTGGCGCGGGGCTCTGCAGCGGCTGCACGGCGCTTGCCTTCGACAAGGGCTCGGGCTCGATCCGGATGGAGCGCCTCGCTTACGGCGGCGCCGCGATCCAGCAGCTATCCTCTTCCGCAAAGCCCGTCATCGTCGCCGTGCCGCCCCGTTCCTTCGAGCCCGCCCAGGTCGTGGACGGCAGGAAGGGCAAAACCCGGGAGCTGCCCTCCCCGCCCCCGTCGGCGGTGAGAATCATCGAGAAAAAGCCAAAGGAGAAAGTGGCAAAGGACATCATCGAGGCCCGGGTGATCGTCTGCGCAGGACGCGGCTTCGACAAGAAGGAGGACCTGGCGCTCGCGCGGGAGCTGGCCGACGCGCTGGGCGGCGAGTTGGGCGCCACGAGGCCGCTGACCGAGGAGATGCACTGGCTCCCCGCGGATCTCTGCATCGGGCTTTCCGGCGTGCAGGTGAAGCCGGAGCTGTACGTGGGCCTGGGCGTGTCGGGCCAGATCCAGCACATGACGGGCGTGCGCGGCGCAAAGGTCGTCTGCGCCGTCAACCGCGACGAGAACGCGCCCATCTTCGCACTTTCCGACTTCGGGATCGTGGGCAGCCTCTATGAGGTCGTGCCGAAATTGATTGCAGAACTGAAGAAGTGATCTTCACCCTGCAGAGAAAAGCTCCCTTCACTCGCGAGGGGAGTTTTTTTGTTGAGGGCGTGAAATTGGCGTTGTGATTTGATCCGGGATTTAGTATGCATGCCCGATCATCATCACACCTCTCCAGGGAAGGAACCGGACGTCGCATGAATGACGTGAAGGAGATTCTCCAGGTCATCTGCCGCAACGAGGAGATCGCCCAGAAGTTCTTCGAGATCGAGACGAGCATCCTCACCATCCACAATTTCCGGGATCTCTTTGAAAAACTCCTCACGGAGATCCACGACAAGTTCAGCGTCCCCCACGTCTGGATGGCCATGACGGAGGACAACGACGTCTACCGGCTCCTGGACCGCATGACACCCGCAAACACCTTCGGCGAGCGGCTCAAGGTCGTGGACGCGAAAGCCTTCGATGAGCTCGTCGGAGACGCAGCAACGACGATTTTGGCCAACGAGGGACTGGAGCGGTTCAAGGCTCTCCTGCCCGAAGGGGCCCGATACGCTTTGGGCTCGCTCGCCGTGGTTCCGCTCACCTACGAGGGAAAGGCCATCGGCAGCCTGAACCTGGGGGACTCGTCGCCCGAGCGCTACGCCCCGGGGATGGAGGCAAGCCTGCTGCGGCAGCTTTCCGTCAAGGTGTCTATCTGCCTCTCCAACGTGATGGCCCACGAGAGGCTCGCCATGCTGGCCTTCCGGGACCCCCTGACGGATCTTCTGAACCGCCGCGTCATGGAGCAGGTGCTCCGGCGCGAGTTCGACCGGGCGAAGCGCTACGGGACGGAACTCGCCGTCGTCTTTCTCGACATCGACCGCTTCAAGGAAATCAACGACCGCCACGGGCACGACATGGGCGACGAAGTGCTCAAATGGGTCGGCAACCGCCTTGTGGCCATGAGCCGGCAGAGCGACGTGGTCGCCCGGTTCGCCGGCGACGAGTTTGTCATCATCCTTCCCAACACGAGCGCAGAGCGGGCCTACCGCTTTGTCGACCGCCTGCAGACCTTCTTTCTCTCCACGCACCTGGCCCACGACGGGAAGGTGATCCCCGTCTCGGTGAGCTGCGGCATCGCCACGATGGCCGACGCCGGCCTGACCGACGCGATCTCCATGCTGAAGAAGGCCGACGAGCGCCTTTACCAGAGCAAGAACTCGAAGAAGGAATAAAAAAATCCCCCTTCCCTCCCAGGCGGAAGGAAGAAGGGGGATTTCTTTCTCTGTTGGCTGTTGGCTGTTGGCTGTCGGCTGTCGACTATTTTTGTGCCGCGTACCCCTTCGCCAAGGCCTTGTTCACGTGGCAGACACCCTTGTTGAGGTTCTTCAGGGGGTAGTCGTCGGTGATGACGGGAAGCTTGTCCGCCGCGGCCTGGTCCCTCAGGACGGTGCCGGCCGGCACGTAGCGGCCGTCGGGGACGGAAACGCCCATGAGGATGCACCCCGGCTCTACGACGCAGCCTTTTCCGACTTTTGACCGGAATACGAGCACCTTCATCCCCACGAATGTGTCGTCGAGGACGACGGCCGGGCCGTGGATCTGGACCTGGTGGGCGAGCGACACGCGGTTGCCCACGTAGACGGCGTATTTTTTCCCTTCCACTTCCATCAGGTTCTTTTCGACGGGCTTGCCGTGCTCTTCCGTCTCGAGGGCATGGATGACGACGCCATCCTGCACATTGGAGTCGTCGCCGACGTGGAGGGGCTGGCCCTCGTCTCCGCGAACCGCCGCAAAGGGCGCCACGAAGACGTTTTTCCCGATGATGACGTTGCCGATGACGGCCCCCATGGGGTGCACGCAGGCCGAGGGATCAATGGTGGGCTCATACGCTTTCGAACTGAAATCGGTCTGTACGCTTTTTCCTATCATTTCTGCCTCCCTATAAAGCCCCCTGCCTTAATCTTCCTCTCCCTTGAGGGGAGAGGATCGAGGTGAGGGTGAATTTCGTCTATCTTGTCTAAATCCCCCCTGCCCCCCTTTACGAAAGGGGGGACTCATGATTTTCATCACCCTTTATAAAAGGGGGATAGAGGGGGATTTTCTTGCCTTGAGGCTTGTGGCTTGCGGCTTCCCCCGACCCGCTACCCGCTACCCGCTACCCGCTTTTCGCGCTCACGCGACAAAAGTTCCCCCCACACCTCGTCGACACGTTTTTCGAGTTCCCGCATCGTGCCGTCGTTGCGGATGACGAGATCGGCAACCTTCAGCTTCTCATCGATGGGCATCTGGGCCCTGAGCCTGGCCACCGCCTCTTCCCGGGTCATTTTGTTGCGCTTCATGACGCGCAGGATCTGCACTTCCGGCGGGGCGTAGACAAGCAGGATCAGGTCAAAGAGGTCCTGCATCCCCACTTCGAGAAGCAAGGGGATGTCGGACAGGACGATTGCATGCTCGTCCTGCCTCCCGATCTCATCCCGCTGCCTCTGCGCCTCTTCCAGCACGGCCGGGTGGACGATGCCCTCCAGTGTTTTGCGTCGCATCTCGTTGTCGAAGACGAGGGCCCCAAGCCTTTTACGGTCGATGCGCTCATCGGCATCCAGGATATCCCGCCCGAAGGCCTCAATGATCCGCTTCCAGACGGACTGTCCCGGTTCCTGCAGGGCGTGTACGAGGCCGTCGTGGTCGATCACCCGGGCGCCCTTTCTCACGAGCATCCGGACCACCGTCGATTTGCCGGTCGCGATTCCCCCTGTCAGCCCCACGTTCAGCATCGGCACGCTTCTACCACAAGGCCCCCGTTCCATCAACACAAAACCCTAAGGGGTAGGCTTCAGGATTCGGGACTCAGGATTCGGAATGTGAATTCTTCGTTTTTCCCCGAGACCCGATTCCCGATACCCGATGCCCGACTGCGAAGCAGTTTGGCAGGTCTTTTGCAATGAATCTCCGGGCACAGCTGCAACCGGACTGAATAATGATAAACGTCAAGAATCTCCGAAAAACCTATGGCGAGGTCGTCGCCGTCGACGACGTCTCCTTCGAGGCAAAGAAGGGCGACATCGTGGGGTTCATCGGCCCCAATGGCGCCGGGAAGACGACGACGCTGCGCATGCTTTCGTGCTTTGTCGAGCCCGACAGCGGGACGGCAACCGTCGCGGGGTTCGACACCCGGACCCAGCCGGTCGAGGTGCGCCGCGCCCTGGGGTACGTGTCCGAAAAATGCCCCTTCTACGGGGAGATGACGCCCCGGTGGTTCCTGCAATTCGTCTGCAACGTCCGGGGCATCAACGGCGGCCGCAACAAGCCCGAGATCGATCGGGTTGCGGCCATCAGCTCCCTGCAGAGCGTCATGGATCGCCGGATCGAAACCCTGTCGAAAGGGTTCCAGCGGCGCCTGGGGCTGGCCCAGTCGCTTCTGGGGGACCCCCCGATCCTGATCCTCGACGAGCCCATGTCGGGTCTCGACCCCAACCAGAAACAGGAAATCATAGAACTGATCCGGTTCATGGCCGCCGACAAATGTTTCATCATCTCCACCCACGTCATGGAGGAGCTGGAGACGATCTGCAACCGGGCCATCCTGATCAGCAAGGGAAAAGTCGTGGCCGACTCCACGCCACAGGACTTCAAGGAGAAGGGCCAGGGAAAGATCGACGCCTTCTTCCGCAAAGTGACCAACGGAACCTGACATGCAAACGGTCTGGGCCATCTACAAACGGGAATTCCGGAGCTACTTCACGACCTCCATGGGGTACGTGATCCTGGTGGTGTTTCTCGTCCTGGCGGGATTTCTCACGATCAAGGGCCGCTTCTTCGAAATGCGGCAGGCGGACCTGCGGGTGTTTTTCGACAACCTGCCCCTGCTCTACATCTTCTTCGTCCCGGCGGCCGGGATGCGCCTCTGGGCCGAGGAGCGCAAGGCGGGCACCATCGAGTTCCTCTTCACGCAGCCCGTGACGGTCACCCAGGCCGTGCTCGGCAAGTTTGCGGCCGCCTGGATGTTCCTTGTCGTGGCCCTGGCGCTGACGGTGCCGCTCGTGATCGCCGTCTCCTGGCTCGGCAGCCCGGACCCCTTCGTCATCCTGACGGGCTACCTGGGTGCCTTCCTGATGGGGGGCGCCTACCTGGCCGTGAGCATCTTCTGCTCGGCCCTCACCCGGAGCCAGATCGTGAGCTTCGTGCTCTCCATCGGGATGATCGGCCTGCTGGCCTACACGGACTCGCCGGCCGTCCTCACCTGGCTTGCCGGCATCGTACCCTCCTTCATGATCGAGGCCATGGCCAACATGAGCTTCACCGGGCACTTCGAGTCCATGCGGCGGGGCGTTCTCGAGTTCCGTGACCTGACATTCTACGGCATCCTGATTGCCGGTCTGATTGCAATCACCTGTCTTGTCGTCGACAACCGAAGGGAGTCATGCTGAAGAAGAACCTCAAGGTCCTCACGGCCATCTTCCTGATCGCTCTGATCGCCTTCTCGTCCATCACGCTGCTTGCCAGAATGGGCCGGGCGCTGAAGCTCGATCTCACGGAGGACCGCATCTACTCGCTATCCGACGAAACCGGGAAGATCATCGGCGGTCTGACCCACCCCGTGCGCCTGAAGCTCTTCTTCTCCCGCACCGAGGCGCTCAAGGGATTCGACTCCCTGAGGGCGTACAACAACTATTTCTTCTATATCCGCGACCTCGTCAGGGAGTATGCGTCCCGCTCCCAGGGGAAGATCACCCTCGAGATCATCGACCCCAGGAGGGACTCCCGGGAGGAACGGGAAGCCCTCCAGTACGGCCTGCGGCCGATCCCCACGGCGGGCGACGACCGGTTCTTCTTCGGGCTGGTGCTCACCACCGAGTTCGGCCAGGAGAAGGCCATCACCCTGCTCGCGCCGGAGAGGCAGCAGCTGGCTGAGTACGACATCACGGAAATGATCCACAGCGCCACGTCCCGGGCGAAAAAGAAAATCGGGATCCTCTCCTCGGTGAACCTCGCGGCAAGCACATACCCCGCCGAGATGGCCCGATCGATGGGGATCGCGACCGAGCCGGGCCTGAAAGGCCAATCGGTTCTGGAGCAGATCAAGTCCCATTACGACGTGACGATGCTCAGCCCCGACGGGGCCTCATTTCAGAAGCTCGACGCCGTCGTGGTCGTCCACCCCCGGAGCCTCCCCGGGCAGACCCTTGCGGCCCTCGACCGGTATGTCGTGGGGGGCGGGAAGCTCGTCGTATTTCAGGATCCCGCTTTCATGGCCGACCCGCTTGCGGGTGCCGCCGGCAGCGCCTATGCACCCGGACAGAACGCATCGAATCTCAACCGCCTGCTTTCCGCGTGGGGCTGCGAGATGCCGGCGGAGCTCATCGCCGCAGACCCGGGGCTTGCCGTCGGAAACCCGTCCGGCCAGGATGCCGCGGCCGCAGGACCGGCCACCCTGATGGCGCTGAAAGGCAATGCCATCCGTCACGAGGGGGGCATCAACACCGGCGTCACACGGGTCCGGGTGTTCAACGCAGGGACGCTGAAGCTCAAAGCGGTTCCGGGAATCACGGCCTACATTCTTCTGCGAACGTCGGAGACGGGCTATGCCGTCCGCACGGATAACACGCAGCAAAGGGCTTCCGAGGGGAAAGAGGCTGTCTATCTGGGTGTTCGCCTCACGGGGTCCTTCCCGAGCGCCCTGGCGAATGATCCGGCGCAGAACGCACCGAAAGCAGGCCCGGAGGCCGGGGCAAAGCCCGCGGCGGGAGAGGCTGCCGCTGTCGTGATC
Source organism: uncultured delta proteobacterium (assembly GCA_963828305.1). Taxonomy (GTDB): domain Bacteria; phylum Desulfobacterota; class Syntrophia; order Syntrophales; family UBA2192; genus UBA2192. The sequence goes on along the minus strand of CAWHEJ010000006.1, from coordinate 91,641 downwards.
GTCTTCTCCGACGTGGACATGCTCACGGGCCCCCTGGCCGCACCGGAGAGCGCGACGGCGCTTGCGGGCGGCAACGCGGATCTCGTCCTGTCCACCCTGGAGAGCCTCACGGGGTCCGTATCGCTTGCCAGCATCAAAGCCCGCGGGAGAATCATGCGGCCCTTCAGCGCCGTCGACCGGATGGAAGAGAACTACGATCAGTCGACCGCGCCGACGGTGGCCACCCTGCAGGGCGAGATTGCCGCGGGCGAAAGAGAATTGAATTCCCTCGCCAGGAAAACGCAGGACGGCGAGGAATCCCTGCTGAAGGAGGAGATCCTTCGCAGCCGCAAGATGACCGAGACGAAGGTCTCGCGCGCGAGGGAGGAACTCGCCGCCATCCAGCACAAAAAGAGGGTCCTGGTGGAGGGCCTCTTCACGAAAGGGAAGGCCTTCATCCTGCTGGCAGGACCTCTCGCTGTCCTGCTCATCCCGGCACTGATGCTCACAACCCGCCTTGTCAGGCGGCTCGAACTGCCCAAGAGGAAGCTATGGACACGAGGCATCTGATCATCCTCGCCGCCGTCGCCGTCGTCCTCACCGGGGCCGTCGTCGTCGTCGGGGTGATGGAGAACCGCCAGGAGGTGACCCTGAAGGAGGGAAGTTACCTGCTCCAGGGGTTCAACCCGGAGAAGGTCTACGGAATCTACATCAAGCAGGGTGACGAATCGCTGACCTTCAAGCGACTCGACGAGCGGTTCATCCTCACGGGGAAGTACGATTACCCCGTCTCGAACGACCAGATCAACCGGATCGTGAAGGCCATTGCCGACATCCGCTGCGCCGAGAAGGTGACCTCCGACGAGCGCAATCACGGGGCGCTGGGTGTTGTGGGCGAAAAGGGAAGCCTGGTCGTCCGCTTCTTCAACGAATCGGGCCAGAAGATGACGGGTATGGTCATCGGCAGGGACCGCCCGGGGTTTCCCGGCTTCTACGCCCGCCTGGAGGACGACAAGCAGGTCTACCTGAGCACGGACGCGCTGCCGGTTGTGAGCACGAACTATGTCGATTACATCCGCCGCGATCTCCCGCCGGGCAGGAAGAGCGATTACGTCCGTATCGCCTGCCAAAACGGTTCGGGGGCCTTTGCCCTCGACCTGCGGGAGGGAAAGCCCGCCCTGGAGGGCGTGCCGAAGAAACAGCGCCAGGACGACGGCGCCATTACGGATGTATTGAAAACCCTGCAGCAGTTCCCCGTCCGGAACATCCACCGCAAGGGCGATCTGCCGGCACTGAGCTACCCGACCCGTTTGGAATTTCAACGAAAAGATGGCACCGTTTACAGAGTCGAGCTCGCCGAAAAGGATGGCCGGCATTTCGCCCGCACCGCGGCGGTGATGGATGATGCCGCCGCATCGCCGAAGGGAGAAGCGGCCGCGGGGGACAAAGGAAAAGAAGCGCTGCAGCTGGCCCGCGATTCCGTGGGGGCCTTCAACCGGGACCACGAACCCTGGGTCTACGAAATCGACGCCGCCTACGCCCGCGCCGCCCAGAAGAAGCAGGCGGACCTGCTGGAATGAAGAAGGTGTGAAGGTGAGAAGGTAAGAGGTTGAGAAAGAGCCCAACCTCTTACCCTCTTACCCTCTTCCTCTTACCCTCTTACCCTCTTACCCTCTCAACTTCTTCCCCTTCCCGTCGGGAAAGTCAATTCCCCCCCGTAATACCCGATGATGCCCGTGATCGGGGCCAGCGCCATAAGCATAGCGAAATAGACCCAGTGACCGGCGCCTGACTCGTCCATCACGCCCGGAATCCAGAACCGCCATGCGAATGCCGCCACGGCGATCACGAGAAGGACCCAGGAGAGCCTCTTCTTGATCGTCACAGGCCCCATGGGCTTTGCCATGTAGTTGAGCCACCACGTGAACCAGCCCGTGATCATGGCCAGCGGCGTAAAGAGGATCCCGCCCGCAAGACAATAAAACGCCGTCACCTCGAAGGACGTCTCCCCCGTGATCAGGTACAGGATGTCGAAGAACGGTGGTCGAGACCATGAAGACGATGGGAAAGTGGACCACCATGGGGTGGGGGTGGCGCCGCAGGAAGGGGAACTTCTCGAGCAACCCGGCGAGCCAGGCCGGCATGGGCCTCTCGCCTGTCGTCTCTTTCTTCAGTGTGCCCGCCCTGCGCACCTTCTCCAGCACCTCTTTGCCGTGGGGCGCCGCGGCGATGTCCCCGGAGAGGTCCCGGCCCGCCCGGTGGCGCTTCATGTGGAGGCCGCCCTTCCAGAGCTTGCTTGCGCTCACGTCGTAGACGAGGCCGTCGACGGCCACGCATGCCGGCTTCGAGTCGCTGCCGTCGCACCCGCCAAGCGCCTTTCCGTCGAATTCCTTCAGTTCCTGTTCAGCCACGGGGATCTCCGAACGATCAGTTCTGCGCCTTGTCCGATTGATAGCCTTCCGCCACCTTGCCGCGGAAGACGAGATACTGCCAGGCATTGTAGGCGAGCATCACGGGCAGCAGCACGGCGCTCACGACAAAGAGAAACCAAAGCGACCGCGCAGGGGCTGCCGCGTCGAAGATCGTCAACGACGGCGGAATGGCCGTGGGGTAGAGGGCCGCGGCGAGCCCGACCACGAGGGTGAGAAAGAGAAGGACACTCCATTGGAAGGGCTTGTCCTGCTCCGCCTTTTTGAGGCTGCGCAGCAGCATGGCAAACTCGAAGAGAAAGATGGGCAGGGTGAAGAAGATGTAATGGCCCTGCCTGAGCGACAGCAGGGAATAGCGGCCTTCGTGGTGCTGCAGGGACATCCAGAGCAGGATCAGGGAAAGCCCTGCCAGGACGGCCCATGCGGCCATGACGGCAGCCTTGATCGAGCGCTCCCGGAGCGGCCCTTCCGTTTTCATGGCCAGATAGGTCGTGCCCAGAAGGACAAACCCCGCGGCCCCGCCAACGGCGATGAGGGCCGAGAAAGGGTTGAGCCAGTCCCCGTACCCCCCCGCAAAGAGGCCGTTTACGACGGGCATGCCGCTCAAAAGCCCTCCCAGGATAAACCCCTGGGCGATCGTTGCGACAAGACTCCCCAGCCCGAAGGCGAGGCCCCAGCGCGCGCGGTTGGGCGATTCGTCGTAGAACTCGATGGCGACACCCCGGAAGGCAAGCCCCGCGAGCATGAGCATGACGGGGATGTAGAGGGCCGACATGGCCACTCCGTAGACGACGGGAAAGGAGCCGAAAAGAACGCCCCCCAGGATGACGAGCCACGTCTGGCTCGCGTGCCAGGTGGAGGCGATGCTGTGGATCATGACGCCCCGCTCCTCCTCGCGGCGGGCCGTCAGCGAGAAGATCCCCAGCCCCAGGTTGTAGCCATCGGTGACCATGTAGAGAAAGAGGACCACTCCCAGAATCAGGAAGAAGACATCGGGCAGATAGGTCTGCAGGCTTTCCATGGGCATCCTCCTCTCAATCCGCTGCCGTCTTTGCCGGCGGCGGCGCCATCGTCGCGGCATCGGGCCCGTGAGCCAGCACCCGTCCCGCCAGGGCAAGAAATGCCGCCGCGAGCAGGCCGGCAATCACGAGGTAGCCCGTCAGCGATGCGGCAACCACGCCCGCCGGGAGCGCCGTGGCCGACTCGCCTGTTTTCACAAGGTTGTAGACCAGCCAGGGCTGGCGGCCCACCTCGCGGGTGACCCATCCCCCTTCCACGGCTGCCCACGCAAGGGGTCCCGCCGCCATCCAGGCCCAGAGAAGCCACTTCTCCCCGGCAAGCCTTTCGGCCGTGAGGGCTCCCTTTTTCCACCTCCAGATTGTCCACAGCGCAAGGCCCACGAGGGCAAAGCCGGCGATCACCATGACGCGGAAGGTGTAGAAGGTGATGAGAACGGGCGGGTGCACGTCCTTCGGGAATTCCTTGAGCCCCTTCACCTCGCCCGTGGGCGAGTGCGTGAGAAGAAGGCTCAGCACGTACGGGACCTCCACGGCCCAGACATTTTTCTGGTTCGCCTCGTCGGGCCAGCCCGCGATGATCCAGGCGGCCCCCTCGCCCTGGGGATTCGTTTCCCAATGGGCCTCCATGGCGGCAAGTTTGATCGGCTGGTGTCTGGCCACATGCCGGCCCGTCTCGTCGCCGATGAGGGCCTGCAGGGGCGCGATCACGAGGGCGGCGATCAGGGCCACCTGGAAGGACCGGGCGAAGAACTCCACGTGGCGGCGGCGGAGCACGTACCAGGCGCTGATCCCGCCGATGACGAAAAGGCTCGTCTCAAGGCAGGCCACGTACATGTGGGAAACGGCGTAGACCATGTCGGGGTTGAAGATGGCCTCGCGGTAACTCGTGAGGATAAGGCGGCCGTCCTGCACCACCACCCCGGCCGGGGTCTGCATCCAGGAGTTGACCACCATGATCCAGAAGACCGAAAGCGACGAGCCCACGACGACCATGCAGGTGGCAAAGAAGTGAAGCTTCGGGGGCACGCGGTTCCACCCGAAGGCCATGATCCCCAGAAAGCCCGCCTCGAGCATGAAGGCGGACAGGGTCTCAGTGCCCAGGATCTCGCCGAAGAAGGTGCTCCTCGCCGCGAAAGGCGCCCAGTTGTTGCCGAAGGAAAACTCCAGGGGAAGCCCCGTGACGACGCCGATGCCGAAGTTCAGCAGTAACAGCCGGCTCCAGAAGCGGGCGTGGCCATAGTAGACGGGGTCTTTCGTCTTGAGCCAGAGGCCTTCCATCACGGCAATGAAGAGGGCAAGCCCGATGGTGATGACCGAGAAGGAGATGTGCACCATGGCCATGGCGGCAAACTGCAGGCGGGAAAGCATCACGGAATCCAGCAACGTATCCATCAACCCTCACCCCTCATGAAAACCCCGGTCCAGGACCGGGATGACAAAATCAAGAAGGTAAGAAGGTGAGACCCTCTTACCCTCTTCTTCCGTGCGTCGGGCGAAAGCCCGATCCTCACCGGGTACGGGTCACGAGAAGTATCGCCGTGTCGAACCCCTCCACGGACAGCAGCCGGATCTCGTAGATGGCCTTGTCAGGGCACTCGTAATGGACAAACTCGCCGAGGTTGAGCCGCTCCATATCGAGATTATCGGCCCCCACGGCACCGATCCGGATGTGAACAAAGCTGTGGCCCACACTCACGATGCTGACAAAGAGGGCGCCCTGGGCTACGACTGCCGTGGAGTACTGCTTGACCGTGATCGTTTCACTCGGGTACGTCATGTTCTATTCTCCGCTGTCCCCTTAAAGTCGATATCCTTCGAGCGCAGAAAAAGAGAAGGGCTCTGGCCCCTGTCAAATCCTTGGCCTGCATATCATTTCAGGCATCGGGAAGGCAGGCGTCGTCATTTTAGCAAATCACCGTTTGAATGCCAGTTTTTTTTGCTGATGGCCGGGCGATGCCTCACAAAAGACGAAATGAATCAACCGCTTAAAAATGACCGATAAAAACCTGGCGCGATCTATTGCTTTTCCCCGGGAGGGCATTATATTAAAAGCAAAAGTGATACACCGGTTTCGGTATCGCTATTCATTCTACCCTCGATTTCGACCTCTCGCACGGACCGGCAGATTCTCGCCCCAGCCCTACCGAAGCCAGCAGGCATCCAGCCTCCCCCCTCCTTGGCTGTTTGCTTACTAGGGGGCTTTTTCCCTCCTCCTTTGGCCCCCTGAACGACGGTAGGGCCGGGCCAAAAAACAGCCCGCCCGCAGACCGCTGGCAAAATGGGCACAAAAAAGCAGGGCCATTCGCCCTGCTTTTTTTATGGACGGAATGAGGAAGTGGAATTAATTCATGGCCTCGCGGAAGGGGGTAATCAGGTAACCCTCGTCGAAGCCGATGGCCATCCCCGCCAGCCCCGACCGGATTACGGTCCCGTTGACCTTGATGAGCCCCCTCGTATTGTCGCTGATGGCGCTGACATTGCGCAGCGGAAGCAGGATGTCGAGCTTGACCTTCGTCCCCGGCGGAAGGGGAGCTTTGGTCGGAAAATAGGCGCCCCCAGCGCAGATATCTCTCGTCAGGAGTTCAGTGACGGGCACCGTGTCCGCTGAGGACAATACCTCGATTTTGGCCGGAACCTGGAGATCGAAGCGCTCCAGCCTCCTGCGTTCGTAAACGAGGTCATAGGAGTCAGCCGATCGCGTTATCTTCCTCATCGCACCGTTTTCCTTTCCCTTCTCAGCCTGGCTTGCAGGAAAAAGAAGTTCGCCTGTACCGAAAAAATAGTCGAACTCACAGAGCATTCATTCAGAATTCGTGCCAAATCGCAAAGTCAGGCACAAGGATCGAGGCGCGAGGAACGAGAGAAATTGCAGACGATGTTCAATAGTTGCACAGCAGGCATAAAAAAAGGACCGGGTTGACTCTCCCGGTCCTTCGATCTATTGCTTCCGGAACCTCTATCTTTTGATGCTTTTACCTCGATCCTCGTTCCTCGGACCTCGCTCCTGCAGCGTTTATGAGGGCTGCTTCGCGTCGAGGACTTCCCTTACCTTCGCCAGCATGTCCTTTAGCTGGTAGGGCTTGCTCACGAAGCCCACGGGGTGGGGGTTGAAGGCCTCCCGGACCTGCTCTTCCGCCGAGGCGCCCGTCGAGATGATGACCTTGATCTTCGGGTTGATCTTCAGGAGCTCCTGGAAGCACTTCTGGCCGCCCATGCCGGGCATGATGAGGTCGAGGATGATGAGGTCGATCCGGTCCTTGTCCTTGCGGTAGATCTCGATGGCCTTCTCGCCCCCGTCGGCCAGGATGGTCTCGTAACCGTACTGGCGCAGGAGGTCCTGTCCGATGTCGAGGACGGTTTTCTCGTCGTCCACGAGCAGGATCCTCTCCTTGCCCCGGGACGCCTCTTGCTGGACCTTCGCCTCGGCCCCTTTCTCCGTGCCGTCGCTCTTCAGGACGGGGAAATAGATGCGGAAGGTCGTCCCCCCGCCGGGCCGGCTGTCGACCTGGATATAGCCGTTGTGGTTCTGGACGATGCCGTAGACGATGGCAAGGCCAAGCCCCGTGCCCTTGCCGGCCTCCTTCGTCGTGTAGAAGGGCTCGAAGATGTGCTGCAGGGTCTCCTTGTCCATCCCGTGGCCCGTGTCCGCCACGGTGAGAAGGATATACTCGCCGGGGGTCGCCCCGAGCATGGACGTCGTGTAGCCCCGGTCGAGGTAGACGTTTTCCGTCTGAAAGGTGAGGGTACCGCCGTCGGCCATGGCGTCGCGCGCATTCACACCCAGGTTCATGAGGATCTGCTCGAGCTGGGCCGAGTCGGCGTTGACGACCTTCAGGCTCTCGGAGAGCTTGAGGTCGAACGTGATCATTCTCGGGATCGTGCGCTGGAGGATCTTGCAGACCTGCAGGACCTCGTGGTTGAGATCCAGGGGCTTGAGCTTGCTCTCCATCTTGCGGCTGAAGATGAGGAGCTGCTTCGTCAGTTCGCTGGCCTTCAGGGTGGAGCTCTGGATGACCTCGAGCTTCCCGTAGTCGGGGTCGCTGGAATCCTTGCGCATGAGCAGCAGCTGCGTATAGCCCGAGATGGCCTGGAGCAGGTTGTTGAAGTCGTGGGCGATGCCGCCGGCCAGGGTCCCGATGGCTTCCATCTTCTGGGCGTGCAGGAGCTGGTTCTCCAGTCTCTTCTTCTGCTCCTCGGCCTGCTTGCGCTCGCGGATCTCCCGCTGGAGCTCCTCGTTGGTGCGGCTCAACTCCGCCGTCCGGATCTGGACCCGCTCCTCGAGCTCGTCGTGGGCGTGCTGGAGGGCCTCCTCGGCCTCGCGGCGCTGGTTGATGAGGAACTGGGTCATCATGCCGTAGGTGAAGATGAGGACCACCACCAGCAGGCGTGTCCAGAACTGGTCCGTCACCATGGAGTCGAAGATCCAGTAAATGAGGGCCATCGCCACGGCGATGATGAGCAGGCCGTTCTGCTCGACCTGGTTGCGGAGGGTCACGTTTCTGCGGAAGTCCATCCTCATGCTGAGTCTGCTTATGCTCATGCCGGCGTCGCGTCCTTTTCCTCTCCCGGGCCTGCTTCCGGGGCGGCCCGAATGACAACCGTCAGGGTCTGAAAACAATCCTTTTGTCCTCTTGCAGTTCCCTTACAGCTCCTCTGCAAGGATTTTGCCGCTTTTCCCCTTTTTATCCATTTATTTAGAGGAGATACGCAACCAAGATCGGGAAATCCGCCCACACTCTGTCGTCTTTTTCCGAAATTTTCAACAAAAATTTAGCAGAAACGGGGCGTGATTGGACGTGAAAAACGGCGGCTGGCGCCGCACGATGGGAGAAACTGCGGGGTGCCGGCGGAACTCCCGGTCCAGAAAGGCCCGTACTTCCCGTCTTCCCCACCCCGCAGGGTGGTCGAAATCGACGTAAAGCGAAAGATCCCCCTCGGAAAAGGGGTGGACTCGCAGGGAGGCCGCCTCGCCGGAGCCTGCGGGAAGATTGAAGATCGCCAGGTTGAGAAAATCGATCACATCAGCGTGTCCTGCCGCAAACTCCAGTGTGCGCCGCGCCGCCGCGGAGCTTTCCGCAGGGGTCCCGAAGAGAAGGTAGGCATACGTGCCGATGCCGGCCCCCTTCAGGGCCTTCAGGGCCTGCGAGGCCTCGTCGACGCGGATCCCTTTCTCGAGGGCATCGAGGACCCCCTGGTCGCCTGACTCGAGGCCGAGTTTCAGCATGGCACAGCCCGACGCCTTCAGGGCCCTGCAGAAATCCGCATCGGCAAGCCCGGGGGTCACCCGGGTAAAACCATACCAGGGCACCCCGGGAGGATGATCGGCCAGGTGCTCCAGGAGCCGCGGGCTCATCGTGCTGTCGAGAAAGTGGATGAGGGACGGGCGCCCCGCGCCGATGAGTTCTCCCAAGTCCGCCTGGACCTGCTCCTCCGGGACCGGGCGGAAGCATTGCCCCTCGGCCTTCTCCGGGCAGAAGGTGCACCGGCGCCACCAACAGCCCCGGGAGGCGCTGTAGGGGAGGATCGGACCGGGCGCAAGGTAGTCCCCTGAGGCAAGATCGCTGTAGTCGGGGCGATGGATACGCTCGCCGCATGGACCGACTCCGGCAAGCCCCAGGAGAAAATCTTCCCCGGGGCCTGCGACACAGTGGTCGACAAGCCCCGGAAAGGGATTGCGGCCCCCGGTCCTCTTGAGCCACGACGTCACGAGCCCGCCGCCCAGCACGATGACGAGCCGGGGGAATTTCTTCCGGATGAAGCCGATCATGGCAAAGGCGCAGAGGGCCTGGCTCAGGTAGTTCAGGGAGATGCCGACGACGGCGGGATTGCTTTCGGCGACGAGGGCCTCCATTCTTCGACTAAACCAGGGATGGAAGGGGTTGGATTCGTACTCGCCGGCGGCCCGGAGAAGGTCTGCGGACTCGAGAGGGGAATATCGGGGGTCCTGGTAATCGGCCAAACTGAGGGAAATACCCGCCTGCCGTCCCCGCCACGCAAGCAAGCGGTTCACGTCGTTGACGCAGCGGCGGTACCGGTCTTGATTGCCGTACAGCTCCGGGCTTCTCAGGCGGGCAAGATGCTCCGGGAGCCTGCGCCGTGCCCGGTTCGTCCAGGTGTCAAATTTCTGACCCGCTGGTTTGCCCCGCTTCCCCGAGGAGAGCCAACTGGCTTTCCAGGTTTGCATCCAGGACGGCGCACCCGACATGGTGTTCCCTCAGGCATCCGGCCAGCCGCGCAATCCCGCCCGGGGCCTCGCAGGCCTTGGCGACGGGGGGATGGATCAATAGAAAGTGGGCGATGGGTTCTCTCCTTACTTCGGTGGAACGCAATTTATAAGCTGGTGGCTTCAATCTTACGTGAAGCCTGCAGCCGACAGCCTACAGTCTACAGCCCGTGGAAGGGATCTGTTGGCTGTTGGCTGTTGGCTGTTGGCTGTCGGCTGTCGGCTGTCGGCTGTCGGCTGCTATTTATCCCCTAAAATATCGTTTGACAAGGCACAAATCGTGTGCACATTAAATTCAATGATATTTTCTCCGGAGGAAGATTGAATGTTTGAAATTACACCCAAAGCGGAAGAGATGATGATTGCGTTTTTCAAGGAGCGCAACGAAAAGGCCCTCGTCAGGATATTCCTCAACGAGGGTGGCTGAGCCGGGCCCTCCCTGGGCATGGCTCTGGATGAGTCACAGGAAAACGACGAGGTTTTCACCCGGAACGGGCTGACCTTCATGATCGAGAAGGCGCTCCTGGAAAACGTGAAACCCATCAAGGTCGATTTTGTCGAAACACCCCGCGGGTCGGGTTACGCAATCACCTCCAGTCTTCAGAAGGCAGACTGCGGAGGCGGTTGCTGCGGTTGACAATCTGCTTGAACGTGAGGGGAGCCGGAAGGCTCCCCTTTTTTATGCTCAGCATTCTCCCGCCTCAGCCATCTCCCGCTCAATCGCGTCGATCTTTTCCTGCACCACCGACCATTGCTGATACAGAGCCTCGAGGGCCGGCGCAATATCGCGGTGCTCGGAGCCCGCGGAGCGCGCCTGATTCGCGTCCCCGTATGTCCGCGGGTCGGCAAGCATCGATTCCAACTCCTCCTTGCGCTTCTCCATCTTCGCGATCCGGGAAAGGAGGCTCTCGAGTTCGTCCTTCAGCGGTTTGAGCCTCCGGTAACGCTCCTGGCGGCGCTCGGCTTGCAGGCGCTTGCGTTCCCGCTCGCCCTGATTTCCGCTCCTGCTGCCGGCATCGGGGTCTGCGCCATTTTTTCCGTTCGATTCACCGTCCTCTTTCTCGTGCCAGATCCGCAGGTAGTCGTCGACGGAGCCCGGGTAAACCACAAGTCCCCGATCTTTTGCCACAATGACCTTTGTGACGAGTCCGGCCAGGAAGTCGCGGTCGTGGGAGACGATGGCGAAAGTCCCTTCGAAGGCCCGCAGGGCCTCCTTCAACACCTCCTTGGAGCGCAGGTCGAGGTGGTTCGTCGGCTCGTCGAGGATGAGGAAATTGGCCGGCACCAGGAGCATCCGCGCCAGCGCGAGCCGGCTCTTCTCTCCGCCGGACAGGACCGCCACCCGCTTGAACACGTCGTCTTCGGAAAAGAGAAAATGACCCAGCAGGGTCCTGAGGTTTCCCCCCGTGCCGAAGGCCGCCACCTCCTCGACGCTCTCGAGCACCGTCTTGGCGGGGTTGAGCGCGTCGGCCTGGTTCTGGGCATAATAAGAGGAAATGACCTGGTGCCCCTCGGTGCGGCGCCCGCCCTGAATCGGCTCGGTGCCCGCCAGGACCCTGGCCAGCGTCGACTTGCCGGCGCCGTTCACTCCGAGCACGGCGACGCGGTCCCCCCGCTCGATGGTGAGCGAGACCCCGTCGAGCACGCGAGTGTCTCCGTAGCGCTTGTCCACGCCCTCGAGCTGCAGGACGTGCCTGCCTGACCGGGGTGGTGTCGGAAAGCGGAAGGCGATCTCCTGCTCATCGGTCTCGAGCTCGATGAGATCGACCTTCTCGATGCGCTTCAACCGGCTCTGAACCTGTCTGGCCTTCGTGCTCTTGGCCCGGAAGCGCTCGACGAAGCGCTCCGTCTCGCGGATCATCTTCTGCTGGTTCTCGAAGGCCGCCTCGAGGAGCCCGCGCCGGATTTCCTTCTCGCGCAGATAGTCGGAGTAGTTGCCCGCATACTCCGTCCCCCTTCCCTGGGTGATCTCGACGGTGCACCGGACCAGGTTGTCCAGGAAGCGTCTGTCGTGCGACACGAGCAGAACGGCCCCCGCGTAGGACTTCAGGTAGGCCTCGAGCCACTCGAGGGATTCGATGTCGAGGTGGTTTGTCGGCTCGTCGAGAAGCAGCACCGACGGCTCCCTCAGGAGGAGCCTCGCCAGCTCGATCCGCATCTGCCATCCGCTGCTGAACTCCCCCGAGGGCCGGTGCAGATCCGACTCCCCGAAGCCGAGCCCGAAAAGGATCTCCTTGGCCCTGGCCTCGATCCGCCAGCCCTCGCCGTCCTCGATGCGGTGCTGGATGCGCCCCATGTCGGCAAGCAGGCTCTCGATCTGCGGGGCCGGATTCCCCGGCAGCGGTCCTTGCCTGGATCTCCATGGAGATCTCGTCAAAGCGAGCCTGGAGCTGCTGCAGATCCTCGAAGGCCTTCAGGGTCTCCTCGAGGAGCGTCCGGCCGGCGTGCCCGATGAGCTCCTGGGGCAGGTAGCCGACGGTCGTAAATCGGGACTTGTGGATCGCGCCCGTGTCGGCCTCGACCTCGCCCGTGACAATCTTCATCAGCGTCGATTTTCCCGTCCCGTTGGACCCGACAAGGGCAATCCGGTCGCGCTCGCCGATGAACAGGGAGAAGCCCTCGAAGAGGACCTTCGGGCCGTACTGCTTGGAGATGTTCTGGAGTGAAAGCATGCTGACGTCTATCTAGTCTTTCTGGTCTTTCTGGTCTGTCTAGACGTTCCGGCATCTTTCGTCAACCGCTTTGGCGGAGTTTCTTTCTCTTTGACGAGATAGACCAGATGGACCAGATAGACTGAACAGACCAAAGAAAAAGGCGAGGACCGCAATCCCCGCCTCTTGTTCGTTCAGAGTCGCTCGCCTTTTTTCAGGCGTATTCCGTGTTCGACGTCAGGGTCGCCAGGGCCCTCTCGCCGATGAGCAGCACCCGGGTGTGATTGAGCCTCGAAGCGAGCAGCCTCGTGAGCCCCTTCATGATTTCGAAGCCCATCTGGCAATCCTCGTCCATGAGGGCCTTCATCTTGCCGCCCTCGAAAACGATTATCTTGGTCGGCTCCGCAATGAGAGCGCTCAGGGTATGAAGGTTGGGCTCCACGAACCAGGACCATCCGAAGGCCTCCCTGCGCGTCACCACGTCGATAATGACCTGCATGGGGGGCCGGGTGGGTCCCATGTCGCATTTCATTTCCAGAAAGACTTTCCCCTGCTGTACCAGATACAGTTGGGTCGAGGGATCGCCTTCCTTGTAGAGCAGGGCCCCGGTCGGATAGGCTTCTTCTTTCGCAAGCGCGGCGAGCTTTTCGAGCTGCGCGTCGTTCAATCCCTCGAAGACATTACACTCCTTTAAAAAAGCCGCTGATACCATGGGATCTCACCTCCTTTTCAGAATGAGCGATGGAAAATGAATGAACGTATGACGGAAAGTATTTCTTTTATATCAGCCTTTCGACATGAATTCTATCATAAATTTCCGGGCGCCCGCCGACGGTCGCACCCGGAAAACAAAGAGGCGGCACCGGGAAGGCGCCGCCTCTTTCTGGGTCTTTTTTTCTTACATCATCTCCACGTTCTTCGCCTTCGGGCCCCTGTCCGTCGTCTCGATCTCGTACTGGACCCGCTGCCCCTCCTGCAGACTCCTGAATCCAGCGGCCTTGATCGCCGTGTAGTGGACGAAGAGGTCGCCGCCCCCGTCCTGCTGAATGAAGCCAAACCCTTTTTTCTCGTTGAACCACTTGACGATTCCCTGCGCCATCGTGCTCCCTCCTGTTAAAAAATTCTCGATGACCGGGAGCTGACACTCTGACAGAAAAACCGGGAGCCGCTGACAGACCCTTGATCACCGGCCCCTATTCCCTCCAGAATGGTCCCCCCCCTAGACCACACGGCGCAACATATCGCCACGCCGCGATGCCTGTCAAGCACATTTTCCGGGTGCCGCGGGCACGGGGGGATGTCCGGAAACCCATGGCCGTTGCAGGGTTTACGGGTTTATGCCATACTCGGTTTATGATGTTTTCCCTTCGCGTGACAGAGCGGGGCCTTGCCTGCGAGGCCGGCGGATTTTACATCGACCCCTGGGGCCCCGTGGACCGCGCCGTCATCACCCACGCGCATGCCGATCACACCTGCAGGGGGTGCGGGCACTACCTGGCGTCGCGCGAGGGCAGCCACGTCCTGAGGACACGCCTGGGAAACGAGGCCACGATCCAACTGCTGGAATACGGGGAGGCCATCGACCTCAACGGCCATCGCCTGTCGCTGCACCCCGCCGGCCACATCCTGGGCTCGGCCCAGGTGCGGATCGAACACCGGGGGCACGTGACGGTCTTCAGCGGCGATTACAAGATCCAGCCCGACCCCACCTGCACACCCTTCGAGCTCCTTCGATGCCACAGCTTCATCACCGAGTCGACCTTCGGGCTTCCCGTCTATCGCTGGGACGATCCGGCGCGTGTCTTCGAAGAGATCCGTTCCTGGTGGAGATCGAACCAGGAAGCGGGCCGCGCCAGCGTGATCTTTGCCTATGTCCTCGGCAAGGCGCAGAGTGTTCTCATGGGGCTGGATCCGTCCACGGGTCCCGTTTACACGCACAGCCTCGTGGAGGAGATGAACCGGCGCTACCGGATGAGCGGCGTGGGGCTCCCGAACACGCTCCCCGCGGAGAAAGCGACAAAAAAAAGCGATTTCAGCCGGGCGATCATCCTCGCGCCGCCCTCTGCGCGCGGCACAGCGTGGCTGAGGCAGTTCGGCGAGTGTTCGACGGCCCTGGCCTCGGGCTGGATGCGCATCCGCGGGATGAGACAACGCCGCGGCGTCGATCGCGGCTTCGTCCTCTCGGACCACGTGGACTGGCCCGGCCTGATGGAGACGATCGCGGCAACGGGGGCCGAAGAGGTCCATGTCACCCACGGCTTCGTCTCCCCCGTCGTGCGCATGCTCCGGGAGAAAGGCATCGACGCCAAACCGCTGAAGGCCAGGTTTGCAGCCGATGAGTCGACGGAAGACTGAGGAAAAACGGAATACTGGAATATTGGAGTGATGGAATAATGGGTGATCAAAACAAGCCCGTATCCTTACCCCATCATTCCACCATTCCATTACTCCATTAACCCGGTGTCTTATGCAACGTTTTACCGAACTTTATTTCACCCTCGACGAGGCGACGAAGACCGCAGAAAAGGTCGAGGCGCTGAAGCGCTACTTTGCCGAGGCGCCGCCCGACGATGCGGCCTGGGCTCTCTCGTTTCTTATCGGCGACAAAATCAAGCGCGCTGTCCCCACGGCAAAATTCAAAGAATGGGCCTCCTCGGCGGCAGGCATCCCGGACTGGCTTTTCGACGAATGCAATGAGGCGGTGGGCGATGTGGCCGAGACGATCGCACTGCTGCTTGCGACGGCTGACGGGGTGTCGAGCCCCCTGGGGCTGCGGGCCATGGTGGAGGAGAGGCTTCTGCCGCTGCAGGACGCCGATGAGGAACACCGCGGCGAATGGATTCACAGGGTCTGGCGGGAGATGGACGAAAGGCAGCGGCTTGTCTGGAACAAGATGATCACGGGGGATCTCCGTGTGGGCGTCTCGCGGCAGACGATCATCCGGGCGCTCGGCGAGCTCGCCGGTCTGGAAGGCACCGTCATCTCGCACCGTCTCATGGGTGCCTGGGAGCCCACAGGAGAGTTCTTCCGCTGGCTCCTCTCGCCGGACCGGGGGGAGGCTGATGTGAGCCGCCCATATCCGCTCCAGCTCGCCTTCGAGCTCGACGCGATGCCCGAGACCCTCGGAGACAGGCGTCATTGGTGCGCCGAATGGAAACGGGACGGGATCCGGGCCCAGATCGTCAAACGCGGAGGGATGGCCTTCATCTGGTCCTGGGCTGGGGAGTTGCTGGGACGGACATTTCCCGATCTTGCGGATGCAGCGGCAACCCTGCCGGACGGCACGGTCATCGACGGGGAGATCCTCCCCTGGAAGGATGGAAGCCCCCTGCCCTTCAGCCTGCTGCAGAAACGGATCGGACGCCAGTCCCCGACCCGGAAGATCCTCGAGGAAATTCCCGCCATCTTCATGGCCTTCGACCTCCTCGAGTCGCGGGGAAAGGACATCCGGACGGAGCCCCTGCGAGAGCGGCGGGCCGGGCTGGAGAGGATTCTCGGACAGCGCGGCCTTGAGGAACGGTTCCGCCTGTCGGAGATCCTGGAAGATGCAAGCTGGGAGGATCTGACGGCGAGGCGACGGGAGTGTCGTGCCATACAAGCCGAGGGGCTCATGCTCAAGCGCCTCGATTCGCCCTACGAGGCAGGGCGGCACCGGGGAAGGTGGTGGAAGTGGAAGATCGAGCCTCACACGATCGACGCGATCCTCATCTACGCCCGGCCCGGGCAGGCTGGGAAGGAAAACCTTTTTACCGACTACACCTTCGGGGTTTGGCTCCGGGGCGACCTCGTTCCCGTGGCCAGGGCCTGCTCCGGGCTCACCGATGACGAAATCGGGCGCATCGACGCCTTCATCCGGCAGAACACGCTCGAGAAATTCGGACCCGTGCGCTCCGTGAGTCCGCAGCTCGTCTTCGAAATCGCCTTCGAGGGCATCGAGACATCAAAGAGACACAAATCGGGCCTGACCGTCCGCTCGCCCCGCATCGTGAAGTGGAAAAACAAGCCGCCCGAGGAGGCTGGCACTCTAGATGCATTAAATACACTTTTACGAAAGGCCGGCGACTGAACTTTCATCTCCCGTTCAATTGCCGGTGCATGCAGCACATTGCCCTGCAGCAGCACCTGTCCAGACCGCCCCCGAAGAAAGACCTGCGGCAATGGAACAGGCCTGATTCAGCCTTTTCTTTGCATGATCAGACGAAAAATACGAACAAAGTACTACGCAGAGAGATTTATTCATGAATAACGATGCGTTACAGGCAACCTCCCGACAAGTGACCTTAAATTTCACCTTGCTTTTTTTCAGAATGCAGCGAAAATACATAGATTGGTCAAAATGAGTAAGCTCACGGCGAGCTCACGGCAGAAATTATTGATAATAGAATCGTTTCTTCTTGGATGGATGCGATGCCCAGGCGTGAACAGTCCGAAATCTATGATGTGAAATTCCTCAAGGGATTCATCAGAAGACGCAAGAAACTTTTTTTCGTTGTTTCTTCCGTCATCTTTGGAGCCGCTGTCCTTTTTGCCAGTTTCTTCGCAGCCAAGGTTTATGTATCGTCGGCCACCATCCTGGTTGAGGGGAAGTCGTCGGACGATGTCCGGAAGGGACTGCCGGCCGGGCACATCGAGGAACGGTTGCAGTCCATTACTCAGCAATTATTGAGTCGGGACAAGTTATTGGAAATCATCAGGCAATATGATCTTTACGATACAAAGGATCAGACAAGTGCCGAAAATGCGATAAACACCATGAAGGAAAATATTGTCATTCGGACCATTAAAGCCGACGATCTCGACAGGAGACCCTCCCTCGCAAGGCTCATCACGGTTGCATTCACGCTCTCCTTTCAGGGAAAGGACCCTGAAACCGTTCAGAAAGTTGCAAGCAGGCTCGCCTCTCTTTACGTCGAAAAGAATGAACAGGTTAAGGAACAGATGATCGCCCAGAAAACGGCGGTCTTGGAGCAAAAGCTTCAGCAGACGAAAGAAGAGGCGGATACACTGGGGAAAAGACTCAACGACTTCAAAAGGCAGAATGCGGGCGGACTGCCGGAGTCGCTTCCGTTAAATCTCGACCAAATCTATAAATTAAACGCTCAACTCGAAGAGGTGAACAGCAAAATCAATGCCTTGGAGGACAGGGGCAGGAGCGCCGAAGGACAGTTCGGTGCATCCAGTGTCCAAGCTTCCGCCGGGAGCGGCCAACCTGCGAGTGATCCCTGGGCGCGCCTCGCACAGTTGAGGATGCAGCTGCAAAATCTCCGCGCGAGGTACTCGGAAAAGCATCCCGATGTGATCAAGACGAGAAGCGAGATCCAGCAGCTCGAGGGAATCCTCGGCGTCTCGGGTGAGCAGGGAAACAAGGCGGCCAGCAACGCCCGGGAATCGGAATTGAGGAGATATGTGAAGCAACGGGATGATATCCAGAGGAGGATCGCTGAATTGACCCGAAGAAACCAGATGGGCCCCATGATCCAGACGGAACTGAACAGGCTCTCTGCCGATTACGACAACGCGATGAAGCAGTACTCCGACGCCAGGATGAAGCTTTCCGAGACAAAGGCCATGAAGGAAATAGACGAGACGCTTCTGGGTGATCGTTTCATCATCATCGATCAGCCGATCGTGCCTCAAAAGCCGGATAATCCGAGGCACGCGAAGATCCTTCTGGCCGGGATCTTCCTGTCGATCTTCTGCGGCCTCTTTGCCTCGATTCTGGCGGAAAATCTCGACAATTCCATCAAATCGGCGGAGCATCTTCAGAGGATCACGAAGTTGCCCGTGCTTACCATTGTCCCGCTCATGAAGAGCGATGAAGAGAAAGCGACATCAGGCCACAAGCAGATGGTACGCATTTTGGAGGACATAAGAAGGAGAGCGCAGCGCGTGGTCTCGAAAGACAAAGGATCGTGATCCGCAAGGCGATTCAAGGCATGTCGCGTTGGCAGGAATGAATCACCCGACGCAAGGATGGAACTCGTGATTCTGCGAACAGGATAGCACCGGATAAGCGGCAGGCAATCGATATCGGTGCGGGTATGGAGAAAATGAGTAGATTAAAAAAAGCTCTTGAGAAAGCAAAGAAGGAAAGGGGCGATAGCTCGATCGACCCCGTCAACCGGATCGATCCGGCGCCTCCTCCCGGCGATGGCGTCCTGTCGGTGGTCCCGCAGAGGGAGTTCAGGCCATTCCAGCCGGAATACAGCTGTACGCAGGTCGTTCCGTGCGACCCCGACGCCTTGAGGGCGAATCGGGTGGTTGCGGTTTGCACGGAAGACGAAGCGAATAAGATGAAAATCCTTCGCACCCAGATCATAAACCTGATCATGGAGCAGGGGAAAAATACGTTTCTGGTGACCAGCGCCAACCCGGGCGAAGGGAAAACCCTGACCTCGATCAACCTGGCTATCAGCTTTTCCCATCAGCTCAACAAGACCGTTCTGCTGGTTGATACCGACATCCGGAAGCCTGCCATACACACGTTTTTCGGATTGGGAGACAGGCCCGGGCTGTCGGATTATCTCATCGGCAAGGCCCGGATCCAGGATGTTCTGATCAACCCGGGGTTGGATCGATTCGTGATCCTGCCTGGAGGAAAGCCGCTGACCAATTCCACGGAACTGCTCGCTTCTCCCCGGATGGCATTTCTCCTGAATGAAATGAAACAGCGGTATGAAAACCGTTTCATTATCTTCGACAGCGCCCCCGTACTGACGTCTGCCGACCCGATGGTCCTGTCCAATCACGTCGACGGAATCCTGATTGTCGTCGAGGCTGAGAAAACGAAACGCGAGGACGTCAAGAAGGTTCTTGAAGTCATGCACGACAAACCCGTCATCGGAACGGTACTCAACAAACTCATCGGCTAAGGGTCGCAGCAACATGTATGAATCGTTTTATGGATTGAGAGAGAAGCCCTTCAACCTGACCCCGGACCCGGATTACCTCTACATGAGCCCGGGCCATGAGAATGTGTATTCCCACCTGGAGTATGCCATACAGGAAAGCAAGGGATTTGTCGTCGTGACCGGCGAGATCGGCTCAGGCAAGACGACCCTGATCAACTACCTCCTGCGCAAGATCCCCCAGACCATCCATGTCGGCATTATCAACAACACCTTCGTTCACCCCCAGGAACTGCTGAAGATGATCTGTCAGGAGTTCGACCTCGAGGTGGCCAATGCCGACAAGACACTCCTGCTGTCCCGTCTCTATGCCTATCTCCTCGGCAACTTCGCAAAGAGGGAACGGGTCATCCTGATCATCGACGAGGCCCAGAACCTGCCGGAGCGGTCGCTGGAAGAAATCCGGATGCTCTCCAACCTGGAATCCGAAAAGCACCACCTGATCCAGATGATTCTCGTGGGCCAGCCCCAGTTGAAGGAGAAACTTCAGCAGAAGCGCATGGAACAGTTCGTCCAGAGGATCACAGTCTATTGCCACCTCGATGCGCTGGACCAGGTGCAGGTCGACGGCTACATCCGTCATCGTCTTACGGTTGCCGGGGCTCAGAATCTCGATGTTTTTGATCATGAGGCCCTCAAGGCCATCTACAAGCACTCTCTTGGCATCCCCAGGCTCATCAATTCTCTCTGCGATGCCGCTTTTGTGTACGGATACGCCGATGATGTAAAGATCATCGGCCGTGACCTGATCGAGGCGGTTGCCCAGGCAAGAAGTCTGGGAACGAAGGGGGATACGCAGGACTCCTTTCCCGACGAAAAAGAAAAGGAGGGGGTCGGAGCATCCGAAACGGTCACACCTGTTCTTCAGGAAATGCAGGCAAGGATGCACATCCTGGAGGAGAGACTGGCTTCACAGGAAAACGAGACCCGGAATTTGACCCGGGAGCTGCAGGCCCGGAACGGAAACCGGGAAGACCTTGAAAAGGTTTTCACCAAGTTCTTCCGGGAGATGAAAAAGAGCTACGACAGCCGGGCGAAGCTGGCAGCCAAGGTAGAACACTTACAGAAGCGGCTCACGGAGAAAGAGAAATCGCCGAGTCGGCTCTCGTCCCCGCAGCCCCCCCTCGGCGAAGACAAAAAAGGCTGAACCCCCTTCTTTTGGGATTCAGCCCCCTTCCCTTTCGTGAAAACAGTCTTACACGTTGACGTCGAAGCGACGCCGCGCCCCAACGGCCTGATGAAGCAATCCACGGGATCAGACCCATGCATGGTTGATCACGAACAAGGCGGGACATGGATCCCGCCCCTTGTGCGACCGTGCCTCCCCGATGTCTTGGGAGTTCAGTCTTTCCTCATCGTCGCCAGGATCGTCTCCCTGAAACCAGCCGCCAGAATCATGTAGATCCCTGTCAATTCGAAAATCCAATTCATCCTCACACCCACGAGCTGAAAGTCGAGCACGTCTTCAACGTGATGAAATGAAGTAGCCCTGATGATAATAAAACTGAGAAGGAAAAAGAGTCCGCTGAAAGCAAGCAGGAAACGCTTCAACACATCACGAAATTTTGCAGTGAGCCACACGAAAGCGATCATTGACGAGGTTGCAAAGATCACGACAAACGAAAACTGCACGACTCTCCGTTGATCCATCCATCCCTGAGCCCTGGCAATCTGTCTTCCAATTTCCGTCAACAGGGACTGCAGGTCCAGCTGCTTGTTGATTCCGAGCAGAATCATGATCACCCCGATGACAAGCCAAAAGGAAAATGATTTCCTGTCGTCGCTCCTGTCCCGGTAAGCAAGAGACAAGGCCATCAGTGCGCACAGGAAATAGGATGCCACGGTGAACCACCCCATGAAGGTGGGGTCGCCAATCTCCGGTTGCCACCGACCCATCAGATATTCAAGCGACCAGATCGATGATGATTCGTTCATATGTGCCTGCCGATGAACATGCTCGAACAATGTCCCGATCCATTATTTCCAGACTGAGCTTGCCGGATGATGATGGCCGGACATACGACAGGCCGTGCATGATGACTCGTTCTTGTTCGATGCGCTCCGGTTATTTTCATACAGCTCATCGCGGATTTCGCCGAGCCGATTCATCACCTTGGCCCTGACATCAGGCATTTTCTTTTCCAGCCCGCTCCCGATCTCGGCCCGCTGATCGAAACATCTTCATATCGAAACATCCCCATCATGATGTTCCTATCTTCTTCGCTCATCTCCCTTGGATCAGCAACTAGATCTCCTGCATCCGCGGTTTCGAATACCCCGGAGAAATAGAAGAATGGGTTCGGGCCAGAAATAGGTCTATTCCTATGTCTGAGTGGATCCCTAAACGGAAACTGAACCGTGATAGGGCTTTATGTATTCGTCAAGAGTCGACTTGATTTCCTCCAGCGACTTCTCCCACCATCGGGAAGCAAGAAGTCCCCGGATCGTTCCCTGGGAAAACCGGTATCTTATGATGCGGGCCGGGCATCCGCATACGACGGCGTACGGCGGTATGTCCTTGTTAACGACAGATCCTGCACCCACGACTGCCCCGGTGCCAATCGATCTGACGCGCGGCAGGATTATGGTATTATGCCCAATCCAGACGTCGTGCCCGATCTCCAAAGGCACGTAGCGAATCGGATCGCTTTTGGCTACTCCAAGGTCGGGATTGAAAAACAAGCCGTGTGTACTCTTGAATTCCATGGGATGATTCCGGTTGGTGACTCGCACCGGGCTGGCTACCGAGCAATACCTGCCTATCGAAGTGTATTTGTCAATCGCACCCGGGACGAAGCAGCCCCCGTAAGTGTAAATCCCCACGCTGACTTTGTGATAATCCCGGAATATTTTGCGCAGGGTACCTGAATACAATTCACCTTTTTCGAGTTTAAGCACCACGTTGAGAATGATGCGCCGGAAGCGGTTGCGCGATGTGGCGCCGTAAAGCCTGTGCAGGATCCGACAGATGTCGGCTTGCCGTGCATGAGCCAAGTCAAGCAGGGGCCAATCCCGAAGATCATCCGCCGTGTAACCGTCCGCTGAAGCCCGATCCGTCATGAATATACCCTAAGTTGGAACATGTCTGGCGCCGATGGCAGAATCGTTTTCTTCTAAGGAGGTCATTCTTCCATCAACCTTTTCTTGTCGATTTTTCCATTCGGCATCCGCAAGAGTTCATCGATGAATTGAATGTATTGAGAACGGCAAAAAGCTCCAGATGGTCCGCGCAGTATTTCCGTATGTTTTCCTTGTCGATCCCTGCTATCGGATTTCACGATGACAAAGGCCTTGACGGATTGAGCTTCGATCCCGTCGGGGATTCCGATGACGGACGCCTCTTTGATGCCCTGTATTTCGAAAAGAATGTTCTATCCCTCCTTGGCGTGACCCGCTCCTCCCTGCACTCTATCCTATAATCCTTCCTGCTTTGGAAATACCGGCAGTCTCTTCGTCCTTGAGGAAATAGTCGCCGGAGACCCAAACCACTCTCCCGGATAACGGTCCGGTCTCAACATACTCCACCGAGAGTTCAGGGGCGTTCCAGTACCCTCTCATCACATTCGCCCCCCGGATGACCAGTTCCCCGGTCTCGTCCGGCCCGACTTTCCTGCCCGACTCATCCTCGATCCACACCTCGCAATTCGGAATGGCCTTTCCGACAGAGGACGGCCCCCTGTCCACCTCCTCGGGAGGAAGATAGCAGACCCTCTTGCATTCCGTCAGGCCGAACATGGAATAGAGTTGCACGTCCCCAAAAGGCTGTGGTTGATCGTTTCCGCTGTGCATGACGATGAGATCGCCCCGCACGTGTCATTTCCGCAAGTTCTTCCCCCGCCATGGCCCGGGGCGGGAACCCTTGGAGGGGTTAGCGGGAGGTCAGCGCCTTCATGAAGGCCAGTTTCCCGTATCCCCTGATCCAGGAGATGACACACAGGATGATTCCGACCGACAGGACGACCCTGTCGTCCTGAAAGAAGGTATTGAGGAAAACTCCCGGAAGGATGACGATCAGGGACAGCTTCATGCCGGTGAGGAAAGCCCGTGCGTATTCACGAAACTCCAGGTTGAGGGCCTTGCGCAGATAGATCAACTGGATCGACAGGCAGCACAGCATGGTGCACAATGTGGCCAAGGCCGCCCCCGGAAGACCCAGGATCACAGTGGCCGGATAAATGATGGCCAGAAACAGGGCTGTTCGAACGAACGCGGCGATCCTCTGCAGATCCGGACGGCCCATCGCAATGAACAGGGTCATGGCAACGGAGGAGCAGATCAAGACAAGGGCGTTCATGGACAGGACCCCGAAGGGCAGCGCGACAACCGCAAACGGCGACCCGTACAGAACGGTCAGGATATTCTTCGACAGCACGATCATCAACGCAACGACGGGCATCCCGAAGGTCATGATGATCTCAATGGCCGATATCAGGACATTCTTCATGTCCTCCTCGTTTTTTTTCAACTGCGATGTCGCCGACAGGAGGACGGGATTCACGATCTTCGCGATCAGCATGGTCGGCACTTCCGACAGACCTTTGGCCAGTGCATAGAATCCGAGGAGTTCCATGGACAGGACACGGCCGATCACGAACGTGTCCGCCTGGGCATAGAGGAGCATCAGGATGGGAAGGCCGAAGATCCGCCTCGAAAACTTCAGCACTTCGCGGAAGTAATAGGGATTGATGTTCAGCGAGAGTCGCTGCGGACAGATCAGCTGCGACGCGATACATCGGATACTGCTTTCCGTCACGTAGCCGATGATCAGCGCCCAGACATTCTGGACATGAAAAGCCGAGACGATAGCGGCCGTGATCCCCACGAAGGCGGAACCTTGCGTGATGACCGCCCACTTCCTGTAATTCAGCTCCTTTTCAAGCAGGGTGAGTCTGGGGCTTACGGCTCCCTCGATCGGGATCACCAGGAACCCGACGCGGAGGATGTCTGTGGATTCCGGCCTGTTAAAGAATTCACCGATGAACGGCGCAGCGGTATAGGCGACCGCGTACAGGAACAGGCTGCGAGTGATGGCCAGCAGATAGATGATCCGAAGAAACGCGTCATCTGCCCCTTTTTCATGCTGAATGACGTTCTGCTTCAGCCCGACTTCCGAGAATGCCTCGATGACGGCCACAGAAGCCGTGACGGCCGCCATGATCCCGAAGGCATCGGGAGCCAGGATCCGTACCAGGATGATATTCCGGATCAGTCGAAACAGTTGCTCCATACCACTCGCGGCCGCAAGTACACCGATGCTCTTCACGGAGCGACCCAGCAGCGAATCGGATGACAGGATGGAACGGATGATCGCGGTGAGGTTCATTCAGGGACAGGGCCTCTTTGCCGGGGATCGCCATGAACGTCCGCGATCGGATTTTTATGCCATAACCCCCGGACAAGCAGGCGCTTGACCGTTCCGAGTATGCTCCTCAGTTTCACGGACAAGAGGGTGTCGCGCCAGCTCCTGTCAAGCTCGAATCCGGTAAAGCGTGGAATGGGCACCCAAAGGGCTTTCATGGCCAGCAGCCGGCCGAAGATCTCCGAGCGTCTCTTCACAAGTCCCTGGGCGGCGACGACCTGCGCGGCGCTGGAAGAAGCCAGTTCAAGATAACCGGCCTTCGCGGCCTTTCGAATCGTTTCTCTCCCCCTCTCGGTGCGGACAATCACGAGGGATCGGCCCCGATCTTTCTCGCCGGGATACCGGTGCCACGCATCCCCGCAGGAGATATCGGCCAATTCCCCCAGGCCGTCGGGACACAAGTGGCACCGAAAGGATTTTCGATATCTCTCCAGTGAGCCCCAGGATTCCTCATAGGTCAGTGTCTTTTCCCGCCCATCGCTTCCGTACCGAACCGTAAAGGCTCCGGGCCATCCGTTGCCGCGATAGCGGATGTGACGGACCTCTTCGAGCGGAATCGCCAGTCGTTTCACCAGATCCAGGGTTCCCTGCGTGCAGGGCGTGCCGGCACAAAAGAAGGTCAGCACCAGCCCGAGTTTTTCATCCAGTGCGGGCCGCTTTCGGCGCAAAAGGGAAACGGCGGCCGCGTCGCACGGTTTTCCGATAAACACACAGGGCTTTTCGCTCTGTTCGATCGAGGCGAGACTGTCGCAGGGGGAAGCCGGGGCATAACGGGATCCGCAATGGCTCAGGATCTCGTGTCTGTGCCTGCTGACGACCGTTTGGTTCGCCCAGGGCTTTGCAGGGTGCATCCCCGTATGCAGAACGAGGGACATGCCTTCCTTTTCAAGGCAGTACGTCGCCAGCGCAGACAACACGCCTCCCGACGAGGCCTGATGCCGAAGTTCCCCGTCCCTCGCATACCCCTCCCAGACTTCGAGGGACTTTCCAACCAGCGGATGACGGTCACAGGAACCCTTGTTTCCATTTGCCCCGGATGAGGCATCGATGGAATAGCCGGGACAGATGGCCAGGCATTCGGTGCAATTCAAACAGATATCGTTTTTGAACCGGGGTCTGATTCCCAACGATTCGATGTCCGTGAGGCGAACGGCCCCTCGGTTGCAAAAATAAAAACAAGCTCCGCAACCGACACAGAGCCCCCAGTCGACGACATCCTGGATTCTATGAATGGTCCTCATCAGGTGTAAACGATGCTCTTTCCCCCTGCCTCTCACCCCTGGGGACGGAATCGCAACGGCGCCGCGTCCAGCGGGCGGTCCAGGTCCTGCGGGCAGCCCCCTTCCGGGTATGGCATCGCCGTGCTCACGTGGCCGGCACCCGCAGGGTGTGGTTTTCTGCAATGAGGCTGATTGAACTACGGTTTATGCGTTGCCTTGCGCATGTACATTTCTCTCAGCGTGTTCCGATCCACTTTGCCCGTCGAGGTCGTCGGGAGAGCATCGCAGAGAATGAATTCTTCCGGGATCATATACTTGGGCAAGACGTTCCCGCAGAATGCGGACAGGTCATTCATTTCTAATTCGCCCCCTGCCACCGGGCAGATGTAACCAATAATTCGATTTCCTATCGCTTCATCCGGGATGGCTACCACTGCGACCTGCTTGACCGATTCATGATTCTGGATCACGTTCTCAATTTCCGGTATTTCGATGCGATACCCCTTGCTCTTGATCATATGATCCTTGCGGCCGACAAAAGAGTAATTCCCATCGCCTCCCCTTTTCACGATGTCGCCGGTCCTGTATACCCGGGACTGGATCTGGGATCGTCGCGGATCGGCGGGGAACTTTTCCGAAGTCATCCCATCCTCGCCCCAATAGCCGATGGCTACCGTAGAGCTTTTTACATACAGTTCTCCTTCCTCATCCGGTTCCGACACAACACGATGCCCATCCATCGCGAAGACCTCGAAGTTCGGAAACGGCTTTCCGATGGGGATGGGTTTCGTATCATCGATTTGCGTTTTATCGACTCTGAAGCACATGGACGAGTTGGCTTCTGTCTGGCCGTAGATATTATAAAACGTGGCTTCGGGCATGCTCTCCTGAAGAATCCGCAAATATTTCACGGGGAGAATGTCGCCGGAGAAATGCACGATCCGCATGCGGTCGAGGCCATGCTTGTCAATTTTCCCTTTGTCGGCAAGGAGAATCAGCACCGACGAGACAGAGTTCCAAATGGATACTTTTTTCTCGCGGATATACTCGACCAGTCTTACGGGAAACGCGGACAGATAATCGGGAACGATCACGATACTGGCCCCCCGTTTGATTGCCACAAAAATATCGAATACAGACAAATCGAAATGCAGGGGGGCATGATTGGCAAAACGATCCGCTTCGCTGATTTCGAAATAACCGCTTGCCATGTCGATGAATGAAAGTGCATTCAGATGTGACAAAACAACACCCTTCGGCATTCCGGTCGACCCCGATGTGTGGAGAATATAGGCGGGATTGGTATCGGACATGTTCGGAGAACAATAATCATGCGGAGAACGATTCATGATGTCGTCCCAGTGGATGACGTCTACCGGGGCACCGATTTCCTCGATCTCTTTTTGAGGCTTCGCAAGAATGATTTTTTGCAAAGGCAGATCCTCGATGCCCGTCATGATCCGCTTTGCCTGCTGGCCTGTGGTGATCAAACATCGAAGACCGCAATGATGGATGATATGCCTTGCGCGCTGAGCGGGCACACTCGGATCGATCGGCACATAAGCGGCACCCGTCTTCAATATGGCAAATAATGCAATCACGGACTCCATGGATTTCGGTTGCATGATCCCGACACGATCCCCGACAGCAACCCCGCAATCGGATAAAAATGCGGCCAGTCGGTCGCTCTGGCTGTGCAAATCGGCATAGGTCAAAATCCGATCCATGAAGACGACAGCCTGCCGCTCCGGATACCGGCATGCGCTGTTGACCAATAGGTGGTGGAGCAGATATTCGGCGACCATGATTCCTTCAACTCCCGTTCTAGAGTCCCAGCCAACTCGCAATGGTGTTTCTCTGGATTTCCGACGTTCCCGAATAGATCTTCCCGGCTACCGCGTCGCGAAGGTACTTCTCGATCTCGAATTCCGCCATGTAGCCATACCCCCCATGGATTTGTATGGCATCGAGACTCGATTGCACAAAACTCTCGCTCAAATACAGTTTCGCAATAGCGGATTCCAGCGGTGCACGCTTTCCCTGGCTCTTCATCCAGGCGACTTTGTAGAGAATGAGCTTCGACAATTCAATCCGTACTTTCATGTCGGCAATCATGCTCGATACGGCTTGGAATTTTCCGATCGCAGAGCCAAACTGCTCACGCTGCTTCGCGTATTTCACACACGCTTCCAGCTGTGCTTCCATGGCGCCCAGGTGCGTTGCAAACAGACAGCTCCGCTCCCATTCCATCTCTGAGTGAAAAAGGGCGCTCCCGCCCCCTTCTCTCCCGAGCCTGTTCTCAGCCGGCACTTCGCAATCGGCAAGGATGACCTCCCCCGTGGGGGCTGTTTTTAATCCCATCTTTTCAAAGGGTTTTCCAACGGAAAATCCGGGACTGCTTTTCTCGACAATGAACGCCGTAATCCCGGCGAATCCCTTCTGGGTTCCGCTCCTTGCAAAGACAATCAGCAGAT
The DNA here is from genome assembly GCA_963828305.1 of uncultured delta proteobacterium. Taxonomy (GTDB): domain Bacteria; phylum Desulfobacterota; class Syntrophia; order Syntrophales; family UBA2192; genus UBA2192. Next base: position 63,379 of record CAWHEJ010000006.1, on the reverse strand, counting down.
CGGCGATGGGGGCATTGGAAATGAATATCTTCGTGCCGTTCAGGATGTACCGATCCCCATGACGGACAGCCGTTGTTCGGATACTGAACGCATCGGAGCCCGCATTCGGTTCCGTCATGGCATGCCCCCCGATCATTTTGCCTTTGCACATCAGCGGCAGGTATTTCATCTTTTGCTCTTCCGTCCCGAAATGAAGAATCGGGATGATACAGGTCCACACGTGTGAATTGATTGCAAAGAGAAGCCCGCTGTCTTTGCACGCATAACCAAGACCTTCCATGGTCAAGACACACGTGAAGATATCCATCCCCAACCCCCCGTATTCTTTCGGCACGGGCAGGGCAAGCAACCCGAAATCCGCGCATTTGTCCCATCCCTCCCGAAAAAATTCCCCCTTCTTTTCTCGCTCGACAGAATGGGCACACAATTCTTTTTTGGCGAATTTTACGACAGAATCATAAAATAACTTCTGGCTTTCGTTGAATGTAAAATCCATTTTCCCTCCTGCGCGAATTGCAACAGACTTTCCTGGATGAGAGATCGCATTTTAGCCATGGGGAGACTATTTTCTTGTGCGTTTACCAACGGGTCGATGCGGGGTCGCACTGTCATGCGCCTTTTTCATGGCCATCCCTGCAAGGGCATGGATCATGGCCCACACAGCCAAATGAGACGAAGAGGATCGAGGGTCGACGGTTGGATAGATTTCGACGAAATCGAGTCCCGCGATTCCGGATTGACAAATGCGATTCAGGGAATAAAAGAGTTCGTGAGGAAACAAGCCGTCAAAATCGATGGGGCCACCCGAATTATAGGCATAATCGATACAGTCGCTGCAGATCGTTACGTAAATGTGCTCAGTTCCGGTCCCGGCGATTTCAAGGGATTGCTGAATAACTTTTTCAATACCCTGTTTTCTGATGTACCCGATATCATAGATGGTGGCCCCCATTTCTTTCGCGTATTCGAACTGAGACTTTGAGTTCCTCGGTCCACGTATCCCGACATGCACGATGCTCTGGGACCGCACACTTTCGATTCCCGCGATTCTGTGAATCGGCCCGCATCGCGGGAATTCGTCCTCCCCGTAGTATTTCGAATTGTCGAAATGCGCATCGAAGTGGATCACCCCGATCTTTCCTGTTACGCTGGATCCGAGAGCTCGAATCACTTCCGGCGTGTAGGAATGATCACCCCCGAACATAAACGGGACACTTCCCGAATTGTAGATGCGAGTGGCAACTTCGCAGACAATCTCCATCGTTTTTTTCGGGCTGTTCGGGTCGACGCTCATATCCCCTATATCCCCGAGTTTCAAATAATCAAATAGGTCTATGCCGTATTCGGGTAAAAAGCCGCCATAGCGCGCGGAGGCGTGCCTGATGCTGCGGGGCGCAAGTTCGCATCCCGAATACGATCCCCATGTCACGGAGCCTTCCCAGGGTACACCGCAAAACAGGACGTCATACCCCTTGGCGGGAAGACCGAAATCGACCCGATCGACACCGAGCAAAGTCGGGGTATCGCCATAAAGAATGGGTAAGGATGATTTCCTGCCGTATATCATGGGGCTATCTTTCTTGTTCATCATCATCGTGCTCCTCTACATTTCTTACATGGCAGTGAATGACCGGGTAATCCCATTGACCTGCCTTGAACGGATCAAGGCTGACTGGCCTGCATTGCATCGGATGCGTTCATCGAGAATCGGTTTGCTCTGCATCGCTCGATCCTTGCGGGCATGATGTTTTGTGACGGCCGAATGTTCTTTGCCGAAAAGCGGTTTCACGTCCCTGAAGACCTTTGCCATGCTCGTCGGCTATTGTCTCCTCTCTTTCGAAAGAGGCATTTTGCTTTTAATGAGACGTACAATCGCCTCGATCGTCTCGAAATTTTCCGGGACGATATCCTCATCCATGATCTGAATCGAGATTTTATCCTCAATGAAAATGAGGAGTTTTTGGATACCCAGAGAGTCGATGATCCCCGATTCAATGAGTGAATCCTTTTCTGAGAGGGTCGTAATGCTTTTGTCTTGCACCAATTCCGATAAAATGAATTCTCTAATCACATCTGCTGTCATCATGGCAATCCCCTTCCATCATCAATATCTTACTCTTCAAACGCGCTTGAAAGACGTCGTCTTGTTCCGGGACGACGTCGTGATAAACAGCATGATATCGTCTGCCATCTTACGGATGAAATGCTTCAAGACGCATAGCCTGTTCCTGTTTCACCATCCGGAATGGTCCCACATTGCATCGCAACACGAGATCATGCATCCATCTGTTTCCAAGACCCCTTCTTCCGGCGACGATACGGCGCTCCTCCGCACTGACCTGGAGTCGAGACGACGTCATTGAGCAATGACTTTTTGTATGAGGACAAACTGGTAGATCTTGAATATTTTCAGCTCCTTCCATTTCAACATCCGATGGATCCAGAGTGCACTGATATTTTTCTTTCCATAGGTTCCATACGCTTTCATGATTCCCGCGGCTCTGAGATGATGGAAGGCTACCCGCTGGAGGTATGTTGCCAAGTTCTTCCCCCTGACATTCGGCTTCAAGTACATGCTGAACATGTACGCACAATCTTTTTCATCGGAGATTCCGAATCGGCTGACATCGGGATGATTCATCTTTTTGTTCGAGTTGTCAATCTTTGCATACCAGATGTATCCGACGACGTCTTTCCCCTGCTTCATGGCATAACCCACGTAGCCTTTCTCGAGATATTCAAGAGCCCTGAAGTATTCGCTTCTCGCCGGATAGGTCACGTTTTTGTCTTCAAGCAGTCCATGATTGATATTGACAATATCAAAACCGGAGTCGAGAGGGTACCTGCTCAGGTCCTCCAGTTTTGAAAGGTCCATTTCGACCAGCACGGTTTCTTCGCCCCAGTAGATGTAGTTGTGGAAAACGAAGAGGACCCCCTTGTCCTTGATCAACTCGACGGCTTCTTTGATTCGATACGCAAGATTATATTTCATCTCCCATCTCTCCAAAACAGTTTATCAATCGAAAGAAATGCAGGGCGGGAAGAGGCGAAGACCATGTGAATGATGATGAACGATCTGCAAGCATATGAGATCGCGAGAGTTCCGGCAGCGTGTGTGACACCGTCAAGGAAATGATGAGCACGGGTGGTGTCGATTTTTTCAGGTGTTTGCCCACTGATGCAGGAAGCCATTGGATGTGCCGGATCCATGGTGGCGGCAATGGAACGGACGATTTCTTTAAGGTTCATTCAGGGTTAGGATCCAACATGGACCGGAAGATACCTCGGACCCGTCGATCGGCCTCCTCGACCTTTGCCAGCAGAGTCGCTCTGAGCTGCTCACGCTGATGATAAAGCTCGCAGATTCTGTCGATCGACGCTTCCAAATCGCTCGAGCGCGCGTCTATCACCAGATCGGCAGCCCCGACGGAATCGAATACGCCCTTGAATTTTCTGCTGTAGGCGACGGCCACAGCCGGTATCCCCTGGGACAGGGCTGCAATGCAGGCATGCATACGGGAACCAATAAAGAAATCGCACCGGCCGATGATGCCCTTGACGGCTGACTGATCGTAGGTTCCCGACGCAAGATGAATCCTGTCCATTCGGCAATTCGCAATCTGCCGGAAGAGTTCCCGGCACGCATCGTTGTCGCTTTCCACATGGCCTTCGGGTGCAAAGGTATGGGGGATCAGAAGGATGCGGGCCTTCGTGTCGTTCAGCAGTCGATTTGTCAGTCCGTGCACAAACAGCTTGTAATCGTAATTCAGGCTGAACATGTTGTCGCGCGTGTATCCCCCATGATATAATAATCCATTGATGTTGAGTCCGATCAACGGTTCATCGGGATTCCTGTCCGGGAGAGGCGGCCGGATGTCCATGTCCTCGGGGACTCGGGAATCCAGCAGAAAGGCCACGTCGGGACATAACTGCACGTCTCTTTTCCCCCACTCGTCACCCAGGAGCTCGGAGATCAGATCCATGCTCTCCCGATCCCGTGAAAGAATGGGAGCGGACCGACGGAAGAAATAACGGGCGATCCCCTGCGCAATCTTCGAACGGTAGGGACCATAGGTCTGCGGCAGCAGAACCAGCTTCTTCCTCAAGAGCAGCGTGGTCAGAGGGGGCAGGGACCCGATGATGATTCGTTGCAGCCCATAGATGTCGCTGAAGCTGTCACCGCCCCTCACGTCCCCGATAAAATCGGCCTCTTTCACCGCTTCCAGCCACGGGCAGTACCGCAACAGGGCGTTCCGTATCCTTTCGGAGGGTGCGATCCCGTGGAGGAAAGCCAGCAGGACGATACAAAACAGATGCTCCCTCATCCGGGCTTTCGGAGACAACCTGTAATTGACGATCCGGATAGGAATTTTCTTCCCGGACAGCTCCAGTTCTCTGGATTCCGAAGATCGACTTCCGGTCAGAAGCGAGATCTGTGCGTCCGGGCGTATATCGCTGATGATCTTGATCAGCGAGGCGGCAAGCGCCGAAACCCCCATATTGCCCGTGTCCAGGGATGCGCCGAAAATGCAGACGTTGTAAGGGCGATGGTCTTCCCGGATCCTTTCCATGAACCTCATTGCCCCCCGGATGGAGAAGCGGGCCGCATTGGTCGACGCGCATGCAACCGTGACGGCTCTGCGTGGCTATTGTCCGACGACATGTAAGTTCGAGGCCGGAGCCACATAGGTTGTACTGTATTCATGCGCACCGATATCCCAAGTGCGTCCCTGCGGGCGGGAGATTCCACTCCGGTCCTTCGGCGTGACCCACGCGTCGATGGGCCTTCCGGCATCGATCGCCGGACTTCCCGATTGAAGCGTATAATTGTTGACGCTCCGATTGACAAACAAAGGATCTTTATTCGTTACGTCGTTGCTGTACCCGGTGATGAATCGATCAACACTGTACAAAAGATTGTTCTTACCCGGAGCGCTTGCCGTGCCGTCGAGGATGGTTGCCTGTTCAAACCAGTATGCTGTCTTCCCGTTGTAAAAAATATTGTTCTTGACCTCGCAACTGGCTCCAAAGCGGCATCCCAGGCCGTGGGTGCCCCCCGTCATGTCGAAGGTATTGTTATAGACTCTGACATTTTTGATCTGGTGGACACAGAGTCCCCAGGCCGCACAATTCTTGAACACATTGTTTCTGAAGATCAGGCCGTCACTCAGGCCATGGACGCTCGCTTCCAGCATCGAGCCCTGATCGCAGTCGGCGCAAAAGTTGTTCTCGATCGTCACATTGCGTACACTGTATTCGGGTCCGTTGTTATCGAAGCTTTGAAAGCAGTCCACATGGGCGCCCCCCACTTCGCTGCGAACGATTCCATGGAAGCTGTTGTTCCGGATCACGTGGCCCGTTCCGAAAAACCTCATGTAATCGACATCGCCGCAATCTCCGACGTCTTTCAGGCGCGTCACTTCGTTCCGCTCGATCGTATTGTAGGTTCCGAACAGATTGATGCCGAAGCAGGTCCCCTGCGCGTAGTTCCCTTCGACGAGATTATGATTGCCCGCGACGTGGAGTGCCATACTGTTGCGCCCCGGTGTCCCCGAAGGGGTATCGAAATAGAAGCCCGCGACCTGATTGTAATCCCCGGAAATCGCTACGGTACTGCTCTGCCCCGCTGGAAGCACCATTTTGAATCCCTCGATCCGGATGTATCGGCCCGACAGGGTGATCGTCCCGTTAACCGTGACCTGGCGGGAATATTCCGCTTTGATGTAAATCAGATTGCCGTCCGAGCCGGATCGGGATGCGGCGATGGTTTCCGTATACGTCCCGTCTCTGACAATACAGGTATCACCGCCGCCGATCGTGTCGGCGCATTTTTGAATCGTTCGCCACGGCGACGACTCGCTGCCGCTGCTCGAATCGCTGCCCGATGGGCTGACGTAATAGTTGGCCGCTTGAATGTCGGAACCTGAGACGATCAGAACGCCCATGCACGCGGCGACACAGACAAGAAGTTGGCTGATTTTCAGTAAAATATTCATCGTTTCCTCCTGAACGAATCGACCGGAACGTTCCGGCCTCACGTTGCGGTTCTTGTCGGCCGTTATTTAATCGATCCTGCCCGGGCTGTCACCATCGACGGCGGCCGTGCTCCAGTCCCCGTATTCACTCCCTGTCGGCAGAGCGGCAATCATGGCCAGGAGCATAAACCAATAGATCACCATCTGATCGAAATATGCCACTGAAATGAACGAGACGACATGGACAAACAGGGCCGACCCCAAGGCCCAGGGCAGGTAATTCGGTATCTCTGCCGTCGTTTCCTCTGCCGTCGTTTCCTCTGCCATGGTTTCCTCTGCCGCCGTTTCTCCTGCCTGCACGGCCATACCGACTCTCCTGAAGCACAATACGATGACGACGATAAACACAATCATCGTAATGAGTCCCCCATCGACCCCATTCTGGAGATACTGATTCGTGATGTCCGCCGCATCGTGCAAACGCAATTTATAAGGCATCCAGTGGCCGGTCTTGCTGGTTCCCAGAAGCCACCACTCATCGATCCTCGTGATCGCCACGTCGATCAGCTCCGACCGATGCCACCCCGTTCCCCCCAGTAACTCGCTGAACTTGTCGATGATATACCATATGGGAGCCTTCATGAAGAGATGCAACGCGAGGAGGGCACCGACGATACACCATCTCACTTCGCGCATGTAACTCCTGAGCATCCATGCGGATAGCGCAAGGATCCCCGCCAAGTAGGCCAATACGGGACCGCTGGATGCCGACGTCACCACCATGACCGGCGATGCAACGGCCGCCGCGACGGCCGCCGCCCTGTCTTTCCCCGCAAACCACAAGCCGACGCACAAGGGAAAGGCAACGGCCCCGAAGGTACCCGCCATGATGGGGTGCCTGAAGGGCCCACCGCAACGAAGCCTCCCGTCGCGCTCCGGCGTAAACTCCGGCACACCGCCGAAATAGGAGAACAGATTTCTCCCCGTCGCTTTCTCCAGAATCATGAGGCAGGCCAGCGGAATCGCCAGCAGGGCAATCGCCTTGATCAGCGTGAGGCAATCCTCCCGGTCCCGCACCAGGCATCGAAAGAAAAAATAAAAACCGATGACGTCGTACGCGAAGCCGAGGCGATTGATCAACGCCTGCCCGCTTAACTCCCGAAGACTGTAGCATGCGGCATTGACGAGCACCCACCCCAGCAGCGCGATGTCGATCTCGTTGAATTCGATTTCCGCCACTTCCGATCGCATGATGAGCCTCGCCCACCCGAACAGGATCATCACCCGCAACATGTCGAAATGCAGGCCGAATACGTCCACGATCTGCCCCATGGTCATATACATGCCGATGGCCAACAGAGGGATCGGGGCATACCGTCTCGGCAGTATCAGGGTGAGGGTGCCCATCAGGATCGTCAGCAGCAGCCCCAGTTCATTGATATTTGTGAAATCTTCCCCCATGGTCCGATCAATTCGACCTGTTTCGCAATGAACCGAGTCTCAAAAACGATTTGACGCGCTCCGCATGCTCCTTTCTGACGTACCGAACGAATTCGTCCGAAACGGGCCTCTCCTCCGCCGAAAGACAGGCCGAAAAAAAACCGCAAAGTTGGATCACGGTTCCCAAGAGAGATTCACCGGCAAGCCGATACATGCATTTCACCACCTCCGCGACGGGGTGGAACCCCATGGAATAATCCATCATCCCGAGACGATAATAACTTCTGGCCATCATTTTCACGCCGGACATCGGCTTATGATGATGGACGATCAAGTGCGGATAGGTTTCCACCTTCCATCCGTTCATTCTTGCCGCGATCGAGGCAATCGTATCCTCTCCGCCATGGACGGCCGGCACCAGCCCACCGATGGCGTCGTAGCATTCCCGGCGGAAGAATTGGATCGACCCGGATACGGATGTCAAACTGTTGAACTGTCTGCCCCTGAATTGCCCCCCTACCGGCTCATGAATCAAGCCCCCGGCGACACCCAGGCGGTTGTCCTTCTGAAACTCGCCGATGATGTTTTCATAATAGTCATCCGGCAGGGTGACATCCGCATCCAGGATTCCAATATAATCGAAATCGACCCCCTTGACGTTCTCATAACCCCGGTTGATGGCGTGTACCTTCGCCGCAAAATTCCGATCCCGGCCCTCCCGATTCACCCGGACACATTCCAGCGATGGATTTTTCTTTACATAGGCTTCAACGATATCGTCGGTCGCATCCGTAGACCCATCGCTGACGATCACCCATTTCTCGGGGATGACGGTCTGAGCGAGAATGGACTGGATCGTCCTTTCGATATAGGCAGCTTCGTTGCGGGCTGCCGTGACAAGCACGTATTTTCCCTTTTTCATCGCTTCCGCCTTCGGGTCTTCATCTCACATTGACCAGGGATCTGAAACAGGCGGCGTGATTTCGCACGTTCCTCCGCATGCCGCTCTTCCCCGCTGACCCCAGCATGGAGAGGACCCCGAAGATTGCGATTCTCAAGGCATGATTCGTCAGGAGGATGATCCGGATGAGGGCGTTCTCGATGGCCCCGTGATGCTTGTTCCAATATTGAATGATTGCAAGCTCTTTTTCAACGGCAAATCGCGCCGGCTCGTTTTCCGAACTTCCGCCGCCGTAGTGCAAGGCCGAGACTGCCGGGTTGAATACGATCTTCCAGCCTTTGTCGTTGAACCGTTTGCACCAGTCCAGGTCTTCCGAATACATGAAGAAGGATTCGTCCAGCAACCCGACCTCCTCCATGGCCTCTCGCCTCGACATCATAAAGCATCCCGATATCGCCTCTACTTTTCGCAGCCGATCGTGGCCGAAATAGGACATCAATTCGTTGCTGAATGCGGCGCTGTGCGGAAATATTCTATAGAGGCCCAACGCAAAACACAAATTATTCCACAGGGTCGGGTATTCCCTGCACGAGTACTGAATCGATCCGTCACCATTGAGTATTTTAGGGCCGCAGATGCCCACATCCTGATTCCTTTCCATGAACTCACACAACGTCTGCAGGCATTCATCGCGGAATTCAACGTCAGGATTGACAAGACAGATGTAGCGTCCAGACGCCTTCCGGATCCCCATGTTGTTGCCCCTTGCAAAACCGACGTTCTCGGTGCTTTCGATCACGGTGACTTCAGGATATTCTTTTTTGAGCCATCCCACGGCGCCGTCACTGGACGCATTGTCGACAACAATTACCTCCACGCGAATCGTTCGTTTGCGCGACAGCATGGTGTCGAGACACTTCGCCAAGTATTGCCTCGAGTTCCAGTTTACAATGACTGTGCTTACATCGATCATGCCCGGGCTTTCCGGTTCTTTCGCGTCAATCATGGAGTCCCGTCCGGTGCCGCTTCGCGCTCCGCCGGGATCATTGCGATCTGCTGTTTCTGCGGCCAAGCAGGGTATGCATGAAAAGGCTTCTTTTCTTCCAGTATTGCAGCTGATAAAGCCAGTCGTAAGCCCCCTCTAATTTTGCAGCCAGCATCCGACCGCCATCGTTCGTGCTGATCGGTATGCGCTTCAACGAATAAACGCCGTCTCCCTTTTTAACCGTGCCGATCCGCGTGCTCACTGCGGCCCTGTAGCCCGCCAGGACAAGGAGACTCTCTATCCTGCGAATGAATTCTTTATCATGCTCCGGATATCGATAGGGATAAGAAAAATATTCGACGGGCTTCCCGGTCTCGTTCTCAATGCGCTCCTTCGATTGCATCAACTCCATTTTGATGGTTTTCAAATCCATCGAGATGAGCGGTTCATGCGTTACAGCGTGAGATCCAAAAATAATTCCTTCATCGGACAGAAAGCGAACCTCTTCCCATGTCATACACTCCCTTCCTTCAAATATTCTTCTGTTCCTATCGATATAATCCGTAGACAAAAACACAGTGGCTCCGAACCCGTATTTCTTTAATATGGAATAGGCATGGTCATGGAAATTGCGAAATCCATCATCGAAGGTCAGCACCGCATACTTTTCCCCCTTGATTGCATTTTCGCTGTTCGATGCGCTCACCCGATCAACCGCTTCACCCAGGCTTATGATCCTGTAGCCATCATTTTTAAGATGCGACATCTGAATGTCAAACACCTCGGCACGTGTATTCAGTTCATAATAAGAATGGTTTCCTCTTGCCGTCTGACCGGATACGCTGTGATACATCAGTATCGGTATTCTGAATTGTCTCTCCGCTCCGAACCTTCGCAGGATCGGGCGAAAAAGGTAAAGGGTCAATATCCGATCTGCACTGGATACGTTCATCATCACAATTGATTCGACACGATCGGGCAACCCGTACGTCTCAGGGGCATGATGCGTTGCATCGTGATGCCCTCGCATGAGGGCAATGACTCCTGCCGATCGGTCATGCCTGCTTTTTACCGGGATATCTTGTTGCGACTTGTTGTTCGTCCATTCCCCGGAGCCTTGCATGTGCTTTTTTGAACACGGTTTTCAAAATAAACAGGGGGATGGCACGGACCGAGCAATAGGCCGGTTGACAGAGAATGCTGCAGCCCCTCAATATTTTCGAATCGTCAAGACCCTTATTGCCCGACAGCGGTCCCTCATAGATATATCGCGCATCCGCTGTTTCCGCCGCACTTTCCCTGATCACATGCCATGTCGCCTCGGAACTTCCCATCTTGAGCCCATCCGTGGTGGAAAAAAATGCGGCATCGATGATGACATCCTCTACGAGATAGGATAAATTGACTGCCGACAGCTCATCCCCCCTATAGGCACCGTGAATGACGATTTTGGGGAAACGAAATATGTGATTCGCCCACTTGATAAAAGCTTTGCGAAAGATGCGATCGTTTTTCCAGTTGTAATTTGTTCTTTGAAAAAATGAAACGTATGCCTTATAACCGCCATCGACAAATTCGTCATACTCGACGATTCGCTTGATGGAAAAATGCTTTAGCCCTCTTTTGATCTCGTTTCGTTGCTTGTGCTTTAATGTGCCCAGTGAATAATTGTGGATGTCGTCGAATACAATTAAATTGAGATGGGAGTTCGCCGGCCGGCCTTCGATCACAGGATATTGATACCCGAACAAAAAGGACGGCAGGGGCGATTTCACTTTTCCGGGAGCCAACAACTGGAACGGAAACAGTGGCCTGTAAAAGAATGGACGTACTTCTCTCCACCAGACTCCATCGACCCGCACCAGTTTCTCTCCCTGTCCCTTCTCGTACATCGCATATTCGTCAATGGACATCCGTTCCCAGCACATGTTCGATATTCTTCCTCCGAATTCCTTGCCCTCATCCCGGCCCCTGCACAAGGGATAAAGGTTGGTCCTCATCGAATGGGTTGCACGCGTTCCATGGACCATCCCGTACACGCATGAGGCCATCTCACCCATCCGCAGAGCTCTTGACGCTTCGCCCCGAATCTTTTGGAATCATCCGCTGAATTCACGGCGATCCCTCATAACAAAGAGGGATAGTCTCCCCCTTGCATGGCCTCTCGTGCCGTCGCCCCGTTGCGGCAACTGTCTTCTTCTGAAAATGCGAGGAGGATTGGAGAACGGGTGTGCCGTCGCACCAACCGGGTTCGCGATGATGGGCTTCGATTCTTTCCATGCGCAGAGGACGCCCTCCACCCTGAGCGCTTGCATGTCCGGATGTGTCATCGTGCGTGCCGCAGCCTGTCGGCAACCGGTCACAAACGCCCACCTGCCACTCGATGGGTGCCGTCGGATTCGGATTGAGAATCCGGTGTCTTCCCGCACATCCCAGAGGTTGCGATCTCGTCAACCAGTCGAATGTAGTCCTTTTTCCTGCATGACCAGGAATGACATTGGATATAGGCGGCGGCGTTTCGGGAAAGCATCGTCCGCAGTTGTCTGCTTCTTATTAACTCGAGCATGGCTTCGGCGAGGCTCTCCTCGTCTTTTGAATCGAAGAATTTTACTACGGAGTCATCGAAATAAAAACTGTCGATCTGCGTCCTGGACACAATAACCGGTACGCCCAGGGCCATGAACTCAAAAATCTTGGTGCTGAAAGCCTGGTCGCCGAATGAGTCCGCACGTTTCGGTACGACACCGATATCGGCGCTGGCCATCAGAGGGACGATCTCGTCGAGAGGCAAAAACTCCCTGATGAAGACCCGGTTATTCATGTTTCGTTCATCGACTAATTTTCGAAGGAAGCCCACTGCGGGACCGCTTCCGTAGATATGAAATTCAGCTTCCGGCACCCTTGTCTTGATCCGATCAAACGCCCTGATCGCGATGTCGACACCCTGGTGCCAGTTCAGTGATCCGGGATAGACCAATACGACCTTTCCATCGTCCCGGTTTTTCGGGTAGGTCCGGAAGAACGTCGGGATCGGATAATTAAGAAAGGTGGAGCATTTTTCTTTTTTTACCGATCTCTCCGTAAGGGTCCTTTCCCAGAGATGATTGGCGACGATGACGTAATCCGCAAAGGCCGTCGACGCCCGCTCGGTCAGAACCAAGCCCTTGAAGATAAGAGAACTCTCGCTGACGTTGAACTTGCTCGCGTAGAACTCAGGCACAATATCATGAATATCGAGTATGATTTTCGAGCCCGATAGTTTTGGGATCATCGCTGCAAACACCTCGAAATCCGGCACCGAGTGGATGTGAATCAAATCATAGCGACCGTCTCCGTTCAGCGTTGACTTCGCCAGAAATGCGGATGATTTCATAAAAAACTTGATCAACCGGAACAAGTACGTTGCTTTGTTTCGCTCGTTGATAACCCTTGGCTGAATCCGGTTGACATGAACGCCTTCGACGACCTCGCAACGCGCTTGTCCCTCTTTCCGCAGGGAAATGACATCCACATGATCACCGCGCTCGGAAAGGGCTTCTGCATACATACGGACCCGGGTATCCGTTTCGTAAAAGGCATATACCACATGGCACACTTTCATGTTTTACCGCCCTCCAGCATACAAGTTGCGCCAGAATCGTGACATCTCACCGGGAAGCACGTGCCAATACTGCCCTTCGTACCTCGTTTGCAGATAGAGCAGTATTTCCCTGTAATGGTCAGCCCGGAATTCTTCCATGCCCGGTGTTTCGGAATGGAAGACCATATAGTCCGGGTGTGTGTTCATCAAAACCATGCCTCCCTTTTCTGCAACCCAGTTCAGTTTTTGCTTCCATATCCCGATGTCCCGACATCGCATCAGGACAAACAACGTGAAATCCTGAGGAAGCGTGTACGGCAATTCAACGTATCCCCTTTGCCCGTTCTGTCCCGCTACCCAGAAAGGAAATATGGTGCAGACCCCGTCAGCCTGGGGCTCAAAAGGGTCCGTGTCGAAGGTCGAGGCGTCGTATTCGATTTCGAGATCGTGAATCCACTCGAGTTCATGATGCATGGAGGGCGATCGAAACCCGACGGCATTCCATTCTTTCAGGTACCTGTTGATCAACTTTGCCCTCTGCGAAAAAACCCTTCGGGATTTAAAATAATTCCCATCGTGGTAAAGACCGTGCACGCCGACTTCGAAATCGTTATCAACGAGTTCTTTCCGCAACTCGGCAGAGACATTGTAGCGCCGGGGCACGAAATTGAAGGAGGAACGGAATTCGAGGTTCTTCTCCAACTCCATCAGCTCGCGACATCGAGTTTGTCCTTGAACCGTATCCACGTCGTGCGTGAGCACCACGGCGAAACGCTTGCCGTCGGGCCAGCCCTGCCACCCCGCTGGAGGCGCTGCCGCCCTTTCGTTGATCGGCCAGACATCTGAACACTGCTTGCGCAGTCTGGCCACGTACCACCTGCGCAACTCGATCTGCAGCCGCCTAGGAATCAAGGGTTTGAGCCGGTAGTAGATATCGCGTAAATACGTCGAGGAGCATGGGCTCGGGGCTACATGGTGATCAGGTCCTGGCACCTGGATCATAGGTCATCCTTGATGTGAGGGTTTATATGATTGTTGGTAAAGGCATTTGGGAGAGGGTTATGTGGAACGGATCTGAAAACATGAAAGGATCATGGGGATCTTTAGATAATCATCAAGCACACCGTGGTCAAAACCGTTTAAATTGTTCATTAGGCAGGCTTACGCCCTCTCAGTTACATGGACGAACTGAAAAGGCATCCGGCAGCCCATAAGCATGGCGCCGGACCGTCCAGAGGGCTCTGCGCGACAGGATCGAATTTCTCTGCCCGCAATGCGCCCGGTCACCCCGGGGGTGAGGTCTGCTCCCCGGGCTTGAATACCGGATTCTGCTCGTTCAAATTCATTATCCGGATTCAGGAAATGGACGGTCTTCTATGCATGGGTTTATCGAATCATGGAGGCGTGAACATGATACGGCCCCCATGTATGCATTGAAATTCCGGGGGCACATGATCCAAAGACCTGCAATGGTTGATGAATTATCACTCGAGCAGGATTGTTTGAGGACAGGTGCAAGCTGGATACCCCCCGGACCCGCCACACCTATTTCAAATCTCCCTCGCGTATTGCTAAGGCAATCTCCATACCACGTGGTCGAAGCAGGCAGAGGAGAGCGCCTCCGCAAGATGTCAAGCAATCTAATTTATTACATATTTTGTTGATACGGCTGCTCAATTCAGCGCATACAGCAGGGATGCGGCAAGGGGGAGCTTGCAGTCTGAATGTAAACTATACCGACACTTTTCCGCGGGCAAAACAAAACCAAACACGAATTTTCACAAAATATCATATAATATTAGTTAATTAAGTAATTCCCGTTGCGCAGGATGCAGTGTAAGCTGTACCGACATAATCAAAGCAGCAACTCTGTTATTTCCGCCCGAGCCGATTCCCCGAAATATTCTGCCGTACTTTTTTTCCTGCACCCGCTGACGCCTCACTTCTTCATGAGATTCCTGAGCGCGAAATAGAAGCCGATGGTGATGATGACGACAAATCCCGTCAGCCGCACCAGGAGCGCAAAGTCGGCGTCCTCGGTGATGGAGGGCATCCCGGCGCGGAAGAGCTCCGGCGCCGCGGAGTACCAGAGCCAGGCGAGTAATGCAGCCGAGACGGCTACCAGAATGATACGAACGAGTCTGTTCATCGGGGTGTCCTTCTGCGCTGAGTCAACGCCCGTCGTCCTTGTTGCCTGTGTTTTTCATGCCCAAAGAGATGAAGACGGTGCATACGTGCCGGCTTCTTTCAGACGCTTTCGACGGGGAGATACTCCACCGCGAAGGCGTTTTTGTCCGCGTCATAGCTCAGGCGCGAGTTCCTGCGCCAGTTGCCGCAGCCCTCATCGGGAAAATCGCTCCGCAGGAAGCTCCCTCGGCTCTCCCTGCGCCCGAGGCTCGCCTGCAGGATGGCGCGCAGCACGAGGGCCCCGGCCCTGGCGTCCTCCAATGCGGAACGCCCCCCGGGACCGGCAGATCCCAACTGCATCAGTCGCTCCTCGATCGCCCCGACCCTCTCCATGCCCCTGCGCAGCCCTTCGTCCGACCTTACGATGCCCGCGCACTCCCAGGCCGTCGCCCGGATCTCCGTGAGGATGTCCCGCACTTCGCCGGCTCCGGGCACAGTGTATGCCGCAGGGAGCTGCGGCGGCTTTTCCCGGCAGGAGGCAACGGGCATTTCGCAAAGGGCCCGTTCGGCCGCGGACCTTCCGGCGACGGCGCCCGACACGACACACTCCGTCAATGCGTTGCCGCCCATCCGGTTCGCCCCGTGAAGCCCCCACAGGATCTCCCCGCAGGCAAAAAGGCCGCCGATGTCCGTCTCGCATGTCTCGCCGGTCCTCAGACCGCCCATCGTGAAGTGGACGGCCGGTGCAACGGCCACGGGTTTTTCCCTGAAATTATAACGCAACCTTTTGAAGATGGCCAGGGGATGAACATTCCAAGCCGAATCGGGGACATCGCGAAGGTCGAGAAAAACGCCCCCCGCCTGCGCCTCGTCGAAGAGAAGGGCCGAGAAGGAGTCGCGCTTCCTGACGATCGCCTCGTTGACATCCCCGAGACCGTGCTTTTCGAGAATGCTCTCACCGGATGAATCGACGAGCTTCGCCTCGCGGGCAAAAGGCGGATAGACGATCAGGGCCGGAAGCCGCGGGTCCGCTAGAACCAGCGGGAAGAACTGGACAAACTCCATGTCCCAGAGATCGAGGCCCGCCCGTGCGGCCAGGGCATATCCCTGCCCCAGGATCTTCTTCTGGTTGTCATGACGGCGATAGATGGCCCCTGCGCCTCCCGCGGCAAGGACCACGGCGGCAGCGTCGATGTCCATTTCCTCGCCCTTGCGGTTGAAACCCCGGACGCCGCATACCCTTCCGTTGTGACAGGAAAGCTCGGTGACCTGGAATCCGGGGAGGACATGAACGCCCTCGAGGCTTTTGACCAGGTCCGCCAGCTTTCTCATGAGGGCAACGCCGGGTATCACGGAGGGCTCCGGGGAAACGACACAGCGCTGCGCACCCCTTTCTTTCAGGAGCACCCCGGCTGACCGCAGGCGCTGGAACGCAGAGGGCGCCTCCCGGGCAACGAGCCTCACCGTGGATTCACGGTTGAGCCCCCTCCCCGCCTGGAGGGTGTCGCGGATGTAGTCATCGGGGCTGTATTTTTCCGATGGGCCGGCAAAGAATCCGTTGGCCAGCACCGAGTTCGTCCCGATTCCGATGGGGCCCCGGTCGACAACGAGAACCGTCGCCCCTTGCTTTGCCGCCGCATGGGCCGCCGTCAGCCCTGCAAGGCCCGCACCGATGATGATCACCCGTTTCGACATGAGAGAGTAAATGCCCTTCGCCTGTTTATGATTGTTCTACAGGATATGCCCGGGTGCGTCAATGCAGGGCGGTTCCGGATGCAGAACTTACTCGTACCCCCTGGCCTGCAGCTCGCTTTTCGACGGGATTCCCGCCCGGCCGCCCATCCGGGTCGCCACCTGCGCCGCCGCCCAGGCGGCAAGATCGAAGCTTCTGCCGGGATCCCAGCCCCGGACAAGCCCATAGGTGAGGCCGGCGTGGAAGACATCGCCGCAGCCCGTCGTGTCGACGGCCTCGACAGCACAGGCGGGCTTCACGATGGATCGCCCGTCGAACATCGCCGCATACCCTCTCGAGCCGAGCGTCACGCCGGCGATTCTCGGGCCCAGTTCGAGGATCCTCCTGCAGGCCCCGAGAGGATCGTCGCCGCCGGCAAGGGAACGGGCAAAGGCCTCGGAGCACACAAAGCAGTCGCTGTGGCGGGCCAGTTCGAGCATCCCCTCCCGGAGGGTCCCCGCGTCGACGGCAACGATGACTCCCGCCTTTTTCGCCCCGGACGCGGCGGCAAGAGATGCCTCTATGAAAAGCCCGTCGGTGTGCAGGACGCGGGACGCGCGAAGGATATCCATCCGGATTTCCGGGGGCCTGAGCGCCTCGCCCGTGGGCCTCTGCCAGAAGATGGTGCGCCGCCCGCCGGGCTCCGCGGCGATGAAGGCTAACTGAGAAAGGTGCCCGGGCCTTTCGACAAGGCCCGAGACATCGATGCCCTCGTTCTGAAGAAAGCGGGCGATCTGCCGCCCGAAGGAATCGTCGCCGGCCACACCGACGAAATGGCAGGCAAGCCCCCAGCGGGAAAGGGCCACCAGGGCCGTGGCCACGGGCCCGCCGCCCTGGATGACCAGGTCGTGGAACTCGCATTTCGTATCGGGGGAAGGCCAGGCGGGAATGCGCCCGACGTAGTCGAGGGAACACTGGCCGAGGCCGAAGACGTCAGGCATGGGTCTATCTGGTCTATCCAGTCTATTCGGTCTATCTGGTCATTGCGAGGCGCAACGCGCCGCGGCAATCTCGTGTCTCCGCCTTGTGGCTTGTGGCTGCGAATGATGCCGCAGGCATCATTCGCAAATGCTGTCCGTCACGTCCCCCTTGAGCCAGCGGTCCACGAGCGCGCGGGTCAGCGCGATGTCCCGGTTCGAACGCTTTGCCGCCTCTTCCAGAAGGCCCATCGTCGAGCGGGCCTTTTCCTCCATCCCCAGCAGGGCGTAGATCCGCACGCCCTGCTCCCAGGAATTCACGGCCGACACATCATCACCCAGACCTGCGCGGCAACGGCCCAGGGCAGTCAAGTCGTCGGCGATCCCCCTGTAAAAGCCTGCCTTGCGGTCGATTTCCAGAGCCGTTTCGAGATAGGGAACGGCCTCCCTGTATCGGGCCGTCCCCAGCAGCAGATCCCCCAGGGCGTAATTCGCAGCAGCCGCCCCGGCGGGATTCCTTTTGTTGACATGATCGAGGGCCTCCTTGAACATCGTTTCGGCCCCCTTGACATCGCCCTGCCTGGCCAGCAGGATCCCCTTCACCGTCATCGCCGGCGGGAAAGGTTCGCGCCGGATGTCGATCCGGAGCGCCTCGTCGATGTTCTTCCCGGCCGCCGCATAATCCCCCGCATCCACCTGGGCAGCCGCCAGGTTCGAGAGTGTCTGGCGCACCTGTGCCTGATCCCCGAGATTCCGGTATGTCCGCAGGGCATCCTCGAAGAAGGGGATGGCCGCCCCGGCCTCCCCCATGGCGCGGTAGACGACGCCGATGTTGTTTGCGCTCATGGCCATGCCGCGGCTGTCCCCGACTGCCGTGAAGCGTTCGTTGGCCCTGTAGAAGTGATCCAATGCCCTGGCGTAACAGCCCCGTTCGTAGAATGGCATCCCCTTGCCGGTCTGCACGCCGCCTGCGCTGATGTCCCCGGGCACGAACACTTCTTTTGTCCCGCCGCAGGATGCCAGGAAAAGCACGAAGATCAATCCGATTACAATTTTCATGGTTCTCATAGCCGCCTCATCTCCTCAGACCGGCGTCCAGGTCCTTCCCCTCGGGCTTCGGGGGGATATTTCCCCTGAGGAGGGGGTTCTTTTCGACGGCCTTGAGGACACGGTTGATCTCATCCACTCCATCCCTGATTTCCTGGATGCCGCGCTTCGTTGTCCGGATCACGTCGGGGAACTCGCGGCTGCCCTTCTCGAGGTTCGCCGTGACCTCCCGGATCTTCTCCATGCTCTCCCGCAGGTTGGCCGTCACCTCGGGGGTGGCGCCCTCGACATTTTTCAAGACGTTGTCGAGCCGCTCCATGGAGGTGTTCACCCGGTTGATCAGATCGTCGGACCGCAGGAGCTGACCGACGGTCCCTTCGCCTTCCTTCATGCCGGTGGTGACCGTTTCCAGATTTTTCAGGTTTTTCTCGATGCTGTTCAGCGAGACGAAGAGCGGACCCTTCGGGTCTCTCAGTTCCTCGACGACATCGGCAAGATTCCGGATGGTCTCCGTCAGGCGCTTGGCCGTCTCCTCCACCTCGTACTCAGCCAGGATCTGCGCGAGGGTTTTCTTCTCTTCGGATTTGACCGTTTCGCCGGGGCCAAGGAGGGGGCTGTCGGGCTTGCCCGGCCGCACGGCCACAAACTCCGACCCGATTAAAGTGGGGCTCTCGACGGTGACCACCGTGTCCTGCCGGAACCGGGATTGATACTCCTCGAAGATCGACAGCTGCACGCGAACGGCATCCCCGGAGAGTTGCACGGACTTCACATGCCCGATCTCGGCCCTGAAGAGCTTCACCGACGAGCCCGGCGCAAGATTGTAGTTTTCCTTGAACTGCGCATAGAAGGTCACCGTCGGGCGGAACCAGTCCTTACCGCGCCCGATGAGGACCACCGAACCCACCATGAGGACGACGACGAGGATGATGAAGACGCCGACGATCCGATCCATCCTGCTGAATTTCAGTTCCATGGCTCCCCCGGGACGGGACGGGACTCAAACGACATTCACCACGCCGTCCCGAATGTAGATGTCATTTTTCTTGAACAGGCGATCGTACTGCGTCAGTCCGGCATAGTAGACGCAGGGAATGCCCGAATCGATCAACTTCCGTATCATCTCGATGTAGAGCTCGACGACCGGGCGGGCGAGAACGACAAAGGCCTGCTCGATGAGAAACACCTCGGCCCCTTTCGTCATCTCCCGGACGATGATGGCCGCCCGCGCATCTTCCGGCGCCACCTGCGCGGGGCGAAGGTCGAGCTTGTCCTCGATGTTGAAAAGGCGGCACAGGCCAAGGACATCTTCGCTCAGGGTCAGATCGAGCCGGTTCTCGGCGTAGTAACGGCCGAGCAGCAGGTTTGTTCTCAGCGTGCGGTTCCCGATCAGGGCCGCATCGACCCCGAGGTAGCCGATCTTCCTGCGGACGGCCAGGAGCCGGCGGAGTTTCGCAAAATTCAACTCCTCCCCGTTGAACCAATAGCCCCCTTCCTCCGGCGGCTCGAGGCTCGCCAGGGCCCTCAGGAAAAGG
The DNA here is from genome assembly GCA_963828305.1 of uncultured delta proteobacterium. GTDB lineage: Bacteria > Desulfobacterota > Syntrophia > Syntrophales > UBA2192 > UBA2192. The sequence continues at coordinate 43,140 of CAWHEJ010000006.1, read as the reverse complement.
TGCGCGTCGTCGATCCGGTCGGCGTGGAGGCTGAAGGCATCGCCGGGCGAAAGCGAGAAGGAGAACTTCGCCAGTCCCTTCCCCCGGCCCGTGGGCGTGTGCGCGTATTCTCTGAGTTCGATGAGCGCCATGGGGGACCTATAGGAACAAGGCGGCAAAGAGTGCGAAATTGACCGCCAGACAGTAAAAGAGGCACGCCACGGCCCCCCTCGAGGTCGCCACGGGGATCTCGGTGATCCCCTTCCGGACGGCCAGCCCGTAGTACAGCGAGATCACGGTGATCCCCGCGCCGAAGAAGAGGGATTTGAGCGCAACCGCCACGATGTCGAGCGGCTCGATGGCCTTCCCGATCTGCGCGAGGAAGTTCTGCAGGGGCACGGTCGTCAGCGCCCAGGCGATGGCGTACCCCCCCAGCACGGAGACGATGCAGAAGATGGTGATCAGGCAGAACAGGGACACCGTGATGCCGATCATGCGGGGTACGAACAGGATGTCGAGGGGGTCCACGCCCTGGAGCTCCAGGGCCTCGATCTCGCGCAGGACCTTCATGTAGCCCGTCTCGATCGTCACCGCCGTGGCGGACCGGAGAATGACCACCAGGGCAGTGACGAGGGGGCCGAATTCCCGGATGAGCAGGGCCACGGTGATCCTGCCCAGGTCATGCTGGGCCGCCACGCCCGAGAGTTGGAGGATCATCATGCTGCCGAGCAGAAGCGCGATGGGGATCACGATCCACAGGGGTTCGATGGCCGTGAAATAGATCTGTTCGACGACGATCCGGGCCCTGAGTCTGCGGCCGGCCCTGGGGTTGATGACGATCTGGCGCAGGATCCGGTAGAAGAGCGCGGACTGTTCTGCGTATCGGTTCAACCGGTCCACAGTCTGCCTGCCCAGATACCCTGCGTAGTCCCGCACCGAATCGGCCTCCCGGGCATTCCTGCCCCGATCGTCAATACGGCAAAACTCTAAACGAAACGCGCGGGTTCGTCAACCGGGAAGTCTTTCTTGTTTCCGGCAGAGGTTTCCATTCCGGGCGGGTCGGGTCCTGCCCCCGAGCCGCAAGGCGATCCACGCGAAGGGAAGAATCACAAAGGCCTCACGCCCCGGAGGGCGAAAGGCCTTTTTTCATGAGCGACGAGGGCAACACCGCAGCGGATTGAATGCTATGGCCTCTTCTGCAGCTTTTCCCTGCGAATGTGCTCCACGAGCCCGCCGGCCTTGATGAGTCGCTCCATGAAAGGCGGGATCGGACGGGCGCCGTAGGATTTGCCGCGGGTGAGGTTCTCGATCTTCCCGGCGATCAGATCGACGGAGAGCCGGTCTCCTTCCTGCAGATCCTCCGCGGCATCGACCGACTCGAGCAGCGGCAGCCCGATGTTGAAGGCATTGCGGTAGAAGATCCGGGCGAAGCTCTTCGCGATGATGACGGAGACGCCGGAGGCCTTGATGGCGATGGGGGCGTGCTCCCGGGAGGAGCCGCAGCCGAAGTTCCTTCCCCCCACGATGACATCCCCCGGCAAAACGGAGGCTGCGAATTCCGGTTTTCCGTCGGCAAAGGCGTGCTTTGCCAGCAAGGCCCCGTCGGAGACGTTGCAATAGCGGGCTGCAATGATGAGATCCGTGTCCACATCATCGCCGAACTTCCAAACTCGACCTTCGTATTTCATATCGTCTCCTTACAGTCGACAAGTGCCTGAGTGTCTAAGTGTCTAAGTGATGGAGTGAAGAATGTTAGAAGCTTTCTTTCTTCACTCAGACACTCAGACACCATTTCACTCAGACACTGATTTCTATAATTCCTCGGGAGAACCGATCCGTCCAAGAACGGCCGATGCCGCCGCCACAAAGGGATTGCAGAGAAAGACCTCGCTCTTCGGGTGGCCCATGCGGCCGACGAAATTGCGGTTCGTCGTCGCCAGCGCCCGCTCGCCCGAGGCCAGGATCCCCATGTGCCCTCCCAGGCAGGGCCCGCAGCAGGGCGGCCCGATGACGGCGCCGGCCTCGAGGAACGTATCGATGATCCCCTCCTTCATGGCCTTCTTGAGGATGGTCGGAGTAGCCGGGATGACGATCAGGCGAAGGCCCGGCGCCTTCTTTCGGCCTTTCAGCAGACTTGCTGCATCCCGCAAATCCTCCAGCCACCCGTTGGTGCAGGAACCGATGAAGACCTGGTCCAGCGTGACGTTTCTCGCCTCCGAGACCGGCTTCACGTTTGCCGGCGAGGGGGGGAAGGCGATCTGAGGCTCGAGGGAGCTCACGTCGATCGAAATGGTTTTCTCGACCTTCGCGCCGGCATCACTCTCGAAGAAAACGGGCTCCCACCGTGCGCGGCCCTTCACGTAGGCGCGGGTGATCTCGTCGGGCGCCATGATCCCGTTTTTCGCCCCCGCCTCGACGGCCATGTTCGCCATCGCGAACCGGTGCGGCATGGAAAGCCCGCGGAGGGCGTCGCCGCAGAATTCCAGAGCGCTGTACAACGCGCCCTCGACGCCGATCTCGCCGATGAGGCGAAGGATCAGGTCCTTTCCGCCCACGTGCGACCGCAGGCCTCCCGTATATTCGACGCGGATCGTCGGCGGGACGCGAAGCCAGATCTCGCCCGTGGCCATCACGGCGGCCATGTCGGTGCTCCCCACGCCGGTGGAAAATGCCCCCAGGGCCCCGTAGGCGCAGGTGTGGCTGTCGGCCCCGATGATCACCTGGCCCGGGACGACGAGCCCCTGCTCGGGCAACAGCACGTGTCCGATGCCGGCCTCGCCGACCTCGTAGTAGAGCTCGAGCTGCTGCTCGCGGGCGAACTCACGCATGAGCTTGGCCTGCTCGGCCGAGGCGATGTCCTTGTTGGGGACGAAATGATCGGCCACGAGGGCGACCCTCTTGCGGTCGAAGACCTTCGGGGCGCCGATCTCCTTGAAAACCTGGATGGCGATGGGGGCCGTGAAATCATGGGCGAAGGCCAGATCCACCTTCACCTCGATGAGATCCCCCGGGGCAACGCTCTCGAGCCCCGCGTGCCCGGCAAGTATTTTCTCCGTGATTGTCATCGGCATATCTCTGCTGCTCCCGTCAGTGGTTCACTGCGCGTTCGTTCGATGCAGATCAGAACACCATACGCCTGCTGAATGCGAAGGTAAGAGGTTGAGAAGGTAAGAAGTTAAGAAAGATTTGTGTTCTCACCTTCAAACCCTCTTACCCTCTCACCGTCTGGTATTTGCTCAGGCGACAGCTTTCTTCACTTCCTTGCCGTTCCTGTTCAGCCTGTCCTTGCTCAGCTTGTACTGGATGCTGTCCACCAGGGCAAGCCAGCTTGCCTCGATGACGCTCTCGGAGACCCCGATCGTGCTCCAGATGTCCTTGTCGTCGCGCGACTCGATGAAGACGCGCACCTTGGCCGCCGTGCCCTCGCTGCCCTCGAGGATGTTCACCTTGAAATCCGTGAGGTGCATCCGGGACAGTTCGGGGTAGAACTTCACGAGTGCCTTCCGAAGGGCGTTGTCCAGCGCATTGATCGGGCCGTTTCCCTCTGCGGCGGTGATCTCCGTGTCCCTGCCCACGATGACCTTGATGAGGGCCTGGGCGCGGGAGGGCTCGTTGCCCTGCTTTTCGTTTATAACACGGAAGCACTCGAGATAGAAGGGCTCTTCGAATTCGCCCGTGGCCTTGCGGATGATGAGGGCAAGCGAGCCGTCGGCGGCCTCGAAGGTGTAGCCCTCGTTTTCCATGTGCTTGATCTCCTCGACGATCCTGCGGCTCTTCGCGTCGTCATCGCCCAGCGAGAGCCCCAGCTCGGCCGCCTTGTACTCGATGTTGCTCTTGCCGGAGAGGTCCGAGACGAGGACCCTGCGGTGGTTGCCGGTGAGCTCGGGCCGGATGTGCTCGTAGGCCTCGGTGTTCTTGAGAACGGCGTGCACGTGTACGCCCCCCTTGTGGGCGAAGGCGCTGCGGCCGACGAAGGGCCGCGAGTTCAGGGGGGTGATGTTGGCGATCTCGCTGACGAAGAGCGACAGGCGCGTGAGCTCTTTCAGAGCGCCCCCGGGCAGGCAGGGCTTGTTCATCTTGAGCTCCAGGTTGGCCATGATGGGGACGAGATCCGCGTTGCCGCATCGCTCGCCATAGCCGTTGATCGTTCCCTGGACCATCCGGACGCCTTTTTCAACGGCGGCCAGCGTATTGGCCACGGCCAGCCCCCCGTCATTGTGGGTGTGGATACCCAGTTTCTCTCTCGGGACCAGGGCCGCCACCTCGTCCACCACCCGTGCGATCTCCGAGGGAAGGGTCCCGCCGTTGGTGTCGCAGAGCACGATCATCTCGGCGCCGTTTGTAAAGGCCGCCTCGATGGACTGAAGGGCATAGCGGGGATTTGCCCGGTAGCCGTCGAAGAAGTGTTCGGCGTCGTAGATGACCTCCTTTTTCTTCGACTTCAGATAAGCGACCGTCTCGCCGATCATGGCGAGGTTTTCCTTCAGGGAAACCTTCAGGATTTCCCTGACGTGAAAGTCCCAGCTCTTGCCGAAGATGGTCACCGTCGGCGTCTGCGCCTCGAGCAGGGCCTGCACGTTGGGGCACTCGTTGGGCGCGGTGTGGGCCCTTCGCGTGCTGCCGAAGGCGGCAAGCCTCGCATTTCGGAACTTCACCTTCCGGGCCAGCTCGAAGAAGCGCATGTCCTTCGGGTTCGAGCCGGGCCAGCCCCCCTCGATGTAGGCAATCCCGAACTCGTCGAGGCGCCTGGCCACGCGGATTTTCTCCTCGGCCGAAAAACTCACCTGCTCGCCCTGGGTGCCGTCCCTCAAGGTCGTGTCGTAGATGACAACCGCTTTCTCTTCCATCTTTCTCAATCCCCCTCGAAATAAAAAATCCGTTACCAGGGAGCCTGATAACGGATTTCATTGATTCCTTCCGGTTATGCCATCAAGCCATCATCAGCCCCCTACGCCGCCCGGACGTATGCCGATTATGTCGATAATAATGGGGATGATGGCGCCGATGATGATCTTCATTTCGAAATTCGAACCTCTTGAAGGTTGGCAGAGCATAAGGCGTGCCGCCCCGTTTGTCAATGAATTTTTATCGGAACGGCTTCCCATCGCGCCGCGATCCGCGCCCGGCCCCGCACAGGAGGATGACGGCGGCTCCGAGCCACCCGAGAAGCCCCACGGCCTCGCGCCCCGCGCCCAGCAGGGTCTCGCTTGCAGCCACGGCAGGCGCAAGAACGGCCCTCGCCCCGGTCCTCAGGCCCTCGTCGGAGGCGATGACATCGGCCATCGGGGGCGACAGGGTGTAGTAAAGCTCCACGAAGGCCCTGCCCGAGTGGGAGGGCAACAGATAGACGTCGCGGAATTCCCTCAGCGTGACCACCTTGGGTTCGAGTGCCGAGCCGAAGGCCGCCGTGGCGATGAAGCACCCGCCGCCCCCTCCGCCGCTGCTGCTGCCGCTGGCGGGCGGCGGAGCCGCGGTGGTGAAGCTCCATGAACTCGACGACGCAAGAGCAACGCCTTCGCTGTCCTGCACGCCGGTGGTAAGCGTCGCCGTGCAGCTTGTGCTGTAGGCCAGGTTCCCCGAGGGGGTGAAGGTTGCCGTCTGTGTCCCCGCATCGTATGACACGGACCCCGAGACGGGCGAGCCTCCCTGAGTCAGCGTGAAGGACGAGGGGGTGATCGACGAGGCGCTCATGGTCTCGCTGAATGTGACGGACACCGTTGTGCTCGGGTTCACCGCCGTTGCCCCGCTTGAAGGGCTTTGACCGGAGATGGTCGGCGGCACTCCGGCCTGGGTAACGTTGAACGTTTTCCCGGCTATGGTCAGCGTGCCCGCACGGGATTTAGCGCCCGTGTTCTGCGTCACGGAATAATTCACCGTCCCGTTCCCCGTACCGCTCGCCCCCGAGGTAACCGTGATCCATCCCGCGTTGCTTGCGGCCGTCCAGGCACAGCCGCTCTGCGTTGTGACGGTAACACTGCCGGAACCGGCCGGCTGGCTAAGGGACTGACTGCTCGGGGAAAGAGAATAACTGCAGGAGGATCCCGTGTAGCGGAGGGTGTAATCCCCGAAGTTCACGACTGTGTCGAGCTCGGAGTAGGCGATCTTGAAATAGCCCGATTCTCCCCAGCCCGCTCCCCAGCTGTTCTTCACGATAAAGTACTGGCCGGGGTCGCTGTAGCCGACGATGAGGACGGCATGTCCCCCTGCCAAGCCGCCCGTCGTATGGGAGTAGACTCCGCTCGAGTAGGAAAAGAAGTCGTCGTAGACGTCCATGGTCGTGACGAGCGGCCCGTAGCTCACGAGGGCGTCCCGGATGGCGCTCACCGTGGGGGACGTGGTGGTCACGTAGCCCCAGCTCACGATCTGGTACGTGGAGGTCTGATAGGAGGAGCAGGCGCTGCCGCAGCTGCCATCTCCCCCGGTGTAGGGATAGCAGGTCTCCAGGGGCAGTCCGGTATCGCGGATGTAATTGGAGGCGTAGGAGATGTACCCCCCGCTGCAGCTGCCCGCGTCGTTGCCGCCCGAGGATCCGCAGGAGATGAGGACCTGCTCGGAGAGGTTGAGATTGACGCCCGGCGTGTTTTCGGCGCGCAGAACCGACGATTCCAGGGCCGCTGTCGTGGCGAAGGCCCAGCAGCTTCCGCAACTTCCCTGGTCCCTCACGGGGGTGACGAAGTTCCCGCTGTTGTTTCGCCAGTCGAGACTCGGCGGGGCGCCCACGATGGGGGGCTCCGCCATGACCATCATCTCCGCTCCGACGGGCATGTCCGGTTTTTTCAGCCCAAGGCGGGCCCTTCGCTCCGCCGGGCTGAGTTGTGTCATGGAGTTCTCGCCGGCCTGCCAGTTGGCCTGCTTTGCGGCGATCGCGGCTCTGACCTGTGAGACCTCATCGGCGAGGGACAACGAAGCGGCAAAAACAATAGAGGCCGCAAGGAGGAAGGCGAAGCCGATCCGGGTTTTTCTCATGGGGCACGTCCTGCGAGCGAATTTCTGCAACGATGCGGCCGCGGCGCGTCCTTTCAACGCTCACTGCGGGGAATCCTGTCCCGGATTCCCTTCAGCGGGGCGGCGCATCGCCGGGTGCCGGCGAGGGGAAATCGAACAGGATCGGTGTGCAGGCCCCCCGCGTGATCACCTTGAGCGCGCAGCCTAGCCGCTTTCCCGGCCGGATGTCAAATTTTTCGATGAAGGCCCTGTCGGGAGGCATTTCCCTGTCCGGCAGGAGGGAAAAGGTCCTCTGCAACGCCGCCTTTCCCAGGGGCTCCTCGACGGGCCCGTCGGGGATGAAGCGGAATTTCACGTCGTAGCGCTCACCGGCCGCCGCGGCGGGAGCCTGCATCGGTGCCACCGAGACGATCTCGGCCTGTCCCGGGTAGGACCTGTACTCGCAGGGCCCGCCCACCAGGGGTCCCCGTGCCGTTTCCGAATTTGTCATGGAGCAACCGATCCCGGGCAACACTGCCACAATAAGAATAATCGTAAAAATCCCTATTTTCTTGAGGGAAAACCACCGCCAAACCGATGCGCGTTTTTCGCCCTGTCCCTGGCTCATCGCACCCTCCCTGTTTACCCTATTTTTCGGGTTACCACCTCTTAATCTTTAAACGCCCGGCACTTCGCTTCGCTCCAGGCTTCAGGCATCGGGCTTCGGGAAAAAGACAGCTTTCTTGTCCGGAAGCCGGAGTCCGGAATCCCGAGACCCTTTTCCCTCTTCACTCAGACACTTAGACACTCAGACACTTCTTTTCTGTCACCTGTCACCTGTCACCTGTCCCCTTTCTTCCGGTCTCCAGATGACTCCCGTGGCCCGCTCGAGGGCGGCCAGGGAAATGCGGTAATCGCTCAGGGCATTGGACCAGGAAGCCCTGGCGAAGGTCAGCAGCGTGAGGGCATCGAGGACGTCCGTCGTCCTGGATACCTGCTCCCGGTAGCGCTCCTGGTTGATCCGGTAGTTTTCCTCGGCCTGTTCGATGGCTTGCTGCGTCACGGCGATGAGTTTTTCCGCCTCCTTCACATTCAGCCAGGCGTTCTTGACCTCGAGGGACACCTGGTCCTTCACGTGAATCAGGGCGTTTTGGGCCTGCCTTTCCTGGCTGGCGCTCGCATCGCGGGCATATTTTGTCCTTCCCCACTCCCAGAGGTCCCAGGATGCCATGGCCGCAACGGACCAATTCTCCGGATTCCGGTAGGGAGAGCCGTTCAGGTCGGCGCTGTCGCCATAGCGCTGATAGCTGCCGACGAGATTCACCGACGGGTAGAACTCGCTTTCCACAACCTTGACCTTCTTGCCGGCCTGCTCGGCCCTCAGGCTGTATACCTGGATCTCGGGGCGGTTCTCGAAGGCGGTTTTCAGGCACTCTTCGAAGGCCGTCTCATAGGGCTTGTAATCGAGGATGTCCACCACGTCCACGCCCGCTCCGATGGGTCGGCGCAAAACGGTGTTGAAGCGCGACCTGGCCACTTCCAGGCTGTTTTCCGCCCGGATGAGGGACTGGTTTCCGTCTGCAAGCCGCACCTCGGCCTGGAGGTAATCGTTGCGGGGGACCAGGCCCACCTCGTAGAAGTTCTTCGCCAGGTCCCGCTGGGCCGTGAACTGCTCGACGGACTGCTTCGCCACCCCGACGAGGCGCCTGGCCTTGAGGACGGTGAAGTACGATCGCTTCACCTCCAGGACGATGTCCTGGATCGTACCCCGTTCCTCCTGCCTCGAGGCGTCGGCCCCCAGGCGGTTGATGTCGTAGTTTGCCGTGATCCGGCCGCCGGCGAATACGGGCTGCTTGACGTCGAGAGACCAGATATAATTGTCCTGGGATCCGACGGTCAGGGTGCCGATGGGAGAGGGCGGGGGCTGCTTGATATAAGGCGCCGGGTCGTTATAGGTGTAATGGTAGGTTGTGCTCAATTTCGGGAGAAATCCCGTGAAGGCTTCCTTCTGACGCGCCTCCGACGCGGCGACCCCCTCCCGGGCCGACTGGATGACGACGCTCTGCCTGAGGGCAATGGCGATGCTCTCCTCCAGCGTCAGCGGCACCCCCGCCTCCTGCGCCCCGGCAACCCCGATCAACATTCCCAGTGCAATGCTGCTGAAAATTGACTTTCGTATGATCCCTCTCATGTGCTTCTCCTCAATCCTTGGCATTGACAACGGGATTCCTGTCACCTGTCACCTGTCACCTGTCACCTGCTGCACCTGCTGCCTGCTGACCACTGTCGGCTGTTGGCTGTCGGCTGCCACCTCCGCCGGCCTAATCCAGCCGCTTCCTGAAGCGCCCCACGGCCCCCGCGAAAACAAGTACGCCCAGGATGACCAGGGCCAGGTACTGCGGCCACAGCACCGTCATGCCCACCCCCTTGAGGAAGATGCCGCGGATGATGACGAGCATGTAGCGCAGCGGGTTGAGATAGGTGAGTCCCTGCACGACAAGCGGCATGTTCTCGATGGGAAAGACGAAACCGGAGAGCATGAAAAACGGAACGATGAAGAAAAAGGTCGTCAGCATGGCCTGTTGCTGGGTGGCCGAGATCGTGGAGACAAAGAGCCCGATCCCGAGGTTGCTGATGAGAAAGAGGCACACGCCCAGAAGCATCAACCCTGCGCTTCCCCGCATGGGGATGTCGAACCAGATGACGGCAAAAAAGGTCACGGCCACCATCTGGGCAATCGAGATCAGGATGTAGGGGATCGTCTTGCCGAGGATCAGCTCGAAAGGCCGCATGGGCGTTACGATGAGCTGCTCCATGGTCCCCATCTCTTTCTCCTTGATGATAGCCATGGAGGTGAAGAGAAGCGAGATGATCATGATCAGGACGGCCACCATCCCCGGGACGAAAAAATCACGGCTTTCCAGGTTCGGGTTGTACCACGTGCGGACCCGCGCGTCGATCCTGCCGTAGTCGATCCGCTGGGGGACAAGCTCCCGGATGAATTCCTGGTTCAGCTTCTCGAGGACCTGCATCGTGTAGGCGATCCGCACCCCGGCCAGGTTGCTCATGCTCCCGTCGGCCAGTACCTGGACGGCCGCCGTTTCGCCCTTGCGGATTCGCTCGCTGAAGTCGGGACCGATCTTGATGGCGATGTCCACCTTTCTGCGCAGCAGAAGCTCCTCGAGCTCCCGGGGGTCGTCCACCGGGTGTGTGATCCGGAAGATGGGGCTTCCCTCGAAGGCATCGCGTACGAGACGGCTCTCCCGGGTCCGCGACTGGTCGAGGAAGCCCACCTTGACGTCCCGCACGTCCGTGGAGACGACGTAGCCAAAAATGAGAAGCTGGATGAACGGCATGACGAACAGAATGGGCCTGTTCTTCCTGTCCCGGAAGAGCTGGATGAACTCCTTTCTCACGATTTCGCGGATCCGGATCCGGTTCATTCTACAGTCCCTCTTTCCTCATCTTGACCACAGCGACAGCGGCGCTGACGAGAAACATGCAGAGCAGCACCAGGTAGCTCGGCCAGAGGTAGCTCATCCCCACATTGCGGAGAAACAGTCCGTTGAGGATGTCGATGTAGTACGTTGCCGGGACGATCCAGGTCACGAGCTGAAGCATCCGGGGCATGTTCTCCACGGGAAACACGAAGTTCGAAAGCAGCAGCGCCGGCAGATACGAAACGAGCAGCGCGATCTGGTTTGCCACGAGTTGTGACTTCGTGGCAATGGAGATGAAGAGCCCCAGCCCGAGGGCCACGGACAGGTAGAGCGACGAGGCCAGGATCATCATCCAGAAGCTCCCCTTCATGACCACCCCGAAGAGCAGCTGCCCCATGGCGAGGGCCATGAGGACGTCCGTCATCGCGATGAGGAAATAGGGGATCGCCTTCCCGGTCAGAAACTCGACGGCGCTGATCGGGAGAGACCGGATCGTCTCCATGGTCCCGTTCTCGTACTCCCTCGCGACGACAAGCGAAGTCAACATGGCCCCGACGATCATGATGATGACCGCAATGATGCCGGGGACGATGAAGTTGCGGCTCTCGAGCTCCTCGTTGAACCAGACCCGGACGCGCCCTTCCACGGCCGGGCGAAGGTTTTCAAGGCCTTGCCTGCTGAGGAAATCGGCGAGCAGTCGCGAGTTGTATCGCTCGACAAAGGACGTGATATAGCCCCGGGAGATGGTCCCGATGTTCGGGTCGCTGGCATCGACCAGGACCTGCAGCGGCGCTTCGCGGTTCGAGCGGATGTTTTCGGTCCACCGTGGCGGGATGACCAGCGCGATCGTAGCCTTGCCGGCATCGAGCCAGGCCACGGCGGTGCGTTCGTCGGGCAGATGGGTAACCAGGTCAAAGTAGGCCGAGGCGTCGAGGCGCCCTGCGAAATCCCGGGAGAGCTCCGTGCGGTCCTGGTCGACGATGACGACCTTCACGTTGTCCACGTCGAGGGAGAGCGCATAACCGAAGAGCAGGATCAGCAGCAGCGGCAGCGCGAAGGCCATGTACAGGCTCCGGTAGTCCCGGACGATGTGGTAGAACTCCTTCCGGGCCACGGCCTGCACATTGCGGGGATTGATCAACATTAACGTCTGTCCAGTCTATTCGGTTTGTTCCGTCATGCCGCTGACCCGCGTTTGAAAGCCTACAGTCGACAGCCGACAGCCTACAGTAAAGACCTCCAAGCTGTTGGCTGTTGGCTGTTGGCTGTCGGCTGTTGGCTGTCGGCTGTTGGCTGTCGACTGCCTTTTGCCTCGTCCCGACACCCTGGTCCCTAGTCCCCGTCCGTTCGTGTCATCAACCTTATAAACGCATCGTTGAGCGTCGCTTTCGCCTCCCCCGGGCAGGCCTCCGCAATGATCTCGCCGGGACTCCCGATGGCAACGATTCTCCCCTCGTTGATCATGACGATCCGGTCACAGTTCAGGGCCTCGTCCATGTAATGGGTCGTCACGAAAATTGTGACCCCATCGCGGGCAAGCCCCCGGATGAACTCCCAGAAATGCCTCCGCGTGATGGGGTCGACGCCGGAGGTGGGCTCGTCGAGAAAAAGGATCTCCGGCCGGTGAAGGAGCGCACAGGCAAGCGCCAGGCGCTGACGCCACCCGGGTGGCAGCTCCCGGGTGAGCCGGTCCTTTACCTCCTCCAGGCGGGCCTGGCCGAGGGCCCAGCCGATGCGCTCGTCCCACTGGCTTTCGGGGACGCTGTAAATCCCCAGGTAGAAGCGGATGTTCTCGACGGGGGTCAGATCCTCGTAGAGGGAAAATTTCTGGGACATGTAGCCGATCGTCTGTTTGATGGACTCGGACTGGCGAACGACGTCGTAACCGGCGACCTGCCCCGAGCCCGACGACGGGGTGATGATGCCGCAGAGCATCCGGATGGTGGTCGATTTGCCGGCGCCGTTGGGCCCGAGGAACCCGAAAATCTCCCCGCGGTCAATCGAGAAGCTCACGCGGTTGACGGCCGTGAAATCGCCGAAACGCTTCTCCAGGTCTTTCACGGAGACAATCTCAGGATTTGACGTGGTCACGGGCAAGGGCTCCGTCCCTTTCCTCGATGCGATGGATCATGGCGTCCTCCAGGCTCGCAAAGGACGACCGGATCTCATCGGGCGATCCGTCGGCCAGGATGCGGGCCCGGTGCATCAGGGCGAGCCGGCCGCACTTCTCGCCCTCGTCGAGGTATGCCGTCGAGACGACGATCGTCATCCCCGAGCGCTTCATCTCCAGGAGAATCTCCCAGAACTCCTGGCGGGAGACAGGATCCACCCCGTTGGTCGGCTCGTCGAGGACGAGGATCCTCGGCTCGTGCACCAGCACGCAGGCAAGCCCCAGTTTCTGTTTCATTCCCCCGGAGAGCTTTCCCGCCGAGCGATCGGCGAAGGGCAGGAGGTTGGAGAAGCCGAGATAGCGCTCCCGCCGCGCCCTTCTCTCGGCGCGGGAGATCCCGAAGATATCCATGAAGAAGGACAGGTTTTCGTCGACGGTGAGGTCCGGGTAGAGGCCGAAACGCTGGGGCATGTACCCGATGAGTCGCTTCACCTTTCGCCTGTCCGAGACGGCGTCGAGCCCGCCCATGGCGACCCTGCCCGAACTCGGCTCGATCATGGTGGCCATCATGCGCAACAGCGTCGACTTGCCCGCACCGTCGGAACCGACGAGGCCGAAGATCGTCCCCTCCTCGATCGCCAGCGTCACGTCCTCAACGGCAGTGACCTGCCCGAACCGGCACGAGACATTCTCGACTTCGATGATGTTCTTAACCGCTGCCACCGTCACGTTCTTCTTGCCTGTTCCCTTTACCCTTTACCCTTTACCCTCGACCCTCGACGCTCGACCCATTACCCTCATTTCAACCACGCATCCGCCGGCATCCCCGTCTTGAGCTCCAGACTCGGGTTCGGCACGGTGATTTCCACGAGGTAGACGAGTTTGACGCGCTCCTTGTGGGTTTGAATGATCTTGGGGGTGAATTCCCCTTCCGACGCGATGAAAGACACCGTTCCCTCGAACGTCTTGCCGGGGAAGCTGTCGACCTTGATGCCCGCCTTCTGGCCTGGCTTTACGCTTCCGATCTCCGTCTCGCCGACATAGATCTTCACCTTGACGGAAGTGAGATCGGAGAGGCTCAGGGCCTGTCGCGCCGGGGTCACGACTTCGCCCTGCTCGATATTCCTGCTCGTCACGATCCCCGCAAAGGGTGCCCGAAGCTGCGTCCGGTCCAGTTGGATGCGGGCCTGCTCGAGGGCGGCTTTCGATGCCGCTGCCTGGGCACTGGCGGCCTCCACCTCGCGCTCGGTGGCTCCGATCCGGCCCAGGTTGCCCTTCGACTGCCTCAGCACCGCCTCGGCCTCCGCGAGTTTTGAGCGCGCCGTGTCGTAGTTGAGCTTTACCGTCTCCCACTCCTTCTTGGAGACGACCTGCCTGGAGAAGAGCTGATCATAGCGCTCCTTGTTCGACTGCGCTTCCGTAAGCACGTCGCGTGCGCCGGCAACACCGGCCTCGCCCCGAGCCACGTCATCGGGCAGGGTCTTGCGGTAGACCTCCAAAATCGCCGCCGCCTGGTCCCGGCTCCGCTCCGAGCGGTCGCGCGTCGCGCTTGCCTGATCGCGGGCCGCCTCGAACTCGGAGCGGTCCAGCTCCGCAAGGGGCTGGTCCTTCACCACGCGCTGTCCCTCCGTGACGAGGACCTTCGCCACTTTCCCGCCGACCTGGAAGGAGAGGTTCGAGATGGTGGCCGCCTCGACCGTCCCCGAGTAATAGAGTCCGTCCTTTTTCATGCCCTGCTGACCGAACCAGACCATGAGCCCCGCCCCGAGCAGCAGAAGCACGAATGCGCCAATGATGATCTTTTTCTTGTTCACCGAAATCCTCCTCGATCGGTCTGGTCTGGTTTGTGACCATTATTCCGCAATTCGGGCCCTTTTCGCCATCCTTTTCATGTTGCCGGCATCCCGTGCCGTACCGCCGGGATGCGGAGCGCGACAGTCAGGTGCCCCAACGAGTGAACATTTAGTTGCATGAACGCGGAGGGGATGTCAAGGAAACGGAGAGGGAGGCAAGGGAAGAAGTAGCGGGTAGCGGGTGAAGGGCTTCGGGCTTCGGGCTTCGGGCTTCAGGATTCAGGAATTCGGATGCCTGATCGCGGCCGCGAAGCGGCTGCCTGATACGTGGAGCCTGCGCGAAGCGGCAGTCGTTCGTGGTTCGCGGTTAGATGAAACTGTGGCTTCGGGGAAAGGGAGGTGGGCATTCTCCTATACCCATACCCCATTGCCTGGACCCTGCCGTAATGAAAGGGTTCTTCTTTCTTTCCTGAAGCCTGATGCCTGAAGCCCGACACCCGCGCGAAGCGCCAGCGGCATGGCCGGTCGCACGAACCCGCTGCGGGCGGTTTGTTCCCGCCCGCAGCGTCTCGTGCCGTGTTCACACTCTCCGGATCGCTCGCCCGTCAAGGCTGCGGGGTCATTCCTTGATGTCGAAGTGGCGATCGAGGCGCATGGTCTTCAGCAGCCCGAGGATTTCCTTCGACACGTGGGTGATTGCGAGCCGGCCCTGTTTCTTCTTGAGCGAGTTGTGGGCCGCGATCAGCACCCCGAGGCCGATGGAGTCGATCATCTGCACGCCGGCCAGATCGATCGTCACGTCCGTGACGCCCTCCTCGATGAGTGACCACAGATTGCGCCGCAACTCCTGGGCATAGGAGGCGACAATGTCCCTGCCCGGTGCAATGAGCGTCTGTTTTTCTTTTTTGATTGCCTCTTCCATGAAACCTCCTGTTGGTTCAATCTGCATGATCGACGGTGACACAAGGCCCGCGGCGTCACTCACACTGCCAGAAGACGGCGAGCCGGTTCCCCTTTTCATTGTATTGAAAGCCGGATGCATAGACCGACATGATCGCCATCCCCCGGCCGGACTCGGACGTGATGTCGGGCACTTCCGCTGTCCGGCTCTTCCAGTCGAACCCGTCGCCGTCGTCCTCCACTTCCATGGTAAGCGTACCGGCATCGCGGACCAGACTGTATCGGACCCTCGAATCCTCCTCGTGGCGGCTTCCATAGAGCACCGCGTTGGTGAGGGCTTCCCTCATGATGAGCAACACGCCGAATGGGCTGACCCCCAGGCCGCTCTCCTCGAGAAAGCGCTCCGTCTCCTCGCCTGCCCGGTCGATGTACCGGAGCTTCGGCGAAAGGAAGACCGTCAGGTTCCCCGGTGCCCTGCTGACCTCGAAAACATCCATGCAACCCGTCCTTGCTACCCGACCTCTGCAAAATACGGTCCCGATGACCCTCCCGGCTGCGCCGTCACACCTCCACGCCGAGCAGCAGGACATCGTCCTGCAGGCGACCCCGGTCCGGGCAGATCAGCGACACGATCTCGTTGACGGCCTTTTCGATCGGTAGCTCCCGCGTTTCCACGCAGCAGGCCATGAGCGCGTCGATTCCCTCCTCGCGGCTGCGGGGGTCCTCGCCGAAAACTTCCAGCAGGCCGTCCGTAAAGAGAAAGAAGCGGTCCCCCCCTCTGACGCTCACGCAAAGCGGCTCGAAGAGGACATCGTCGAAGACGCCCAGGATGTCGCCCTCGGCCGCCAGCGGCCGGATCTCCCCGCCTGCGGTGAGATACAGCACCGGAGGATGCCCTGCATTGACAACCGTGAGCTCCGATACCCGGCGGTCGAGCCGTGCGTAGACGCCTGTCAGGTGCTCGCCGTTTTTCATGAGGCTCGTGAACACCCGGTTGATGACCTGCATCGTCTCTGCGGGCGGGATCTGCGGTCCCGTGTTCTGGCTGATCAGGGCCTTCAGGGCAAAGGTGTTGTAGGAGGCGCGGATGTCGTGCCCGCTGACATCGGCGGCGAAATAGCCGAAGGCCCCCTCCCCCACGGGAAAGACGTCATAAAAGTCCCCGCCGGCTTCAATGATGGGGATGTAGTTCACCCCGAAGACCGCCCCGGGGAACTCCACCGGCCGGGGCAGGATCGCCTGCTGGGCCTCCTGGACCTGCTTGAGTTTTGCCGCCTGCAGCTCGATGATGCCCTGATAGGCGTCCCTCGTCTCGAGGTGCCGGCCTACCCGCGCGAGGACCTCCGTCTTGTCGAAGGGCTTGGTCATGTAATCCACGGCCCCGAGGTTCAACCCCGTCACTTTGCTCTCCGTGTCGGTTTTGGCCGACAGGAAAACAATGGGGATGTGGGCCGTCCGCATATCTTTCTTCAGCTTCTCGCAGGACTCGAAGCCGCTTTCCCCCGGCATCATGATATCGAGCAGGATCAGATCCGGCAGGCACGCGGTGGCTAGTTCCCTGCCGGCGGGCCCGTTTTCGGCCGAAAGGATCCCGTAGCCGGCACCTTTCAGGATTTTTTCAAGCAGCTTGAGGTTCACGGGGTGATCGTCGACAATCAGGATCGTCCCCTTGCTCTGCGCTGCTTCCCTGGTTTCCATGGGTCCCGTTGACATGTTTTTTATCCTTCACTGGGTGGCGGCGTTATGCCCGGATGCCTCTGGCAAGGCCCGTTGCCCCTCCGTTTCCCTTCTTCTGCAACCCGTTTCCGGTGAGCACCGCCTTGACGCTCCGGGAGAGCTGCTCGAGGTTGAAGGGCTTCTGGATGAAGCCGTTGCATCCCCGCTCGAGGATCTGCGTCGCCTCCCCGTCGATACTGTACCCGGAGAGCAGGAGCACCTTCACCTCGGGGTTCATCGCCTTCATGCAGTCATAGGCCTGCCCGCCGCCCATCTTGGGCATGACGATGTCCAGCAGGACGAGGTCGATCTCGTCGCGCCGTCCCCGGTAGATCTCCACGGCCTCCTCGCCGTCGCGAGCCGTGATGACGCGGTATCCCATGGTCTGCAGCAGGTCCCGGCCGATCTCGAGCATCATCTGCTCATCGTCGACGAGCAGGATGGTTTCGCTGCCCCGCTTGATCGGCTCATGGACCTCGGCGCCGTTGCGCACGACGGGCTTGTCCGTCGCGGAGAGATAGATTCGGAACGTCGTCCCCTTGCCTTTTTCCGATTCGACATCGATGAACCCGCCGTGCCCCTTGACGATGCCGTAGACGGAGGCGAGCCCCAGCCCCGTCCCTCGCCCCATCTCCTTGGTCGTGAAGAAGGGTTCGAAGATCCGCTCCATGGTCTTGCGGTCCATGCCCGTCCCGGAGTCCGTCACGGTGAGCAGGACGTAGTTGCCCGGTTTGGGGTTGTAGAGCTTTCCCTTCATGGTATGGTGGTCTGTATTGACCGTCCGGACCACGAGGCTCCCGCCGCCCGGCATGGCGTCGGCGGCATTGACGAAGAGGTTCATGAGGACCTGCTCGAGCTGGCCCGCGTCGGCCTCGATGGCGTAGAGGTCGCGGACGAGCTCCTGGTGGATGAGGATCTCCTTTCGCGTCCGGTTGAAGGTTTCACAGGCCTCCTGGACCAGCAGGTTCAGGTCGATGGGCCTCACCTCGTAGCGGCCCTTGCGGGCATAGCCCAGGAGCTGGGCCGTGAGCCTCGAGCCGCTCTGGACCTGCTTCTCGATGCTTTTGAGCCGCTCGTAGAAGGGGTGTTTCGGGTCCAGGTCGAAGAGCATGAGCGAGATGTTCCCCTGGACGACCATGAGGAGGTTGTTGAAGTCATGGGCGATGCCGCCGGCGAGCGTCCCCACGGCCTCCATCTTCTGGGCGTGGTGGAATTGCGCCTCGATCTGCTTGCGCTCGCTCACGTCGTCGAGCACCATGATGAGGGTTCGCTTCATGTCGTCGCGGATCGGCAGGAGCTTGATCATGAAATCGCGGTCGTTGAGCTTCACGGGGCTGTCGGATGACACGATACGCGCCTCGGCCGTCACGCGGTCGATCATCTCCCGCACCAGGTCTGCGTCCCTGGGGTTGAAGAGGCCGAGCACGCTCGAGGCCAGGAGCCGCTCCTCGGGAGTGCCGGTGAGGGTGATGGCCGTGGGGTTGGCAAAGACGATGCGGCCCCCCGGGGTGATCTCCATGATGCCCTCGGAGAGGCTCCCCAGCACGACCTCGTAGTGTTTCCAGATGGAGAGCAGCTCCTTCGTGATCTGCCGCGAGTAGAGGTTCTCGACACCGAAGATGCGCTCCTGCACGTCCCGCGTGCCCCGGTGCTCCGCATCGTGGAGCGCGGCCGCGACATACTGGCCCATCTTGCCCAGCGGCCCCTTGGCGATGCAGGCATTGGCCCCGATGGCCCGGAAGTCAAGCTGCTCCTCGGCGGCGGCGGCCGAGAGGATGATGAGGTAGGTATCCTTCATCTCGGGCATGGCCCGGATGATCTGGCAGAGCTTCTTGCCGTCGATGTTGGGCATGATGAGATCCACGAAAATGATGTCGGGGCGCCAGGTCTCCAGAATATCCAGGGCGTGCAGGCCGTCTTCGGAGGTGAGGACTTCATGCCCGGTCTTGCTCAGGAACTTGGACATGTACTCCAGGATGATGGGGTGGTTGTCCACGACGAGGATTTTTTTCTTTTTCATGCCGCGCATCCTTTCGTCTCGGGTCCGACGGGCCTCGCCCCCCGAACCGTGTTTCTCCCCTCGCGCTTTGCCTGGTACAAGAACACGTCAGCCTGCTCCATCAATTGATCCAGGGTGATCCTTTCGGCCTGCAGGACCGGCCTGTAGCTGGTTACGCCGAAACTGGCCGTGATGCGGCACTCCCCGCCTTTTAGAGGGAAGGGGGCCTCCGCCACGAGGCGCCTCAGCCGCTCGGCCACGATACAGGCCGAGGGCAGGTCCGTTTCCGGCAGGACGATGAGAAATTCCTCGCCTCCGTAACGGGCCATCCAGTCCACGTCGATGCGGATGGAGCCGGCAATCCGGCTCACAAAATCCTTCAGGATCTGATCGCCGGCCCGGTGCCCGTGCCGGTCGTTGACGTCCTTGAAGTGGTCTATGTCGGACATGACGAGCGACAGCGGGTGCCCGTAGCGCTCGGAGCGTTTGATCTCCTGGTGGAGACGCTCCGTGAGGTAGACCCGGTTGAAGATCCCCGTGAGGGGGTCCCGGATGGACAGGGCGCGCACCTCTTCGTTCGAGAGCCTCAGCCGCTGCTCGAGATCGATGACCCGCCGGGCAGCCTTGAGTCGGGCGGCAAGATCGGCCGGATCGACAGGCCTGGCCAGGTGGTTGTCGGCCCCGGCCTCGAGCCCCTTGAGGATTTCGGACTTGCGCCTCCCCCGGGTCAGCATCAGGATGTAGACGTAGCCGGGAAGGTTGCGGGCACGGAGGGTCCGGCAAAACTCGAAGCCGTCCATCCCGGACAGATGGGAGCCCACAATCACGATGGGGAAGAACTCCCCCGCCATGGCGTCAACGGCCTTGCGGCCGTCTGCAACGGTCACGACCTTCCGGTATCCCGCATCCGCGACGGCCTTCCCCAGAGCCTCCCGGTCTGCGGGATCCTCCACGGCGATCAGGATCGGTATGGATTGCTGTCTCATCATTCGTGAACCCGTCCCCGGGAGCTTGAAACCCCGGGACCTCACACCCTTTTTATTCCCTGTTCGTTATGCCCGAGGGCTCATCCACCGCCTGCCTGTCCATGCCCCTCGAGGGCCGCTGAAATCGAGGTGAGCTTCTGCGCGATCTCACCGATGGCCTCATTGGCCCCGTCGAGCTTCTGCGCCCGGGCGTCCGCCTCGACGCGCTTCGCGATCTCGTAAATTTCGTTGAACCCCAGGTTGGCCGAAGCCCCCTTCAGGGAATGGGCGGACATGACCACACCCTGACAGTTGCGGCTCTCCCAGGCATCGCGCAACTTTTCGAGATCCGTCACCCCTACGCTGACGAACAGTTCGGCCATTTCCCGGAAATCCTGCTCATCGAGCCCGATATTCTCCGCCATCTCGTTGAAATTCATTTTTCTCTCCGGTCTTCTTTCTTCTCCGTTTGCTCTTCTTTTCCGCTCTTCCTAACTTCCCAGCTTCCTAACTTCTATCTCTTCGCCGGCGTCCACTTCTGGAGCATCTCCTGGATCGCTTCTCTGCGGATCGGCTTCGTGATGTAATCATCCATGCCGGCGGAGAGGCACTTCTCCCGGTCGCCCTGCATCGCGTTGGCCGTCATGGCAACGATCGCAAGATGCTTCCCGCTTTCCCGCTCGGCCTGCCGGATCGCCGCCGTGGCTTCATAGCCGTCCATTTCAGGCATCTGGCAGTCCATGAAAATGAGGTCGAAGGTGCCCTGCTCCAGCCTGTCGATGACTTCCCTGCCGTTTGCCGCGACACCCACCGCCAGGTTGAACTTCTCGAGCATCCGGATGGCCAGTTTCTGGTTCACGGGGTTGTCCTCCGCCACGAGCACGCGCACGCGCTCGGCCGTCGCCCTTTCGGGCTCGGGCGCCTTCCTGTCAGCACGGGCCTCCGCCAGGCTGTGCCGGGTGATGAGCTGCAGGGGCTGCCCCTTGAGGGTGGCGCTCCAGGCCGTCGCCAGGGCATCCATGAGAATGGACTGGTGGACCGGCTTGACCAGGTATGCCGCAAACCCGACGTCCTGCATCCGCTTGGCGTCGCCGCGCTTGCCGATGGAGGCGATCATGATGAGCACCGTCTGCCGGAGACGGTCATCCCCCTTGATCCGGCGGCCCAGCTCTTCGCTTTCACTGTGCTCGTCGTGGTATGCAACGATGGCGATCTGGTAGGGATCCCCGGCCTCGTGACCCCGGAGCAGCATCTGAAACGCCTCATCGTTGGAACTGCAACTGGCGTAGCGCATGCCCCAGCCGGCAACCTGTTCCTCCAGGGTGCGGCGGTTGATCTCCCGGTCGTCGACGATCAGAAGCCGTACCCCCGAGAGATCGGCCACCTCGACGACCGCGACGGCGGCCTCCTGGTCGATCGTCATGGGAAGGGTGAACCAGAACGTGGAGCCCTTCCCTTCCCGGCTCGTCACCCCGATCGTGCCGCCCATGCATTCGACGAGCTGTTTGGAGATGGCCAGTCCCAGGCCCGTGCCTCCGTAGCGGCGCGTCGTGGAAGCGTCGGCCTGGGTGAACTTCTCGAAGATGTATTCCAGTTTTTCGTCCGGGATCCCGATCCCCGTGTCTTCCACGCTGAAATGGAAGGACGGCAAACCGTCCGGTTTCGCCTCGCAGCTCACGCTGATGATGACGTGGCCCTTCTCGGTGAATTTGACGGAATTGCTGACCAGGTTCGTCAGCACCTGGCGGATGCGGCCGGGATCGCCGATCACGCGGCGCTCGGCCCCGCAGAGATAGCGCACGATCAGGCTCAGTCCCTTCTCGTCGGCCCTCACGACCAGCAGGTCGGCCAGCTTTTCCACGGTGGTGCGAAGGTCGAAGGCAATGGGCTCGATGGTGAGCTTTCCCGCCTCGATCTTCGAGAAGTCCAGGATGTCGTTGATGAGGGTCAGCAGATTCTCCGCCGACGCCTTGACGGCCTCTGCGTATTCCCGCTGCTCGCCGTCGAGCTCCGTCTCCTGCAGCAGCGTCGAAAATCCGATGATCCCGTTCATGGGCGTGCGGATCTCGTGGCTCATGTTGGCCAGGAACTCCGACTTGGCGCGGTTGGCCGACTCGGCGGCCTGGGCCATGATGCCGGCCCGCTCGATGGATTCTTCGAGCTGGCGGTTGATGGCCTCGAGCTCCCGGTTGACCCGCTCGGCTTCCTCCTTGGCTTTCTTCAGGCCTTCCTCGGCCTGTTTGCGCTCCGTGATGTCCAGCATGGAGGCGATGCTGTGCGTGGTGCCCGGAATCAGGGCAACGCTCAGGAGAACGTGCCGGATTTGGCCCCCGCCGTCCCGCATTTTGAGTTCATAGCGACGGGGAACCGAATCGGGATCCTCCCGCCTCATGTCGTGATAGGTCTTGAGCCGCAAAAGCTCGTCGGGAGGCGTGAACTCCATCCAGCTTCGCCTCCCCTCGATCTGGTCGCGGGGAAGTCCCGTGAATTTTTCGAACTCCGTGTTCACCAGCGAGATGGTGGTGTCGTCCTCGATGATCACCATGGCCGTGCCGGAACCCTCGAAGAGGGCCCGGTACATCGCCTCGGATTCCCGGAGGGCCGTTTCCGTGCGCTTGATGTCGGAGATGTCGACGACGATGCCCCGGATGCCGGCGGCCCGCCCGCCCCGTTTGATCGGGGCGGCATTGATGATCACGGGAAAGGTGCGCCCGTCCTTGCGTCTTGCCGTGTACTCGACATCGGGCAGGATCTCCCCTTTCAGGATCCGAATGATGTTTTTCTGGATGCGTTCCCGGTCCTCGGGGATGAAGATGTCGAGAGCGTTGAGGCCTTTTGCCAGGTCCTCCTGCGTGTATTGCAGCACCTCGAGGCCCCTGCGGTTGCCGAAGGTGATCTTGCCGACCACGTCCGTCTCGAAGACGATCTGCGGCAGCGAATCGGCCAGCCCCCGGATGCGCTGCTCGCTGTCCTCGATCGCACGCTGGATCCGTATCTGCTCGGAGATGTCGACGAAGCTTTCGATGAGGCAGTTTCTGCCGTTCATGGCCGCCGGGACGACGGTCTTGACGATCGGGATCTCCCGGCCGTCGGCCGTGCACAGGACCCGCTCCGCCTGGTGGACCGCCTGGCCGAGATCCGTAACGGGGCACTTTCCCTCCTCGGCGGGACAGACGAAGCGGTGACAGACGGAGCCGACGATCTGATCCCGGGGAAGGCCGATCATGCGCGCGGCAGACGGGTTCACGTCGATGATCCGGTGCGTTGCGGGGTCGATGACGAGAATCCCCGTATGGACCGCGTCGAAGAGGGCCTTCAGATACTCTTCATTGCCGATTGGCAGGCTTTGCGCTTTCCCGGCGGTTTGACGGATCTCGATTCCCATGCAGTGATCCTGCTCGCGTTGTTTCGGAAGGCGGTGTGTTTGCCCGCACAGCATGGACAGATCTGTGTCCCGCAGGCATAGCACACCTCACCGCCAAGATAGCGATGCATGAAGTATACCAGCAACCGGCCGGCGAACATTACGCCGCGAGCCGCAGGCCAAAGGGCCTCAAAGACTTTGAATTTCAGACGGTTATCCGGTTGCGGGTTGCACCCTTTATCGGCCGCCCTTTCTGTGATAAAGAAGCAGCGGATGAGCCGGCGGAAACGGAACGGAAAGGGCAGGATCATCATGGCAGCACCTCGACTTATTCTGGCCTCGGCCTCGCCCCGCCGCAAGGAGATGCTCCGGCTCGCAGGGGTTCGCTTCACCATCCTGCACGGCAACGTGGACGAGGCGCCGGGACCGGGGGAAGACCCGGAGGATTATGCCCTGCGGCTCTCCGAGGCAAAGGCAAGGGCCGTTGCGGCGATGCGACCCGGCCGCTGGGTCCTGGGGGCGGACACGATCGTGACGATCGACGGTGAGCTTCTGGGCAAACCGGCCACGATCGACGAGGCCCGGTGCATGATCCGCAAGTTGAGCGGGCGCGAGCACACGGTCATCACCGCTTTCACCCTGGTCAACAGCGGGCGCGGGGAGGTCATTCGGCGGGCCGTCGCCTCACAGGTCCGCTTCAAAGACGTCCCCGACGACGAGGTGGAGTGGTACGTGGCAACCGACGAACCCTACGACAAGGCCGGCGGCTACGCCGTCCAGGGGAAAGCGTCCTTTCTCGTCTCCGAGATCCACGGCTCCTGGACCAATGTCGTAGGGCTTCCGCTTTGCGAAGTCGTAGAGGCGCTGAAGGAGTTGGGCCTGGTAGATTTCAAACAGGGGTGATCCATGTCCGAAGTGAACGAGAACATCCGCCGGATCCGGGAGCGGGTTGCGGCGGCAGCCGCGCGCGCAGGCCGTGACCCGGCCGGGGTGCGCCTCATGGCCGTCACAAAGACCGTGAGCGACGAACGAATCCGGGAGGCCATCGAGGCCGGGATCGAGATCATCGGCGAGAACTACGTACAGGAGGCAAAGAGGAAGATCGAGCTGATGGGCAAGAGCGTGGAATGGCACCTCATCGGCCACCTGCAGACCAACAAGGCCAAGTACGCCGTGCGCCTCTTCGACATGATCCATTCCGTGAACCGGCTGAGCCTGGCCGAGGAGATCAACCGGCGGGCCGTCGCCGCGGGGACCGTCTGCAAGATTCTCGTGGAGGTCAACCTGGGCGGGGAGGAGTCCAAGAGCGGCGCTGCGCCCGATGAGGCGCCGGGCCTGATCCGCGCGATCGCCGCCGGGATGCCCAATCTGGCCATTCAGGGACTCATGACCATGGCGCCCTGGTATGACGATCCCGAGAAGGCAAGGCCCTGCTTTGCCGGCCTGCGGGCGCTGCGCGACCGCCTCCTCGCCGAGAACATCCCGAACGTCGACCTGCGGGAGCTTTCCATGGGAATGACGGACGATTTCGAAGTGGCCGTCGAGGAAGGCGCCACCCTCGTGAGGATCGGAAGGGCGATCTTTGGAGAAAGAACAGGCTAAGGGCAAATGGCAAAGGGCTAAAGGTAGACGAGCAATCCCTGTCTCTTTGCCTTTCGCCTTTCGCCTTTCGCCTTCCCTTGCCTTACGCCTTTTGCCCGCCTTTATAGAGGAAGCGCTCGAAGAACCGGTGGAAGAGGGTCCACTCCGATTCCTCGCCGCCGGAATTCCCGATGAACTCCCGGAAGGCTATCACCTTGGCATCGAGATCGTCGACGAAGTGGACGATGAGGGCCTCCACGGTTTTGGGACGCTTGGGAGAGCCGAAATCGAGCTCGCCGTGATGGGCAAGGACCACGTGCTTGAGCTCCAGGGCCAGGCCCTCCGGGAACCCTTCAATCGCTGCGATCTTCCGGTCGAGCATTTCCACTCCAAGGTAGATATGCCCCAGGAGCCGGCCCGGCGTCGAGTAATCGATGGCCCGGTCGTAGGAGAATTCCTCGATCTTGCCGATGTCGTGCAGGATCCCGCCGGCAATCAGCATGTCGCGGCTCGCCGTCGGGTAGTGGCTCGCCAGGAAGTCAAGGATCCGCACCATGGACAGGGTGTGCTCCAGGAGCCCCCCGAGGTAGGCGTGGTGGAACCCCTTTGCGGCGGGCGCCCTTTTGAGCCGCGCGGCCAGGTCCCCGTCGCCCAGAAATCCCTCCAGCAGTTTTTTCAGCCAGGGGTTCTCCACGGTGGCCACATAGCCTTTGAGCGCGGTGAACATCTCTTCCACGTCGCCCTTCGTGGTCGGGAAATAATCCCAGGGGTCGATGTCGGTCTCCTCGATTTTGCGGATGTCGAGGACAGCGAGCTGCGTGTTGTCGCGGTAGCTGACGGCGCGGCCCTGCACGAAGACGATGTCGCCTTTCCGGAAGAGCGGGTCGAGGGCCGCCACGTTGTCCCACACGCGCCCCTCGATGTCCCCCGTGCGGTCACGGAGCTTCACGCTGAGATAGGGCGCCCCTTTCTGGGAATAGGCCAGATTCTTTTCCATGACGAGAAAGGACGCCTTGATCTTCTCGCCTGCCTTGATGTCTTTTACGAATAGGGATTTCATCCAGTTCCTTCCTGTTGTTTATTGCCCGGTGCCTGACAGCTCTCTCTTCTTTCCTGCCGCCTGAACCCTGTTACCTGTCGCCTGTGGCCTTGTTTGCCTCGTCACGCCTTGATGGCTTCGCTTCCCGCATAGACCGTGAAAGACCCGCCCCGCACATACCCCACGACCACGATCCCCAGCGACTCGGCCATCATGACGGCGCGCGAGGTGGCCGCCGAGTGGGAGACGATGACGGGGACCCCCATCCTCCAGGCCTTGGAGACGATCTCGGAGGAGACGCGCCCCGTCGTCAGGAGCAATTTGTCGGCAAGGTCGACGCCTTCGGTGAGCGCCCAGCCGCAGAGCATGTCGATCGTGTTGTGCCGCCCGATGTCCTCACGCGCCGCGAGGATGCCCTGCGCATCGGCCAGGGCCGAGCAGTGAGTGCCCCGCGTGCGCTCGTGGATCAAAGTGGCCGCAAGGAGCGCATCCATCAAACGGAGAACCGTTGCTGCATCGAGCTCCGGGCAGCTGTTAAGGACGGCCTTTTCCTTTCCCTCCGCCTGGAACGAGCGGCTGCCGCGTGAGCCGCTCGAGGCAATCGTTTTACCCGTCGCCAGGGAGGGCGACCGGCCCCTGCCGCCCCGCGTCCGGATATCGACGCGGTCGGACGAGAAGGTCAACTCCAGAATGTCCGCTGCCGTCTCGATCAGGCCCTCCTGCTTCGCAAACCCTGTCGCAAGCTCCCGCAGGTGAATCCCCGCACAGGCAATGGTCACGACGAGGCCGCCATCGACAAAGACCTCCAGGAGCATCTCCCGGACCACGTCCCCCGGGGCGTCGGAGAATCGCTTGCCGTCGAAGCGGCGCAGGCTCAGCTGCTCGATCCCTTCCGTAGCGGCCTGTTTCTTCATCGCTACCGCCTCTCCCTCAGCGTCCTGTGATCGCCTACGCGGATGGTGAGCTTCGTGGCGTCGAAATATTCCATGAGGGGGATGATGTACTTGCGGGAAAGACCCGTGAGGTCCTTGAAGGTGGCCGGTGTGGCCTTCCCGTCCCGAACAAGAGCCGCCGTATAGTCCTCTTTGAGCTTTCCCATCGCCTGGCTGTGAAAGTAGAGTTCTTCGGTCACCTTCACGAGCACCCCCTCGTTGAGAAGCACCCCGAAGACGCTTGCGCTCTCGGCCTTCTTCCCCTTGAGCGCCTCCATGACCTCCTTGACGGAAGGCGGCGTCAGCTGCGCATCGCGGTAGATCGTCTCGATCCTTCCTCCCAGGTCTCCCAGGTTTCCCTTGAGATCGACGCGGTGTGCCGCAAGCCGCACGTGCTCCCTGTCCGCAAGGATCTTCTTCTCGTTTTCCAGCTCCTTCAGGGCCATGTTGAAGAGCTTGCTCTCGATCTCCTGGCCTGCTGTCGTCCGCAGTTCCTCCTTGGGCACGCCCTCCTTGAGGGGGAACCGCTGGTGGTAGAGACCGATCTCCCGGAGAAGCTCCTCCTTCAATTGTTGATAGGCGGGAAACGAAACGATCCGGGTCTCTTCCCGGTCGATGCGGATGATGGCTTTCTTTTCAGCCATGTCCTTCAGGATCCGGTTCAGATCGCCCAGCGGGATCCCCGTCCTCACGGCAAGCCGGCTCGACGTGAGCCCTTGAACCCCCGTGCGCCCCAGGATCACGGCCACCCGCTCGACGTCAGTCCCCGTGCGGAGCGACTCCAGCTCCACGGCAAACCGTTCCTTTGTCTTTTTCTGCTTCACGGCATCGGGGTCGAGGATCTCGCCGCCGCCCACCGTGCGGATGGGGGAGTAGCTGCGGATCACGAACCGGTCCCGCCCCATGGTCACGACGGGCTCTTCCAGCAGCAGCTGGGCGTAGACCTTCTGCCCCGGCTGGAGCTCCTCCCGGTCGAGAAGGACGACGCGGGCCATGATCTCGCTGGTCCCCGTGTGGAAGCGCGTGAGCGCGCGGTTTTTCAGTACCCGGCCCGCCCCCGCAAGATACTCGAGATGGACGTCGAGGCGCTGGGAGGGCTCGAAGATGTCTGGATGGGCCACCACGTCGCCCCGATTGAGCGCGGTGCGCTCGACGCCCTGCAGGTTGATGGCGGTGCGCTGCCCGGCTTCGGCGTCTTCCTGCGCTTCGTTGTGGACCTGGATGCCGCGCACCTTGGCGTGGATGCGCTGGGGCAGGACCTCGACGGTGTCGCCCACGCTCACGCGACCGGAGACGAGGGTCCCTGTGACGACGCTGCCGAATCCCTTCATGGTGAAGACCCGGTCGACGGGAATCCGGAACAGGCCGCTGTCGCGGCGCTCGCCGATCCGCGAGGCCAGCTCTTCAATGGCGGCAAGGAGCTCCGGGATCCCCTCGCCCGATACAACGGACACCGGGACGATCGGCGCTCCATCGAGGAAGGTCGTTTTCATGAACCCGCGCACGTCATCCTGCACGAGCGAAAGCCAGTCGGGATCGACGAGGTCGATCTTGGTGAGCGCGATGATGCCGCTTTGGATCCCGAGCAGGGTGCAGATGTCGAGGTGTTCGCTCGTCTGGGGCATGACCCCTTCGTCGGCGGCAATGACGAGAAGTACCATGTCGATGCCGGTGGCGCCGGCCACCATGTGCTTGACGAATTTCTCGTGGCCCGGCACATCGACGACCCCGAGGGCATCGCCGTTATCGAGGGGAAGGGAAGCAAAGCCCAGTTCGATCGTGATCCCCCGCTCCTTCTCCTCCTTCAACCGGTCCGTGTCCACGCCGGTGAGGGCCTTGACGAGCGAAGTCTTCCCGTGATCGACATGACCTGCCGTGCCCAGAATAATGTGCTTCATGAATGACCGTCCCGCCTGTGCGCATGCCGCGCGAACAGGCTATGAGATAACAGAAATCCCGCCGTTACTCAATCTCAAAGGCGTGCCGCCGGGTGAAGGTATCAGGTATCAGGTATCAGGTAACAGGTTACAGGTAAAAGAAGCAGTCAGTAGGGTGTTCCTGTCACCTGTCACCTGCTGTAGGCTGCAGGCTGTCGACTGTAGGCTATTAGCCCTTGCGCACGGCCCCCCTATCCTTTATATATACCCCCCATGAGAATTCTCGCGATCGATTACGGGGAGAAGCGAATCGGCCTGGCCGTCTCCGACGAGATGGGGATCACGGCACGGGGGATCTCCGTCATCGTGCGCAAGTCGAAGAAGACGGACCTCGACGCCATCGCCGCGGCCGTCTCGGAGTACGGCGCCGGCGCGATCGTCGTCGGCTACCCCCTGAGGCTCGACGGCTCGGCGGGCATCCAGTGCGGGAAGGTGGACCGCTTTATCGCCTCCCTCGCAGAGGTCATTTCCATTCCCGTCATCGCCTGGGACGAAACGTTGTCGACGAAGGAAGCAGAGGGGCTGATGCGCGAGGCGGGCGTGAAGCGCAAAAAGAAGCGGGGCATGGTGGACCGGATCGCCGCCGCCCTCATCCTGCAGGACTACCTGAACAAGAAGACCCGGCACGACACGGATCGCCCTGCGAGTCTTGAAGACAAAAGCCGATGAAGCCCTTCGAATTTCTCCGCCATCGCCGCCTTTTGATCGTTGCGCTCATCGCGACGGCGGGGATCCTTGCCGCTCTCTGGTTTCTCGGCACCCTCCAGCGGCCCGCCACCGGCAACGACGAGATCGTCCTCGTGAACATCCCCCGGGGCACGCCCTTCGCCCAGGTCGTCAATCTCCTCGACGAGAAGGGCCTGATCCGGAGCCGGCTTCTCTTTCGGGCCATGGCATATGTTTACAGCGCCCCCCAGCAGATCAAGGCCGGCGAGTATGAACTCTCCAAAGCCATGCCGCCCCGACAACTATTGGAAAAACTCATCCGCGGGGAAGTGAAGGCCTACGGTATCGTGGTGCCCGAAGGATTCACGGTGCGGCAGATCGCCGCGCGTCTTGCCGCCAATGGCCTTGTCGACGAGAAGGAGTTTCTGCGCCTCGCGAGCGACAAGGAATTCCTGGCCACTCTGAGAATCCCGGCGGCAAGCGCCGAAGGGTTTCTCTTCCCCGACACGTACAAGTTCGACCGTACCATGGATGCCCGGACGATCTTGAAAACGATGTCCGACCGGTTCCAGGTCAAGGTGACAGGCGCGATGATCGAAAAGGCGCGCGCGCAGGGGTTCGACCTCAAGGAGTGGGTGACGCTCGCCTCGGTCATCGAGAAGGAGACGGGCCGCAAAGAGGAGATCCCGCTCGTGTCGGCCGTCTTCCACAACCGCCTGCGAATCAAGATGCCGCTGCAGAGCGACCCGACGGTCATCTACGGCATCGAGAATTTCGACGGAAATTTGACGCGCAGACACCTGGAGCGCCAAAATCCCTACAACAGCTACCTCAACCGGGGGCTCCCGCCGGGCCCCATCTGCAACCCCGGCATGGATGCCCTCGCGGCAGCCCTGAACCCCGCCCCGGTCCCGTATCTCTACTTCGTCTCCCGCAATGACGGGTCCCACCAGTTCTCCGCGACGCTCGCCGAGCACAGCCGGGCCGTCCGGAAGTACCAGATCCTTCGAAAATCCAGCGGAAATTAAAGTTTTTTCTTGACAGGGATGGAAGACGGCCCTAGTATTGCATCCAAGTGGAGCAAAGTGGATGATTGTGGAGGAGTATCTCGCATGTCTGTGTTTCGGGGGAGATATTACCATACCATTGACGACAAAGGAAGAATCATCTTCCCCGCCAAGCTCCGCGAGGTCTTCGCAGAGAAGTACGACAACCGGATGGTCATCACGAACTGGGATGGCTATCTCATGGTCTTCCCTTTCGACGAGTGGCAGATCCTCGAGGAGAAGATCTCCCATCAATCCATGCTGAAAAAGGAAGTCCGCGCGTTTCAGCGCTTCTTCATGTCCGGGGCGGTGGACTGCACCTTCGACAGCCAGGGCCGGATCCTGATCCCCCCGCCGCTCCGCGATTACGCCAAGCTGGAAAAAGACATCGTCATGGCCGGCATGGTCCGGGTCATCGAGATCTGGGGCAAGGAACGCTTCGAAGAGGAGATCCGAAAATCAGGCGAACAGATCGAGAGCTTCAGCGATTACATGGCCGACCTGGGAATCTGACGGGCCAGCTCCCCTGGCGGGATTCCCGCGTTTGCTTCCACCGATGATCCTTGAAAAGAGAAATGGACAGCGCAGGGGTGACGTCTTCCTATCACGAACCGGTCATGCTGCGGGAGGTTCTCGAGTCGCTTGATCTGAAGCCCGGCGGCATCTATGTGGACGGCACCGTCGGCGGCGGAGGGCACGCTCGGGCAATCCTCACCGCCACGGCCCCCGACGGGATCCTGGTCGGCATCGACCGGGACGATGACGCCCTCGCGGAATCGGGGCGGGTCCTGGAACCCTTCGGAAAACGCAAGCTCCTCGTCAAGGGGGACTATGCCGATCTGGAAGGGATCCTCTCCCGGCTCGGGATCGAGCGTGTCGACGGCATCGTGCTGGACCTCGGCGTGTCCTCGCACCAGCTCGAGACGGCCGAGAGGGGCTTCAGTTTCACGAAGCCCGCACCGCTGGATATGCGGATGGACCGCGACGCTCCCCGGGATGCGCGACAGATCGTGAACACGGCCGATGCGCGGGAGCTCAAGAGGATCCTGCACCACTACGGAGAGGAGCTGCTCGCCGGGCGCATCGCGCGGGCCATCGTCGAGAGAAGAAAGGCGGGCCCTATCGAAACAACGGATGAACTCGCGGGCATCATCGCCGCGGCCATGCCGGCGCGCATGAGTCACGGGAGGATCCACCCCGCAACCAGGACCTTTCAGGCGCTCAGGATCGCCGTCAACGACGAGCTGACAAGCCTCAACCGGGGCATCGCCTCGGGAATCGACCGGTTGAAGGAAGGCGGGCGGTTTTCCGTCATCTCCTTCCACTCGCTGGAAGACCGGATGGTGAAGGATCTCTTCCGCGACGCCTCGCGGGGATGCACCTGCCCTCGCGATCTTCCCGTTTGCGCCTGCGGGGGCAAACCCAGGCTTCGGGTCATTACCCGCAAGCCGCTCCGTCCCGGCGAGGACGAGGTGGACCGGAACCCCCGGGCGCGCAGCGCGAAACTTCGAACGGCAGAGAGGATCTGACGATGCCCATCGCCAAAGCGGCACGGACCAGAACGGCGGCAGTCGGGAGGGAGTCGACGGGGCTGCGCGTCTCCACGCTCATCCTGTCGCTTCTCGTCCTGGTGGCTGTGGCGCTCGTCTACGTCTGGTCGCATCTGCACAACACGCAGCTCAAGTACCGGATCGCCGAGGAGATGACCGTCCGGGACAACCTCACCGAGGAAAACCGCAGGTTGAAGGTGGAGATCGCCACGCTGAAATCGCCCCAGCGGATCGAGTCCATCGCCCGGGACAAGCTGAAGCTTCAATACCCTGAACGGGAGCAGGTGGTCCTCATCAAATGAGCGCGAAGTCGAAAAAATGGTTCCGCTTCCGGATCGCCACCCTGCTGGCGATGTTCCTGGTGCTGTTCTGCGTGCTCGTCTTCCGGGCCTTCCACCTCCAGATCATGACGGGGAAGACTTACAAAAACCTTGCCGAGAAGCAGCACAACAAGGCCCTCCAGCTCCACCCCGAGCGGGGGATCATCTTCGATCGAAACGGCGAGAAGCTCGCCGCGAGCATCCTTGCCGACTCCGTCTTCGCCGACCCCTCCAAGATCGACAACGTCGAGGAGGCGGCCGTAAAACTCGCTGCCGTGACGGGTCAGCCCAAAAAGGCCATCGCCCAGCAGATCGCGAAATCGAAGAATTTCTGCTGGGTCGCCCGCATGATCACCCCCGCCCAGTCCGAACAGATCAAGAACCTCAAGATGGAGGGGGTCTACCTGATCCAGGAGCCCAAGCGCTTCTACCCGAGCCGGGAGCTGGCCGGCCAGCTGATCGGCTTCGTGGGCATGGACTCCAACGGCCTCGAGGGCCTCGAGATGCGCTACGACAGCTACCTCCGGGGAGAGCCGGAGAAGATTCTCTGGGGACGTGACGCCCGGGGGAAGAAGCTCTACCTGCCGGAGCGCTCCGTGACGGGCAAGAAGGACGAGCAACTGAGCCTCGTGCTCACCCTCGACAGCCGCATCCAGCATGCCGTGGAGTCGAACCTGAAGGAGGCCGTTCTCCGGACACGGGCCCGCGGCGGTTTCATCATCGTCATGGACCCCCGAACGGGCGAGATCCTCGCCATGGCCAACAGCCCCGTGTTCAACCCGAACGCTTACGCGAGCGCCACGGCCGACAACAAACGCAACAAGGCCATCACGGACTGCTTCGACCCCGGCTCCACCTTCAAGCCCTTCCTGGTGGCCGCCGCCATCGAGGAAGGCGTCGTGAAGGAGTCGGACCGTTTCAATTGCGAAAACGGCGCCTACCGCGTGGCCAACGCGACCTTCCACGAGGCGAACCGCAAGCGGCACGGAGTCCTCACGGTGCGTGAAATATTAAAGTATTCGAGCAACATCGGCTCCGTGAAGATCTCCGAGAAGCTGGGCCGCGAGAAATTCCACGATTACATCAAGAATTTCGGCTTCGGCCAGAAAACGAACGTCGAGCTGCCCGGTGAGATCGCGGGTCTGCTGCGCCCCTGGAAAAACTGGACGCAGGTCGACACCTCCACGGTCGCCTTCGGCCAGGGGATCTCGGTGACGGCCATCCAGCTCGTCTCGGCGCTCTCGGCCATCGCCAACGACGGCGTGCTCATGCAGCCCCACATCGTAAAGAAATTCGTCGACGTCAACGGGGAGACGGTCCAGGAGTTCACCCCCACGGCGGTGCGCAGGGTAATCTCCGCGGACACGGCCCGGAGGATGACGACCATGCTGACCAACGTCGTGGGCGAGCAGGGCGGCACGGGAAAGAATGCGGCCCTCGTGAACGTGGACGTGGCCGGCAAGACCGGCACGGCCCAGAAATTCGACTTTGCGAACAAGCGATTCTCCAGCGAACGGGTCCGGACCTCCTTCATGGGCTTTTTCCCCGCCGAGGCCCCGCGATTCGTCATGCTGGTCTCCATCGACGAGCCCCAGCTGCACAAGTGGGGCGGCGAGGCGGCGGCTCCCGTCTTCAAGTCCATCTCCCAGCAGATCATCCGCTGCTTCGAGCACGACATCGGGGAGACGCCCCCCGTCCAGGAAGCGCAAACCGGCACGGGCGCGAAGATCCAGCTCGCGTCGACCCCCGCAGTGATCCCGGCGGCTGCGGCCGCTGCAACGGTAGAGGAGGCCGTCATGCCCGATTTCCGGGGAATGACGGTGCGGCAGGCCCTGAAGGCGGCCCAGGAGAAAGGCCTTGAGATGAAAGTCACGGGGAGCGGCTGGGCCTCGAGCCAGAAACCGGCGCCGGGGACCCCGCTCAAGGGCAACCGGTTGTGCGCCGTATCCTTCAGCACCGAGGACTGAGAGGCCGACGTGGACTTGCTTGAACTGCTGGAAAGGGTCGATGTCCTGGAGGTTCACGGGACACGGGCCCGGGAGATCGAGGGAATCTGCTTCGACTCGCGTCGCTGCGAGGCGGACTTTCTATTCGTCGCCGTCGCGGGGCTGAAATCCGACGGTCATCTCTTCGTCCCCGAGGCCGTCCGGCGCGGGGCGAAGGCCATCGTCTTCGAGAAGGAGATCGCCCGCCACGCCAACTACACCTCCATCCGGGTCCGCGACAGCCGTCGGGCCCTGGGGATTCTGGGGAAGAATTTCTTTGAAAATCCATCCGGCTCACTCGGCCTCATCGGTGTGACCGGCACCAACGGCAAGACGACGGTCACCTACCTCCTCGAATCCATCTTGAGAGAAGCGGGCCACGAGCCCGGCGTCATCGGGACCGTCAACTACCGCTGGGGCACCAAGGTGCTGACCGCCTCGCACACCACCCCCGAGTCTTTCGAGCTGCAGCGACTGCTCGCCGAGATCCGTGACGCTGGGGCCACCCACGTGGTCATGGAGGTCTCCTCCCACGCCCTGGAGCTCAGGAGGGTCGAGGACTGCGAGTTCGACCTGGGCATCTTCATGAATCTCACCCAGGATCACCTCGACTTCCACGGCACCATGGAGGACTACTACGCCTCCAAGAAGCGCTTCTTCGCGGACCTGCTGGCAGGCGAGAAGACCGGCCGCAGGCAGGGAAGGATCATCAACATCGACGATCCCTGGGGCCGCAGGCTCGCTGAAGAGCTGGGGGCCAAGGGGCTCACGACCTTCGGCATCGACTCGATCGCCTTTGTCCAGGCCAAAGAGGCGGAACTCAGCCTCGGCGAGATCCGGGCGGAGATCGAAACCCCGGCGGGCGCCTTCCCGCTCCG
This sequence comes from uncultured delta proteobacterium, assembly GCA_963828305.1. GTDB lineage: Bacteria > Desulfobacterota > Syntrophia > Syntrophales > UBA2192 > UBA2192. The sequence continues at coordinate 8,016 of CAWHEJ010000006.1, read as the reverse complement.
GGCGCCGCTCAGCGGGAGGTTCAACCTCTACAACATCCTTGCCGCAACGGCCGCGGCCTTTCACCTGGGGATCCCGCTCTCGGCGATCCAGCGGGGAATCGAGACCGCAAAGCCCGTCCCCGGGCGCCTCGAGAAGATCAGCGAGTCCGGCGAGCCCGCCGTCTTCGTCGATTACGCCCACTCGGAGGACGCCCTGAAGCGGGTGCTCCAGAACCTCGCCCGGTTCCGCAGCGGCCGGATCATCACCGTCTTCGGCTGCGGCGGCGACCGCGACCGGGGCAAGCGCCCCCTCATGGGCAGGGCCGCCGCCGACGAGAGCGACCTCGTCATCGTCACCTCCGACAACCCCCGCACCGAGGAGCCGCTGGCCATCATCGGCGCCATCGAGGGCGGAATTGACGCCAACGTGATGAAAAAAATCAGCCCCGAAGAGCTTCGCGCCGCGGGCGCAGGGAAAACCTACACCGTGGTTGCCGACCGGCGCGAGGCCATAGGCCTCGCCATCGACCTGGCGAACCCGCAAGATATCGTCCTCATCGCCGGCAAGGGTCACGAGGACTACCAGATCATCGGAATAAAAACGATCCCCTTCGACGACCGGACGGTGGCCCGCGAGGCCCTGGACAGCAAGCGAGGGAGCACACGGTGAAAAAGATCTCGACTCCCCGATTCTCGACGGACGACGTGCTGAAGGCCACGGGGGGCAGCCTCGTCCGGCCCGGCCGCTCCGTCCTCTTCGACGGGGTCTCGACGGATACGCGGACGATCGCCCCTGCAAGTCTCTTCGTGCCGCTGGCAGGTGCGCGCTTCGACGGCCACGACTACATCGGGCAAGCCGCGGGCTCCGGGGCCGCCGGGATCCTCGTCCAGCGGGGCAGGGAGAGCCTCCTGGAAAAGATCGCCGGCGACATTGCGGTCATTTCCGTTGAGGACACGCTCACGGCCCTGGGCGATCTGGCCCGGTACTGGCGCGCCCGGTTCTCGATCCCCGTTGTGGCCATCACGGGAAGCTCGGGAAAGACGACGACGAAGGAAATGGCGGCCGCCATCATGGGGCGGGAAAAGCAGCTGCTGAAAAACGAGGGAAACCTCAACAACCTCGTGGGACTCCCGATGACCCTCTTTCAGCTCAACGAGGCCCACGAGGTCGCCGTCCTCGAGATGGGGACCAACCGGCGGGGCGAGATTGCCCGCCTCTCCGAAATCGCCGGGCCCACGGTGGGCGTCATCACCAACGTGGGGCCCGCTCACCTGGAGGGTCTCAAGTCCCTCGAGACGATCCGGAAGGAGAAGGGCGATCTGTTCCGCGTCATGAACGACAAGGGCACGGCCGTCATCAACCTCGACGACGAGGCCCTGGCCCCGTGGGCGCAAAAATGGAAAGGGAAGAAGATCACCTTCGCAATCCAGGTCGATGCCGACGTGACGGCATCGCGCATCGCCCACGAGGGAGAGAAGGGCACGATCTTCAAGCTCCTCATGGACGGGGCCTCGCGGGAGATTCTGCTTCCGGTCCTCGGGTTTCACAATGTCTCTAACGCCCTGGCCGCGGCGGCGGCTTCGAGTGCCGCTGGGCTTTCCTTCGACGCCATCTGCCAGGGGCTCATGGCCTTCAGGCCCGTGGGGGGACGCATGGAGGTGTACCGCTTGAAAAACGGGGGAACCCTCATCGACGACACCTACAACGCGAATCCCGCCTCGGTGGCCGTGGCCCTCAAGACGCTGCAGGGGCTCAAGGGGGAGTGCCGGAGCACCGCGATCCTGGGGGACATGCTCGAGCTGGGCGGCGAGGCGGAGAAGTACCACGAGGAAATCGGGCGCAACCTGGCCGACACGGGGGTCAGCAAGGCCTATCTCCGGGGGGATTTCGCCCGGGCGACCGCAAAAGGCGCCATGAAGCGCGGGATGAAGAGCGACCAGGTGCTTGTCGACCTGAACACGGAGGAGACGGTGGCCCACCTGAAGGCCTGCCTCAAGCCGGGGGACTGGGTCCTCGTCAAGGGCTCGCGGAAAATGAAGATGGAAGAGATCGTTCAGGCGATTCTCGGCGCAATCGGGGTTGCAAAGTGAAAAGGACCTGTGATAGGGATACGACCTCAATCTGTAGGGGCTTGACCCCGACGTATCCCCAACTGCTTGTATTTCGGGTTGGGGTTTTGTATTTAGGAGGTCCGCCGAGTTGATCTATCACCTGTTATATCCATTAAATGAGTACATCTCGTACTTCAACGTGTTCCGCTACATCACGTTCCGGACGATCTACGCCGCCATTACGGCACTTGCGATCTGCTTCGTCTTCGGGCCCTGGCTCATCCGCAAGCTCGAGTCTCTGCAGATCGGGCAGAACATCCGCGAAGACGGGCCCGGCACGCACCTCGCAAAGTCGGGCACGCCGACCATGGGCGGCATCATGATCATCTTTTCCGTGGTGGTCTCGACGCTCCTGTGGGCAAACCTGACCAACGACTTCGTGTGGATGCTCATCCTGGTCACCGTCGGCTTCGGCATCATCGGGTTCGTCGACGATTTCAACAAGCTCACGAAACAAAACAGCAAGGGGATCTCCAAACGCACGCGGCTTTTTTTCGAGATTGCAATCGCCTTGTTCATCGGCGTCGCCCTCTACCTCAAACCGAATTTCAGCGAGGCGATCACGATTCCCTTCTTCAAGACCATGCTGCCCGATCTGGGCTGGGGGTATGTCCTCTTTACGGTCTTCGTGATCGTGGGGGCGGCCAATGCCGTGAACCTCACCGACGGGCTCGACGGACTGGCCATCGGGCCCGCGCTGATCTGCTTTGTGACGTACCTGCTCCTTGCCTACTTCGCCGGCAACGCAAGGATCTCCGGATATCTCCAGATTCCCTACGTGCCGGGGACGGGCGAGCTGTCCGTCTTCTGCGGGGCCATGGTGGGGGCCTGCCTGGGCTTTCTCTGGTACAACACCTACCCGGCGCAGATCTTCATGGGCGACGTGGGGTCGCTTTCCCTGGGCGGGGCCCTGGGCACCCTGGCCATCGTGACGAAACAGGAACTGCTGCTTGCCATCGTGGGCGGGATTTTCGTGCTGGAAACCGTCTCGGTCATCTTCCAGGTGGGCTGGTTCAAGGTCTCGAACGGCAAGCGCATCTTCCGCATGGCCCCCATCCACCATCACTTCGAGCTCAAGGGGTGGGCGGAGCCGAAGGTGATCGTGCGGTTCTGGATCATTTCGATCATCCTGGCCCTCGTGGCCATCAGTACCCTGAAGCTGAGGTGACAGAGGACATTGGAGCTCACGGATAAAAAGATTCTCGTCATCGGCCTCGGCAAGACCGGGATCGCCACGGCCCGGTTTGCAGCCGCAAGGGGCGCCGTCGTGACCGTCACCGACGAGAAGCCGCAGACGGAGCTGCAAGAGGCCCTCGGGGCCCTGGCGGGTCTGTCGCTTCGCATCCTTGCGGGGGGTGCCGACCCGGCGATCGTCGACGGCATGGATCTGATCGTCCCCTCGCCCGGGGTGCCGCCTTACAACCCGCTGCTGCGTGAAGCGGAAAAACGGGGCATCCCGGTGGTGAGCGAGGTCGAGCTGGCCTTCCGGTTTCTCCGGGTGCCCGTCATCGCCATCACGGGAACGAACGGAAAGACGACGGTGACAACCCTCATCGGCCACATCCTCGAGAAGACGGGAAAGAAGGCCTTCGTCGGCGGCAACATCGGAAGCCCGCTGATCGGTTATGTCGGCGGACCCCAACAGGACGAGTGGGCCGTCGTCGAGATGAGCAGCTTCCAGCTTCAACGCATCGAGACCTTCCGGGCGCGTGTGGCGGTGCTTCTCAACGTGGCCCCCGACCACCTGGACTACCATGCCGATTACGCGGAGTACCGCCGGGCCAAGGAACGGATCTTCGCAAACCAGCAACCGGGCGATCTCGCCGTGCTCAACGCCGACGAGGCGGAGTCGGCGGCCCTGGCCGCGCGGCTCAGGGCGCGGGTGGCCTTTTTCAGCACGAAGTCCGTGCCTGCCGAGGGCATGAGCCTTGCGGGAAGCAAGCTGGAGTACCGGGCCGGCGGCAGGGAGATCGAGGCCTATCCGGCATCCATGATCCGGATCCCCGGGCGGCACAACGTGGAAAACGTCATGGCCGCCGTCATGGCGGCCCGATACGCCGGCTGCACGCCCGGCGCCATCGTCGAGGCCCTGGGAAGTTTCACGGGGCTTGCCCACCGCATCGAGTTTGCCGGCGAGAAAGGCGGGGTGGCCTTCTACAACGACTCGAAAGGGACAAACGTGAGCGCCGTGGTGAGGGCCCTGGAGGCCTTCGAGGCGCCCGTCATGCTGCTGCTGGGCGGCCGCGACAAGAACGGGGACTTCGAGACCCTCGAGCCGCTCATCCGCCGGCACGTCAAGGAGATGATCCTCTTCGGCGAGGCCCGCGATCGAATCGGCGAAAAGATCGGCGGCATCGTGAAAACGGAGACGGTCAGCCGACGATGAGAGACGCCGTCCAGTCGCCTACGCACGATGCCGTCCCGGGCGACGTGGTGCTGCTTTCGCCGGGATGCGCGAGCTTCGACGAGTTTCGCAGCTACGCCCATCGGGGCGATGTGTTCAATGAAACCGTAAGCGGGCTCAAAGACCGCAAGAGCGCAACGCAGAGGAATTGAGCGACTCCCATGGCCGAGACACCTGCAAGGGGAAAACGACCCGACTTCATCCTGTTTTTCATCGTGCTGGTGCTCATCGCCTTCGGCACCGTGATGATCTACAGCTCGAGCTACATGCTCGCCCTGCAGAAATACGGCGACGGGTACTTCTTCCTCAAGAAGCAGCTTTTCTTCCTCGTCGTGGGGCTTGCGGCCATGATCGGTCTCATGAAGATGCCCTACTCGTGGCTGCGCGGGGTGGCCTACGCGGGCCTGGGGGTATCGCTTGTCCTGCTGGTTGCGATCTTCCTGCCCGGCATCGGCGTCACGAAGGGCGGCGCGCGGCGCTGGCTCAACCTCGGGTTTTTCACCTTCCAGGTCGCCGAACTCGTGAAGCTCCTCGTCGTCGTCTTCCTCGCCCACTACCTGACGCGCAAGTCGGCCCACCTCCAGGAATTCCTGAAGGGGTTTCTCCTGCCGCTGGCCATCGTGATGGTGCCCGTGGCGCTGATCATGAAGCAGCCCGACTTCGGCTCGGCCGTGCTGATCGTGGCCGTGGCCCTGTCGGTCCTCTACATCGCAGGGGTCCGGTTCCGTTATCTCGCCGGATCGATGCTGGCGCTCATCCCCGTGGCGGTGACCCTCGTCATGATGAAGGGATACCGCATGGATCGATGGAACACCTTCATGGACCCCTGGAAGGACCCCCAGCACAAGGGGTTCCAGATCATCCAGTCCTTCCTGTCCTTCGGGTCGGGAGGACCCTTCGGCGTAGGGCTGGGCGACGGGATGCAGAAGCTCTTCTACCTGCCCGAGCCGCACACGGACTTTATCCTCTCCATCATCGCCGAGGAGAGCGGTTTCATCGGGATCTGCACGGTCATCGTGCTCTTCGGGCTTCTGATCTTCAGGGGATTCGTGATCGCCTTCCGGGTCCAGGACACCTTCGGGAGCCTGCTGGCATCGGGGATCACGATCCTGCTCGCGATGGAGGCCTTCATCAATATCGCAGGCGTCATGGGGCTGATCCCCACCAAGGGCATGGCCCTGCCCTTCTTGTCCTACGGGGGCACGGCACTCATCGTGAGCTGCATCGCCGTGGGGATTCTGCTGAACCTGTCGACGTACCAGAAGTCGACCTTCAGGGGGGCCGGGACGTGAGGATCGTGATCGCGGGGGGAGGAACGGGGGGCCACCTCTTCCCGGGAGTGGCCATCGCGGAGGAGTTCCGCAGGCGCGAGAGGGAAAGCGAAGTTCTTTTCATCGGGACGAATCGGGGGCTGGAGGCCCGGGTGCTGCCGCAGATTGGATTTGCCCTGGCGACACTCGAGGTCGAGGGCATCAAGGGGCGGGGCATCGCAAAGTCGATGGCGGCGCTGACGAAAATCCCGCCGAGCCTCATCCAGTCCAGCCGGATCATCCGGGGCTTCGCGCCGGACGTTGTGATCGGGGTTGGCGGCTACGCGTCGGGACCGGCCGTTCTTGCGGCCCGCTTCATGGGCCTGCCGACGGCCATTGCCGAGCAGAACGCCATCCCGGGCGAGACGAACAAGATCCTCGGGAGATTTGCGGACAGGATCTTCGTGAGCTTCCCCGAGACGTCACGCTGGTTTCGCGCGGACCGGGTCCGCGTGACGGGAAACCCCATCCGGGCCGCCATCGCCGGGGGGCCGAGGCGGGAGCGCAAGCCCGGTGAGCCGTTTACGATCCTGATCTTCGGGGGAAGCCAGGGGGCCCACCGGATCAACCTGGCCGCCCTGGAGGCGCTGCCCCATCTCGGGGAGTTGAAGGAAAGGCTCCGGATCATCCACCAGACCGGGAAGGACGACCTGGAGTCGGTGACAAAAGGATACCGCGATCAGGCGATGGAGGCCGAGGTTCTGCCTTTTATCACGGACATGGCCACAGCCTACGGGAAGGCCGACCTGCTTGTCTGCAGGGCGGGGGCCACGTCGATCGCGGAGATCACGGCCAGCGGCAAGGCGGCGATTTTCATCCCCTTCCCCTTTGCCGTGAACGACCACCAGACGAAAAATGCCGAACTCCTTGTCAACAGGGGTGCAGCCGCGATGATCCCCGAAAGGGACCTCACGGGGGAAAGCCTCTCGGGGGTCATCCGGCGGCTCGCACAGGACCCGGGGAAGATCGAGGAGCTGCAGCGGAACGCCGCAAGCCTGGGGAACGCAGGCGCCGCGGCGGATATCGTGGACGAATGCATCGCCCTGGCGCAGGCCGCAAGTCAGAGGCGCCGAAGGCGTCTGATGCAATAAACCGAATAGACGGACAAGACTGAACAGACGATCATGCAAAACGGAATCAGAAGAGACTTGATGAAGCGCAAGGTCCAGCGGATCCACTTCGTGGGGATCGGCGGCATCGGGATGAGCGGGATCGCCGAGGTCCTCCTCAACCTGGGCTACTCCATCAGCGGCTCGGACCTGATGGAATCGGACACCACGCAGCGGCTCTCCTCGATGGGGGCCCGCATCCATTACGGCCACCGGGAATCCAACCTGGAGACGGCCGACGTGGTCGTCACCTCCACGGCCGTCAAGGCCGACAACCCCGAGGTTCTGGAGGCCCACCGGCGCAACATCCCCGTCATCCCCCGCGCGGAAATGCTGGCGGAGCTTCTCAAGATGAAGTTCTCCGTCGCCGTCTCCGGCATGCACGGCAAGACGACGACGACCTCCATGGTCTCGACGATTCTCGCCCAGGGGGGGCTCGACCCCACCATGGTCATCGGCGGAAAGCTCTCGTCGATCGGGAGCAACGCGAGGCTGGGCGACGGCGAGGTCATCGTGGCCGAGGCCGACGAGAGCGACGGATCCTTCCTGAAGCTCTCGCCCACGATCGCCGTCATCACCAACATCGACCGCGAGCACCTGGACTACTACCGGGACATCGACGACATCAAGGAGGCCTTCGTACGCTTCGCCAACATCGTGCCCTTCTACGGGGTGACGATCCTGTGCATCGACGATCCGCACGTAAAGGACATTTTCCCGCAGATCAAGCGGCGGACGCTCACCTACGGGGTTTCCGACGGGTCCGACTACCAGGCGAAAAACATCTCCCTCGAGGGCCCCGAGTCGCGCTATACGCTCTACCACAAGGGGGTGCGCCTGGGCGAGATCACGCTTCACGTGCCCGGCCTGTTCAACATCCTCAACTCCATGGCGGCCTTCGCCGTGGCCCGGGAGCTGGATCTGGATTTCGCGGCGATCCGGGACGGGCTTGCCGCATACCACGGCGTGCAGCGCCGCCTCGAGGTGAAGGGCGAGGTGAACGGCATCACCGTCGTCGACGATTACGGCCACCACCCCACGGAGATCCTGGCCACGCTGAAAGCGGCCAGACAGCTCTGGAAGGGCCGCCTCATCGTCGTCT
>CAWHEJ010000005.1:0-63556 GCA_963828305.1 uncultured delta proteobacterium | reverse complement strand
GGCCTGCGAAATCACATGGCCGGCGGTGTAGGGCTGAAATCGGTCGGATAAGGAAGCAGGCTGTACAGGGGCTGAGGGTAGACGCCGATCCCGATGCAGAACGCCGCGGCCAGGCCCATCGCCAGCAGCATGGGCAGCGGCGCCTCCTTGCAGCGGATCCCCGAGTCGTGGGAGAAAAACGCGCTGAACGGGATCTTGATCCCGGCGTGGTGCAACACCCCGGCCGAGGCAAAGAGCATCAGGAACCAGACCCAGCGCATATCGCCGAGAGCGGCCGCCTCCATGACCATCGATTTGCTGACGAACCCGCTGAACAGCGGGAAGGCCGAGATGGAGGCCGCCCCGACGATGCAGAAGGTGCAGGTCCAGGGCATCGACCGGTACAGCCCGCCCACATCCGTCGCGTTGATCTTCCCGGTCCGGTACAGGACCGCTCCCATGGACATGAACAGCAGCGCCTTGTACAGGATGTGGCTGAACGCGTGGGCCACGGTGCCGTTCAGGGACAGCTCGGTGCCGATCCCGATGCCGACCATCATGAACCCGACCTGGTTGATCAGGCTGTAGGACAGCACCCGGCGCAGGTCGTTTTCGATCACCGCGAAGAAAATCGGGAAGACCGTCATGGCGGCGCCGATCCAGATCAGGGCCTCGGTGCCGGGATAGGCCCGTGCCAGGACGTAGACGGCCGTCTTGGTGGTGAAGGCCGAGAGGAACACGGCGCCGGTGACGGTGGCCTCGGGGTAGGCGTCGGGCAGCCAGAAATGCAGAAGCGGCCAGGCGCTGTTGACGCCGAAGCCGATGAAGATAGCCAGGACGAGAGAGTCCCCAGCCCGATATAGTTGAAGGCGACCGTGCCCGTCTTTGCACCTGCAGCAGGATGCCGCCCAGCAGGCACAGGCCCGACACGACGTGCACCATGAAATAGCGGAACCCCGCGGCCATCGACTTTTCGGTGCGCCGCGCCATGATCAGGAACGTGGCGCTGAGCGTCATCATCTCCCAGAAGACGAACAGCGTGAACAGATCGCCGGCGAAGACCGCGCCGATGGCGGCCCCGGCACAGACCAGCCCGGCCGCATTCTGGAACCGGTCATCGACCTTCAGGGCGTAGAGATTCGCGATGAACGCGATGAGGTGAAAGATGATCCCGAAAACCACGCTCAGCCGGTCGACGCGGGCCAGCACCAGCTCCTGGCGAAAGAACGGCAGGACAAAGTGATTCCCCTCCGGCAGCGCCAGCATGTTGCAGAGGCTGAGCACCGGAAGCGAGCAGCATCCAGGCCTGGCGCAGCGCGGCCGCGCAGCAGGACCGCCGGCAGCGGCGCCCAGGATCAGGATCAGTCCGGGGGGAATGGCGCTATCGATCATAATACCCCTCGTCGCGCATGACGATCGGCCGCAGCACGTACTGCGGCAACGAACACCAGGACGACGTAGGCGACAAAGCCGAATACGGCATAGAACCCGTACCACTCCTCCCAGGGGAAGATCACGTGCCGGTGGGCCCACCCCTCGACGAGCAGCAGGGCCCCAGGACGGCGAAGAAGACCGCCAGCATCGCCTTGAGGGTCCGCGGGCGGATCAGGGGCTCCGTTTCTCGGTCCCGGTTGGCAGCGTTTTTGTTCACCACACACTCCTTCACAGGGTCTTGGCCAGGACGACGACCAGGTAGAGGACGCCCAGGGCGACCAGCACGAAAAACACGGGGCGATAGCCCTCGACCGGTTCATGGGTCAGGATCCTCAATTCTTCCTGCGGACTTCGTTTCGTCATGCGTTCCATCGCGTTGCATCCCTCAGGGTGACACGACCAGTTGAATCAGCTGCAGGGCCAGCGACGGCCAGAGAAACAGCGCCAGGCAGAACAGCGCCGTGATGCTCAGCGGGATCAGGCACAGAAGCGGCGCTTCCCGGACCTCCTCCGGCCCGTTTCCCTCCGCGGGCCGGGCAAAGAACCCGCGGTAGACGATCGGGAAGAAATAGGCCGCATTGAGCAGGGAGCTGACCAGCACCACCGCAACCAGCAGCAGCTGGCCGCCGTCGATGGCCCCGACCACCAGGCTCCACTTGCTCAGAAAGCCTCCCAGGGGCGGCATGCCGATAATCGACAGGGACGCCAGGAAAAAGGCCGCGTAGGTCACCGGCATCCGGCGGCCGAGGCCGTCCATCTCGCTGATGTTGCTCTTGTGGGCGGCGATGTAAATCGCGCCGGCACAGAGGAACAGGGTGATCTTGCCGAAGGCGTGCATGGACAGGTGCAGAAGCCCGCCCGTCATCCCGGCCGCCGTCAGCATCCCCGCCCCGAGGATCATGTAGGAGAGCTGCCCGATCGTCGAGTAGGCCAGCCGGCGCTTGAGATTGTCCTGGGTGAGGGCCACCAGCGAGGCCACGATGATCGTGACGGAGGCCAGGGTGGTCAGGACCACGCCCAGATTCAGATCGGCGAGCAGGCCCGTGCCGAAGACGAAGAACACCATTCGCAGGATCGAAAAGACCCCGACCTTGACGACGGCCACGCCGTGCAGAAAGCTGCTGACCGGCGTGGGGGCCACCATCGCGGCCGGCAGCCACCCGTGCAGCGGCATGACGGCCGCCTTGGCGAACCCGAACACGAGAAGCACCAGCAGAAGCGACACGGTCGATGCGTCGGCCTTGCCCGCCAGGATCCCGCCTGCGGTGAAGTCGAGCGTGCCCGTCAGCGTGTAGATCAGGATCATCGCCGGCAGGGTGAAGGCGACGGACGTGCCGAGCAGGTACGTCAGGTACTTCCGGCCTGCGGAGCGCGCCTCGGCGTCCTGCTTGTGCGTCACCAGCGGGTAGGTCGACAGGGACAGCATCTCGTAGAAGAGATACAGCGTGAGCAGGTTCGCGGAAAACGCAACACCGATGGTGGCCGACATGGCGACCGCGAACGAGGCATAGTAGCGCGTCTGGTCATGCTCGTCCAGGGCGCGCATGTACCCGATCGAGTAGATCGAGGTCAGGATCCAGAGAAAGGACGCGACCAGGGCAAAATACATCCCCATGGCATCCACCCGCAGGGCGATCGCCACCCCCGGGAGGACCTCCGCCAGGGTGAACCGGTAGCCGCCGCCCTCGAGCACGGCGGGCAGCATGGCGGCGATGATGGCGAACTTGCCCAGGGAGATCAGCACCGTCCAGGCTTCCCGCAGATTCGGCCGTCGATCCGACAGCAGGATCGGCACCGTCCCGAGCAGGGAAATCAGGACCGCCGCGAGCGGCCAGTATGAAGGTTCATAGATTCATTTCAGATCGACATCCCCAGAGGGCCCGCTTTTCAAATCACCGGATGCCCGCTCCATCAGAACCCGCCGGGCACGGCGAAGCGGATCACGTGCTGCACGAGCGGCCCGGTCGCCAGGCCGACCCCGATCAGCGCCGCGGCGGCCAGCACGAGCGGCTGCAGCATCGCCGCCGGCGCCTCCCGGACCTGCACGGCCTCGTGGCCCTCGACCGGCTGCCCCGCTCGCGGCGTCCGGAAGTAGGCGATCTCGATCACCCGGAAGAACAGGACGGCATTCACCAGGCTGCTGAAGATCAGCGCGCCGACGTAGAGCCACTGCCCGGCCTCGATGCCGCCGAGGAGCAGGTACCACTTGCTGAAGAACCCGCAGGTCGGCGGCACGCCGATCATGGACAGGGCCGCGACGATCAAGGCCGCCATGGTCACGGGCATGCGCCGGAAAAGCCCCCGGAGATCGTTCAAAATCGAGCGCCTCCGGCACGATAGGCGATCGCCGAGACGGCCAGGAACAGGCAGAGGGTCATCAGCGCGTCGTTGACGATGTGGAGGATCGCCCCGGTCATGCCCTGCGCATTGGCCAGCCACACGCCGCCGACCATGTAGCCGACCTCGGCGACGATGAGGTACGTCAGCATCCGCCGCAGGTTCTTCTGGGCGAGGGCCATGGCCGAGGCGCAGACGATGCCCACGGCCGCCACCCCCACGACGATCTGCTGCACCCCCGCGTGCTGGATGAACTCGTAGGCGGGGGAAAAGATCGAGAACATGAACCGGATCATCAGGTAGATCGTGACCTTGGTCATGAGCGGCGCGACCAGCACCGCGGCGCCGTCGGGCATGTCGGAGTAGGCGTTGGGCAGCCAGACGTGCAGCGGGAAAAAGGCCATCTTGATCCACAGGCCGACGATGCAGAACGAGAAGGCCGTGGCCAGGGCCGGCCCGCTCTCGAGGGTCGGGATGATCCGCGCCAGATCGGCCATGTTCAGCGTGCCCGTGAGGATGTAGAGGTAGCCGATGCCCAGCAGGTAGAAGCAGGCGCCGGTGGACCCCATGATGACGTAGTTGAAGCTCGAGACGACGGCGCGCCCCTTGCCCAGGGCGATGAGCCCGTAGGCCGTGATCGAGGCGATCTCCAGCAGCACGTAGACGTTGAAGGCGTCGGCCGTCAGCACCAGCCCGTGCAGGCCCGCGATGAGGATCAGGTACAGGGTGAAGAACAGGTGCTGGCGGTCTTCCAGGTCCTTCGCCACGCTCTTCACCGCGGAGATGCTGGCCGTCAGGGCCACACCGGAAACCAGCACCTGCATGAGGGAACCCAGGTGATCGACGGACAGCTCGATCCCGTAGGGGGCGAGCCAGTTGCCGACGACGTAGCGGAACCCGCCGCCGCTCAGCACCTGCAGAAAGACGGTGAGGGCCGCCGCAAACGAGAAGGACAGCACGCCCAGCACCAGGGGGGCCACGGCCCGCCTGGAATACCGCCCCGCGACCATGACCGCGAAGGCCCCGATCAGGGGGGCGGCAAGGGCGTACATGTGCAGGTTGGTGGGGTTCACCGGTCGATCTTCTCCAGGATTTCGTCCTCTTCCAGCGTGCCGTAGCGCCGGTAGATCCGCTGCATGAGCGCCAGCGCGACCCCGGTGACGCTGACGGAGACCACGATGGCCGTCAGCATCAGGACGTGGGGCACCGGGTTGTTGATCAGCGCCGAGTTGACGCCGTGCTCCAGGGCGGCCTGCTTGTCGATGATCGGGATCAGGCCGCCTTTCTTCACGCCCGAGGAGATGAACATGAGGATGATGGCGGTCTGGAAGATGTTCATCCCGAGCAGTTTCTTCACGAGGTTGTTCTTGCCGATCATCGCGTAGAAGCCGATCATCATCAGCACGACGTAGATCCAGTAGTTGTACTTGGCGATGATTTCCGACAGGATCGCTTCCATCTCAGAGCCCCTTGTCCATGTCCCCGCCCGAGGAAAGATCCCAGAACAGCGACGCCATGATGCTCGTGACCGCCAGGCCCACGCCGAGTTCGACGATGAACACCCCCATGGAGCGCCACTCGACCGGCCCGAGCGCCAGATGGACGTCCATGGCGCTGTAGTCGAGGAAGAGCCCGCCGAGCAGGGCGCACAGCACGCCCGTGCCGGTGTAGATGAACACGCCGGAGGACGCCATGACGGCATTGGCCCGGAGGCTGAAGAAGCGCAGCGAGGTCTTCAGATCGAAGGCGATCGCCATCAGGATGAACGACGCCCCCAGCACCACCCCGCCCTGGAACCCTCCCCCGGGGCTGTACGTGCCCGTGGGCGATCACGTACAGGCCGAAGAGCTGGATGAAGGGGATCATGACCCGCACCCCCATCTCGATGATGAGGCTCGGTCCGATCGGGCGGTCCTGCGGCAGGGAGTAATCCTTTTTCATGCGTCGGGCCTCCTCAGGACGCTGATGACCACGATGCCGGCGCAGAAAATGACGACGGTCTCGAACATCGTGTCGTAGCCCCGGTAATCCCCCAGCACGGAGGTCACGGCATTGGGGATGCTGCGTCTCCTCCACCGTCCGCTCGATGTAGGTCGGCGAGACGTGGCGGGATGCCGGGGCGTTGGGGTCCCCCCAGGGAGGGAAATCGCGCGTGCCCCAGATCAGCAGGGCGCCGGCGAGCAGCGTGGAGATGAGGGCGATCCGTTTCAATCCTTGCTCCTCCTTGTGGTGCGCAGGATCGTCGCGATGAACAGCATCGTGCTGACCCCGGCGCCGACGGTGGCTTCCGTGAACGCCACGTCCACGGCCCCCATCTCCGCCCAGAGCAGGCACATCAGGAAGCTGTACACGCTGAAGACCAGCGTTGCGGCAAGCAGATCCTTCAGGACGATGGTCGTGACCCCGCAGATGACCACCAGGGTCAGAAGCAGCAGGTCGATCTGCCAGATCATTTTCCCTCCTCCTTCCTGCGCCAGGGCTCGACCCCCAGGGCAATGGCCGTCTGCATGATGGCGTGCGTCGCAGTCGGGCTCGCGACGAAGATGAACACGGCGATGAACAGGATCTTCAGGCTGACCAGGAGGTCCGGCGAAAGCCGAGGCTCTGCGCGTTGTACAGGGCGAAGCCGACCACCACCAGCACCGCTCCCAGCGAATCGGTCTTCCCCGCCGCGTGCATCCGCGTGTAGAAATCGGGAAGGCGAAGGATGCCGATGACGCCGAAGGCCAGGACGAGAATCCCCGTTGCGATCAGAACCGCCGTCAGGATGTTGATCATGGACGGGCCTCCTCGTTCGCGGAGCCCGCGCCGCCGGATGTCCCGGACGGCCGGTGCTGAAAGTATTTCGCCGCCGCCAGGGTCCCGATGAAGTTCAGCAGGGCATAGGCGAGCGAGATGTCCACGAACATGCTCACGTTCTTGAACAGGACGCCGATGAACAGGAGCAGAACCGTCGCCTTGGTTCCGATCATGTTGCCGCCGATGATCCGGTCGAAGACCGACGGCCCGGCGATCATGCGATAGAGGGTCGGGAAGATCAGCAGGACGATGGCCACGGCCCCTGTGAGCATAAACGACTGCATCACCGGTCCTGCCTCCAGGGCCTTGCGGATGCGCTCCTCCATCGCGCCCGGGCAACCCTCCGCAACGGTGCGGTCCAGCGCGTGCACGACGAACTCGTCATCGCGGATGTCCACGGTGATCGTGCCGGGGGTCAGCGTGATGGACTGGGCCAGGGTGACCTTGGAGATCGGCCGCTTGAGGACCGTCCGGAAACGGATGACTCTGCGGGTCGATGATCTCCAGCATGCGGGGATGAAGCACCACGCGGATGACGTGGATGTTGGCCAGGATGATTTCCCAGAACAGGCTGGGAATGTAAAGGATCCAGCGCACAAAGCCGCGCAGCCAGGATTTCGCATCGCCGCCCCAGAACAGCAGCCCGTGGCTGAAGTGCGCCACCAGCCCGCAGCAGATGACGCCAAGGGTCAGGTGGAAGGGGTCGAGCATCCCGGAGAGGATGACCCAGACAACGGCCATGATCAGAAAGGTGGCAATCTTCGCCATGGTGACGCTCACTACCGGTACCATCAACGACCGGGGATCTTCGAAACGTACAAACGAGGGGCGGATCGACTCCCGGCACCGCACCGGGAGCAACGCTTCCTGCGCCCCGACAGGATCTTAGAACCTCATAAGGGCAGAAAATTACTACAATAAATTCGTCAAGTCAACAAAACAAAGGGGCCGGGATGATTTCCCGGCCCCGATTTTTGATTTTCAGAAAGCGGTTAGTGCTGCCCGGCGATCTTGAGCCGCGACTCCGCCCGTTCGAGGGCGACCTTGGCCCTCTCGAACTCCGGGTCTTCCTTGGCAAACTTCGCCAGTTTCTGCTCGGCGGTTTCCTTTGCCTTTTTGGCCCGTTCCACGTCGATCTGATCGGCGCGCTCGGCCGTCTCGACGAGCACCGTCACCTTGCTGCCCGTCACCTCGGCGTACCCCGTGTTGACGGCATAGCTTGTCCGCTTCCCGTCTTTCACGTAGCTCAGTTCCCCGAACTTGATGGCCGAAAGCAGGGACGCATGGCCCCTCAGGACGCCGAATTCCCCTTCGCTCCCGGGACAGGTCACTTCATCGATCGTGCCGCTGAAGGCCAGCTTCTCCGGGGTCACGATTTCCAGCAAGAGTTCCTCTGCCATTCGATTCTCCTCCGGCCCGGTTATTCGGCCAGCCTCCTGGCCTTTTCAACGGCTTCCTCGATGCCGCCCACCATGTAGAAGGCCTGCTCGGGCAGCTCGTCGTGTTTCCCATCGAGGATCTCCTTGAACCCGCGCACCGTGTCTTTCACGGTCACGAACTTGCCTTCGGTGCCCGTAAACTGGGCCGCGACGAAGAAGGGCTGGGACAGGAAGCGCTGGATCTTGCGGGCGCGGCCGACCGTCAGCTTGTCTTCCTCGGAGAGCTCGTCCATGCCGAGGATGGCGATGATGTCCTGGAGGTCCTTGTAGCGCTGCAGGATCAGCTGGACGCTGCGGGACACCAGGTAGTGCTCCTCGCCGATGACGTTGGGGTCGAGAATGCGCGAGGTGGAGTCGAGCGGGTCCACGGCAGGGTAGATCCCCAACTCGGCGATGGGCCGGGAGAGAACGACCGTCCCGTCGAGGTGGGCGAATGTCGTGGCCGGGGCCGGGTCGGTGAGATCGTCGGCGGGAACGTAGACGCACTGCACGGCCGTGATGGAGCCCTTGTCCGTCGAGGTGATCCGCTCCTGCAGGGCGCCCAGGTCCGTGGCCAGCGTGGGCTGGTAACCGACGGCGGAGGGCATGCGGCCCAGGAGCGCCGAGACCTCGGAGCCGGCCTGGGTGAACCGGAAGATGTTGTCGACGAAGAGAAGAACGTCCTGACCTTCCACATCGCGGAAGTACTCGGCGGCTGCCAGGGCCGTGAGGGCCACGCGGGAGCGCGCTCCCGGGGGCTCCGTCATCTGGCCGTAGATCAGGGCGGCTTTCGAGATAACGCCGGACTGCTTCATTTCCAGGTAGAGGTCGTTTCCTTCACGGGTGCGCTCGCCTACGCCGGCGAACACGGAGATGCCGCCGTGGTGCATGGCGATGTTGTGGATCATCTCCATCATGACGACGGTCTTGCCGACGCCGGCGCCGCCGAACATGCCCATCTTGCCTCCGCGGGGGAAGGGAACCAGCAGGTCGATGACCTTGACGCCCGTCTCGAGGACGTGGACCGACGTGTCCTGCTCGGTAAACAAGGGGGCCAGTCGGTGAATGGGCATCTTCTTGTCCGTCACGATGGGTCCCAGGCCGTCCACGGGCCGTCCAACGACGTTGATGATGCGCCCGAGGCCCGCCTCGCCGACGGGAACCATGATCGGGGCGCCCGTGTCCTTCACCGGCATGCCGCGCACCAGGCCGTCGGTGATGTCCATGGCGATGCAGCGCACCACGTTGTCGCCCAGGTGCTGGGCCACTTCGATGACGAGGTTGTCCTCGGTGGCGTCAATGGCCGCATTCGTGATGGCGAGGGCCGTGAGGATGGTGGGAAGTTTCCCTTCGGCGAACTCCACGTCGACAACAGGCCCGATGACCTGTACAACGGTTCCGATATTCATAACTCTCTCCTGTGAAAAGTGTTTTCCTTCCGGGTTCATTCAGGAACAGAGCGACCCGCAGGGGCCCCGTCCGGTTTATCAGCCTGCCTTGAGGGCCTCGGTGCCGCCCACGATGTCCATGAGCTCCATCGTGATGGCCTGCTGCCTCGCCTTGTTGTATTTCAGGCTCAGGGAGCGGACCATCTCCTCGCAGTTGGTCGTGGCGTTGTCCATGGACACCATGCGGGCGCCGTGCTCGCCGGCCGAGGTCTCGAGCAGGGCACGGTAGATGAGGACGCGCAGGTACATCGGGAGCAGCTGGTCGAGCAGAACCTCGTCGGAGGGCTCGTAGATGTAGTCGATCCGCTTGTCGATGTCCACGTCCTCGCCCCCGATGGAAGGCAGGGGCAGGAGCCTCACGGTCTTGGGCTTCTGGATGCCGACGTTACGGAACTCGCTGTAGATCAGGTACAGCTCGTCGTACTCCTCCGCTGCAAAGGCCGGAATCGCATCCTCCCCGACGGCGATGGAGAGGTTCATGTCGAATTTCTTCAAGACGTCGGCGTGGGCATGGACGATCTTCGCCTTTTTGCGGAAGTAGTCGCGGCCCTTGCGACCCACGGGGATGAGCGATACCTCCTTGCCTTCCTTTACCTTGGCCGCCATGAACTGCTCGGCCATCTTGATCAGGTTCGTGTTGAAGCTCCCGCAGAGCCCCCTGTCGGAGGTCATGAGGATGACCCGGATCCGCCGGGGGTCCCTCACGGCCAGAAGGGCGTGAGCCCTCGTGTCCACGCGCAGGGCCAGGCTGCTCAGCACGTCCATGAACTTGATCGCGTAGGGCCTGAAGTTTTCCATCCGCATCTGGGCGTTTTTGAGCTTCGAGGCCGCGACCATGTTCATGGCCCGGGTGATCTGCTTGGTCTTGCCAACCGCGGTGATCTGTCGCTTGATGTCTCTCAGTGCCATTCTCTATCTCTCTTCCCGTACGTTTCCGTCACCCAGCTTGAGCCGGGCGCCGGCAGGCGAGGCGCCGCCGAAGCCCGACATGGGTGTCATGCAGACATGCAAGATCAGCCCGCCACGAAGATCGCGTCGAACTCGGTGAGGGCGTCTTTCATCTTCTTCTCGAGATCGGGGCTGATGACCTTCTTGTCTTCAATCTCCGTCATGATCTCGGGGTACTTGCTCTTCACGAAGTTGAGGACTTCGGGCTCGTAGGCCTTGATCCTTTCGATGGGGAGCTTGTCCAGGAAGCCTTTCGACCCGGCAAAGAGGACGACGATCTCCTCGGAGAGCGACATGGGCTTGTACTGGGGCTGCTTGAGGAGCTCCACGAGCCGCACGCCGCGTTCGAGCTGGGCCTGGGTCGCCTTGTCGAGGTCGCTTCCGAACTGCGCGAAGGCGGCCATCTCGCGGTACTGGGCGAGGTCGAGCTTCAGGGTTCCGGCCACCTGCTTCATGGCCTTCACCTGGGCGGCGCCGCCGACGCGGGACACGGAGAGACCGACGTTGATGGCGGGCCGGACGCCCGAGTAGAAGAGGTTGGGCTCCAGGTAGACCTGGCCGTCGGTGATCGAAATAACGTTTGTGGGGATGTAGGCCGAAACGTCGCCGGCCTGCGTCTCGATGACGGGCAGGGCCGTGAGCGACCCGCCCTTGCCGTACTCCTCGCTGACGCGCGCGGCGCGCTCGAGAAGCCGGGAGTGGTTGTAGAAGATGTCGCCGGGGAAGGCCTCGCGTCCGGGGGGCCGCCTGAGCAGCAGAGAAATCTGCCGGTAGGCCACAGCCTGCTTGGAGAGGTCGTCGTAGATGATGAGGGCTGACTGGCCCCGGTCGCGCCAGTATTCTCCGATCGAGCAGCCGCAGTAGGCGGCGACGTACTGCAGGGTGGCGGGGTCGCTCGCACAGGCGGCGACGACGACGGTGTAGTCCATGGCGCCGTTTCGTCTCAGGGCTTCCACGACCTGGGCCACGGTGGATTTCTTCTGCCCGATGGCGACGTAGATGCACTTCACGCCTTCCGTCTTCTGGCGGATGATGGCGTCGACGCAGATGGCGGTCTTGCCGATCTGGCGGTCGCCGATGATCAGTTCGCGCTGCCCCCTGCCGATAGGCGTCATGGCGTCGATGGACTTGAGCCCCGTGTACATGGGCTGGTTGACGGGCTGGCGGGCGATCACGCCGGGGGCGACCATCTCGATGCGGCGGAACTCCTTCGACTCGATGGGGCCCTTGCCGTCGAGCGGCTTTCCCGTGCCGTCGATGACGCGGCCCAGGAGAGCGTCGCCCACGGGAACCTCGGCGATGCGGCCCGTGCGCTTGACGATGTCGCCTTCCTTGATCTGGGTGTCCTCGCCGAGAATGGCGACACCGACGTTGTCGCGCTCGAGGTTGAGCACCATGCCCAGGATGCCGCCGGGGAACTCGAGGAGCTCCATGGCCATGGCGTTCTGGACGCCGTAGATGCGGGCGATGCCGTCGCCGACGGACAGCACGGTTCCGGTTTCGCTGATGTCCAGCTTCTTCTCATACTCCTTGATCTGACTGGAGATGATCTGACTGATTTCCTCTGCCCTGATCGGTTCCATTCTCCTATCTCTCCTCTCCTAAGAGCTTCCTCATATTTTCCAGTTGTGTTTTGATGCTCCCGTCGTACATGGTGTCCCCTACCCGGACGATCAGCCCGCCGATGAGCGAGGCATCGTCCTCGACGGTCATTTCCACTTCCTTGCCCGTCATCTCGGCCACCCGCTGCTTGAGGGCCCCCTCCAGCTCGGAATTGAGCGGGTAAGGGGTCTTCACGGAAACGCGGACCTTTTTCAGGGACTTGTCCATGAACTCCCTGTATGCGTTCTCGACCTCCCCGAGCAGGTTGATCCTCTGCTTGTCCACCAGGAGCCTCAGGAAGTTGGCCGTTCGGCCGGAGATCCGGGTGCGGCCCAGGAGCTCCTCGATGACGTTCTTCTTGGACTTCAGCTCGAAGATCGGGTTGGCAAGAAACTCCTGCAGAGCCTTGTTCTGCACGATGAGGGACGCGAAAGCGTCCAGCTCCCTGCCGTAGTCCTCGATTTTCCCTTCCTCGACGGCGATGTCAAAAAAGGCCCTTGCGTACCGCTTTGCCAGATCGCTCTTGCGCTAAATTACTATAATAAACGCGAAGTCAACAAAATAACGGGGCCGGGATGATTTCCCGGCCCCGATATTTGATTTTTCGAAAGCGGTTAGTGCTGACCGGCGATCTTGATCCGGAGCTCGGCCCGTTCGAGGGCGATCTTGGCCTTCTCGAATTCCGGGTCCTCCTTGGCGAACTTCGCCATCTTCTGCTCGGAGGCTTCCTTGGACCGCCTGGCGCGGTCCACGTCGATCTGATCGGCACGCTCTGCCGTCTCGACGAGCACCGTCACCTTGCTTCCCGTCACCTCGGCATAGCCCGTGTTGACGGCGTAGCTTGTTCGCTTTCCGTCCTTCAGGTAGCTCAACTCCCCGAACTTGATGGCCGAAAGCAACGACGCATGGCCCCTCAGGACGCCGAATTCCCCTTCGCTCCCGGGGCAGGTCACTTCATCGATCGAGCCGCTGAAGGCCAGTTTCTCCGGGGTCACGATTTCCAGCAAGAGTTCCTCTGCCATTCGAATCTCCTCCGGCCCGGTTATTCGGCCAGCCTCCTGGCCTTTTCAACGGCTTCCTCGATACCGCCCACCATGTAGAAAGCCTGCTCGGGCAGCTCATCGTGTTTTCCATCGAGGATTTCCTTGAACCCGCGCACCGTGTCTTTCACGGTCACGAACTTGCCTTCGGTGCCCGTGAACTGGGCCGCGACGAAGAAGGGCTGGGACAGGAAGCGCTGGATCTTGCGGGCGCGGCCGACCGTCAGTTTGTCTTCTTCGGAGAGCTCGTCCATGCCGAGGATGGCGATGATGTCCTGGAGGTCCTTGTAGCGCTGCAGGATCAGCTGGACGCTGCGGGACACCAGGTAATGATCCTCGCCGATGACGTTGGGGTCGAGGATGCGCGAGGTGGAGTCGAGCGGGTCCACGGCGGGGTAGATCCCCAGCTCGGCGATGGGCCGGGAGAGAACGACCGTCCCGTCGAGGTGGGCGAATGTCGTGGCCGGGGCCGGGTCCGTCAAGTCGTCGGCGGGAACGTAAACGCACTGCACGGCCGTGATGGACCCCTTGTCCGTCGAGGTGATCCGCTCCTGCAGGGCGCCCAGGTCCGTGGCCAGCGTGGGCTGGTAACCGACGGCGGAGGGCATGCGGCCCAGGAGCGCCGAGACCTCGGAGCCGGCCTGGGTGAACCGGAAGATGTTGTCGACGAAGAGAAGCACGTCCTGCCCTTCCACATCGCGGAAGTACTCGGCGGCTGCCAGGGCCGTGAGGGCCACGCGGGAGCGCGCTCCCGGGGGCTCCGTCATCTGGCCGTAGATCAGGGCGGCTTTCGAGATAACGCCGGATTGCTTCATTTCCAGGTAGAGGTCGTTTCCTTCACGGGTGCGCTCGCCCACGCCGGCGAACACGGAGATGCCGCCGTGGTGCATGGCGATGTTGTGGATCATCTCCATCATGACGACGGTCTTGCCGACGCCGGCGCCGCCGAACATGCCCATCTTGCCTCCGCGGGGGAAGGGAACCAGCAGGTCGATGACCTTGACGCCCGTCTCGAGGACGTGGACCGACGTGTCCTGCTCGGTGAACGCGGGGGCCGACCTGTGCAGGGGCATCCTCTTGTCCGTCACGATGGGTCCGAGCCCGTCCACGGGCCGTCCGACGACGTTGATGATGCGCCCGAGGCCCGCCTCGCCGACGGGAACCATGATCGGGGCGCCTGTGTCCTTCACCGGCATGCCGCGCACGAGGCCGTCGGTGATGTCCATGGCGATGCAGCGCACCACGTTGTCACCCAGGTGCTGGGCCACCTCGATGACGAGGTTGTCCTCGTTGTCATCAATGGCCTTGTTCGTGATGGTGAGGGCGGTAAGGATGGTGGGAAGTTTGCCCTCTCCGAACTCCACGTCGACAACAGGCCCGATGACCTGTACAACGGTTCCGATATTCATAACTCTCTCCTGTGAAAAGTGTTTTCCTTCTAGGTTCATTCAGGGCCGGAGCGCCCCGCAGGGGGGCCCGGCCGGTTTATCAGCCTGACTTGAGGGCCTCGGTACCGCCCACGATGTCCATGAGCTCCATCGTGATGGCCTGCTGCCTCGCCTTGTTGTATTTCAGGCTGAGGGAGCGGACCATATCCTCGCAGTTGGTCGTGGCGTTGTCCATGGACACCATGCGGGCGCCGTGCTCGCCGGCCGAGGTCTCGAGCAGGGCGCGGTATATGAGAACGCGCAGGTACATCGGGAGCAGCTGGTCGAGCAAAACCTCGTCGGAGGGCTCGTAGATGTAGTCGATGCGCTTGTCGATGTCCACGTCCTCGCCCCCGATGGAAGGCAGGGGCAGGAGCCTCACGGTCTTGGGCTTCTGGATGCCGACGTTACGGAACTCGCTGTAGATCAGGTACAGCTCGTCGTACTCCTCGGCCACGAAGGCCGGAATCGCATCCTCCCCGACGGCGATGGAGAGGTTCATGTCGAACTTCTTCAAGACGTCGGCGTGGGCATGGACGATCTTCGTCTTTTTGCGGAAGTAGTCGCGGGCCTTGCGACCCACGGGGATGAGCGATACTTCTTTTCCTTCCTTCGCCTTGGCAGCCATGAACTGCTCGGCCATCTTGATCAGGTTCGTGTTGAAGCTCCCGCAAAGCCCCCTGTCGGAGGTCATGAGGATGACCCGGATTCGCCTGGGATCCCTCACGGCCAGAAGGCCGTGAGCCCTCGTGTCCACGCGCAGGGCCAGGCTGCTCAGCACGTCCATGAACTTGATTGCGTAGGGCCTGAAGTTTTCCATCCGCATCTGGGCGGCTTTGAGCTTCGAGGCCGCGACCATGTTCATGGCCCGGGTGATCTGCTTGGTCTTGCCAACCGCGGTGATCTGTCGCTTGATGTCTCTCAGTGCCATTCTCTATCTCTCTTCCCGTACGTTTCCGTCACCCGGCTTGAGCCGGCGCCGGCAGGCGAGGCGCCGCCGGGGCCCGACATGGGTGTCATGCAGACATGCAAGATCAGCCCGCCACGAAGATCGCGTCGAACTCGGTGAGGGCGTCTTTCATCTTCTTCTCGAGATCGGGGCTGATGACCTTCTTGTCTTCGATCTCCGTCATGATCTCGGGGTACTTGCTCTTCACGAAGTTGAGGACTTCGGGCTCGTAGGCCTTGATCCTTTCGATGGGGAGCTTGTCCAGGAAGCCTTTCGACCCGGCAAAGAGGACGACGATCTCCTCGGAGAGCGACATGGGCTTGTACTGGGGCTGCTTGAGGAGCTCCACGAGCCGCACGCCGCGTTCGAGCTGGGCCTGGGTCGCCTTGTCGAGGTCGCTTCCGAACTGGGCGAAGGCGGCCATCTCGCGGTACTGGGCGAGGTCGAGCTTCAGGGTACCGGCCACCTGCTTCATGGCCTTCACCTGGGCGGCGCCGCCGACGCGGGAAACGGAGAGACCGACGTTGATGGCGGGCCGGATGCCCGAGTAGAAGAGGTTGGGCTCCAGGTAGACCTGGCCGTCGGTAATCGAAATAACGTTTGTGGGAATGTAGGCCGAAACGTCGCCGGCCTGCGTCTCGATGACGGGCAGGGCTGTGAGCGATCCGCCCTTGCCGTACTCCTCGCTGACGCGCGCGGCGCGCTCCAGCAGCCGCGAGTGGTTGTAGAAAATGTCGCCGGGGAAGGCCTCGCGTCCGGGGGGCCTTCTGAGCAGCAGGGATATCTGGCGGTAGGCCACCGCCTGCTTGGAGAGGTCGTCGTAGATGATGAGGGCGCTCTGGCCCCGGTCGCGCCAGTATTCTCCGATCGAGCAGCCGCAGAAGGCGGCGACGTACTGCAGGGTGGCGGGGTCGCTCGCACAGGCGGCGACGACGACGGTGTAGTCCATGGCGCCGTGCCGTCTCAGGGCTTCCACGACCTGGGCCACGGTGGATTTCTTCTGCCCGATGGCGACGTAGATGCACTTCACGCCTTCCGTCTTCTGGCGGATGATGGCGTCGACGCAGATGGCGGTCTTGCCGATCTGGCGGTCGCCGATGATCAGCTCGCGCTGGCCCCTTCCGATGGGCGTCATGGCGTCGATGGACTTGAGCCCCGTGTACATGGGCTGGTTGACGGGCTGGCGGGCGATGACGCCGGGGGCGACCATCTCGATGCGGCGGAACTCCTTCGACTCGATGGGGCCCTTGCCGTCGAGCGGCTTTCCCGTGCCGTCGATGACGCGGCCCAGCAGACCGTCGCCCACGGGAACCTCGGCGATGCGGCCCGTGCGCTTGACGATGTCGCCTTCCTTGATCTAGGGTGTCCTCGCCGAGAATGGCGACACCGACGTTGTCGCGCTCCAGGTTCAGCACCATGCCCAGGATGCCGCCGGGGAACTCGAGGAGCTCCATGGCCATGGCGTTCTGGACGCCGTAGATGCGGGCGATGCCGTCGCCGACGGACAGCACCGTTCCGGTTTCGCTGATGTCCAGCTTCTTCTCATACTCCTTGATCTGACTGGAGATGATCTGACTGATTTCCTCTGCCCTGATCGGTTCCATTCGCCTATCTCTCCTCTCCTAAGAGCTTCCTCATATTTCCCAGTTGTGTTTTGATGCTCCCGTCGTACATGGTATCCCCTACCCGGACGATGAGCCCGCCGATGAGCGAGGCATCGTCCTCGACGGTCATTTCCACTTCCTTGCCCGTCATCTCGGCCACCCGCTGCTTGAGGGCCCCCTCCAGCTCGGAAGTGAGCGGGTAAGGCGGTCTTCACGGACACGCGGACCTTTTTCAGGGACTTGTCCATGAACTCCCTGTATGCGTTCTCGACCTCCCCGAGGAAGTTGATCCTCTGCTTGTCCACCAGGAGTCTCAGGAAGTTGGCCGTTCGGCCGGAGATCTGGGTGCGACCCAGGAGCTCCTCGATGACGTTCTTCTTGGACTTCAGCTCGAAGATCGGGTTGGCAAGAAACTCCTGCAGAGCCTTGTTCTGCACGATGAGGGACGCGAAGGCGGCCAGCTCCCTGCCGTAGTCCTCGATTTTCCCTTCCTCGACGGCGATGTCAAAAAAGGCCCTTGCGTACCGCTTTGCCAGATCGCTGCTGATCAATTTTTCTTCACCATCCTGTCAAGGTATTCGCGGACCATGCCCTCATGGTCTTCTTTTGTGACTTTCTTCTTGAGAATGTCCTCGGCCATCTGGACGGCCAGCTCGGAAGCCTCCAGCCGCAGCTCATTCTTGGCCTTCTTGAGTTCCTGTTCCATCCGCGCCTTGGCGTCCTCCTTCATCTTCACGGAGGCGCGCTCGGCGTCGGCAGATGATGCGCTTCTTCTCCTCCTCGCCCTGGGCCTTGATCATGGCGGAGATGCCCTGGATCTCTTCCTCGGCCTTTTTGATCTTCTCGTCATACTCCTTGAACTTCTTCTCCGCATCGGCCTTGACCACTTCGGCTTCCTCCAGGGACGCCTGGATCCCCTCGCGGCGGCCCGCAAAGAAGCTCTTCATCTTCTTCCACATCAGCTTGTAGAGGATGAAAAGCAGGATGGCGAAGTTGACGATCCTCCAGCCGAAATCGATCAGCTGGGCCTTGAGATCCACTTCCTCCCCGCCGCCGGCCGCCCAGGCGACAGCGGCGACCAGAATGATCCCGAGAGCCGTCACCACGCTGCACCATGCCGATGTACTCAGAAAAAAGGTCCTCTTTCCTGTGCTCATTGGATGCTCCTTCCCAGGACCTTTTCGGCAATTTCAGAAGAGATTCTCAGGGACTGACTCCTCAGGAGCTCCCTCGCCGATGCCAGTTCCTTCTCCAGTTTCGCCTGAAATTCGCTCATCATCCCGGAGATTTCGCCCTTGGCCTTGTCGGTGATCACCTTGGCGGCCTCGGAGCCCTCTTTCGCGAGATCCCCCTTCTGCCCCATGGCCTCCATCTTGGCGGCCCTGATCTTTTCCTCGTAAGCGGCCACGCGCCGGTCGATCGTATCCTGAACGGATTTGACCTCTTCCTGGGCCTTGTCCAGGATTTCCTTCCTGCGGTCAAGGATGCGCAGGATCGGCTTGTAGAGCACTTGATTGAGAATCCAGATCAGAAGGAGAAAATTGAAAAGCTGGATGAATACCGTGTAATTGATGTCGACCATCTGCCTACCACCCTCTCTCGCTCTCTATGCAGGCACAAAAAAACCGAGCAAACTACGAATTCACCCGGTTCGGTACAGAAACACACCCTTTCGGGTCGATGACAGCCGCACGGAGCAAACATGCCGCTAACTTGTCAGAATAAATGGCGTTTTTCATGAAACGTCCCTTTGCTCCGTCCTGCTAAAACCGCGGACTTCTAATCACAAACGCTTAAAATTGTCAAGCTTTTTTTCCCTTTGAAACGGGGTGGCCTGCCGCATCCGGGGCAAAGCCCGGCGCAAGGCAGGAATGCGGGGCGCTGCAGCAGGAAAACAGTTCGGAACTGTTACGGTTTTTCGATTGTTTTGGCCGCCGCCCCTTTCTCCATCTGGCAGTTTCCCTCGAAGAGGCCCCCCTCATGGATGATGAAAATGCCGGTCTTGATGTTCCCGTAGAATTTGCCCGTCGTATCGATTTCCATCCGCTCCCGGACCTCCACGGCACCGCGGACGTCGCCGCCGACCATCAGGCTGTCGACGTTGATATCCGCCTCGATCCGGGCGCCCTGGCCGACCACAAGGGTACCTTTGCCCAGGATCTCGCCCTTGAACTTGCCGTCGAGCCGGACGGCCCCTGTGAAGATGAGCTTTCCCTCGAACTCGGTCCCCTCCCCGAGGAAGGCCTTGATATCGATATCTTTCTTGCCTTTGTTCAACATGGCGATTCCCTCCTTTGGGATGGGCTAAGGGCGAAGGGCAAATGGCTAATGGCGGATAAGGTCATGGTTCAGCCTTTAGCCTTTAGCCTTTAGCCTTTAGCCTTTAGCCTTTGCTTTACGACTGCAGCACATACCTGCGCATGCTCACATTCATCAGAAGTCCCATGGCCACCATCATCTTCACCATCGAGGAACCTCCGTAGCTGAAAAACGGAAGCGGGATCCCCACGACGGGGAGAATTCCCAGGACCATGGCCACGTTGATGAAGACCCCCCAGAAGATCAACATCGTCACGCCGTAGGCGATGAGCGTTCCCAGGAAATCCCGGGAGTGCTGGGCGATCTTGAGCCCCCAGAGGATCAGGGACAGCATGAGAACCAGCAGGAGCAGGGCGCCCATGAACCCCCACTCCTCGGCAAAAACGGAGAAGACGAAGTCGGTCTGCTGCTCGGGAAGGAATTTCAGCTGGCTCTGGGTTCCCCTCATGAACCCCTTGCCGAAGATGCCTCCGGATCCGACGGCGATGATCGACTGGATGATGTGGTACCCCGACCCCAGGGGGTCCCTCTCCGGGTCAAGGAACGTCAGCACCCTCTCCTTCTGGTACTCCGCCAGGAAGTTCCACCCCAGGGGAATGATGAGGAGCCCGGTGACAACGAGGCCCAGCAGCGTCCTTAAGCGAATCCCGACGAAAAGAACCATGGACCCGAAAAGGATCATGAGCATCAGGGCCGTCCCCAGGTCCGGTTGCCTTAATACCAGAACAAAGGGGACAAGGACAATCAAAAAGGGAGCGACCAGTTCACGGATCCCGTATTTTTTCTCCGCCCGGTGGTCGTTGAAATACTTCGCCAACGCCAGGATGAGGGTGATCTTCACCATCTCGGAGGGCTGCATGGAAAAGCCCCCCAGGTTGATCCAGCGCTGGGAGCCCTTCGTCACCGCGCCGACGGCGAAGACGGCGATCAGGAGCACGATGGCCAGACCGTGCACCACGTAGGCATACCGGGCGATCCAGCGGTAGTCGAAGGCAAAGGTGAGGACCATGACGAAGAGCCCGAGCAGGACCCAGCGGATCTGCTTGAGATAGGGCTCGCCCGAGATGCCGTGGCCGGCGCTATAGAGGTTCAGGACGCCGATGCCGACGATCAGCGCCACAAACAGCACCAGCATCCAGTCGAAATTGAAAATAAGCCTGCGGTCGACTTTCATCACTTTGGCTTCCCCGCAAAATAGGCTTCGATGACTTTTCTGGCCACCGGCGCCGCCACCGACCCGCCGTGACCCGAGTGCTCGGCCACCACGGCGACGACGATCTCCGGGTTGTCCCGGGGCGCAAAACTGACGAAGAGGGCATGGTCCCGGTACTCGTAGGGGTAGGACGAGCCGTCGTCCCCCTCGGCCATCCCGATGACCTGCGCCGTTCCCGTCTTGCCGGCCACGTCCCTGCCGGCCACACGGGCCTGCCCGCCCGTCCCCCCCGCCTCGTTCACCACTCCCCACAGCGCTTTCTTCAGGAGCTCGATGTTCTCCTGGCTCACGGGGAGCACGGCCTTTTTCTCGGGACGGAATTCTTCGATGATCTCCCCGTCATCGGTCTCCACACGATTTCACGATCCTCGGGGTGAAAAACACGCCGCTGTTGGCAACGGCCGCGTAGGCATTGGCCAGTTGGATCGGGGTCGCCGTGTTGTAGCCCTGGCCGATGGCAATCGAGATCGTCTCGCCGGGCTGCCAGGGGACACCGAACCGGGCAAGCTTCCATTCCTTCGTCGGGATGAGTCCCCTTCGTTCGCCGACCAGGGCGACCCCTGTCCGGCTCCCCAGCCCGAAGGCCTGGGCATACTGGGCAAGCCGGTCCACGCCGAGGAGCTTGCCTACGTTGTAGAAGTAGACGTCGCAGGACTCGACGATCGCCCGGTGCAGGCTCACCCGGCCGTGGCCTTGTTTGCGCCAGCAGCGAAAGCTGCGTGTCCCCATTTCGAAATGCCCCGGGCAGTTGAAGGCCGTCTCGGGCGTGATGACCCCTTCCTCCAGGCCCGCCGCCGCCACGATGAGCTTGTAGGTGGAACCGGGCGGATACTGGCCCGCAACGGCCCTGTTTTCCATGGGGTGCAGGGGATTCGTGGAGAGTTTCTCCCAGAGATCCGTGCTGATCCCCCGGTTGAAGAGGTTCGGGTCGAATCCCGGACGGCTCACCAGCGCGAGGATGGACCCGTCCCGGGGATCGAGGGCCACGACGGCCCCCGCCTTTCCTTCCAGGGCCGTCCAGGCCGCCTTCTGGACCTGCGCATCCAGGGAGAGGACGACCCGGTAGCCCTGTGAGGGCTCGACCCGCCCCAGGGTCTTCACCTTCTTGCCGATGACATTGACCTCGACCTGCTCCCCGCCCGCCTTGCCCCGGATGAATGGGTCGAGAGCCTTTTCCAGGCCGAACTTCCCGATCAGGTCGCCGCTCTTGTAGCCCGCAGTGCGGTCTTTCTCGAGATCGTCGCGGCTCACCTCGCCGATGTAGCCGATCACATGGGCCATCATCTCCCCGTAGTAGTATTCCCGCACGGGCATGACGTCGATGCCCACACCGGGCAGCTCCAGGGAGTGCGTCTCGATGAGGGCGAGCTTCTCCCGGCTCACATTGCGGTCGACCCGCAGCGGCGTGAAGGGCCTGCGGTTTTCGAGAATGGTTTCGTAGTCCATGGGGAAGGTCAGGTTGACCTTCGCGTAAAGGGTCTCCAGCTTCTCCACGAGCCCCTTGAGGTCCTTCACGTCCTCGGGGAAGATCACCACGTCGAAGGACGGCCGGTTCTCCACGAGAACGACCCCCCGTGAATCGAGGATGATCCCCCGCATCGCCTTCACCTCGCGGATGCGGATGCGGTTGTTTTCGGATCGCTTGAGGAGATCCTCCCCCTTGATGATCTGCAGGTACCACAACCGCAGGACGAGCAGGCACACGGCCACGAGGATCACCCAGAAGAAAAAGGTGAACCGCTCTCGGTACATGCCCGGGTCATACCGGACAAGCTTATCGGGCTTCTCCAGCATGAACGGTTGCCTCCAGGCGATTGAACAGGGCGAAGAGAGCGGGGCTCAGGACCCCGGCGACCAGGGCCTGGGGAAGATAGGTCCGAAGCAGGCCCTGCGACACGTCGGTACCGTAGACGGACCAGTATACGGCGAAGATGAAAAGCCCCTCCAGCAACACGCACAGAAACGTATAGCCCATGATGAAGAGCATCCGCTCCCCGTAGATCCTTGGAGAGAGCAGATAGGAGAGGAGGAAGATCAGGACATAGGTAAACGTGTAGAGCCCCATGATCGTGCCCGAAACGCAGTCGAGGATCAACCCCGCAAGAAAGGCGAGGACTCCCCCCCTCACCATGTCGAGGTGAAACCCGGCATAGATCACGAGGATGAGGGTCACCTCGACGCCGATCCGGCCGCCGAACAGCAGGTCCAGCAGCGTCCTCTGGAGGACGACGAGCAGGATCGTGAAGAAGGGAAGAACGATATAATACGCCATAAGTTCAACGTTGCCGGCCTGTTCAGTCTAGCCGTTGCTGCGATGTTTTTCAGGTAACAGGTGAGTGGTCTACAGCCTACAGTCTACAGCCTACTGAACCAGAACCTGTTGGACTGTTGGCTGTCGGCTGTAGGCTTTCTATTCCTTTTCCGTCTGCAGAACCAGGACTTCTTCAATTTTGGAGAAATCCACCGACGTCACCACCTCGATGGTCTGGAAGAGTCCCGGGTCTTTCTTGTCGGCCCGGACGACGGTCCCCAGCATGAGGCCCTTCGGGAATGCCCCCCCGAGCCCCGAGGTGATGACCGCTTCGCCGGCCTTCACCTCCTCGGTCCGTTGAACGTACTTCAGGCGCAAGAGCCGGTGGCCTCCGCCCTGGAGGATCCCCTGGGCACGGCTGCCCTGCACGAGGGCATCGATGTTGCTGTTGTAGTCCGTGACGAGCAGGATCTTGGAATAGTTCCAGGAGGACTCGATCACACGGCCCACCACCCCTTCCGGCGAGATGACGGGCAGGCCCTCCTTGACACCGTCCGTCGACCCCTTGTTGATCATGATCGTGCGGAAGGGCGACGAGCCCTCGTTGCCGACGACGCGTGCGGCAACCGTCGGATAGATGGTGCTGTCCTCGAGGGCCAGGACTTTTTTCAGCCGGCTCCCCTCGAGCGACATCTCGCGGTACGTGTTCACCTCGCCCTGCAGGGCCGCGATCTTTTTCCTCAGCTCCCGGTTTTCCTCCTCCAGGCCCACGAGAAAGAGGTATTGCCTCCAGGCCCCGCTCACGGAGCCCACGCCCGAGTTGATCGCGCGCTCGACGGGGGCCGTCACCTCGAAGACGAGCTTCTTCACAACCCCCGGGTTCCCCGGGCGCCTGAGGCTCTGGGAAAGGATGATGAGGGAGACGGCGATCAGAATGAAGGCAACGATGACGGCGAGATACTTCTTGAACAACAACGCTCCTCACCTGCAATGAAGTTGGGACGGCGGGCCTTTGAGTCCAGGCGGTTCCGTTGCGCGTGAGGCTTTCTCGTCGAAGGTGCGCGAAGCGATGCGGGCTGCCGCTGCCTGCCGGTTCACAGCTGGATGGCGACCTCTCTCAGGAGCTCCAGTTCGTCGAGAGCGATGCCGGAGCCCCGGGCCACCGTGGACAGGGGGTCATCGGCAATGCTGATGGGAAGCCCTGTTTCCTCACGGAGCAGCACATCGATATTTCTCAGCAGAGCGCCGCCGCCGGTGAGCACGATGCCTCGATCGACGATGTCGCCCGCCAGCTCCGGCGGCATCTGTTCCAGGGCGTCGCGGATCGTGTCGACGATGATGCTCACGGGCTCCGCGATGGCCTCCCGGGCCTCTTCCGAGTTGATCTCGATGATCTTCGGGATGCCCGAGATGAGATCCCTGCCCTTGACCTCGACGGTCTTGGGCACCTCGTCCGGGTAGGCGCAACCGATCGTCGTCTTGATCATCTCGGCGGTGCGCTCGCCGATCAGGAGACTGTACTTGCGCTTCAGGTACTGCACGATCGCTTCGTCCATCTTGTCGCCGGCCACGCGAACCGACTTGGCGTAGACGATGCCGGAGAGGCTGATCACGGCCACCTCCGTCGTGCCTCCGCCGATGTCGACCACCATGGAGCTCACGGGCTCCTTGATCGGGAGACCCGCGCCGATGGCTGCCGCCATGGGCTCCTCGATGAGATAGACCTCGCGGGCGCCGGCCGACTCGGCCGTTTCCTTCACGGCCCGGCGCTCCACCTGGGTGACCCCCGAGGGGATCGAAACGATGATGCGGGGCCGGATCAGGGTTCTGCGATTGTGAACGCGCTGGATGAAGTGGCGCAGCATGGCCTCCGTGATGTCGAAATCGGCGATGACGCCGCCCTTCATGGGCCGGATGGCCTCGATGTTTCCAGGCGTCTTGCCGAGCATGAGTTTCGCCTCGGCGCCGACGGCGAGCACTTTC
Source organism: uncultured delta proteobacterium (assembly GCA_963828305.1). Classification (GTDB taxonomy): domain Bacteria; phylum Desulfobacterota; class Syntrophia; order Syntrophales; family UBA2192; genus UBA2192. The sequence goes on along the minus strand of CAWHEJ010000005.1, from coordinate 38,805 downwards.
TTGAAACCGCGGGAGTCGCGGTGAACGGCCACGACAGAGGGCTCGCGCAGGACGATCCCTTTGCCCCTCACATAGACAAGAGTATTCGCCGTGCCGAGGTCGACGGCGAGGTCATTCGAAAATTTTCCGAGAATAAAGTCAAAAAGCAATTTCTTTCCTCCCGATGAACCTGCCGAAATCGCCGGGCAACCCCGGTGATTTAGCATTGGAAAGGTGTCCTATACAGCATTTGGGCGGGCGAATCAATGCATTTTTGCGAAATAGTTATTGCTTTTTCACCTCAATTATAATAGGGATTTTCCCTTATATCGAACTTCGAGGGACGCTCCATGCTTCAGTTCATGAGAAAACATGCCCAGAGCTGGCTCATCAAGGTCCTCCTGGGTCTCATCATCGCCGTTTTCGTCCTGTACTTCGGTTCGACGCGCTGGCGCGATCCCGCCGAAGGGCTCGTGACGGTGGGCGATCAGCTCATCACGTTCAACGATTACCGCAAGGAGTACCAGAACCTCCTCGACATGTACCGCCAGCGGCTCGGCGCCAACCTGACGGAGGAGGTCGTCAAGAGCCTCAACCTCAAGCAGCAGGCCCTGGACAATCTGGTCAACCAGTCCGTACTGCGCATCAAGGCCGAGGAGATGGACATCCGGGTGAGCGACGAGGAAGTCCGGGCCATCATCGCCATGCAGCCCGCTTTCCAGCGCGACGGCGTCTTCGATGCCAAGCGTTACGAACAGCTGCTTCGCTACCAGCGGATGAGCCCCGAGGAGTTCGAGGCCCTGCAGAAGAAAGCGCTCCTGTCGGCCAAGGTGCAGGACATCTTCCGCCAGGGCGTGAAGGTCTCCGACAAGGAATTATCGGATCTTTACCGGCTCCAGTCGGAGCGGGTAAACGTGGAGCTCTTCAAGCTCCCGGCCAAGGCCTGCCGGGGCCAGGTCAGCGCCACCCGGGAGGATCTCGAAAAATATTATACCGATCGCAAGGACGACTTCCGGATCCCCGCACGGGTCCAGGTCAAGGTTTTGACCTTCGCCGCCGAGGATTTCATCAGCAAAGTGGATGTTTCCGATGCGGAGATCCGCAGCGCCTACGACAACAACAAGAGCCGCCTGCCCCAGGTGAAGGGCGCGCCGGTTCCCTTTGACTCCGTGAAAGGCCGGATCGCCGAGGAGATCCGCCTGATCAAGGCCATGAACCTGGCAGCCGAGTACGCCAAAAAGGCGCACGACACGATCTACCAGGAAGAGAACTTCGAGGCCTACGCCGCAAAGAACGGCCTTCGCATCCAGGAGAGGGGCTTCTTCTCCGCCAAGGACATGCCGGCGGAGCTCAAGCAGATCCGTGACGCGGAAACCCAGATCTTCAGCATCCGCACAGGTGAGATCACCCCCGTCCTCTCATCGCCCCGGGCCCACTATGTGATCAAGGTCACGGCGAAAAAAGAAGCCACCACGCCCCCCTTCGAAGAGGTGAAGAAGGACGTGGAGGAGCGCTGGGCCGCGGTCGAGTCGCTCAAGCTCTGCCGCAAGGAGGCCGAGGCCGCCCTGGAGCGGCTGCGCAAAGGCGAAGACTTCCGGAAAGTGGCGAAGGAAAAAGGCGCCGAAGTGGTGGAGACGGGGCTCTTCGCGCCCGGCTCGGAGATCCCCAAGGTCGGCTCGTCTCCGGAGCTGATCAATGCCGTATTCCAGCTCTCCGAGAAGGCGCCCTACCCTTCGGAGGTGTACACCACGAATGACGGCACCGTCATCATCCCCCGGTTCAAGGATCGCAAGCGCGTCGACGACGGCTCCTGGGAAAAGCAGAAAGACATGATCAAGGTCATCCTGCTCAGGGCAAAGGAGTCGGAGTACTTCCAGGCCTGGCTCAAGGACGTGCGCGAGACCATGGAAAAGGACGGGACGATCAAGATGAGCGAGAACGTTCAGAAGCTCTAAAATCGTCTATCTGGTCTATTGGGTCTGTCTGGTCTATCTGGTCGAAGAAAAGAAAAGGATCGCGGAAATTGCTTCCGCGATCCTTTTTCATTCCCTGTACCCTGGCCCCTTGACCCTGGACCCTTTATTTTTGTCCAAACTCCCCCGTGTCGATCCACTCGGCCTTCACGAGCGACCACCAGTCCAGGGCCAGTTCCTTCAGCACGTACTCATAGGGAAGCCAGCCGTAGCCTTTCTCACCCCACTTGACGCCCCAGGAGTTGCGGATGAGGATCGCCCCCGTCGTCTCCGGGCCCCCGGGGCTTGCGTTGCGGATCTTCATCTTGTCGTCGTAGCCGACGGCCATCACGGCGTGACCGCCCAGGAGATTCTCGCTCTTTCCCGGGTAGGGGATCTTCCCGGTCTTTCCCGCCTGGTCGATAGAGCTGTAAACGCTGAATCCGAACATGGCGGGCAGTCCCTCCGCGAGCTTTGTCTTGATCTGGGTGAGCAGCTCCGCGTGAGAAACGCCGGGCGGGTCGAGGCGGTAGTACTGGATGGCCTGGTAATTCTGGGCGAAGGCGTAGCAGAAGGCGGGCGGCTCCTTGTCGAAGTCCTCGGCCTTGTAAGGCCAGTACTCCTCGGGCGGCACGCCGAACAGGACCAGGGCCCCCATGGCCGTGCGCAGGAAGGCCCCCGTGTCCCCCGTCCAGTGCAGGAGGTTGCGAGTCACCTTGTAGAGGAAGAGCCGCGAGGCCTCCACGTGTCTCCCAAAGGCCCGCATCTCGAAGTACTCCACCATCCCCACCCCGGCCTGGGCCGTGCAGGAGCCGATCTTCCCCTGGTCCTCCACGGGGGAGCACCAGGTGCGCAGATCGCAGACAGCCGGCAGTTTGGCTTTCTTTTTCCCGCCACCTGCGGCCCGCATCTGTTTCATCAGCGGCAGAATGGTTTTCGTGTGCGCCGTGTAGTCCCTGAAGTCGGGATAGTCGGGCAGCCAGCCCATGGAGGGCCGTTCGAACTCGTCGGACATCGCCTCACCTCCTTTCAGACAAAACGGGTATTGGGAAATGGGAATTGGGTACTGATCTTTACGCTTCAAGTTCCGAGATAGTGAATCATGATCTCTTGGACCAGATGGACCAAATAGACCAGATAGACCGGAAGGCCTTCGGCCTTCCTCACCACCCGTATGGCCGGCCCCAGGGACCCCAGGGACGCCAGGGGTAGGGAGGGCCCCAGTACCACGGGTCGTAATAGTAGGGAGGGTATGGGACCGGCTGCTCCCACAGCTTCAATTCTTTTGCCTGCACGACAGGATAGGTGTACAGGATCTCGCCGATGGGCTGGATCTCGCTGCCGGCGATCTCTCCGCCCACGGTGAGTTGCCGTCCCTTCTTGAAGATGTCGGGATCGAGGAACCGGTCAATGCGGATGACGAATCGGCCTTCGGAGCGGTCGAGGTCCGTCGGCCGCTGCTGGATATCCAGGGCCGTCTGCATGACCCTGATGGCCGTCGACTCTTTCAGGTTTGTCGTTTCGATGATGACGCCACCCCAGATGACGACCGTTCCGCTGAACTTGTCGGGGTTTTTCTGGATCTCCGAAAAGGGGGCGCTCGCATCCGCCTGCCGGCGGATGTCCTGCGAGATGGGCGCGCAGGCCGCAAGGGCTGCAAGGAGGAAAAAGAAAATGACCCTGGTGCCGCTTCTTACCATCGACCTGTACCCACGCCGATGCCGAATTGAAATGTCGGACCGGGACTGTAGGCGGGGTAATAATAATCCTCTGTTTTCCAGAGATAGGTTTCCCGCTCGAGAAGCACGGGGAAGTTGTACGGCCTGTCATTCAGCATGATCATCTGGCCGCCCTCGACCTCCCCCGCCACGGTGATCTTCCTCCCTTTCTCATAAACGAGAGGATCCGAAAACCGCTTGTAGATCACGATGAAACGGCCCTGGGAGGAAGCCGTGTTGTCGGGCCGTTGCTGCGCCCCCAGGGGAAGCTGGAGAACCTGCACCCGGGTTTCGCTCTCTTTCACGACGGTCTCGACGATCTGCCCGCCGAGGATGACGACGGCTCCCCGGTACCGGTCGGGCTGCTTCTGAAGATCCGTGAAGGTCAACTTGTCGTCGGCTTCCTGCACGACACCGGTCGACAGAACCGAGGTGCACCCGGAAAGGGCAAGGGCCAGGATGACGGCAAGGACGATCGTTCTCGACATGCAGGAACCCCCGGCAGAACGGTCAACGAACTGGAACGGATGGATCATTCTAAGACATCCCCCGCCGAGGAGCAAACATAAAATTGCTGTCCCCTTTGCTGACGATGGTGTATGTTTGCGGCCTTCGGCCAATGATTTGACTTAAGCGTGCAGTAAGGAAAGGCACAAACAAATCCCCCCTGCCCCCCTTTATCAAAGGGGAAGAATTGGGACCTCCCCCTTTGTAAAAGGGGGATAGAGGGGGATTTTATGAAACCGAATCACTAACCAACATCCACAGGAGAGCCTTTTCATGGACAAGAAAATCATCGTCATCGTCGGACTCATCGTTCTCTTCGTTGTCACGCTTCTCTACTGGACGCGGTTCCAGGTCATCGACGTCCACGCCATGAACGGTGTAGGGTTCTACAAGATCAACCGGCTGACGGGTGAAACCGTTCTGGTGAGCGGCCTCGATCAGATCCGGATCCTGCCCGTGAAGGACATCGAGCAGCCCAGTTACAGTTTCCCGCGCCCGGCAAGGGACAGCAGTGATCTTCGCGCTCACCTGCCGGCATGAACCCTGCGAAGTTAAGAAGAGCAGAAGTGAGGAAGAGCGGACAAAAATGAAGAATTAAATCCACGCCGCTCTTCTGCTCTTCCGCGCTTCCTAACTTCCTTTTTTCAGGTTGCCCGCCACGGCTTTTTCATACCCATCGGCGGGGATATCTGGTAAAATCCGCAACCCGGAAAACAACCAGGAGGTGGGGGCATGAAACGCATCGGTTCGGCCTGTCGTTTTTTTGCAGTCATCATGACGGCTCTGTGCCTGATTACGGCGCTGCCCGGGTCCGGCATGGCCGCGAAGGAACCCGTCAAGGTGGCCTTCATCTATGTGGGGCCCGTGGGCGACGCGGGCTGGTCCTTCGCCCACGACCAGGGCCGCAAGTACCTCGAGAAGAACCTCCCCGGCGTGAAGACGGCCTTCGTCGAATCGGTTCCGGAAGGGGCCGACGCCGAGCGGATCCTGACCCAGTTCGCCCGCGATGGCTACAAGGTCATCTTCGCGACGAGCTTCGGATACATGGACGCCGTCATCAACGTGGCGAAGAAGTTCCCCGACGTCCGCTTCGAGCACTGCTCGGGCTTCAAGACGGCGCCCAATGCCTCCACCTACTTCGGCCGGATCTACGAGGCCCGTTACCTCTCGGGGATCGTGGCGGGAAAGATGACGAAGTCGAACCTCATCGGTTATGTGGCGGCTCACCCCATCCCGGAGGTGATCCGGGGGATCAACGCCTTTGCGCGCGGGGTGCGCTCCGTCAACCCGCAGGCGAAGGTCCGCGTGGTCTGGACGAACACCTGGTACAACCCCGCCTCGGAGAAGGAAGCCGCCAAGGCGCTGCTCGATGCGGGCTGCGACGTCATCGCCCAGCACCAGGATACGCCCGGCCCCATGCAGGCCGCCGAGGAGCGCGGCAGATACGGCATCAGCTACAACTCGCCCATGATGCAGTTCGCGCCGAAGGCCGTGCTGACGGGCCCGGTCTGGAACTGGGGGCCCTACTACGTCAAACGGGTCAAGGCCGTCATGGACGGGACCTGGAAGACGGGACAGTACTGGGGCCCCATGGCGGACGGCATCGTCGATCTGGCCCCCTTCAACAAGGCCGTGCCCGCCGACGTGGTGAAGCTCGTCAACGCGAAGAAGCGTGACATCGTGCGCGGAAAGCTGCACCCCTTCGCCGGTCCCGTGGCGGACAACGCGGGCAAGCTCGTTGTGCCCGCCGGAAAGACCCTGTCGGACCAGGAGATGCTCAGCTTCAACTGGTTCGTCGAGGGCGTCGAGGGGACGCTGCCCAAAAAATAAGCCCGGAGGCTCGCCCGGATGCATCCGCTGCTCGTTCAGATGCGCGGCATCACGAAGGCCTTCCCCGGTGTCGTGGCCAACGACGGGGCGTCTCTCGAACTGCGTGCCGGCGAGGTCCACGCCCTGCTGGGTGAAAACGGCGCCGGGAAGACGACCCTCATGAACATCCTCGCGGGGCTGTACCGCCCTGACGCGGGAGACATCCGGATCCGCAGGGCCGCGCCGCCGAGATCCGCTCGCCGGGACAGGCCATTGCGCTCGGCATCGGGATGGTCCACCAGCGCTTCAAGCTGGTGCCGGGCTTTACCGTGGCGGAGAACATCACCCTCGGCATGAAGGAGCCCCGCTTCGTGCTTCGCCCCCGGCTCGCTCGAGGAGATCCATCGGGGCCTTCGCCCGCGGACCGCGGCCTCCCCGTCCACCCGCGGGCCCGCGTCTGGCAGCTCTCGGTGGGCGAGCAGCAGCGCGTCGAGATCGTCAAGGCCCTCTGGCGGGGCGCCGAGATCCTCATCATGGACGAGCCCACGGCCGTCCTCACCCCCCGGGAGGTGCGGGATCTCTTCGGCGTCATGCGGCGCATGGCCGACGAGGGGAAGGCCATCGTCTTCATCACCCACAAGCTCATCGAGGTGATGGAGATCGCCGACCGGGTCACGGTCATGCGGCAGGGGCGGCACAGGGCCACCGTGGAAAAGGCCGAAACGTCGCCCGGCGAGCTCGCCTCGCTGATGATGGGAGGCGAACACGAGTTTCCCGTCTGCGCCGCGGGGCCGGGCGAGCCCGGACGCGTGGTCCTGGATGCCCGGGACCTGGCGGCCGAAGGCGACCGGGGCGAAAGGGCGCTGCGAGGGCTTTCCCTCCAGGTCCGGGGCGGGGAGATCGTGGGCATCGCCGGCGTTGCGGGCAACGGCCAGCGCGAACTGGCCGAGGCCATTGCCGGCCTGAGGAAGATTGCCGCGGGCTCCATCCGGGTCGACGGCATCGAGGTGGCCAACCGCAAACCTGCCCACGCCATCAACGCCGGTGTGAGCTACATCCCCGAAGATCGCCTGGGAACAGGGCTTGCGCTGAGCCTGAGCGTTGCCGAAAACCTCATCATGAAGGCCTACCGGGGGACGGAGCTTTCGGCCGGGCCCTTCATCCGCCACAGCAGGGTCCTCGACTGGTCCCGCCGTCTCGTCGACAACATTCCGGATCAAGACGCCATCGCTCGACACCCCCGTGTCAAGCCTCTCGGGAGGCAACGCCCAGCGGGTGCTGCTCGCCCGCGAGACGGCCGCCCGGCCGAAGCTCATTGTGGCGTGCCCACCCGACACGAGGACTCGACGTGGCAGCGACGGATCACATCCACGACATCCTGCGCGAGCAGAGACAGGCGGGCGCCGCCGTGCTCCTGATCTCGGGGGACCTTGAGGAAATCACTGGCCCTCTCGGACCGGATTGCCGTTCTCTACGAGGGAGAGATCCTGGGAGTGTTTCCCTGCGCCGGAGCCGACACGGAGCGCATCGGCCTGATGATGGGAGGCGTGAGGACGGCCGCTTCGCGGCAGTGGTTGAAGTGCCTGAGTGAAGTGCAGCCGGGGACCAAGAAAAGAAGAGTCATTGCGAGCCGAGCCTCGCGAGGCGTGGCAATCTTCGATAGAGACAAAATCCTCCCCTGCCCTCCTTTTTTAAAGGGAGTAAGAACAGGAAGTGTAGCAGATGTTCGTCATTGAACGGCGGCCGCACCGCTCCACTGTCTTCCGCATTCTTTCCCCGCGCTTGCGGCCGTGCTTCGGCGCTCGTCTTCGGCGCCCTGTTCCTGAAGCTCTCGGGATTCGACCCCCTGGCCGTCTACGGGGGCATGTGGCGGGGCGCCTTCGGAGACGCCTACGGCCTCTCGGAAACGCTCGTCAAGGCCATCCCGATCGCGCTGTGCGCCATGGGCATCACCGTGGCCTTCCGCATGGCCCTCTGGAACATCGGTGCCGAGGGACAACTCTACGCGGGCGCCATGGCCGCCACGGGGCTTGCCCTCTCTTTTCCCGACGCACCGGCCCTCATGCTGCTGCCCGCCATGGTGGCGGCGGGGATGGCCGCAGGGGCGCTCTGGGCGCTGATCGCGGCCATCCCGCGGGCGTGGCTCGGCGCCAACGAGATCCTCACGACGCTCATGCTCAACTACGTGGCCATCTTCTTCTCGGAGTATCTCATCCACGGACCCTGGAAAGACCCGGCCGGCTTCAACTTCCCCCTTTCCCCGGCCTTTTCCGAGGCGGCGCGCCTGCCCGTCCTTCGGGGATACGCGCATCCACGCGGGCATTCTGTTTGCGCTGGCGGCGGCGGCCGTCCTCACGGTAGCGCTGCGCAAGACAACGTGGGGCTACGAGGTCCGCCTCATCGGGTCGAACCCCGTCGCGGCGAGATACGCCGGGGTCAGCATCCCGCGGCACATCCTGATCGCCCTGGCCGTAAGCGGAGCGCTGGCCGGGCTCGCGGGAATGGCGGAAGTGTCGGCCATCACGGGTCGTCTGCAGTACGGGCTCTCTCCCGGCTACGGCTACTCGGCCATCATCGTGGCGTGGCTCGCAAAGCTGAGCCCTGCGGGCATTCTCGTCATGTCGTTTCTCTTCGGCGGGCTGCTGGTGGGCGGCTATGCCGTCCAGTTCATCGGGGTTCCCGCGGCGGCGGTGAACATGCTCCAGGGGGCCATGCTCTTCTTCTGGCTCGCGGCGGAGTTTTTCGGCAGCTACCGGGTGAGCCTCCGGGGCCGATTGCAGGGAGGTGCTCTGAGATGGAGATGGATGCCCTCATCGCCCTTCTGGCCACGGCCGTGAGCGCCGGCACGCCGCTTCTTTACGCCGCCCTGGGGGAGATCCTCTGCGAGCGATCGGGGGTGCTCAACCTCGGCGTCGAGGGGATGATGCTCGCGGGGGCCGTCTGCGGATTTCTCGTCGCCATAGAGACCCGAAGCCCCGCCGCCGCGATCGTGGCGGCCATGCTCGCCGGGGGAGCGCTTGCAGCCATCCACGCCTTCATGACCACCACGCTGCGCGTCAACCAGATCATCGCGGCCTGGCTCTTGCCCTGTTCGAGACGGCCTGAGCAGCTACATCGGCAAGCATCTCATCGGGGTTGCCCTTCCCGCCGGCCCCGTCCCCGTGCCGTTTCCCGGGTTGTCCGAAATCCCTCTCATCGGGCCCGTCTTCTTCCGCCAGGACCTGCTCGTTTACGCTTCTTATCTCCTGGTGCCGCTGGCGTGGTACTGGATCCACCGGACGCGGCCCGGGCTGCATCTTCGCGCAGTCGGCGAGAACCCCGCGACGGCCGACGCCATGGGGGTAAACGTCTACCGGGTCCGCTATGCCTGCATCCTCGCGGGCGGAATGCTTGCGGGTCTCGGCGGCGCCTATCTCTCGCTCTTCTACGCCCCCTGCTGGGTCGAGAACATGACGGCCGGCCGCGGGTGGATTGCCCTGGCGCTCGTGATCTTCGCCGTCTGGAGCCCGCTGCGGGCCATGGCGGGGGCCTGGCTCTTCGGGGGGATCGAGGCTCTGGGTTTCCGCATCCAGATCCTCGGTGCGGCGGTGTCGCCCTTTTTCCTCAAGATGCTCCCGTACCTCTTCACCATCATCGTCCTCGTCGCCTTCACGGCCTGGAGCCGAAAGAAACGGATCGGGGCGCCGGAGGCATTAGGGCTGCCCTACGAGCGCGAGTAACCAGCTGGAGCGAGGCACGAGGTTCGAGTGAGCGAGTGCAAAGATCAAGTGCAGGAATCGGCACTCGTCCCTTCTTTATCATTCCTCGATCCTCGGTCCTCGGTCCTCGATCCTAACCCGATTTCGCGGTCGAAAAAAACCTTGAGTCATGAGGCGGATAGGTGTAATTTGTTTGATACGTTGCAAACAATCAAGCATTGCCGGCCACCGGAACCGTTGACAGCGATCCGGGCGGCGGCAACGGGGAAACGCAAGCCTGAACACCCATGAGGGTAAAGCATCTCATCATCCCGGTCCTTCTGCTTTTTGCGGCCGCCGACTACTCCCACGCACAGACCGACTATCTCTACTCGCCGGCAGCCAAAGACCCTTCGAAGAAAATGACCGTCATCGGCCACATGGTCGTTCACACGGTCAAGACAGGGGAAACGTTCCTTGACATAGCGAGACATTACGGCCTGGGCATCTCGGAAATGCAGGCATTCCACCCCGAGAAGGACCCCTGGCTGCTCGAGGAGGGAAGCGAGCTGCAAGTCCCCTCGTTCTGGATCGTCCCCGAGACGAAGCACCGGGCCATTGTGGTCAACGTGCCGGAAATGCGTCTCTACCGATTTCACGCAAAGAAGGGAACCGTCAGCACCTATCCCGTCACCGTCGGTGAAGAGGAGACGCAGACGCCGCTGGGCACCTTCCGTGTCGTCGACAGGGAGGTCGACCCGGAATGGAACATCCCGGCCAAGCTGCAGCACAAATACAAGACGAAGATCATCCCCGCGGGGGACGACAACCCGATCGGAAAATACTGGCTGGGGCTTTCCGCCCGCGGATACGGCATCCACGGCACGGACAACGCCTGGAGCGTGGGCCGTATCCTCAGCAACGGGTGCATCCGCCTCTATCCCGAGGACATGGAGAAGCTCTTTCCCGACGTGCCGAAGGGAACCGTCGTGGAGATCGTTTACGAACCCGTGAAGTTCGGGTACCGGGGAGGGGTCATCTTCGCGGAGGTGCACGAAGATCCCTACGGTTTCATCGAGGACATGGAGCAGCACGCACGCTCCGTCGCAAAGAGTCGGGGCATCGAAGAATACGTGGATTGGGAAAAGGTCGACGAGGCCATCGAATGGAAAAACGGGGTTCCCGTACCGGTGGGCACCCTGCCGAAGGGAGGTGACGGGAAGAAACCATCAAGGCGTCGTTAAAAGGCTTAGAAACCTTTAGAAACCATACTTGAAAAGGAGGAAGTGGAAGATGAAATCACGGTTTATCGTTCTGATGGTGCTGATCTTTGTTGCGGCTCTCTTCACGGGCTGCGCCACAACGGGCGACCTGGATAAGCTGAGTGCCCAGGTCAAAGAGGCCTCGATGAAGGCCGACCAGGCCTCGATGAAGGCCGACCAGGCCGCAAGAGACGCAGCCGCGGCCAAGGCCGGTGTGCAGGACAGCGCACGATCCGCCGCGCAAGCCAACGAGTCGGCGGCAAAGGCCGAGCAGGCGGCAGCCAGAGCAGAAGCTGCTGCGAAGCTGGCCGAGGACAACGCGAAGAAGTCCGAGGCGATCTTCATGAAATCCATGAAGAAGTAGAACGGCGCCCCGCGGGCATCGACGCTCCGGGGCCATAAACGGAAAAGGCGGCGCCGGTTCTCTGCCGGCACCGCCTTTTTTCTTTCTCACCTTCTTACCCTCTTACCCTCTCACCTTCTTCCCTCTCACGGCCTGATCTCCACGGGCGTCCAGGGGGAAACGAGAGCCCAGACCTCCTCGATCTCGCGGTTGGTCAGGGCGATGCAGCCGTTGGTCCAGTTGAAGAGGTACTGGACATCGCCCATCCAGAGCTTATCCGGTTTCATGCCGTGGATCATGATGCTCCCGCCCGGCGCCACGCCCAGGGCCCTTGCCCGTTCGACATCGTCGGGGTTGGGATAAGAGAGGTGAAGCGCCCTGTGGTAGACGCTGTTGGGGACCTTGTAGTCGACGTAATAGATCCCCTCGGGCGTCTTGTTGTCGCCCTGCATGACCTTGGGGCCGACGGGATCCCGGCCGAGAGCGATCTTGTAGGTTCGGACCTCCCGGTCCTGTTTCAGGAGCGTCATCGTGCGTTTCGACTTCTCGACGATGATGCGGTCCACCACCGCGTCCGTGACCGGGGACAGCTCCGTGGCCGTTGCGGGACCGGGAAAAAAGAACAGGAATGCCCAGGCGGCAAGAAGGGCCGGCAAGATTCTGTGCAGGAAGTGCAGAGGGCGAATATTCATCATCGACGGTTCCGGTTCAGCGCGTCATGGATTAGCACGTTTGCCCCACAAAATGCAAGATGCCTGCCACGCCCTTCGCCTTCCATGCTCTCCCCCTATGTCCATCCTTCCCCGTCCCGATCGGGTGGGAAAATAGGCACTTGAATCTCGGCGGGTTCCCATCTAGCATGGCAATTAGCCTTTTACCCTCCCCCATCCGCTCCCGTCAAGGGAGGAAAAGTGCAGAGACTGCGGGATCAAGGGGGTTGTTCCCGATGGAACGAAAAAAGAGAATCCTCGTCTTCGGCCACCGCAACCCCGACACGGACTCCATCGTGTCGTCCATAGCCTACGCGGAGCTCAAGCAGGCCCTGGGGGTTGCAAACTGCTTTGCCGCGCGGTGCGGAAACGTGAACCTCCAGACGGAGTACATCCTGGAGCGCTTCGGCGTGCCCGCCCCCGAGTTCGTGGGTGAGCTCATCCCGAAGGTGAAAAACTACATGAGCCACGGGGCCACGACGGTGCCCCGCGACATGCCGCTGTGGCAGGCCCTCGAGATCCTCAACAAGGGAAACTTCAAGATGCTCCCCATCGTGGACGACGGCGGGCATCTGCTCTCGATTCTGCACTTCAACGCCTTCGCCCAGAACATGCTCCGGAAGATCGATCCCAACCGAAAGGGCGTCTTCCCCACGTCCATCTCCCTGCTGGTGAAGACCCTGGGCGCCCAGCCTGTCACCGAATTCGACGGCGACACGGTCTTCCAGGCCCAGATCGCCGTTGCGGCCTACGAGTTCGAAGCCTTCCGGGAGCACATCGACGCCATGCCGCCGGACAACACGATCGTGCTGGTCGGCAACCGCGAGGACGTTCAGGCCTGCGTGATCGAGCGGCAGGTGCGGGTCCTCATCGTGACGGGCGGCAGGACGATCAGCCGGGAACTGAAGAAAAAGGCCGAACAGAAAGGCGTCTCCGTCCTCATCTCGCCCTACGACACGTCCACCACGTCGTGGCTTGCCCTGTACTCTTCGCCGGTTGAGCACACGGGCGACGGGGCGCTCAGGCCGCTGAAGGAGGGCGATTACATCGGCGCCGTCCGGGAACGGATCCTGTCGTCCGTCTCCCGGTCGCTCCCCGTCGTCGACGCCGGGTATCAAGTCCTGGGCGTGCTCTCCCAAAGTGATCTGATGCGCGAGCCCGACGTCGAGATCATCCTGGTAGACCACAACGAGATCTCCCAGGCCGTCGACGGTGCGGAGAACTACCGCATCCTCGAGATCATCGACCACCACCGGCTGGGAAACGTGCACACGAACTACCCCATCACCTTCATCAACAAGCCCGTGGGGTCCACCTCCACGATCATCGCGACCCTGTACCAGGACAACCGGGTTCCCATGCGCAAGGAGATCGCGTCGATCCTGCTCGCCGGGATCCTCTCGGACACCATCATCCTGCGCTCGGCGACGACGACGGAGGCGGACCGCCACATGGCCGACTACCTCTCGACGATCACGGATCTGCCCATCGAGGGATTCGGCAAGGATATCATGGGGGCGGCCTCGCTGGTGGCCCGCAGGCCCGTCAGCGAGATCCTTGCGCTCGACATGAAGCACTTCGGGGAGGGCAAAAACGCCTTCACGGTGAGCCAGGTGGAGGTGACGTCGATGACGGAAATCATGGACCGCCGCGACGAGATCCTGGAAGGTCTGGAGCGCCAGCAGGCCAGGACGGGGAACCTGTTCACGGCGCTCATGGTGACGGACATCACGGAGCTCGACAGCGCCCTGTTCGTGAAGGGGGATCCGGTATTCCTCAGCCGGATCCGCTACCCGAAGCTCGACGAGAACGTCTTCATGCTCAAGGGGATCCTCTCCCGCAAGAAGCAACTCGTTCCCTGCCTGACGGACATGATCCGGAAGGGTCCATGAACCGCTCCGCCGGCTCGCAGGAGGGCCGTCACCAGATCCTGATGACGGAACGCGGTCGGGAAGGACAGGCCGTTAATCCATCGTGATCTTTCGAAGGGTCTCCGTAGAAGGGGGTTCGGTGGAGGCAATCAGGATTTCCTTCTCCGTCTCGATGATCATGGAGATCGCCCCGCCGGGCCAGTTCCTTCATGATCCGATAGACACTCTCCACATCTCCTGCCGCCAACAGATCCTCGAAAGGCGCAACAGCGGATGGTGTCAGGAATACGAGGTCTCGATTCTCGAAGTGATGGCTCACGCGCGACGAAACGGCGCAGATGGAGTAGAAAAGGATTGCAGCGATGATGACGATGGATAACAGGCAGAGCATCAGCATCCGTATTTACCCACCAACACGACGACGGGATAAGTTTACGCGCATCGAACACAGAATAGTGTAGGACCCTCCCCCAAAAGACAGTGCATTTGTTTCATTTGTTGCATGCAAAGTCAAGCCTTTTATACGACAAAAGTATTAGATCAAGGAAAACACCCTGCACGGGCGCACGCATGAAAAAGGCAGGGATCACGGACCCCTGCCTTACAACTTGACCCTTCATCCAATCCGCTTTAATGCCCGTGTGAGTCGGCCACAACGAATGACGAAAGCGATTTCATTGTTTCTAAAAGATGTCATCGCGAGCCGAGCCTCTAGCGAACCCCTTCCCTGATCTCCCTCTCCCTTGAGCAGAGCGCGGTGATCAGTTCCCGCTTGTCGATCGCGTCTGCGTGATCTCTTTCCCGCATGCGTTTGGCGTCCACGATTGAGATCGTCAGCGATGGCTTCCCTGCTTTCGAGGTTGGTCGCTCCGCTCCGGATGAACAGTTCCGATTCAATCGGAGCGGCTGAATAATCCCCCTCAGACCTCGTGTGCACGAGGCGGTCAGACGGGTGCTGGCAGCCCAGAGTCCGTCTGATAAAAGGATGGCGGAGGAGGAGTTAGCACTCAAGTTCACTTTGCAAAGAGCGGAGCGAGGGGGTTTCCTCATCTTGCCTGCCAGAGCAGTCACTGCCTTTTCATCCCAGCAGCTTGTTCTGGATGGCGTACATGGTGATCTCGGCGTTGGTGGAGAACTGCATCTTCTCCAGGATGTGCCGCCGGTAGGTGCTGATCGTCTTCACGCTCAGGCACAGCTCCTCGGCGGCCTGGGTCACCGTCTTTCCCGAGGCGATGAGAAGCATGACCTGGTACTCCCGGTCCGAGAGCTTCTCGTGGGGGGCCTTGTCCACGTCGCCGTGCAGGAAGTAGGTGAGCTTCTCGGCCAGGGCCTCGGTGACGTAGCGGCCTCCCTGGGAGACCTTGCGGATGGCCGAGATGAGCTCCTTGGGCGTGCTCGCCTTGGTGAGATAGCCCGAGGCGCCGTCCCGAAAGGCCCGCACCGCGTACTGCTCCTCGGGGTAGATGCTCAGGATCATGACGGGCAGGTGCGGCTTCTGGCTCTTGAGCTCCTTGAGGATCTCGAGCCCGCTGCGGCCCGGCATGGAGATGTCCAGCAGGATGAGATCGAAGTCCTTCTTCTGGATCAGGTCCAGGACCTCCTGCCCGTTGCCGGCCTCGCCGGTCACATCCATGTCGGGCTGGCTCATGAGGATCTTCTTGTAGCCCTCCCGGACGATGGGGTGATCATCGGCGATCAGGATTCGAATCTTTTTCATGGCCCTTCCCTTTCTCCACGAGTGGTATGCTGACCTTGACCGTCGTCCCCTGGCCTTTCTTGCCGGAGATCACGGCCTCGCCTCCCCAGTGGTAGGCCCGCTCCCGTATCCCCAGTAAACCATAGGAGTTCGGTTTTGCAAGCTGTTCCTGCGTGATCCCCTTGCCGTTGTCCCGGACGACGAGTTCGACCCGGTCGGGACTCTGCTTCAGGCTGACGGTCACACGGCCCGCCTCGGCATGGCGCGAGATGTTTGTGAACGTTTCCTGGACGATGCGGTAAATGGAAAAAGACATATCCGCGTCGAGCCGCAGCTCCTCGGGGTCGATCGAGACGGTGCACTTGATGCCGGTGCGCTTCTGAAAATCCTTGGCGAGCCAGTCGATGGCCACGGCAAGCCCCAGGTGATCGAGCATCCCCGGACGGAGGGCCATGTAGATGCGCTTGACCGTCTCCATCGTCATCTCGACGAGGTGGATCGAGTCTTCGGCCTTCTTCACAAGGTCCGTCTGCCCGGGCGGGACGCTGTTCATGAGCAGGACCAGGTCCGTGTTGAGGGCCGTCAGCAGCTGCCCCAGCTCGTCGTGCAGCTCCCGGGCGATGCGGGTGCGCTCCTTCTCCCGGGCCGACTCGAGGTGGGCCGAGAGGTTGCGCAGCCGCTCCCGCGACTGCTCCACCTCCGTCTTGGCGCGCTTGAGGTCCGTGATGTCCTGGTAGGTGATGACGATGTTGCCTTCCTTGAGGCTCTCGCCGATCCGGGAGGCCGTGATCATGCAGTCCACGTCGGCGCCGTCCTTGCGCCGGCACAGAAACTCCATCTTGAAGGTCCGCTGCTTCTCCAGGGCGCGTGTAGAGGATCCGGGCGATCTCCTCGTAGTCTTCATCGGAACGGTAGAAGACACGGACGCTCTTGCCGATGAGATCCAGGGCGTCCCAGCCGAACACGGATTGGACCCCGTCGTTGGCAAAGATGATCCGGCGGTCCTGCAGGCCGATGACGGCGTGCGGGATGGCCTCCAGGATGGAGGCCTCCAGGGCCTCGAGGGCCTCGAGGCGGTTGCGTGCCTCGGTCTGCTCGGTGATGTCCATGGAGTTTCCGAGGACGGCCCGGGATCCCTTGTAGGGGATGAAGGCCACCGTCTCCATGATCCACCGGATGCGCCCGTCCTTGGTGACGATGCGGAATTCATGGGGCGAGCTGCGCTTGCCGCGCAGCAACTCCCGGGCATGCTTGCGCACCTTGACCCGGTCCTCGGGGTGAACGAGGCCCATGGAGCTCATGCCCGCCAGTTCCTCGGGGCTGTAGCCCGCGTAGGCGGCGGCATGATGGTTGACGTACTGGAAGGTCCCGTCCTGGACGACGTAGACGCCGGCCTGGGCGCTCGAGGCGAAGAGCTTGTAGGATTCCTCGGCGCGCCTGCGGTCCGTGATGTCCTCGTAGGTGATGACGATCCGCTTGTCCTGGAGGGTCTCCCCGATCCGGGAGGCGCTGATCAGGGCCTCGAAGGGGCTCCCGTCGCGGCGCCGGCAGGTGAACTCCAGGCTGAAGGTACGCTGGCGCTCCAGGTTCGAGTAGAGGACCTTGGCGATCTCCTTGAACCCCTCGTCGGTGGGGTAGAGCAGGCGGGTGGAGCGGCCGATGAGCTCGGAGGCCTTCCGGCCGAAGACGTTCTCGACGCCGTTGTTGGCGAAGATGATCCGGCGGTTTTTCAGCCCGATCACGGCATGCGGGATGGCATCCAGGATCGATGCCTCGAGGGCCTCCAGCTCCGCCAGCTTGGTCCGGGCCTTGACCTGCCGGGTCACGTCCATGGAGTTGCCGAGGACGGCCCGCTGTCGCGCTGGTAGTGGATGGGCGTCACCGTCTCGGCGATCCAGCGCAGATCCCCGTTCTTGCCGATCGTCATGAACTCATAGGGGTGGGAGCGCTTCCCCTTCAGCATGGCGATCGCGTTTTTCCGCACCCTCTCGCGATCATCGGGGTGAACGAGGCTCATGGAGGCCATCCCGAGGAGCTCGTTGCGGTTGTAGCCCCAGTAGCGGGCGGCGTGCTCGTTCACGAAGCGGAATTTCCCGTTCTGGAGCACGTAGATGCCCGCACGGGACGATCGTTCCAGGCTCCGGTAGAGGCCCTCCTCGAAGAGGCAGTCCGTCTCCGAGCGCTTCATCTCGTCGATCTGCTTGCGCAGATCCGCCAGTTCCGTAACGAGTTGTTCCCGCGATTTTACCCGGCCCATGCCTGCTCCCCGGTTCAATGTGGATGGCGTACATGGTGATCTCGGCGTTGGTGGAGAACTGCATCTTCTCCAGGATGTGCCGCCGGTAGGTGCTGATCGTCTTCACGCTCAGGCACAGCTCCTCGGCGGCCTGGGTCACCGTCTTTCCCGAGGCGATGAGAAGCATGACCTGGTACTCCCGGTCCGAGAGCTTCTCGTGGGGGGCCTTGTCCACGTCGCCGTGCAGGAAATAGGTGAGCTTCTCGGCCAGGGCCTCGGTGACGTAGCGGCCTCCCTGGGAGACCTTGCGGATGGCCGAAATGAGCTCCTTGGGCGTGCTCGCCTTGGTGAGATAGCCCGAGGCGCCGTCCCGAAAGGCCCGCACCGCGTACTGCTCCTCGGGGTAGATGCTCAGGATCATGACGGGCAGGTGCGGCTTCTGGCTCTTGAGCTCCTTGAGGATCTCGAGCCCGCTGCGGCCCGGCATGGAGATGTCCAGCAGGATGAGATCGAAGTCCCTCTTCTGGATCAGGTCCAGGACCTCCTGCCCGTTGCCGGCCTCGCCGGTCACATCCATGTCGGGCTGGCTCATGAGGATCTTCTTGTAGCCCTCCCGGACGATGGGGTGATCATCGGCGATCAGGATTCGAATCTTTTTCATGGCCCTTCCCTTTCTCCACGAGTGGTATGCTGACCTTGACCGTCGTCCCCTGGCCTTTCTTCCCGGAGATCACGGCCTCGCCTCCCCAGTGGTAGGCGCGCTCCCGTATTCCCAGTAAACCATAGGAGTTCGGTTTTGCAAGCTGTTCCTGCGTGATCCCCTTGCCGTTGTCCCGGACGACGAGCTCGACCCGGTTGGGGCTCTGCTTCAGGCTGACGGTCACACGGCCCGCCTCGGCATGGCGAGAGATGTTCGTGAACGTTTCCTGGACGATGCGGTAAATGGAAAAAGACATGTCCGCGTCGAGCCGCAGCTCCTCGGGTTCTATGGATACGGTGCACTTGATGCCGGTGCGCTTCTGAAAATCCTTGGCGAGCCAGTCGATGGCCACGGCAAGCCCCAGGTGATCGAGCATCCCCGGACGGAGGGCCATGTAGATGCGCTTGACCGTCTCCATCGTCATCTCGACGAGGTGGATCGAGTCTTCAGCTTTCTTCAGGAGGTCGGCCTGTCCGGGCGGGACGCTGTTCATGAGCAGGACCAGGTCCGTGTTGAGGGCCGTCAGCAGCTGCCCCAGTTCGTCGTGCAGGTCCCGGGCGATGCGGGTGCGCTCCTTCTCCCGGGCCGACTCGAGGTGGGCCGAGAGGTTGCGCAGCCGCTCCCGCGACTGCTCCACCTCCGTCTTGGCGCGATTGAGGTCCGTGATGTCCTGGTAGGTGATGACGATGTTGCCCTCCTTGAGGCTCTCGCCGATCCGGGAGGCTGTGATCATGCAGTCCACGTCGGTGCCGTCCTTGCGACGGCACAAAAACTCCATCTTGAAGGTCCTCTGTTTTTTCAGGGCGCCGTAAAGGATCCGGGCGATCTCCTCGAAGTCCTCATCGGAGCGGTAGAAGACGCGCACGCTCTTGCCGATGAGATCCAGGGCATCCCAGCCGAACACGGATTGGACCCCGTCGTTGGCAAAGATGATCCGGCGGTCCTGCAGGCCGATGACGGCGTGCGGGATGGCCTCCAGGATGGATGCCTCCAGGGCCTCGAGGGCCTCGAGGCGGTTGCGCGCCTCGGTCTGCTCGGTGATGTCCATGGAGTTCCCGAGGACGGCCCGGGATCCCTTGTAGGGGATGAAGGCCACCGTCTCCATGATCCACCGGATGCGCCCGTCCTTGGTAACGATGCGGAACTCATGGGGCGCGCTGCGCTTGCCGCGCAGCAACTCCCGGGCATGCTTGCGCACCTTGACCCGGTCCTCGGGGTGCACGAGGCCCATGGAGCTCATGCCCGCCAGTTCCTCGGGACTGTAACCCGCGTAGGCGGCGGCATGATGGTTGACGTACTGGAAGGTCCCGTCCTGGACGACATAGACGCCGGCCTGGGCGCTCGAGGCGAAGAGCTTGTACGATTCCTCGGCGCGCCTGCGGTCCGTGATGTCCTCGTAAGTGATGACGATCCGTTTGTCCTGGAGGGTATCGCCGATCCGGGAGGCGCCGATCAGGGCCTCGAAGGGGCTGCCGTCGCGGCGGCGGCAGGTGAACTCCAGGCTGAAGGTACGCTGGCGCTCCAGGTTCGAGTAGAGAACCTTGGCGATCTCCTTGAACCCCTCGTCGGTGGGGTAGAGCAGGCGGGTGGAGCGGCCGATGAGCTCGGAGGCCTTCCGGCCGAAGACGTTCTCGACGCCGTTGTTGGCGAAGATGATCCGGCGGTTTTTCAGCCCGATCACGGCATGCGGGATCGCATCCAGGATCGATGCCTCGAGGGCCTCCAGCTCCGCCAGCTTGGTCCGGGCCTTGACCTGCCGGGTCACGTCCATGGAGTTGCCGAGGACGGCCCGCTGTCGGCGGTAGTGGATGGGGGTGACCGTCTCGGCGATCCAGCGCAGATCCCCGCTTTTGCCGATCGTCATGAATTCATAGGGGTGGGAGCGTTTCCCCTTCAGCATGGCGATTGCGTTTTTGCGCACCCTCTCGCGGTGATCGGGGTGAACGAGGCTCATGGAGGCCATCCCGAGGAGCTCGTTGCGGTTGTAGCCCCAGTAGCGGGCGGCGTGCTCGTTCACGAACCGGAATTTCCCGTTCTGGAGCACGTAGATGCCCGCGCGGGACGATCGTTCCAGACTCCGGTAGAGACCCTCCTCGAAGAGGCAGTCCGTCTCCGAGCGCTTCATCTCGTCGATCTGCTTGCGCAGATCCGCCAGTTCCGTAACGAGTTGTTCCCGAGATTTTACCCGGCTCATGCCTGCTCCCCGGTTCAATGTGTCAAAACGGTTGCACGCGCACTCCCCGCAGCGCCTGACGTGAGCTTGTCGAACGTTGCTGCGGGGTAAGCGAGCATAATAACAGCTCACCCATATCCTTGAGTTTCTAAATTCCCGGCACCTTGGTGCGAGGAATTTTAAAACGAATGGGGCCAACGAACCCATGAACGATTTACTGCTTGCAGGTTTAATACGATCCGTCCCGATTGTCAAACCATTCCCTGCCCCCCGATGGGCGCCCAGGGCTGCATTTTCGGGGGTTCCCGGAGCCCGTCAATGTGCGCCGCCATGAACGGATTATGCGTCCGGCAGCCCTTCCGGGGCATCATCAGACGATGTCTGATGGGCGATTGCGCCAATGTCTGAGATTCGGGTCAATGATTGTCTGATCCCAGTTTCAGACAGCGGCCGATTTTTTTCAAGACGCGGTTCCGTTAGGGTAGCTGCGAAAGAAAAAACAACAGGCCGACACCAAAGGAAA
This sequence comes from uncultured delta proteobacterium, assembly GCA_963828305.1. Lineage (GTDB taxonomy): Bacteria > Desulfobacterota > Syntrophia > Syntrophales > UBA2192 > UBA2192. The sequence goes on along the minus strand of CAWHEJ010000005.1, from coordinate 17,649 downwards.
GGCAACGATCATGACGGGCAGACTGGCGATGAGAGCGAAGACGGACATGACCCCCCAGAGCCCCCTGATGGGCGACCGTGCCGCGAGGATCCCCGGTGATCCTTCGAGCCGTTCCTACTACAAGGACAAGGGACCGGCCATCTTCCGTTAAAAAACGGCAACCGAAAGAAGGAGGTTGTCCTCTGAAGACGAGGGAACCTGAAGAGGGATCATCATCATGAAAAGCAAGGAAACGAAAAAGGACGCGAAGAAGGGCAAGGAGAAGATGCTCTCCGGGAAGTTCTGGTACGACCCGATGTGCGGTCCGATCCGGCCCTGACGATAAGCAAGACATCGATTCCTAGTCGGTAATGTCGTCTTCTGCAACACGTCACTGACTATCTCCTTGACATTCGTTTGCGGGCGGGGATCCGCCCTGCCCGCAAACGGGTGGAGAAGGAAGAGCGGAGCGGCGGGACACAGGGTCAGAGAGCGATTCGGGCTGTGGTGATCAGAGGGGTGTACCGGATGGCGCAGACTGGGAAGAAGACCGGGAAAAGCCGAATCAGCGAGGATGACTGGAACCGATACGTCGATGCCGTACGCCGGCAAACCGCACGGAAGCAGCCGTTGAAACAAAAGGAGACTGAAAGATGACTAAAGTCAGCGCGAAACCCGCCAAGGCGGACAGGAAAGACTGGAACAAGTACATCGATGAACTGCGAAAAGAAACGGCAGACTGCATCGCCGAAAATCTGGTGCCCTGATTTTCTCTCCCGTTCCGTAACGAGTCCTCAGTAGTAAAAAGAACCCCCCGCTGGCTCCCTCCACGGGGGTTTCTTTTTGTGACGGAAGCGGCCCTGCAGCGGACAAAAAAAAGGCAGCGTCATGGACGCTGCCTTTTGTCTTTCCTGGTGGAGCTGAGGGGGATCGAACCCCTGGCCTCTTGAATGCCATTCAAGCGCTCTCCCAGCTGAGCTACAGCCCCGTCTCGGTGAAAAAGAGAACTCCGTTTAGCACACGCATCTTGGCGTTGTCAATACAATTTTCTTGACTTTGAAGGCCCTGAAAGGATAATCAAAACCCACACGCCGGAGTGGTGAAACTGGTAGACGCAGGGGACTCAAAATCCCCCTTCCCTCAGGGAAGTGTCGGTTCGATTCCGACCTCCGGCACCAGAAAATCAAGGGGTTACGAGCCTAAGGTTTGTAACCCTTTTTCCTTTTTTAGGGCTACTGTCACCAAAGTGTAACCATTCGGCCTGTTTTTCCCTGTATTCCTGGCGTCTTACAGCTGCTTTCTGCAGGTCATCAGGGGATACGATGTTATAACGATCAAAGACGGATCTTGTCTTGTGACCCGATACAGACATCGCTACCCTCTCAGGGATACCAGCCCTTACCATATTGCGCACAGCCGTCCGCCGAAGATCGTGAAAGAGCATTTCAGGAATGCCGGCTTTGGTGCATGCTGTATCCCATGCCTTGTGGAAGTTCTTGATCCTCTTCCCTTCAACATGAAATACATGGGGACAGCCAAATGCCCTCTTCCGGTTGAGATCTCTTATCGTTTTCCAGAGATCTGACTCCATGTAGAGAATCCGGCCTTCCCTGTTTTTCGTCTTTCCCGGCATGAGGCGAACAGCCCCCTGCTCGAGATCGACTTGGTCCCAAGTAAGTGACAGGATCTCTTCCTTGCGCCAGCCGCTGCAGTAAGCAAAGAAAACGATTGGCCTCAAGTAGTCAGGCAGATGCTTCGTGAGCTCCTGGAACTGCTTGTGCTCGAAGAAGCCAGTCCTGACATTGTCCTCCTTGAGCATCGGTATGTAGGGTACCTGAGATACCCTCGGTGGCGTACACATCAACCCAAGTTTGTACATCCTCTTCAGGGCAGCCAACTCACGATTGATCGTGGCGTGGGCGGCTCCTTCTTCCATTCTCTTTTCGATGTACCTTTTTACTGAGGCCGTTGTGAGCTGGGTTGCCTTCATTCCACCAAACTCTGCACGGAGCTTTTTTACCGACCTCTCGGCCTTTTCGACCGACTTCCTGCCATTGATCCGATAATCGGTCAGGAAGTCATCGGCAAGCTCGTCGAAGTTCACGCGATCAAAGACGACTCCTGGCACTCTCCCTTGGGCGATTTCGCCCTCTCGACGCTTCAGGAGTTGTTCTGCAACAGCTTTGATCACGCTGCCACTTGTCTCAAAGTACGCCTTCCCATTCCGGTGATATTTGATCCAATAGTTCTTCGAGTTTTTTCGTCTGTAGATTGATCCCATTATTCTTCTTCTCCTTTCCGGGAGCGTTTGCGTTTGACAAATGTGATGTCATAGCCGAGGTAATCAGCAATTCGCTCCATGTTCTTCCAGGAGATGTTGGATTCCCCATGGAAAAATCTGGACAAAAGGCCCTTGTCGATCTGCAGGTCTTTGCAGAGCCGGTATGCTGTTACCTTCTCCCTGTTCAGAATCTCTCTCAGACGATTTCTCACCATGGGTTATCACTACCAATTAATTGCATACCAGTCAACTATAATTAAGTGTAGCGCTCCTTCTGTCTGTTGATATAGAGATCCATATCCGACAGATCGACGAAAATCTTCCTCCCCCCTTGATTACGGATAACAGGGACCTGGCCGGACCAGATCAGTTCCCGCATGCCCCATTCGGTGCGGCCCAGGTAGACAGCGGCCTCCTTGAGCGTATAGAGCCTCTTGGACAGGGGATTGCCAATCCCCTGACCCTTCGCTGAACCCGTACCTATTTGTGTTCTGCGAGTCATGTAACTACTTTGTAACCGAACCGCTTTTCTTGTTTTTCCAATTCATTGATGACCTTTTCTTTTCTCAACTTAGCCCACTCATCGATTTGATGGAAAAATGTCAGGAGTTCGTCAGCGGCACGGATCAGATTGATGTACTCACGCTTGTTATAATAAACCTCGCCTTCTTCGATCGCCCTGATATTCCCTTCGAGCTCCTCCCATTCAAGCGACAATGCCGCTGGCGTCTGCTTTATTGACAGTAGATCCCGTTTCCAGGCATCGTCATCCAGCCCGACTGAGGCAAGCAGAATGAATTCTCCACTCAAAAGCGACTCAGGTCTTTTTTTGAGTTTCTCGTAGTTCTCATAAATCGTCATGTACGTCTTTGCCAACCACCTGAGGCCCCCAGCATCATGGTTCATATACCATCTCAAACCCTCACGAGGGGGAGGGGATAGTTGATCATCCAGAAGAAGTCGCCCCGCCTCGGATGCCTTATCCAGCAACAGAAGTACTGCATCGCTGATCTCCTTGTGAAGTTGGAACAACCTGTCTTTCTGTTCTGCTGCAGACTTGCGCATGTTTTCCTCCTAATAATCTGTCTTTGCCATTTCATTAACTTCCTTCTCGGTGATCTTGCTGGAATTTGTGCTCTTCTTTATCTCAAGCATTAGGCTTTCAACCGCTCGTCGATAGTCTGCCAGTTTTGATCTGCCCGCTATGACCTCGGATTGCAGTCGTACTACCACATCCTCCGCTTTTGAGATTTCTGGGGACATTCTTAATCCTAATACGTAAAGAGGCAGGGCATTGATGTCCCAGATAGCATCCATGATCTCGATGAGTGATTCCCGACGCTTTTCTGTCATCTGCAAAGTGGGTTGCATCGTTGTTTCTTCACCATCGTACTAGCGGCTTTCATATTCACTTTTTGCACAGTCTGCGGCGCCGGCCATGGCCACTACAAGTTAGCTTCTTGCGCTATAGGACTACCCGGCCAGCTTCACATCTCATTCGGCCTTCCAGTAGCCCTGGGGCACAAAGCGGGACCCTTTAACGATTTTGAACTCCCGCACCTTGCCTCGCGGGTTTTCTTCTGATCGCCTCCATGCCTTGGCGTCAACGATCTTGATCCGCCCGAAATCGAGGGCCAGGTACAACCTCGCCTTCTCCATAGAAAATCCATCACCGTGACCCGTGTCGCGGTCCTTCCGCTTCTGCAACCCAATGATACAGATCCCGTCACGGAGTTTATTGTGAATCGCCTTGATCTCGCTCCCCACCCGCCAGAGGTCCTCCGTTACATCGAGAAAATCCACAATCCAGATTTTCCGTTCCGCCGTGATAAGATCAGCCCAGTTGCCGCGTCTCTCTATGGGCGTGAAACGCCATGATGGCAGAGGTGGATCTTCAAAGAGTTGGAGTCTGATGCGGAGTTCCGTCGCACCCATTTCGGAGTTGAGGTAGACAATGTCATGCTGCTCCATATTCATCTTTACAAGATTGAGCAGGAAGGCTGTCTTTCCGGCCGATTTTGAGCCAGCCACGACGACGACATTGCCCGGATAGATCTTGCACAGATCCTCGATATCAAGGGGCCACTGCAGTGGGAACTCATCTGTCGGGGCGTCGAGGTAGTTCATCAGTTCGATCTCTCCCTCAATCCGTCTGAAATGCCCGTTCTTATTGCCGTAGCGTTCAAGGAGACCTTCTTGAAGCAGGCGCCTCATGATCTTGGATAGGTTCTTTTGGTCGTCACGTGTCGACAATTGTAGACTTCTGCCGACAGCTGACGACGAAAAGACGCCAGATGACGACATGACCCATTCGCGGACTTCTTCGGTGAGGTTGCGTTCTCGCCGTACTGCCCGGTCTAACGCGGATTTGATCTTCTTTTCAATTTCGTTGGCAGGAAAAGGAGGACGGCATGATAATGCAAGCATATCAATAACTTGTTCAATCTCCGAAATGGCCATCCCACCCTTTACCAAGGAGTTAGCCGTTCGGAAGAGATCATTGTCCCGTCGCCCTTCAACGAACATTTCGACGGCACCGGCGCCCCCGGGGACGGCATTGACCGATGCCTTATATATGTACTTATTTATTAATTTATTATAGAGGGCGTCGGGCACGGCGGGGGGCCCGACGTCGTCCAGGGAGAGGCCGTCCAGCCAGGCGTATGCATGGCCGTTACCATTGCGGCTGGGCGGGGCGATGATGTAGCCGCCTTCACCGCGGAAATCGACAGTCGGGATAAGTCCTGTCCCGACCGAAATTGGCATGCCCTCATCAGCAGGGTAAGCAAAGTAAAGATGCTTGCCGCCTCGCGGGGTGTTGGCAGTCGGGATGACTAGGCTGTCGCGTAGATGCTCCTGAATCTGCATGTAGCCATTGCCACTATCGCAATCAATGGCCAGGATGCCGGAAAGCTTGCCCGTAACGATCCCGACCATGGCATTGGGCCACTTGGCCCACCAAGATATAATTTCGTCCGGCGTTGCCTTCCTCATCTGGAATTCCAGCCACTGAATATGGGGTTTCTTGTCGGGCCGCACGGGAATGACTGAAAAGCCATGCTTTTCTGCGTAGGCCAGTGCCTCAATTAGCATTTCATTATTAGAATCAGTGAATTGCACTCAGCACCTTTTAACTGGTATAGCCGGGACGCCACCTAGACGCCCTCTTGGGATCAGCCTTGTCCCCTCTCCGGGGACATTGATGTCAATAGTTCTTCCAAGGCGTCAACAGCATCCAGTTCCATAACTTGATATATAGGGGCGGCTTCTTTATGATGCCGCTTTCCAATAGTCTGCGGGCGAGAAGGATAAACCCTCGCGCAATTTTTGGATTCTGTGAGATCATTAACCCTTGCGGTTTTTCCCTTGCAGGGCTTCAATGATGAAAGTTAGGCCATCGAGCATACTCGAATTTTCGGGGTCGAACTGTTGAGCAGTCCTATGTTCGAGGAATCGCTTTCTAAATACTCCTTCGATGATCTTCTGTTCTTCAAAATTGTCCGCTTGAGGCGATGCATCCGTAATGTGACCATCTGCCGTAAATTCAATAAGTGCTGTATACCTTTTTCGTTCCATCATTAGTGACCCCCGGTCTTCAAATTAAAGATCATCGACTTCACAATTTTGAATATTTTGACGTAATCAAGTACACTAAACCTGCAGTTGCCATAGAAATCCCTGATGTCCTTATCGACATCGCCATGAATTCTGAAGACAGCTCTGCCTATTTCATTTTTATGAGGCGAGATTTTTCTTTTTCTCAAGACGAGGAAAGCAACAAACGGGGGCGTCTTCTAAGAACCTATCCGTAAATAACGCCTGCTTTTCTGAAGGCGATCCCCTCCTTCATCTGCGGAAATCTGTACACGCGCCTCGTAGGTCTTGGTTAACTTTTATTTACAGGAATTTTGAGGATGAACGATAAGTGAGTATCAGCACCCAAAGAGGCGCCTTAAGGCGAGATGATCTAACTTCTGATCCTGCCCGGAAAATGGCTGCGGCCATCTGTAAAAGCGCCTCGTAGGTCTCGGTGAACTTCTCGTATCTTACGAGGAGCTTTCGGAAGCGATTGAACCAGGAGTGAGTGACCTCCACCACCCAGCGACGCGCCTTAAAGCGTGGATTGGTTTTCTTCTCTTGGATCTCCTGCCCGCGCTGCTTGACGTGCGGGATGTATTTCCGTTCTTTGATAGCCAGTTGTGCCGGGTTGCCGGAGTAGCCCTTGTCGGCGCACAAGTGTTGTCTGCCTTTGGGACGCTCGATGATGATCTCGTCGAGCACCATCTCCAACTGGCTTACATCATGCCGATGGGCCCCGGTTACGACGATCGACAGCGGGACTCCACGGCCGTCCACCAGCAGATGACGCTTGCTGCCGTTTTTTTCCCCGATCCGTCGGGTTGGGACCGACGGCGTCGCGGGCCAGGGGGGCCTTGATCATGGCCCCGTCGATGCTCTGCCAGCGCCAGGCAATGCCCTCCATCTCGTCGTATTCGGCAAGTCCGGCCCTCCAGAGTGCTACAAAGAAACCGGCCTTCATCCACCGCATGAAGTGCGTGTGAATGGCACTGGGGCTGCCGAAACGCTCCTTGGGCAGAGCCTTCACTGGCAGGAGTCCGGCTGCGCAGGATGCACATACAAAATGGCTTCAAAGATCTGCTTTAGATCCTGGACGGTATGGAGCTTCTGCCGCCGCCGGGTGGGCGACGATACCTGCCTGGAGATCGGCTCACGACGGCGTGGGCTCAACGGTTTCCCGCCTTCCAGAACGCATCCGAGACCCAGAGACAGCGCCGGCAAAAGCCCCCAGGAACAACCCTATCAGAAAGCCCTTATAGAACGGTGTAATGGCGGGAAGCAGCATTTCCATGTCAGACCCCCTGGCAACCGGGACCGTCCGAAGGTTTTCAAACGACCTTTGTTCGGCCCTTTGTACTTTCATGAAAAGTCCCGATCACAGAGGATCGTCATGTAATCGAATCCGGCATACTTGTCTTGAACAAAACGAAAATATATTTTACCTACGGATAAACTCTTAGTCATCAGTAACTGAAATGATTGATTCGGGTCACATCCTCCGTGTCATCCCCCTTGCAGAGGGAACATTGAGTGACCGTCCACAGACCCCTGCCCATCCGTGAATCTTTTTGCAGCCAGATATTGCCGCAGTATTGGCATCGAATGACGGCACTGCCTGCTAGATGAGAGTGACAATCCAGACAGACATAGACGATGATCTTTCGATTGCGGATGCTGATCTCCAGCGACATGGTTCCATTGTCGCTCTCGGAGTTGCCATTGCAGAATCTGCAGACGAAACCGCCCATCCCACGTACCCGTAGTTGCTGAAGCTGCCCCTTATGCTGCTGCGGATAATTTTCGGAAAGCCTCAACTGCCTTTCTCGTGTCCTTGTGATACCTGTTATCCCTGGCCCAGGTGAGCATGCAGGAAGAGCAGAGAAGATAGCCGTTGTTCGTGATGCACCAGTCGATTCCCTTCCATTGCATGTTCTTTCCGCAGTCGTCGCAAATGCAGGGTCCATGATGGGGTTTTCTTGTAGTCTGCGAAGTGTGCATCGTGACTCCCCATATCACCTTAAATCAGAAGGAATACGAAACTGATGTGGGCTTCGATCCAACCCGATGCTTCGATTCGGTTCCTTACCCCGATCTTTCCGAAGCTGTTATAGAGATGGGTTCGAACGGTGTGGCTGCTGATCCCGATCCTCCCCGCTATCTCCCGGTTCCTGAGCCCCTCGGTCATCAGCATCAGGAGCTGCAGTTCCCTCCACGTAAGTGGACATGCGGTTGCGGCCTCTCTGGCGGTTTCCATGGATCCAGACAAAGCGTTTTCCGGATTGTTGGCTCCATTGAAAAGACGGCACATCCAGTTAAGTAGGGTCGTGGTGGAATCGCAATTGAAGAGCACGCCACAGGCGCTTTTTGAATATTTCCGCTTTCCGGCGACTTTTTCATTTCCGGAGTTAAACAGCGAGATGAGACGCCGGGCCAGGGACGCGCCGTTTCCGTTGAGGGAAGCCTGTTTGAGTATTTCCTGGAGTCGTGGCTCCCGATAATCGATCAGAAAGAGCCGGGTTGGCTCCTCGACGGTATCGACGAGATACCCTTCGACGCTGTTGAAATCAGTCAAAATGCCATTCGCACCCGTCTCTATTCCGATAAAGCTCACCAACAATTCATTCTCAAACCTACGAGGACCGACGACGTGAATGACTTTTCCGGTCAGGTTCTTGATCTCACAGACCTTTTCAGGGGTTGTATTCGAGTCGTTCGTTTCAATGAGCTGTCTTGTGACGCAGAGTCCTTGATGCGATATTCTTGATGTCTGAGAAGTGTGCATTATCTTGTCTCCCTCATTTTGTTTGACTGGGCCTTATCAAACGCATCGACCATACCAAGAGCACCTGGATCTCATATAGTCAATTAAATCAGCGATATAGGGCAATCCATGGGGCGGTGGACACCTCATGAAACTGTGCCAATCTGGACGGGAGAAATTGAATCGATCAGAACTTCAATAGGTTAGCCATTTTGGCCATTTTGGCATCGTAGATTTTGGTGTAAATGCCCAGCGCTTTTCGTATTCCTTACTATTTCAGTGGATTAGTAAGGGGTAGAATACTGTCCCTTCCGGGGAAAGAATTTTGGCGAGCCTGCCATTATTGCCTATGCCAAGATGAACCTGTTTTGGAAGCCAACGGAATCACTGGATTTATTTCCATCCTATGCCAGACCGGCATTCCCCTCCTTTTCCGCATTCCCTCGAGTCGAGTCGGTAAACTTCCCATAACATATTGAAATTAAGTCGTATTTATTGAATTACCGTGACACGGCACACTCGGTGCTCAAGCGCATTCCGTCATTATTTTTCTAGTATAAAGGCATGAGCTAGTGAAGATGCTCAATTTTCGATCCATGAAAGCCGCTGTGTGCACATTAAGAGAGCTCATCATTAAACGATTGCGGTCTGCCAGCCTTCGATACAAAATCGCTCTTTTCGTAGTCCTTCTCCTCACGGTCACGTCATCTATTTTCTGCGTCATCACCATCCACATTATGGACAATTACCTACTGAACGAAATCATCAAACGCGGGGAATCGCTCGCGAAAGGCGTTTCACTGTCTGCGGGATACAGCCGTTCATCAAGCGACCTCCTGGGTCTCGACAATCTCGTTTATCAGGCGAAAACGGCCTACACTGACGTTGAATATGTTGCCATCACCAACCGGCAAGGGAAAATCATCGTACACAGCGATATGCGAATGAGTGGCCGGATGCTCGTGGCCCCGGAAGGTAGGGTCATCAGCAAAAGCGAAAGCGGTGCCGTCGTGAGAGAACTTTCAGACGCAATGGGATCTGTCTTTGAAATAGCCTATCCTGTTGTCTTCATGGGAAAGCCGCTGGGGACGGCGATACTTGCGATCAACAAATCCATCTTGCAGGAAGCGCAGCTAAAGCTCATTGGCAGGATATTGATTGTTTACGCTGTGATTCTTGTTCTCGGCGTGATCGCCAGTACTTCCATTTCAACGCTGCTAATCCGACCCATCATGGAGCTGTCGGCAGGCGTGGACAGACTGAAAAACGGGACAGCCAAGGAACCGCTCAGGATCTACTCTCAAGACGAGTTGGGAGATCTGACGAGCAATTTCAACGAGATGTCCGCCCTGATCGCGGAGCAGCGCTCGAAGTTGGACAAGTATTCCCGCGATCTCGAGGAGTCCTATGTATCTATCGTGCAGGTTGTGGCCGCGGCCATCGACGCGAGGGACTCTTACACTCACGGCCATTCGGCCCGCGTGTCCCAGCTTTCGCTGCTCCTGGGCCGCCATATCGGCTTGAACAAGTCCGAGTTGGAGGATCTGGAGATAGCCTGTCTGTTTCACGATGTAGGAAAAATAAAGATTCCCGATTCCGTCCTGCTTAAACCGGGCAGGCTCAATCCCTCCGAATACTTCGAAATGCAGCATCACGTGGAATATGGTGCCTGTATTCTGGACAAAGCGCCTTCGCTTCGAAAGTACATTCCTGCCGTGCGACACCATCACGAGTGGCACAACGGCAAAGGGTATCCTGATGCACTGACCGGCGATGACATTCCTGTTTTCGCCTCGATCATCGGGATTGCGGACGCCTTCGATGCGATGACGACCGACCGGCCTTATAGAAAGGCCCTGTCCAAGGATGAGGCGCTTCGTGAACTTCTCCAGTCTACGGGAACGCAGTTTCGCACTGACATGGTCACCGCTTTTGTCGGACTGATGCGGCCTTATGCAACCAACGAATCAAGGATTTCAGGAGCGGCATGATGTTTAATTCCATCCGATATGAAAAGATCCTCGCCCTCTGTATTCTTTTATGCCTGGTGGTATCCTGTTCAACGGTGGAAACGACAACGAAAACCAAGGACCCCGTTCAAACAAGACCGCAGACTTCAAAAGATTATCAGGACATCCTCAATGACTGGAAAGCCGAGCATGCAAGGAATCCTAAAAATCAGGAGATCATGCAAAATTACGCTAAGGCCGTTGAGGGGATGAAGACCGCGGCAGATAAGGCGTACGAGAAGAAAAACTACGCCTCTTCAGGGAGGATTTACGGGATGCTTCTCAAGAATTATCCAGGGTTCAAACGTTTTGTCAAATTGCTCTCATTTGATCGGCAGGCATTGCAAGACAGGCTTTCCATCTGCAAAACGGCCCTTTACCAGAGAGGGTTCGAGCAATACAGGAATAATCACCTCAATGAAGCAATCCTGTCTTGGCAAAGCCTCCTGTCCATCGATCCTCATAACGAGGATATAAGGAAGGCCGTCAACACGGCCGTCCTTCAGCGGAAAAACCTGAGATAAAAAGGGACGGATCATCATCTCTCCATCCCTTCGAGGTCAGCAGTGAGACAACAGGGCTTTACGTTGATTGAAATGATCATGATCCTGGTCGTAATCGGCATATTGGCCTCAGTTGCTGTTCCATCATTTCATGGCCTCATGACAGACGCACAGAATCGAAATGCACTGAAAGCCGTTATGGAGGCAAAGAATCGGCTTTCCAATCAGTACGCGATTACCTCGATGACAGATGATAAGTCCGCAATCGACATAAAAACTCTCGTGTCTCGGCTAAATACCGATGCTGGTGATTATAAGATTGATCTTGACTGTGTCGGAGTAAACCCAAGAGGTGAACATCACGGCAGTTGGTGTTCAGGAAAGAGGTGTAACTGGGCAGGCAACCGCATAAGCTCACTTAGATTGGATGATCGGCACGAGAGTTGCTTACAAACAGTTTTAGACTTGGATGTCATCATCATTTTCCTTAACAATCGGGGGTTGAATGATGAATTACTGCCACGCTCTGGTCGTTGATGATGACGCTTTCTCGAGGCAGATTCTTTCTGAATTTCATGCAGGACATGCGCTTCAATGTCAGCGAAGCGAAGTCAGCCCATCAGGCTCTGGCCAGCATCCAAATGGAAAAATTCGATATCGTCATTTCGGATCTTGTAATGCCTACGATGGATGGCTTTCAGCTATTAGAGGAGATTAAAAAGATTGACAGCGAGATACCCTTTCTCATGGTCACGGGGTATCCATCGGTTTCGGGCTCCGAGGCAGCCCTGAAGCAAGGCGCTTCAGGGTATATAACGAAACCCATCACGCCAGAGAAGTTGCAACGCAGTATTATCCAGGCCTTTGAGCGGAAGTTCCTGTCTGATCCACTCAGAATGGCTGGCATTATAGAAATTGACGAGTTACTGGAGGGAGGCTGCTATACTTAAAAATTGATGCATTTTAAACTTGATATTCTATGCCCCCCCATTTTATACAAAATGGGCTAAAAAAGAGAGAACCATAGTCGCCTTTATCAAACGAAGGATGAGCCATGATTTCGAAACTGCTTAGGCCGATCGCCCTTTTAATTGCTATTTATCTATGCTGCTTCATAGCTTCTCCAGCCCTGGCCGGAATGATGGGAGAGACTGCCTCTGACGCTGGCAAAGCGAGGTCAGCAGAATTGGTCCGGATTCAGCGGGCCCTTGAAGCGGAGATCGTCAAAGAGAATCTTGGGTCTTTGGGGCTAACCCCGCAAGAAATCAATCAGCGTCTAGAAGGACTATCCGATGAGCAACTGCATACGCTGGCCCAGGCCTCAGACCGAGTCTTGGCTGGCGGGGATGGCGGCAAAGTCGGGACAGCAGTGCTTCTCATCATTCTCATTGTCGTTTTGATCATGTATATTGTGCATAGAAAAATCATTATCAAGTAGCTAGGCCTTAAAAGCCATAGGGATAACATTACAAGGCGGGGGGCAGATGGCCATAGAAGTGGAGATCTCCCCCTGCCGTGATCTCTTTCCTGAAGGTCAAGAGAAAAGAAAAGCCCTCATCCCCTTAAGCCAGCATTTCGCATTGCTTATATTTTCCCCGGATATTTTCAGGAAGCAAACTTTCCGCACAGGCTAAACACTATCCTTACGAAGGATATCAACCTCCAGTACGACCGGAGTATTAGTTCACTTTTTACCAAGTAATATTATTTTAGTATGAAAAATCATACTCACGCCTGATTGTCTACTTTTGATCCCCTTGATATTTTAACTTAGATAGTTCTGCCCGATTTCGAAGCGAATACTCTGAACGAGCTTCGTGTCGCCCCGATAAAGATATTTTTAAAAGCATGGTTCATACATCTCGGATCTTGGATTGTCACTAGGGATATCTCTGTTGTCAGGCACATAGATACAAGTCAATTGTTCATGATGGTAGAATAATATGATTCCGTTTCATTGTCCGATGATGCTTTACGTGCAGCGAGTAATGGATTTTTACCGAAAGGAGATCGTTCCCACTGAACCTACAAACCGAAAATCTTAAGTACCCATATTCACTCTTTAAGAATCAAATCAGTTCTTTATAAAGGCTCTTTATGGAATGGTATGTGATAGTGGCCTTAGTAATCCTGCTGCTCATCATTTCATCACGTTTTCGTGTTTTTGCTTTAGTCGCATGTTTAAGCCTCAGCATCCTTGGAAGCATATATTATCTCCACTCCCAATATAAGGAGATTAGATCAAAGAGACTTATCCCCATCCAAGATATTGAGATACGAGACATAGCCCTTAATTCCACTCCTTTTGGCAATTACAAAATAATTGGACTAATCAACAATAGATCTGCTGATTACACGTTACATAGGGTATCACTCAGGATATTTATGGAAGATTGTGTTCAAGATGATTCAGGAGATACGGATTGTGAAGTCATTGGCGATAGAGTGGAAGAGGTGTGCGTGAACGCTCCACCGCAACAGATTCGTGATTTTGAGCAATATGTTTATTTTTTCGGACACAAACCGAAGTCGCCGGGTACGCTGAACTGGCATTATGTAATTCTGAATACGCATGGGGAATGATGATTTTCTTAACCTTAAGAACGAATATTATTTAGATCGTCAAACGAAGCTAGATTTGTCACCATATACCCTCCCGCCTCACAGAAACCCCCTTCACACGAGACTTCTCGTATGAATCGCATGTTTGCTCGTTCAATCTTCATGGAAAGAATATTTGAAGGACCGACACGAGCAGAGTCCTCGCCCTTACAAGTCGAAATCAACCTTCTCTTTTTGTTTTCATTCCGGGGTGAAGAATGAATATTTAGTTTCCGATACCGACACATGGACGATAGTGTGCATGGCTATTGATTCTTGTTTCGACTATCATCCTATCTCATGCACACACGCCGCACTTGCTCGAAATCAGTAAATCCTTTAACGACACGCGTCAGTCCTTCTCGGAGAAGTGTACTCATTCCCTCACCAATTGCTGCCTCTCTGATTTTGTCAGCTGATTCCTTCTTAACAATAAGCTTCTTGAGTGATTCCGATGCGGCGAGTATCTCAAAAATAGCCATTCTGCCATAATACCCAGTATTATTGCATTGCTTGCATCCCTTGGCTTTGTGAAACATCATTTCTCCCTTATCCATATTTAGCAAATGAGATGCATCATGACTTCCACAATCTGCGATTATTTTTTCCAGCTCTTCACTTGAGGGTTGATAGGGTTCTTTGCACTTATTACAAAGCAATTTAACCAGCCGCTGTGCAACAACGCCGAGCAGTGAATCGCCGAAATTATATGGGTCTAATCCCATATCAAGAAGGCGAACAATGGTTTCGGGCGCATTGTTAGTGTGAAGCGTGCTGAATACCAGATGGCCGGTCAGAGATGCCTCTATTCCAATTTTGGCGGTTTCGAAGTCGCGCATTTCACCAACCATGATGACATCAGGGTCCGCGCGAAGAAAAGCACGAAGCGCTTTAGGAAAATCGAGACCGATTTTACGGTTCACCTGAACTTGGCGAATCCCAGGCTGCGTTATTTCAACGGGGTCCTCTATGGTTAGTATTCTAACACCGGGCTTATTAATTTTATGTATAGCTGCATGCAGAGTTGTCGTTTTCCCCGATCCTGTTGGACCCACACATAAAACCAGACCATAAGGCTTTGTAATAATGCCGAGAAATTCTTCGTATATTCTCGGAGTCATATTGAGGTTATCGAGATCCACAAGCTCATTCCGAGCAAGAAGCCTCAAAGAGACATCTTCCAGGCCGCCGACTGTTGGTAGCGTTGCCACACGCAACTCCATGACGTTGCCGTCAGCAAGTTTTATCCTGATTTTGCCATCCTGAGGAAGTCGCCGTTCTGTTATATCTAAATCAGACATAATCTTAATTCGCGACACGATTGCGGATTTCAAATTATATGGTGCAGTCTTATAATGTTCGCATTCTCCATCAACTCTAAATCGGATGCTAACGCAGCGTTTATGGACATCCGGTTCAATATGAATATCCGTTGAGCGCATTCTGTGAGCATCGTTAATCATTGCATTTACGATGCGACGCACGACACTGTCAGATTCGGCAACTTCTTTTTCATCATCAGTTTGTTCGATTTCAAGATGAATGTCTTCGACCTCTTCAATGATCTCGTCGAATTTGCTACTGTCACCCGTGGAATAGAAATGTTTAATGAATCTAAATATATCTTGTCTGTCGGATTTCAGAAAAGTGACATTCTTAGTTTTGAAATATTGCATTATCTCATCCTGTTTGATGAGATTCTTAGGGTTGTCAACAAGGACGGTGATTCGACCATTACTGATTTCAAGAGGACACCATAGTTCGCGCATCAAATAATCCCCTTTGAGATTCTGCAGTAATTCTTTAGGGACGGAGATGCCGGAGTCAAAAGCCACGCTTCTATTTGCATTTTTTACCTGATCAGGTAAATCTCTAAATGTTAACTTTCGATCGACAGCTAGTGCTATCAGTGATTTTACGATGTCTTTCAATTCAGTGATGTTTCCAGGGTAGGAATAGTCAAGAAGTTGCACTAGAGCATCTTCTTCGATATCGCCACTCTGAGCGCATCCTCTAAATTCCTCAAAGAAAGTATTGATAAGCAGGGAAATGTCTTCCTTCCTCTCTCGAAGTGGGGGAAGATGAATCCACGATTTGTTCAAATTATAATACAAGTCTTTTTTAAGTAATCCCTTTTCCAACAATGATTTTACATCATGTTTTGTACTGAACATAATGCGCGTATCATATTTCGAGGACTTCCCTATCTGTTCCTTATCTTGGATGTATCGTAATAACATGTCTTGAATATCAAGAGATAACTCTCCGAGACCGCGTATTAAGAGTGTACCCGTGTGAGCTTTTTTTATTGGTTCAACGATTGTGATATCATTCCGCCGTTCCTTTAAAAGATTAGACGTTTGTACAGCTTTCTCAAACTCTTTAGCATCAACGACAACGAAAGGAGAACAAGAGCGTGGGCTCGCTTTGTGTATGGCTTCTGAAAAAAGCAATTTGCCAGTTCCCTCTTCGCCCGACACAAGGACGGGACCCTGACTATAAGCATATATCTCAGCTTCTCTCATCAAGCGAACGACCTTATCAGAGAATGTCTTGATCTTCTCAAAGGCACTTCTCTGAACAATATTTGGCAAGGTCTCAGTCTTATTGGTATTCAGTATTTCTAGAAATCTGCGACGCTCAAGCGCACGATTAATTGTATTAATGACATCGTCCCCGCTGATTGGCTTTACAAGATAAGCATATGCACCCTTGTTAATGCAGTCTGAGGCGATGCGGGCGTCATTCAGTGCGGAAACCATTATACATTCCGTATTCGGAGTCATCTTCTTGATCATGTCCAGAAGTTGGATGCCACTTAAATGAGGCATCGTTATGTCAAGCAATGCAACGTCAAAAGATTCACCTTTCTCCAGAGATGCTGCAGTTTTTCGAGGGTCATCATCGAGACGAATATTCCTGAGGCCCGCCCTCAAAAGGTATCTCTTGACGCTGTCAAGATAGTCTTGCTCATCATCAACGATAAGTATTTTATTTATCATCTGGATATCCTCATATTCGCAGCTGCTTCAATTTTTACCCGACTCTCTTCTAACTCAGTCTAGGGCTATTCTTTGCATAAGACCAAGGCCCGAGATCTCTTTGAGAAGTTTCTTTTTGTCGATGTCATTTCCAGAATCACCGAGTGCCGTAGTCATGATTACCTTCGCTCGTCCTTGCTCTGGAATTCTTTTATCCATTATTATAAACTGGCGCAGAGACATGTTTACTCTCCCTCTAGGGTTGTATGCTCTGGATCAGACTAGTTCATGATGCAAGAACTGTAGAATAATCTCCGATATTGCAAATAAATTTTTCTGCGGGGTAAAATATTAACCCAAAGATATCAGACAGTAATCTTCAGTGACGCAACCGAAACGAGCCTGAAGAGTTGTAGGTGCTTTAAGCGACGCGATTGATCGTCAATAAATACAACAGCTTAGCGAAATATTGATTCCTGAGTCTCCATTCTTCGCTTGAGGTCCGCTCTCCTGCTCAGATCCTCCCGTTCGCCATACCGATTCCCGCTTGAAATCGTCATAATCAAGGTACCCCCAATGCCCCTCGGGAAGTACCGGAGGTGTACCATGAAGACGAAAGAAGCAATCGACCTGTTCCAGTCATATCAGAAATCAACGCACAAGAAGAGAACCCTGCAGAGCTATCTGCCTCTGCTTTTGCGATTCGAATCTCAATATGGAGAACGGCTCCTGAAAACCATCGGGCCGGAGGAGGTCTTTCATTTCCTCGAGGGGGCGACTGCGGGCCGTGCAAGATCGACACGCCGGCTCAGGTATGCCCAGCTGAAGGCGTTCTTCAACTTCATCATCAACCGCTGCGATTTCGAGATGAGGAACCCCTGCAGCGCATCTCTTGTTTCGAAGGCCTTCAAGGGGGCGAAGCCCGTCTCGCGGAAGATTCCGGAGAAGGAGCTTA
>CAWHEJ010000004.1:0-11861 GCA_963828305.1 uncultured delta proteobacterium | reverse complement strand
GAGAGGATTTCAAAGAGCCAGCCGATCACCGCGAAGGGCGCGCAGTATGTGCATCTCGGCGTGGACACGCTGCCCGTCATTCCCAAGGACAACACGGATCGAAACCGGACCTCGCCCTTCGCCTTTACGGGAAACAAGTTCGAATTCCGCATGGTGGGGTCCTCCCAGTCCATCGCCGGCGCCAACGTGGCCTTGAACACCATCGCCGCCGAGGCCCTCGACGAGATCGCCACGCGCCTCGAGAAAGCCAAGGACAAGAATGCCGAGGCGGCGGCGATCATCAAGGATACCTACAAGAAGCACAGCCGGATCCTCTTCAACGGGAACAACTACAGCGACGAGTGGGTCAAGGAGGCGGAGAAGCGGGGCCTGGCAAACGTGAGAAACTCCGTTGACGCGCTGAAGGCGCTGGTCACGGACAAGGCGCAGAACCTCTTCGAAAAATACGGGGTCCTGTCCCACAAGGAACTGCATTCCCGTTACGAGATTTACATCGAGACCTACGCGAAGCAGATCAACATCGAGGCCCTGGCGGCCATCGACATGGCCCAGAAGCAGCTCATCCCGGCAGCCGTCGAGTATGCAACGTTCCTGGCCGATTCGGTGTCCAGCTTCAAGGCCGTGTCGGTTCCGGCCTCCGTCCAGAAAGACCTCCTGAAGAAACTCGGCGCCCTGCTGGCATCGTCCTATAAAAACTTGACCCGGCTCGAGGCCGCCGTGGCGAAGGCCAGGGAGGCTGCCGACTGTGTCAAGAAGGCGCAAGCCTACCGCGACAAGGTCGTTCCTGAAATGAAATCCCTGCGATCGGATGTCGATGCCCTGGAGATGCTGGTTCCCAGGGACATGTGGCCCGTGCCCACGTACGCGGATCTTCTCTTCAAGCTGTAACATCGGTCCAGAGCGGGAACGCCCGGTTTCGAAAAACCGGGCGTTCCCTTTTTCGGGTCCCTCCTACGCGCCGCGCGCTCCGCCGCCTCCTGCCCGCACCCTGAATACAACCGCCGATCCTTTCCGGTCCCTGCAAGGTTCACCTTCCGGCAAGGCGCTCCGAGACCGCCTGCAGCCCGGCGATCATCTGCCGGATCTCCTCGGTCCGTCCCCGGGCCCCGGACAGCAGCGACTCGATGGTCGCCGTCTCGTCCTTCACGTACTGCACAGACTGCCTGTGCATCCCGTCGATGGCCGCATTGATCCGCTCCTCCCATTGCGCCGCCAGACGGTTGATGTTGGTCTCCACCTCCCAGGGGATCTTCTCGACGAACCGTTTCTCGAAGGCCCGTCGGAACAGGAACATGGGAATGAGAAACCAGATCAGATCGAGATTGTAGTTGGAGGCGCTAAACGTCCGGATGTCGGGCTGCTCCGGCTCGGCGATCTTGATGTCCCACTCGGCCTCGGCGAGGCTCACTCCCAGGACCTTCTGTACGTTGCCGTTCAGAAGCATCCGGAATGCCTCCAGGGACCGTGCAAGGCTCGCGTGGGCCTTCTTGAGCGTCCCGTAGAAGTGGCGGTGCTCCTGCTTTGAGATGCGGCGCATCTCCTCCGTCATGGTGTCGGCCACCCACTGCTCGTAGCGGCGCGTGAGCTGCCACAGGTTTCCACGCCAGGTCTTCATGTCCCGCTCCAGCCGCTGCATGAGCTCGCCCCAGAGGGGTTTCATGAATTTCTGTAGAACGTTCATGATGAAGATGCGCGTCTGTTTCTGATTCTCCCGGGCGATGAAGAAGAGTTCCTCCCGCATGGAATCGAAGCTCACCTTCTCGTCGAGGATCTGCCGCCGAAGACTCTCCCGGTCCTCGTCGGCCTGCAGGGACGTCTTCAGGGCGATCTCCAGGTAGCCGAGGGATCCCCGGATGACGGAATTCACCTTGTGCTGCAGGATCTTGCGGAACTCGAAGTCGCGGTTGACGGCCAGCTTGAAAAAAAGCTCCACCTCGAGGCGGTGCCGGAACCTCTCCGTGTCCGTTTTCGTGGAATAGAGGAAGATGGGGAACTCCCGGTTCAACTCCCGCTTGACGGTGTTCTCGAAAAATTTCACCACCTCGTCCTGCTGGGACGGGGAGAGCAGATCCGCCTTCGTCAGCAGGAGGATGATCCTCGGGGTATACTGCGTCAGCTCGCGGATGAGCTGCAGGTCGTTTTCCGACAGGGGCCGGTCGGCGCTCACCGCCAGGACGGCCGCACCCACCTCGGGCAGCCAGTTGGCCGACACCTCCATGTGGGCCTTGAAGACGCTCCCGAGGCCGGGGGTATCGACGAGCCGCAGCCCCGCGTAATCGGCCAGCGCCGGCAATTCGATATCGACCATCTCCACGCTTTTTTGATTCGAGGGGTTCTTCGCCTCGGCGGTGTACCCGTCGAGTTCCGCAATCGGGATCTCCTTGCGGGTGCCGTCGAAAAAGGAGACGGTGGCCCGCTCACGCTCGCCGAACTGCAGGCGGCTGATGACCGTCGTGACGGGTATGACACCGACGGGCAGAACGTCTTGCCCGATGAGGCTGTTGACAAAGGAGCTCTTGCCGGCCTTGAACTGGCCGAGGATAGCTACGTCGATGGGGGGATTTTCGACGAGAAGGCCCTCGCAGGCCTCGATCTGACGGCCCAGGGTCAGGATCTGCATCCGATCGCAGGTCGACCGGACCTTCTGCAGGCCCTCCTGCGCGAGATGCTGGATCGGGGGCGACGACATCGGTCTTGCGGCCTGTTCCATAAAAAACTCCTCCGCGGCATGTGCCTCAGAGGAGTTATCAGCCTTGATGGCGGTTCAGGGTGAACTCCATCACCCTCGAAGTAACTAATAAAACTCTCTCATCTTGTCAAGGGATATTTAAGGATGAGTGCCATGGCAGAAAGAGTCCTCGGCCCGGACAGGCAAACGGGAAGGGCTTCCCGTCGGATTCCATCAGGCCCCGTCCTGGACGTATTTGAAATCGAGTTTCATGGAGAGCTCCGCACGGTCCAGCTCTTTCCCGAGATAGGCGGCGTGGCTAAGCTGAGTGACCCATCCGTTCGCGACAATGGTCCGATAGAGGCTCACGGCGTCCTTCCCTTCAATGATCCGGAGAAGCCGGTTGTCGTTGGAGTAATGCTCAACCGATATGCTCCCCTTCTCCTTCAGCGGCAGGATGACGAAGTAGCCCCCCTTGTCCAGTGCCGTCTTTTTGACTTCCTGCGCCCGGATCACCTCGACGGCGGAGATTTTTACGGGTTTTACCACCCGGGCGAACTCCTTTCCGCTGCACGAGAGATTTCCGCTGCTGGAGAGTGCACCGATCCGGGTCACAACTTCCGCCGCATCCTCGCAACCGATCATGTCCACAAGGGTGACCTGGCTGCGGAAGGCCTCCACCTCCTCGGGGGTGACGTTCTTCAGGACCGGCCGCCGCCCGGGCGACCCGATCACCCGCAAGGCCCTGTCGACGCCGCTTTCGCAGAGGGAAAGGAGGGTGGCGCCGCTCCGGTGGCCTTCGGGGTCCTTGCCGGCCACGATGAGAGAATGGATGGAGGGGTTCGTGATGGTGTTCTGGATCACCTTTTCGATACCGATGTTCTCCGTTTCCGTCTTGCCGACCATGCAAAGGTCCCTGGGGGCCAGGCGGGCCAGCTCCTCGGCCAGGACGATACTGGCAAGGGTCGACACGGCCACGTGAGCGGTCCTGTGTTCGGACAAGACGAAGTACTCTCCCGGAACGGGGGGCCAGGACTGCGGGGCCGCTATTCCCGTGCCACAGGTCCCGGGGGCATCGCCTTCGAGCTCCGGGAACGCTTCGTAAAACCGGTTCATTGCCACCGCCGGGTAGCAGTGCTTGCAGCCCAGTCAGGTATACAGGCTCTCCTGCGTTTTCCCGAGCCAGACGTCCACCTTTTCCCTGAGATCACGGGTACCCTGATCCCCGCCGGCTGCAAGGCTGTCGCGCATTTCCTCGAGCGCCCCTTTCATGCAGCCGCACTTCCTGCATTTCGACAAGGCGATTCCTTTCCCGAGCTCCGACAGCACTTTCCCTGGATTTTGTTTTTCAGGCATATCACGCTCCATCCCTTGCAACGATGCTCTTGATCCGGGATTTGCCGCTCCCGGGCAGAGCCTTTCGCGAAGACCGATAGGCTTTCTTCCGGGATCTTCCCCTCCTAATCGGCGCCGCAAGTCCCGCAGGAGCAGGTTTCGCCCCGGGCCTTTTCGAAAGCTTCCCGACCTTCGCGAAAAGAAAGGACAGCAATCACGATGGCCCCCACCGCATCGATGCCCCCGATCCCCGTCAGCTCGTATCCTGCACTCGCAAACAGCAGGACCCACGACAGCCACAGGCAGACCCGGCTGCAGTTTGCATCGGCCAGAATGGCCTCCGACCGCAGCTGGCGCCCCACCTTCATCTTGTAGCGGATGAGAATCCACATGGCCGATATGGAGATCAGGGCAATGGCGATTCCCCAGGAGGTGGTCTCCGGTCGCTGGCCATGAACCAGATTCAGCAGGCCGGTGACAATCAGCCCGACGGACAGAAGATAGAAAGCGGAGCCGGTAATGCGCAGGGCCGTCCTCTCGAATCGGTCCGGATCGCTTTCGGGAAAACGCTGCAGGCGATGGATCATGTGCCACACACCGATGCCGGAGACAACTTCTACGAAAGAATCCAGCCCGAATCCAAAGAGGCTGAGGGCATCGTCGTCCACACCGAAATAGACGGAGACGGCGCCTTCGAGAATATTGTAGAGAACCGTCACGACGGCCAGGAATGAGGCAAGTCTGTACAGATTTGAGATATTGGCCTGCCCTGCCGCCGCATTCTGCAGACCTTGCCCTTCCTGACACGTCATGTCCTGTCCTTGCCAAGTTCGGTTTTCTTCAGAGGCGTCATTGGTAACTATTATAACCATAGGAATATCGATTGTGGATATATTTTACCGATCGGGAGGTCGCACGGGGGTAAAGAAAATGGTGGAAACAGCCGATAAGAAGGGAACGAACTACTACTTTTTCCTGAGCGGAGGAGGAAACCATGACATCACCTGCACTGGATCAGACCCTCGAAACCCTGGAGCTGATGGCCCGGGCCGAAGAAACCATAGAACGCCTCTACGAGACCTGCGCAGGCCTCTGGAAGGAAAACGGGGACTTCTGGCAGGATCTTGCCGGGGAGGAAAAGTGCCACGCCGAGATTATCCGGACGATGGCCGCCATGCTGGTCGGCAACCCCGGACACTTCCAGGCCGGACGGCCCTTCAGCGCGGGCGTGCTGAAGACCTTCATCTCGGGCATCGAGCACCAGATCGAGAGCGTGAAGCGCACCGCCGTGCCGGAGGTGAACGCCATGCGCATCGCCCTGGATATCGAGCAGGCCCTCATCGAGGCCCGGTACGCCGAGGTGGTCAAAACCGACGACCGGCACTTCCAGGACCTGGCCAACGAGATTGTCCGCGAGACGGCCATCCACCGCCGCCTGGTAGAGAAAAAAATAACCCAACTGACGGCAAAGGGCTAAGGGCAAAAGGCAATAACTCGAATAAAAGAGGCCGGAAGGGAAATCCCCTCCGGCCTCTTCTTTTTATGCGTTCTTCTTTTTACTCGTCCCTACACCCCATACCCTAGACCCTTTCTTATCATCCCCCCGTCACGACGATGATGCTGAAGACGGATTTCCAGGTAAGGGGTTTCACGATGGTATTCTTGTCAAGCCTGGACGCAAGTGCCTTCGCCTCCTTTTTGTACTTCTCGGTGAAGTAGACCGTGTTGGCCGGGTAATCGGCACTTTCGGCCATCCCCACGGATTCCACCCTGTAACCCAGGGCCGTCAGCCGCTTGGCCATCCGTTTGGCAGAGTCGATTTTCCCCTCGCCGGACAGCACCTTCATGCGGATGGACTTGAGACCGGACGACTTGCCCGCTGCCGGACTTTCCTTGATGTCCGCCTCCCTGGATTTCGCCTGCTGGGCCTTCATCCGCTCCACCTCATTGACCATCGCGGCCTGCTTCGCGTCCTGACGGGCGATTTCTTCCGATCTCTTCTGCAGCAGGTCGTCCTTTACGGCAAGCTGCTTTTTCAGATCGCTGTTCTCGGCCTGCAGCTTCTCGCTCCGGGCCGCGAGCTCCGTGTTGTTCTTGGTTAGCGAGTTTACTTCCTCCTCTTTCTTCACATAGGCGCTCTGAGTGACCAGGCAGCCCGAAAGGACCGTCACAAGCACCAGCAATGCAACCAGGAACATGGACCGACGAAACATGGGAATTCCCCCTTCTGCAAATGGTGTCGACTGCGTCCTCCATATAAACGGAATCCGGCGGCCCTGTCAATGTCTTACACCTCGGCTCGTGGAAATTTCAGACAGGATGTGCTAAGGGAAGTCCTCGATGAACCTGCAAACCAGAGGTGGTAAAGATATGGCATATATCCTGAGAACGTCGGCCGGCACATTTACGATCGAGCCCGATGAAGCGGACTGGGACACGTTCAAGCTTTGCGTCGGGGGCCTCTGGCTTGCCTCGTTTCAGACGGCCGAGGAAGCTTCAACCGCAGTGACAAAGCGCCAGACGGGCTGGTCGGACTGGGACCGCCTGACGGAAGGCGAATGCCCTTCCTGCCTTGCCGACTGGGAAGAGTGCTGAACGCCGCTTCGCGGCAGTGAAAGAAGTGGTTGAGTGTCTAAGTGTCTGAGTGAAGAGGAAGAAATGGGGCCCCTCAAGTTCATCCTCCCGCTGCCGATAAGAAAGTAGAATGCAATACGGGGGTTCACGGCATGTCGGAAGCGATCCACACGGCCCTTTCAGCCCTGGGGGCAACTCTCAGGAAGCAGGATGTAACGGCCAACAACATCGCCAACGCCAACACGCACGACTTCAAGAAGAGCAAGGCCTCTTTCGAGGAGACTGCTCCGGCCGGGGTGAAGGTCACCATCACCCGGGTCGAGACGCCCGGCACCCCGCTGCCCCCCGACGAGGTTATCGGCAAGGGCCACGAGATGTCCAACGTCTCCATGGAAGAAGAACTCGTTGACCTCATTACGACCCGGCACGCGTTCGCCGCGAACATCAAGACCATCCAGACGGAAGACGAGATGCAGGGGACGCTTCTCGACATCATCGCCTGAGCCACCTTTGTGGCCCTCCCATCCAAGACCGCCCTCGATCCGGCCCGAACAACGTCTCACCCTCTCAACTTCTGTTTCCTCGCGATGTCCCGCTGTGGTATATTTGTACAAGTCGTTCAAAGAAAATGATCGGGAGCTGCGGTCCCATGAAGTCCCTGCGGGAGTCCATCATCGATTTCATCTACCGGTCGGCCACGGCTCCGGAAAAAGTGCGACGGAGGCTCGCGCCGCTGGGCGGGGCCTTCTTTGTCAGCGTGATCCTGCTTCTGATCCTCGCTTCTCTCGCGGCCGATCGCCTCCTCGGGCTCCCGGCCCTGGCCCCGTGGTCGACGGCCCTTTATGCGGGCCTGCCCCTGTTCGCGGCGGGCGCGGCCCTGTGGCTCTGGTCGGTCCTGCAATTTGTCAGGGCGAAGGGAACCCCCGTCCCGTTGAACCCGCCGCCGAAGCTCATTGAAGACGGGCCCTACCGGTACGTCCGGAACCCCATGCTGGCGGGCGTCTTCATCATGCTCATCGGATTGGGGGTGCTGCTGCGGTCCTGGTCGCTCACGGCGGTTTTCACCCCGCTGTTCGTGATCTGCGCGCTGCTCGAGTTCAAGCTCATCGAGGAGCCGGAGCTGGAGCGCCGGCTCGGCGATCTCTACCGGGCCTACCGGGCGCGAACGCCCATGCTCATCCCGAGGCTCCGATCCTCGCGGATGCTGCTGTTCGTCCTGCCCGTCCTTCCCTTCATCACGCCGGCCCTGAAGGTGCCAGGCCTTCCGCTCGAGAAGATCAAGCTTCCGCCGGGCTTCCAGATCGAGATCTACGCCTCGGGGATCCAGGGTGCCCGTTCCATGGCACCAGGCCCCAAGGGTGTTGTTTTCGTGGGGACGCGCGACGAGGGCAGGGTATACGCCATCTTGGACCGGAACGGCGATCAGAAGGCCGACGAGATCATCCTCATCGCGCAGGGGCTCAGCATGCCCAACGGGATTGCATTCCGGGACGGCTCCCTCTATGTCGCAGAGGTGAGCCGCATCGTGAGGTTCGACAACATCGTCGACCGTCTCTACAACCCGCCGAAGCCCGTTGTCGTCAACAAAACGTTTCCCAGGGAGCGGCATCACGGATGGAAATACATCGCCTTCGGGCCCGACGGGCTTCTCTACGTTCCCGTGGGGGCGCCGTGCAATGTGTGCGAAAAGCAAGACGGGCGATACGCTTCGATCATGCGGATGAAACCGGACGGGAAGGACCTGGAGATCTTCGCCTCGGGCGTGCGGAATACCGTAGGCTTCGACTGGCACCCGGAAACGAAGGAACTGTGGTTCACGGACAACGGCCGGGACTGGATGGGTGACGATCGGCCGCCCGACGAGTTGAACCACGCCCCGAAAAAAGGGATGCACTTCGGTTTCCCATACTGCCACGGCGACATCCCGGATCCCTCCTTCGGGAAGCACCGGGACTGCAGACAGTACACGCCCCCGGCCATCATGCTCGGTCCCCACGTGGCCGCCCTGGGCATGAAATTTTACACGGGGGAGCTGTTCCCGGCGGAATACCGCAACCAGATCTTCATTGCCGAGCATGGCTCCTGGAACCGGACCCGACCCGTCGGCTACCGGATCACCCTGGTGCGCCTGGACAACAACCGGGCTGTCCGCTACGAGACCTTCGCCGAGGGCTGGCTTGACGGAATGACGGCCTGGGGCCGCCCCGTGGACGTGCTCGTAATGCCGGACGGCGCCCTGCTGGTTTCCGACGACCGGGCCGGCGCGATCTACAGGATTTCTTATAAGAAATAGGTATTGGGTATTGGGTATTGGGTATTGGAAAAACAGGCACCAGGCTCAATTTTCCCAGATTCCCAGTTACCAATTCCCAATCACCAATTACTAATTACGAATTACTGTCTTGCAGAATGGAGGGCGAGATGAATTTTGCGACGTTGAAAGATGCGCTCACCTTCGCCATGGACAAGGAGAAAAGAGCCAGCGAGCTCTACCTCCTGTTCCGGGGAAAAGTGACGGACGAAGGGGCCAAAGCATTGCTCAAGGACCTGGCGGACCAGGAGCTGGGACACTGGAAGATGATCCAGGAAGCCCTTTCGACGGGCACCGTCGAGGGGATCGGCGCAAAGGCAAAGGGGCGAGATCTCCAGGTCTCCGACTACATGGTGGAGATCGAGCTCACCGCCGACAGCGCCCCATCGGACATCATGGTCTTTGCCATGCAGATGGAAAAGAAGGCCTTCAACTTCTACAACGGTCTGCTCTCCCAATACAAGGGCACGAACCTCGAGGCGCTCTTCAGCCAGCTTGCCCGCGAGGAGATGCGACACAAGGAAATCCTGGAAAAGGAATACGAAACGCACTTCGCGCAGTGGATGTGACGGGAGAAGTGGTCAGTGGTCAGTGGCCAGTGACCAGTGAAAGGCAAGAAGGAAAACAAGAAAATGGAGCGGAAGCAAAGCTTGCAGCGTAGGAGGCTAAGAAAGAAACATCAGGCTTCAGGAAGAAGAAGGGTGAGAAGATGAAATTCAGGAAATATATCGAGAATCTGGTCGGCACGGTGGGCGAATTGACGGCGGACGGCGTCACGTACGTGTTTGCCGTTCGTCCCGGTGCGGAACCGAAAAGCCCGGCAAAACTCATCAAGGTGGACGAGGATTTCGTCATCGTCGAGGTGAAATTCCGGCGGTCGAAGGTCCACCGGGTCATCCCCCTGGCGGTCTTTTCGCTGTGCATCTCCGAGGAATAAAAAAACGCGCCGGACGCTCACCGGCTCATCCCGGTGATCCGCGGCACGTCATGAGGGAGTGATTGTGCAGACGGGCCCTACTCGATGATGGCGTAAAGCCAGGCACCGACAATCGAAAAACTGACTGTTATCACGAAGAGGTACTCGTACACTGCCATGCCTCCATACTTTTTTAAAGGCTGACCAGGATACCGTGCCAGACGAATACCCCAGTCAGTTTATGAACTCCCTGTCGGTAGCTTCCTCTATCAATGGTAACCGCTTTGACCCCTCCCGGGGTGCTGTTCGGGTTCATTATGAGGTGCTGAAGCTAGCGGGAGTGTCATTCTCCATTCAGCCTTATTATCGGTCGTTTTTGACTCAACCTTTAGGCGGTCTGCAAAATGAGCCTTTTGGAATCTTGAGATTTGCTAAATTCGTGCCATCTGTCGCCTCGATCGGCAATCTTGACAGATAAGGCCAAGTGCTCTATTCTTCTTCGGACCAAAGCGCGGCACGGGCGCCCGTCTCCAAGCGCAGAACATTGAAATTGCTCATGTTTACCCTGCGCGAGCGATGCGGTGAGGCCGGCGGGAAACGGCTCTTTCGCGTTTCTTTTGGAAAAATCGGAAAAAGGAGAAGAACAAATGGTATCCAGACTTCGCAAACCTCTCCTTGCGCTGGGAATCGCCATCTACCTGTCCTGTCTCATCGTCTCACCGGCCATCGCCGGCATGGTGGGCACCATCACGTCCCAAGGGGCCTCGTCCGAGGTTCGCCAGGAAGAGATCGGCCGGATCCAGACGGCACTGGAAACGCAGATCGTGAAGGAAAAGCTGAAGGCCTACGGGCTCACCCCCGGCGAGATCGAGCAAAAGCTCCAGGGCCTCTCGGATGAGCAGATCCACATGCTCGCCCAAGCCTCCGACCAGGTGCTGGCAGGCGGAGACGCGCTGGGCGTCATCATCGCCATCCTGGTGATTGTCCTCCTGGTCGTCCTGATTTTGAAGCTCTCGGATAAGACAGTTGTGGTCAAATAGAGATTTGAAACGAATCGTAGCGACCCTGCTGATCCTGCTTGCTTCGAACGCCCTCGCTCTCGAGATCGAGGGCGTTCCTTTCATCCGGCAGGACTCGCAGTTCTGCGGCCCCGCCTCGCTGGCCTCGGTGATGACGTTCCATGGGGTCCCTGCGGACCAGAAGGCCATCGGCGCCGCGGTCTACAGCGAAAAACTCCAGGGGGCTCTCATCACCGATCTCGAGCGCTACGCGCGGCAGGCGGGTTTCGAGGCGAAATCCGGCCGGGGGACCGTGGAAGAGCTGAAGGCAGAGATCGACCGGAAGCAGCCCGTCATCGTCCTCGTGGATCTCGGCTTCTGGGTTGTCTCGAAGCCCCACTACCTCGTGGTCATCGGCTATGACGACGAGGGGTTCACGGCACACGACGGCTACACGCCGGGGAACCGCTACCCCTACGATCGCTTCGGGGCGATCTGGGAAAAGATGGGGAATGTCTACCTCCTTGTTTACAGGGACGAGGGACAAGGGTCGAGGGACGATGCAGGAAAAAGAAAATGACGAAAAAAATACTGCCACTCATCCTGATGTTTCTGATAGCGGCTTGTGCGATGCCGAAGATCCCACAGATCATCGTCATCGACGACCCGCTCACAGCCGAGCAGCACAACGACCTCGGGGTGGCCTACGAGGAGAAGGGCGACTTCGCTCTCGCGGGAAAGGAATACGAAAAGGCGATCAGGAAGAATCGGGACTGGGTCATCCCCTACCTGAATCTCGGGCACCTCTATTACAGGCAGGACAAGCTCGACCAGGCGGAAAGCGCCCTCCGGGACGGTTTGCGGGCAAAGGGCGACCATCCCGACCTGCTGAACAACCTCGCATGGGTCCTCATGGAGAAGGGGCAGCTCGAGCAGGCCAAGGCACTCATCGACAAGGCCATCGCCATGGAAGACAAGGAAGAATACCGGGACACCCGCCGGGAGATCCTCGAGAGGGTGAAGGAGAAGTAGTACAGAACCGTGCTTGGCCCTTCCTTC
>CAWHEJ010000003.1:0-174522 GCA_963828305.1 uncultured delta proteobacterium | reverse complement strand
TCTTGCTTGCTCACCGGCAGATCGAAAACAGCGGTAGCCGCCGGCTCCTTATTTTTTGGTCCTTCGGCGTGGGGAGAAACACCCCTTGAAAATGTCGGCGCGCTGTGATAGTCAAACGAAAAATCATCATTGAAAATCGATAAGTAGACTCTGAATGGATCGTATCGACAAATCCAATCTGCCCCGGCACATCGCCATCATCATGGACGGCAACGGCCGGTGCAGAACCACTCCCTGGGGCGGATTGCCGGTCACCGGAAAGGGGCCGAATCGGTCCGGAACATCGTCGAGTCCTGCCGAAAAATCGGGATCTCCTATCTCACCCTGTACGCGTTCTCATCGGAAAACTGGAGCCGCCCGGAGAGAGAAGTCCGGGGCCCTCATGACCCTCCTGGAGAGGTACCTCAAGTCCGAGGTCAAGGTCATGTTGAAGAACAATATCCGCCTGCTGGCGATCGGGGACACGGGGGCGCTTCCGGAGAAAGTGCGCACAATCCTCCGGGACACGATCGAAGAGACGGCGGGCAACACGGCCATGACGCTGGTCCTGGCCCTGAATTACGGCAGCCATGACGAGATCCTGGGGGCGGTCAGAAAGCTGATCGACGAGGCCCGCCAGGGGAACATCACCGCGTCGGATGTCACGCTGGAGCGCTTCGCGGGCTATCTTTTTAAACACGAGGCATCCCGGACCCGCATTTGCTGATCCGGACGAGCGAGAGTATCGCCTGAGCAATTTTCTGCTGTGCAGATGGCCTACACGGAGTTTTACTTCACGGATATTCTGTGGCCCGATTTCAGGGAAGAGCAGCTCATCGAGGCCATCTCCGAGTATCAGAAGAGGGAGCGGCGTTTCGGATTGACGAGCGATCAGGTGCAGAGGAAGACATGATGAAAAGTTCCCACGCCAAGAGGTGGATCACGGGGATCATCGCCGTACCCATCCTCTTCTCGGTCATCTACTTCAGCACGGAGGCGGTCTTTGCAGGCTTCGTCCTCGTGGTGACCGTCGTCGCCGTCCTGGAGTACAGCCGCCTCGCACTTGGCACGGAAGGCATCACGTCGCAGCGGGCGCTGCTGTTTTTCGGCCTCCTGGCGCCCCTGGCAGCCGCAGTGTCCGGTCAGGGCGCTATCCTCGCCGTTGCCGTCCTGTCGACCCTCACGGTCTTTATTCTGTATCTTTTCAGCACGAAGGAGGGGGCGCTCGATCTCAACCCGCTTGGCCGCTACGTCCTGGGCTATTTGTACCTGCCCGTGATGCTTTCGCACCTGATCCTCCTGCGAAGCGGCGACAAGGGGGTCCTGTGGATCTTCTTCGTCATCGTGCTGGCCTTCTCCGGTGACATTGCCGCCTTCTATGTGGGCAGGACCTTCGGAAAGCGCAAACTCATGCCGCACGTCAGCCGGGGCAAGACGGTGGAGGGGCTTCCTGGGGCTTGCCGTGGGGAGTGTGGTCGGGTGCCTGGTCTATCGGCATTTCCTCCTGCCCGAGATCCCCGCCGGGCACATCGTCATGCTGGGACTCGCGGGAGGGATCATCGGGCAGCTGGGGATCTTTTTCGAATCCCTCATCAAGCGGGCCTCGGGGGCGGAAAGATTCCGGTGAAATCCTTCCGGGTCACGGCGGGATCCTCGACCGGCTGGACTGCCTGTTGTTTATCGTACCGTTTGTCGACGCATCACAGGACGTACATACTCGCGTGAAGAAGATCGCCATACTCGGCTCTACGGGATCGATCGGGGTGAACGCCCTCGACGTGGTGTCGAAAAACCCCGGCGCGCTGGAGGTCGTTGCCCTGGCGGCGGGGAAGAATATCGGTGTCCGAAAGTTCAGGTCGAGCGCTTTCGGCCTGAGATCGTCTCCGTGATCGACGAGGACCACGCCGGCAGGCTCGAAGGAATGCTCGATTCCTCGATCCGGACGAAGGTCCTCTTCGGCGATGAAGGCTACCTGTGCTCACTGCAAACACCGCCGATCTTGTACTGTCCGCAATCGTCGGTGCGGCGGGCCTCGTCCCCACCCTTGCGGCCATCGAGGCGGGAAAGGACGTGGCCCTGGCCAACAAGGAAACGCTGGTCACGGCGGGATCCCTTGTCATCGACAGGCGTCTGCAAGGCGTCCGCATCCTCCCCGTCGACAGTGAGCACAGTGCCGTCTTCCAGTGCATCGAGGGAAACAGTCCGAAGGGTGTCGGTCGGATCATCCTGACCGCATCGGGAGGGCCTTTTCTGAAAAGGCCAACCGGACGGAGAGCTGGAAGCGGTGAGAATATCCGATGCTCTCAATCACCCGAACTGGAAGATGGGGAAAAAGATCACCATCGACTCGGCGACGATGATGAACAAGGGGGCCGAGGTGATCGAGGCGCGGTGGCTTTTCGGGGTCGATTACGATCGGATCGATGTGGTGATCCATCCCCAGAGCATCATTCATTCCCTGGTGGAGTTTGTCGACGGGTCCGTCATGGCGCAGCTTGGGCTTCCGGACATGAGAGGGCCCATCTCCTATGCCCTGTTCTACCCCGAAAGGACACCGGGCGGGGTTCCCCCCTTCAGCTCTCGCAGGTGGGCAGGCTGGAGTTTCAGGCGCCGGATCTCGATCGGTTTCCCTGCCTGAGGCTGGGCTACGAGGCGGGCAGGGCGGCAGGAACCATGCCGGCCGTGATGAATGCGGCCAACGAGGTGGCCGTCCATGCATTTCTGGAGGAGAGAATCGCCTTCCAGGCGATCGCCCGGGTGATTGAAGAGGTCATGACCCGCCATGTTCCGGGGGCCGTGTCGTCCCTAGAGGGTTCTCGAGGCCGACTCGTGGGCCCGGAATCAGGCGGAAGAAATTTTGAAAAAAGGAATAGGGTGAGATTCGGATGGGTGTCGGTGTCAACATCGTTTCGGTAGTCATTTTGCTGGGCGTCCTGATTTTCGTCCACGAGCTGGGCCACTTCCTCCTGGCCAAGTACCTGGGTGTCGGGGTCCTCAAGTTCTCCCTGGGGTTTGGTCCGAAGCTGATCGGCAGGAAAGTCGGCGAAAAACCGAGTACATGATCTCCCTCGTACCCCTGGGGGGCTATGTCAAGCTGCTCGGGGGAGCATTCGACTACGTGCTCCCGCAGGACGAGAAGCGCTCTTTCGTCAAGCAGCACGTCCTGAAGAAGATCGCCATAGTCGTCGCGGGGCCGCTGTTCAACTTCCTCTTCGCCATTGTCGCCTTTGCCGTCATTTTCATGGTGGGGGTTCCGAGCCTCACAACGGAAGTCGGAAGTGTCCAGCCGGGCGCCCCCGGGAGACGGCGGGCATAAGGGCAGGGGACAACGTCCTGTCCATCGACGGCAAGAGCGTGGGCCGCTGGACGGATCTGGCCGAGATCATCACGAAGAGCGGCGGACGGGAAGTCACGCTGAAGCTGAACCGGGAAGGGAACCTGCAGGATGTCCGCGTGAAACCCGAGACGGTCAAGGCGAAGAACCGTTTCCTGGGGAGGACGTGACAGCTGGAAGATCGGCGTGGGCTCCGAAGAACTTCTTCATCGAACGTCAGAACCCCTTCCTGGCGATCGGGTCGGGGATCGAGCAGACCTGGAACATCACGGAGCTGACCTTGATCAGCCTCGTCAAAATGGTCCAGGGGGTCGTGTCTCCGGACTCCCTAGGCGTGCCTATTCTGATTGCGCAGATGGGAGCGCCAGTGTCAAGAAGGGGATTCTGAACGACGTCTTCTTCATGGCCCTGCTCAGCATCAACCTCGCCGTGCTGAACCTTTTTCCCATCCCCGTGCTGGACGGGGGACACCTGCTGTTCTTTCTGATCGAAGCTGTCACGGGCAGGGAGGTCAACATCAAGTGGCGGGAGCGGGCACAGCAGGTGGGTTTCTTCATCCTCGTCATGCTCATGATCTTTGTATTTTACAACGATATTATGCGGATTTTAGGCGAGTAGTGCGCTGCTGCCTGGCGGGAGGGTAACCGTCTCAACTCTGCATTCGACGGTTTGAGCTTCGAAACCATGAAGATCGGAAGATCGGAAGTTAGGAAGAGCGTATAAGAATAACAGACCAGGATCGGGGAAAATATTTTCTTTCCGTTCTTCTGCTCTTCCGAGCTTCCTAAGTTCGTCATCATAGAACGTCAGCCCTGCCATAAGGCTTCAACGGCCGGTTCGACAGGGCGTTCATCGTTGGGGATATGATCACACTGGCCATTGACACGGCGACCAGAACGGCGGGGGTTGCCCTGCTTCGCGACGAGACGGTCCTCGTCGAGTACTTCTTCAACCTGTCCGTGAATCACTCCGAAACGGTCTGCCTGCCGTCCACCAGGGGCTTGTGCTGGCGGACGGCATCGATGACGTGGATCTTTTTGCGTTAACCGTCGGGCCCGGATCCTTCACGGGCCTGCGCACGGCGCCGACACCCTAAGGGGCTTGCCCCTCGACGGGAAAGCCTGTCGTCGGAGTCTCCACGCTGGAGGCACTTGCCTACAACGCCATCGAATGCCCGGCGCTGATCTGCCCGATGCTCGATGCCCGCAAAGGGAGCTCTACGCGGCACTGTACCGCGCCAATGGGGAGGGCCTTTTTGACGTGGTGATGGAGGAGAAGGCCACGCACCCCGGGGAAGTCATCGACCGGATCGACGGCGACGCTCTTTTTTTGGGGGACGGTCTCAGCGAACACGCCGGGCTTGTCCGGGAGAGGCTTCAGGGGCGTGCCCGGTATGCCCCGCCCAACCGCCAGTGGGTGCGGGCATCCAGTGTTGCCCTGCTGGGCATGAAGAGATACGGCAGGGCGTAAGGCTCGACGTGGCCACCTTCGTTCCCCGCTATCTTCGCCGCTCGGAGGCGGAGATCCGGCATGCCGGGGAGGCCCTGAGGAGAAGGGGCGCAGAGGCCTGCAGGCATCGAGATCCTTCTCGACATTGACCCGGGCGTTTATGATATAAGCATAGCTCTTTTTGCAGAGCCAGGAGGTGGGTATGGAGCGAACCGACGAGATGCTCATCGAACGTTACATCCAGCTCGATGGCGAGCTGAAGCAGCACGTGGAGGTCCATCGGAAACTGGAGTTTGCCCTGGAGGATTTCAACAAGCGGATCTATCTTACGCCCCAGGAAGAGATCGAAAAGAAAAAGCTGCAGAAGCTGAAGCTGGCGAGCAAAGACCGGATTTACGCGATTCTTGCGAAGTACAGAAAGAGTGCCTGAGCATCGGCCGGGTTTGATTGAGAGCATGGGACAGCACAACGGATACATCGTGCGTGAAGGGGCCCCCTTCATCGTCGGACTCGGCATTCTGACGGTTGCCCTTTCGTGGATGGGTTTCAAGGGAGCGGCGGTCGCGGCGTTTGCCGCGATGCTGTTCGTCGTGTTCTTCTTCCGCAACCCCGAAAGGAAGATTCCCGGGGAGAAGGGCCTTCTGGTCTCGCCGGCCGACGGCAGGATCCTGAAAGTGGAAGAGGTTCAACTCGACGGCCTGCTGACGGGAAGGTTCCGGAAGGTCAGCATCTTCATGAACGTCTTCAACGTCCATGTCAACCGTGCCCCCTATGCCGGTCGCGTGGAGAGGATCGAGTATCACAGCGGCAAGTTCCTCTCGGCCGATCTGGACAAGGCCTCTGCGGACAACGAGAAGAACAGCCTGCTGATCAGGACGGAAGAGGGAAAGGCGTTCCTGACCATCCAGATCGCGGGGCTCATTGCCCGCCGGATCGTCTGCTGGGTCGGTGAGGGCATGGAGGTCGCCAGGGGTCAGCGGTTCGGGCTGATCTGCTTCGGCTCGCGTCTCGAGGTGGTCCTGCCGCTGGAATCGAAGATTCTGGTTCAGGCCGGCCAGAAGGTGCGCGCCGGGGAAACACCCATAGGGTATCTGTGATGAACAAAGAGTACAAACGAGAGCGGTTCCTGCGGAGGGAGAAGTTTTTTCGCAAGGATCAGATGAAGAAGGGGATCTACATCCTGCCGAATCTCTTCACGACGGCAAGCCTCTTCACGGGGATCTACGCGATCATCGCCTCCATTCAGGGCAACTTCATTCACGCATCCATCGCCATCCCGATCTCCCTGATCCTCGACGGGCTCGACGGGCGGATCGCCCGCATGACCCACACCACATCCCAGTTCGGCGTGGAATACGACTCGCTGTCGGACGTGGTGGCCTTCGGCGTGGCACCGGCCATCCTGGCTTATAGCTGGTCGCTCGCCGCTTTCGGGAAATGGGGGTGGCTCGCCGCGGCCATGTATGTGACCTGCGGGGCCCTGCGGCTCGCCCGATTCAACGTGCAGGTCGGTGTGATCGACAGCCGGTACTTCAACGGACTGGCCATCCCGGCGGCGGCTATCGTGGTCTCCTCGACGGTACTGCTCCATGACTACCTGGGCTATGAGGGGAAATTCCCGCATCTCGATCCTGCTCGGGATGATGGCGCTTTCACTTCTCATGGTGAGCAGCATCAAGTTTTACAGCTTCAAGGACCTGCACTTCCTGACGCGGGAACCCTTCATGACCGTCGTGCTGGCCGTGATTTTGCTGATCATCGTATTGGCGGAGCCGCAGGTCATGGTCTTTGCCTTCGCCGCGGGCTACGCGATCTCCGGTCCCATCTGGGGGATCCTGATGCTTATCAAGCGCATGTTCACCCCGGGGGAAAAAGCAGCCGACGACAGGCGGCGGGGAGATCAAAACGGAAACGAAACCCGAGGTGACCTCGTGATCGAGGACAAGCCCGATCACGGCATGCGCGTTGCGTAGAGCCTGGCGACAAGCCGTTCAAGAAGGAGTCGGATTCCATGAGAAAGTACCGTGTAGCCGTCGTCGGCGCCACCGGCGCCGTCGGAAATGAAATGATCAGCATCCTCGAGGAACGCAATTTTCCCGTGGGCGAACTGACCTTGCTTGCCTCGGAGCGCTCCCTGGGGAAAGAACTCGATTTCAAGGGGAAATCCTATCCCGTCCAGGTGCTCAAGGAGGACTCCTTCGGGGGCATCGAGATCGGGCTCTTCTCGGCCGGGGGGAGCATCAGCCAGAAGTTTGCCCCCATCGCCGCGAAGGCGGGCTGCGTGGTCATCGACAACACGGCCGCCTTCCGCTACGAGCCGGACATCCCGCTTGTCGTGCCCGAGGTGAACCCGGAGAAAATCGCCGACTACAAGAAGCGCGGGATCATCGCGAACCCGAACTGCTCCACGATCCAGATGGTCGTCGCATTGAAACCCATCCATGACGCGGCCCGCATCAAGCGGATCGTCGTGTCGACCTACCAGTCCGTCTCGGGGACGGGCAAGAAGGCCATGGACGAGCTCATCGACCAGACGCGGGCCCTGCTCAGCTTCAAGGAGCCTGTGGCCAAGGTCTACCCATACCAGATCGCTTTCAACTGCCTTCCCCAGATCGATATCTTTCTCGAGAACGGTTATACGAAAGAAGAGATGAAGATGGTCTGGGAGACCCAGAAAATCTTCGGAGACGAGTCCATCGGCGTTACGGCAACGACGGTCCGTGTGCCCGTGCTTCGCTGCCACTCCGAGTCGGTCAACATCGAGACGGAGAAGAAGATCACAGCGGCCGAGGTGAAGGAGCTGCTCAAAAAAGCCCCCGGTGTCGTCGTCTTTGATGACCCGGCGAAGAAGGAGTACCCCCTGGCGATCAACGCCGCCGGACAGGATGCCACCTACGTGGGCAGGATCCGGGAGGACGAGTCGATCCCGAACGGGATCAACCTGTGGGTCGTCTCGGACAACCTGCGCAAAGGGGCGGCCCTCAACGCGGTCCAGATCGCCGAGATTTACGTGAGGGACTATCTTAAATAAGGGTAGAGGGTAGAGGGTGCGGGGTGTAGGGTTCAAGAAGGTGCAAGAAACCCCATGCCGCATGCTT
Organism: uncultured delta proteobacterium; assembly: GCA_963828305.1. GTDB lineage: Bacteria > Desulfobacterota > Syntrophia > Syntrophales > UBA2192 > UBA2192. Next base: position 166,662 of record CAWHEJ010000003.1, on the reverse strand, counting down.
TACGCCTCCACCGCTTGGCACGCTATGCGGATTATTGCGGGGAAGGCGAGGGGGAGGACGCTGATCGCGCCGAAGGCAAAGATCCTCAGACCGACGACGGACCGCGTCAAGGAATCCCTTTTCAACATCCTCCCCGTGGCCGGCAAACGGTTTTTGGATCTTTTCGCGGGGGCAGGCAGCGTGGGGCTCGAAGCCGTTAGCCGCGGGGCCTCCCGGGTGATCCTCGTGGAGAGCCATCGGGGCTGTGCCGAGGCCATCCGCACAAACATCGGACGCTGCGGGTTTGCCAACATCCCCCTCGATGGGACCGAAGGGGACTCCGGGCAGGATATTGAAGTGGTCGAGGTTCCCGTCGATCGCGGCCTCAAACTTCTGGGCCACCGTGGAGAGCTCTTCGACGTCATCTTTGCCGACCCGCCCTACGAGCGCAACCTGATCGGCGAGACCCTGCGGCTCGTCCGGGCTCAGGCTCTGATGTCTCAGGACGGGGTTCTCGTCGTGCAGCACTCCGCCCGGGAAGAGATCCCGGCGCGGCGTGAGGGGTATCGAATCGAAGACAGCCGTCGGTATGGGGAGACGGCGTTGAGCTTTCTCAGGCTGCAACGGCCCGAGGAACCTGGACACAAGCGGTCTGGTGACCGTTTCGCCGGGCCTGACGGATAACAGGCGCCTTACCACGCAGCGATTATCCGAAGACTCGCATGGGGAGGGGAGCATGGAGAGGTTGGCGGTCTATCCCGGTTCATTTGACCCGATCACGAACGGGCATCTCGATATCATCAAGCGAGGCCTCCGGTTCTTCGACAAACTCATCATTCTCGTTGCCTACAACCCGAACAAATCGGGGCTCTTCTCCGTGGAGGAGCGCATGGAGATGATCCGGCAGGTCGTCGGCGACGACCCCCGGGTGCGGGTGGACAGCTTTTCGGGGCTGCTGGTCAACTACGTCCGCGATTCGGGGGCCACCGTCATCCTGCGCGGTCTGCGGGCCTTGTCGGATTTCGAGTACGAGTTCCAGATGGCCCTCATCAACCGGCGCCTGAACCGGGACATCGAGACGGTCTTTCTCATGACCGGGTACAAATGGTTCTACACGAGCTCGAACCTGATCAAAGAGGCTGCCAGCCACGGCGGGTCCGTCCGGGGTCTCGTCCCCGAAATCGTTCTCCAGAGACTTCAAGAGAAATACGCCGACAGCTACAAGAAAGGGTGAAGGATATGAAACTGGGACCTTTGACGAAAGTTCTCAGGCCGTCGCCGACGCTCGCCGTCACGATGAAGGCCAAGGCGCTGCAGAAAGAGGGAAGGGACATCATCGGCTTCGGGGCCGGCGAGCCCGACTTTGACACACCCGACAACATCAAGGCGGCGGCCATCCGCGCCATCGAGGAAGGCTTCACCAAGTACACCCCCGTGGGCGGCATCGATGAACTGAAGGACGCCGTGATCGAAAAACTCCGCAAGGACAACAACCTTTCCTACAAGCGCCCCCAGATCGTCGTTTCCACCGGGGCGAAGCACACCCTCTTCAACATGGCCCAGGTCCTCTTCGGGCAGGGCGACGAGGTGATCATCCCGGCCCCTTACTGGGTGTCCTACCCCGACATCGTTCTCCTGGCCGATGCCACCCCGGTGTTCGTGAATGCCGTCGAGTCGGAGGGCTTCAAGCTCACGCCGGCAAAGCTCGAAAAAGCCATTACGGCCAGGACGAAGGCCCTCATCCTCAACAGCCCCTCGAACCCGACAGGGGCGGCATACTCCTTTGACGAACTGAAGGCCCTGGCGGATGTCCTGAAAGGGACGGAGATCATCGTCGTGAGCGACGACATCTACGAGAAGGTGGTTTACGACGATTTCCGGTTTACCAACATGGCCAATGTCAGCGAGGAGATGAAGGAGAAGACGATCGTCGTCAACGGCCTGTCAAAGTCGCATGCCATGACGGGATGGCGGATGGGCTACGCGGCGGGCCCGAACAACGTGATTGCGGCCATGACGGAAATCCAGAGCCAGAGCACGTCGAACGCGACGTCGATCGTGCAGAAGGCCTCGATCGAGGCCCTCCTGGGGGACCAGTCCTTCATCCCGAAGATGGTGGCGGAGTTCAAGAGGCGCAGGGACACCATCGTCAAGGCGCTCAACGATATCCCGGGCATCACCTGTGCAACGCCGCCCGGCGCCTTTTACGTATTCCCGCGGGTGTCCGCCCTCTACGGGAAAAATTACAAGGGAAAGACGATCTCCACCTCGAACGATTTCAGCGAGTTTCTTCTCGACGAAGCCAATGTGGCAGTTATTGCCGGCGGGGCCTTTGGAAACGACGACTATATCCGCCTTTCTTATGCCACCTCGATGGAACTCATCGTCGAGGGCATGAAGCGGATTGCCGGGGCCGTCGCAAAACTCGGTTAGAACGCGGGTATCCGCGGTTTATGACACACGATGAGGAAGGAAGGGAATATGGGGGGACTTTTTGGTGTCGTATCCAACCAGAACTGCTCGAAGGTCTTGTTCTACGGGACAGACTATCACTCCCACCTGGGGACCGAAAACGGAGGAATGGCCATTTTCGGAGAGAAAGGCTTCTATCAGACCATCCACAGTATCAGCCAAACCCAGTTCAAGTCGAAGTTCGTCAACGACTACAAGGAAATGAACGGGACCATGGGGATCGGCTCCATCAACAACGTGGCGCCCCAGCCCCTGATCGTCCGCTCCAAGTTCGGAACCTACGCGATTGCGGCAAGCGGCCTCATCACCAACAAGGACACGCTCGCCGAGGGGCTCCTGAGACAGGGCGTCTCATTCAGCGAGATGGCCGGAGGCGGCGTGAGTCCCGTCGAACTGGTGGCGCGGCTTATCAACCGGGGCGAGACCCTGATCGACGGCATCGTGAATATGCAGAAGCTGATCGAAGGGTCCCTGTGCCTTCTCATCCTGAAGGAAGACGGGATCTATGCGGCCCGGGATCTTTACGGGCGCTTTCCTCTTGTGATCGGGGGCCGGGAGAAGAAGGGGGAATACGTCGTCGCCACCGAGGCCAGCTCCCTGCAGAATCTGGGTTACGACGTGATCCAGTACCTCGGGCCGGGAGAGATCTTGAGGCTCAGCCGCTCCGGGGTCCGCCAGATGCGGCCGTCCATGCCTGAAAAGAAGGTCTGTGCCTTCCTCTGGATCTACACGGGGGAGCCTTCCTCGGCCTACGAGGGAAAATCCGTCGAGATCGCGCGTGAGCGCTGCGGACGGGCGCTGGCCCGAAAGGACAGGCTCAAGGCGGACTTCGTCACGGGCATCCCCGATTCGGGGATCGGTCATGCCATCGGGTATGCCCAGGAATCGGGAATCCCCTACAAGAGGCCGCTTGTGAAATACACGCCCGGCTACGGACGGAGCTACACGCCTCCCTCCCAGGAGATCCGCGATCTCGTGGCCACGATGAAGATCATCGCGGTGCAAGAGGTGATCCGGGGAAACCGCATGGTCGTCTGTGACGACTCCATCGTCCGCGGCACGCAGCTCAAGAACTTCACGATCAAGAAGCTCTGGGACAACGGGGCCAGGGAGATTCACCTGCGCGTGGCCTGCCCGCCGTTGATGTACCCCTGCATCTACGGCTCCTCGACCCGCTCGAGGGGAGAGCTTGCGGCCAGGAGGGCCATCCGGACCATGCTCGGCAAGGACCCGGAGAGCGTGGCTGCCTATCTCAACCCGAAGTCGAAGCCCTACCGGGAAATGGTCGAGTGGATCCGGAATGACCTGAACGTGACGTCGCTCAAATATCTGACGATCGATGAGGTGATCGACGCCGTCGGGCTGCCGGAGAAGGAGCTCTGTTTATACTGCTGGAGGGGCTGTTGAAAAGAAGCGTGCAGCGTCTAGCGTGTAGCGTGTAGGCAGAAATAAATATGGACTCGGGCTGTCGGCGGCCAGAGTGGGGGCGAAGGGGTAGATTGAAACAAATCAGGGCAGGTATTAATTTAAGGGCGGGGCATACAAGGCTCTGCCTTTTTTTTGTTTTTCGTGATATGGAGTAGTATCCAAATAACCTTATAACTAGATGAATTTATGAGCGAACCTGCGGCAATTGCTAGGAAAAAGACGCGACAGGTCCGGGTGGGTGTCGTTCCCGTCGGCGGGGATGCCCCTGTGGTCGTTCAGTCCATGGCGTCCACGGACACGCGGGACGTGAAGGCCACCGTCGAACAGATCGGTCGTCTCGAAGAAGCCGGCTGCGAGATCATCCGTGTTGCCGTCCTCGATGAGGATGCGGCTCTGGCCATCCGGGAAATCCGGAAAGCCATCCGGGTCCCGCTCATCGCCGATATCCATTTCAGCCACAGGCTGGCCATCGCTGCCCTGGAGAACGGCGCCGAGTGCGTGCGGGTAAACCCGGGCAATCTCGGACGTGAGAAGATCCGGGAAGTCGTCGACGTGGCGAAGGCCCTCGGCGCCTCCATGCGGATCGGCGTCAACTCCGGGTCGCTCGAGAAAGAGCTGCTGGCGAAGTACGGCGGCCCCTCCGCGGAGGCCCTCGTAGAGAGCGCAATGGGCAGCATCGCCTTCCTGGAGGATCTCGGTTATCGAAAATTCAAACTGTCGCTCAAATCCTCCGATGTGCCGACGATGATCCGGGCCTACCGGCTGATCTCGGAGAAGACCGATACCCCCCTGCACCTCGGGGTGACCGAGGCGGGGAGCGTGCTTGCCTCGAGCATCAAGTCCTCCATCGGGATCGGGATCCTTCTTCACGAGGGGATCGGCGACACGATCCGGGTGTCCGTCACAGGCGATCCGACCGTCGAGATGACCATTGCCTACGGCATCCTGAGGGCCCTCGGCATCCGGAAGGTCGGGCCCGACATCATCGCCTGCCCGACCTGCGGACGCTGCGAGATCGATCTGGCGCCCATGGTCGAAGAGGTCGAAAAAAGATTGGCAGGGATGAAAGAATATCTGAAGATCGCGATCATGGGATGTGTCGTCAACGGGCCCGGCGAGGCTGCCGAGGCGGACATCGGCATTGCCGGGGGCCGGGGGCTCGGCATCCTGTTCAAGCACGGAAAGCCCGTAAAAAAAGTGAAAGAGGAAGACCTCGTCGAGGTTCTTCTCCGGGAAATCGAAGCGATGAAATCGAAAAGGGGGACGCCATAATGCGGTATTCCGAGATGTTCTTGCCCACGGTGAGGGAGGTTCCATCGGATGCGGAGGTCATCAGTCACCAGCTCATGATACGGGCGGGGATGATCCGGAAGCTGACCACGGGGATCTACTCCGTCCTTCCTTTGGGATACCGCACCGTGAAGAAAGTGGAGCAGATCATCCGCGAGGAGATGGATGGGGCGGGCGCACAGGAAGTCTACCTGCCGGCCGTCCAGCCCGCCGAGCTCTGGGAGGAGTCGGGCCGCTGGAAGTTCTACGGCAAGGAGCTGCTGCGTTTCAAGGACCGCCACAACCGGGAGTGCTGCATCGGCCCCACCCACGAGGAGGTCATCACGGACCTCGTTCGCAACGAGGTCAAGACCTACCGTCAGCTGCCCCGGAACCTCTACCAGATCCAGACGAAATTCCGCGACGAGGTCCGCCCCCGCTTCGGCGTCATGCGCTGCCGGGAATTCGACATGAAGGACGCCTACAGCTTCGATGCCGACGAGAAGGGCGCCGACTTGAGCTACGAAAAGATGTTCAAGGCCTACACGAGGATCTTCTCGCGGGTCGGGCTCAATTTCCGGCCCGTCGAGGCCGATTCGGGCAACATCGGCGGGGCCTACTCCCACGAGTTCATGGTCATGGCCGACACGGGCGAGGACGCGATCGCCTTTTGCTCGGCCTGCGAGTACGCAGCCAACCTGGAAAAAGCGGAAATCGCCAAGCCGGAGAAAAAGGAGATCGACCCCTCGCAGATCAAGGCCCTCGAGACGATCCACACCCCCGGCGTGCGGACGATCGAGGAGGTTTCCGCCTTCCTGGCTGTGTCGCCGCAGGACATCGTGAAAACGCTGATCTTCGTGGCCGACGGCAAGCCCGTTGCCGTCCTCATCCGGGGAGACGAGGAGGTCAACGAGGCCAAGCTGCGGAATTACCTGGGTGCAGATGCGGTGGAACTGGCAACGGACGACATCGTCCTCGCGGCGACGAACTCCCCCAAGGGCTTTGCCGGCGCAATCGGGATCAAGGCAGTCGTGTACGCCGACTATTCGCTCATGAACCGAATGAACGTCGTCATGGGGGCAAACCGCGAGGACTACCACGTGAAAAATGCCAACCTGGGGCGGGACTATGCCGTGAAGGCCTTTGCGGATCTCAGGATCATCAAGGAGTCGGACAGCTGTCCCCGCTGCGGAAAGCCGGTGCGCTTTGCCCGCGGCATCGAGGTGGGGCATGTCTTCAAGCTGGGCACGAAGTACAGCAAGGCCATGAAGGCCACCTTCCTGGACCGTGACGGCAAGGAGAAGTTCATGATCATGGGTTGCTACGGAATCGGCGTGGGCCGCACCGTGGCGGCCGCCATCGAGCAGCAGCACGACGTCCAGGGCATCCTCTGGCCCATGAGCATCGCGCCGTTCCACGTGATCATCATTCCCGTGAACGTCAAGGACGAAAACATTGCGAAGGCCGGGGAGGAACTCTACCGGGAGCTTGAAGCAGACGGCCTCGAAGTGCTCCTCGACGACCGGGACGAACGGGCCGGCGTGAAATTCAATGACGCCGATCTCATCGGCATCCCCGTCCGCGTCACGATCGGCCCGAAGAGCCTTGCCGCGGGAAACCTGGAGATCCGGATGCGCAAAACGGGAGAGATGCAGACGATTCCTGTCAAGGAAGCGAGAACGTTCATCAAGGACCTCGTGAAGGGGGAGTTGAAATCCCTGAATGATCCGAATCACTGACATCCTCGATAAGGTCGGGAAGTACGCAACACCGGCGGACCTGGAGCTGATCGAGAAGGCCTACATCTTCTCGGCCACGGTCCACGCGGGACAGATGCGCCTTTCCGGCGAGCCCTACCTCACGCACCCCATGGAGGTGGCCAACATCCTTGCCGACATGAAGCTCGATGCGGCGTCGATCGTCACGGGGATCCTGCACGACACCGTCGAAGACACCCTGGCGACGCTCAAGCAGATCGAGGAAGGCTTCGGCAAGGAAGTGGCCGTCCTCGTCGACGGGCTGACCAAACTGTCCAAGATCACCTTTGCAAGCCAGGAGGAGCGGCAGGCCGAGAACTTCCGCAAGATGATCCTGGCCATGTCCGCCGACATCCGGATCATCCTCGTGAGGCTTGTCGACCGGATTCACAACATGCGCACCCTCGAGTTCCAGCCGACGGAACGGCAGGAGGCGATCTCCATGGAGACCCTCGAGCTCTATGCCCCCCTGGCCAACCGCCTGGGGATCAACTGGATCCGGATGGAGCTCGAAGACCTCGCCTTCAAGTACCTCTACCCGGAGCCTTACAACGACCTCGTGCAGCGCATCGACAAGCGCAAGGAGGAAAGGGATAAATACACGCAGGAGGTCAAGGGGATCATCCAGCGGGAGTTCGAGAATTACGGGCTCAAGGGCGAGGTGGAAGGCCGGGCCAAGCACTACTTCAGCATCTACCGCAAGATGGAGGCCCAGCATATCGACTTTGACGAGGTCTACGACCTTCTGGCCTTCCGCATCGTCCTGGACTCGAGCAAGGAAAAGGAGTGCTACGAGGCCCTGAGTGTCGTCCACGCACTCTGGAAGCCCGTGCCGGGCCGCTTCAAGGACTACATCGCCATGCCGAAGGCGAACAACTACCGCTCGCTACACACGACGGTCATCGGCCCCTACGGCGAACGGGTCGAGATCCAGATCCGGACCCGGGAGATGCACGAGTGGGCCGAGGGGGGAATCGCGGCCCACTGGCGCTACAAGGATCGAGGCGGCCTCAAGGGGAGCGACCAGGAGCAGATCCAGAAGCTTCGCGACCTCTTCGAGGTCCAGCAGGACCTCAAGGACCCCCGCGAGTTCATGAAAAACCTCAAGCTGGCCCTGTTCCCCGACGAGGTATACGTATTCACGCCCCAGGGCGACGTAAAGGCCTTCCCGAAGGGAGCCACCCCCATCGATTTTGCGTACAGCATCCACACCGACGTGGGAAACCAGTGCGTGGGGGCAAGAGTGAACCGCAACATCGTCCCGCTGTCCTATCAGCTCCAGAACGGAGACACACTCGAAATCATCACCCAGACGGGCCGCCACCCCAGCAAGGACTGGCTCAAGCATGCCGTCACGTCCCGGGCCATCTCGAAGATCAAGGCGTGGATCAAGACGGAAGAGCGCAGCAAGAGCATTGCGCTGGGGCGGGACATTCTCGAAAAAGAATTCCGCAAACACAAGATGAGCCTCGGGCAGATCCTGAAGGCCGACGATCTCAAAAAAATCTGCGAGGAGTATTCCATCGATGACGCCGATGACCTCATGGCCGTCATCGGCTACGGGAAGATCTCCGCCAGGCAGATCGTCAACCGGTTCCTTCCGGAGGAAGAGGAGAAGAAAGAAGAGTCGCTGCCGGAAAGATTATGGAAGAAGCTTCGCAAGCCGGAAACGACGGGCGTGTCCATCACGGGGATCGACGACGTCATGGTCCGCTTCGGCAAGTGCTGCGACCCCCTGCCGGGCGACGAGATCGTGGGTTATATCTCCCGGGGCCGGGGGATGAGCGTCCACCGGGCCAACTGCCCCATGATCAACGATTTCGATCCCGAGAGGATCATCGACGTGCAGTGGAACGTCACGGAGAAGCACACCTACCCCGTTCACGTGAGGGTGACCTGCCGGGACAAGAAGGGATTGCTCGCCGAGTTGAGCACGGCCATCTCTTCCCATGACGTCAACATCAGCCACGCCACCGTGGAGACCATCCCCGGTGAGCAGGCGATCTGCGAGTTTGACCTCGAGGTCACAGACCTGAAGCATTTCAACAGTCTTGTTACCGCCCTCAAGCGCCTGAAGGCCGTCCAGGCCGTGGAGCGTGTGCGGGTCTCCGACTCGAAGCCCGAGAAAAAGCCGGAGAAGAAAACGGACCGGAAAGGGCTGCACTGATAGCGCTAGCGCGAGGGTAGAAGTGACTAAAGGAGTGTCTAAGTATCGAGTGCCCAGAGTAAACGCCCTAATCCCTGTTTTCAATACCCAATTCCCAGTACCCAATTCCTGTCCTTATGGTTGACACGTCAGACGCCTTCCGGTATAAATTCCTTTCCTTACAAATAACTTGCAGAGCTTATTGCAGAAATCCGGTGCGCATGATGAGAATCAAAGGTTGCTCGTTCGTAATTTTGTTCGCCTGTTTTGCCCTGTCGTTCCTCTTCCCACAGCAGGCCGCGGCAAAGGATGCGACGGGGAAGTTTGTGGTGGTCATTGACCCCGCCCACGGGGGGAAGGACGAGGGGGTTCCGTTGTCCCGCAAGGTGTCGGAGAAAGACATCACCCTTGCGATTGCAACCCTGATCAAACGGAATCTCGAAGATTCAAAAACCCTGATGGTGAGATTCACGAGGATGGGCGATACGGACGTGCCTCTTGCCGATCGGGTGGGAGCGGCCATCAAGGCCAACGCCGATCTTTTCATCAGCCTGCATGTCAACGCGGGGTTTGAAAAGGAGTCGGCCGGATACGAGCTTTATTTTCCGGGTTTCAAAGGGCTGGAAGGCTCGAAGGGGGCCCCGAAGGGCGAGTCCGCCGCGATCGTCCGGGACATGGTCCGGACCAATTATCTCAACGAAAGCGTGCGATTCGCACAGATCCTCCAGAGGAGGCTCGACCCGGTGTTTCCCCGCATGGACAGGGGCCTGCGCGACGCGCCCGTGCTGATCCTTCAAAATCTCAGCATCCCCGCCGTCGTCCTGGAGATCGGGTTTGCAACCAACGCCAATGACCGCAAGAAGCTCCAGGAGGAGTCGATCCAGGCGGCCGTGGCGAAGGCCGTGGCCGAGGGCGTCAGGGACTATTTCCAACAGTAGGTGCAGACCGATGCGAAACGACGGCAGAAAGGCAAACGATCTCCGGCCGGTCATGATCAAGCGGGATTACCTTCGCCACCCCAAGGGGTCCGTCCTCATCGAGATGGGGGACACGAAGGTGATCTGCTCGGCGTCGGTCGAAGAAGGCGTTCCCCCCTTTCTGAAAAACACGGGGAGGGGCTGGCTCACGGCGGAATACGCCATGATCCCGGCATCGACCCATGAGAGAAGCGCCCGCGAGTCCTCCCGCGGGAAGGTCGGCGGCAGGACCCACGAGATCCAGCGGCTGATCGGCCGATCGCTTCGGGCCGTGACGGACCTGACGGCCTTCGGGGAGAGAACGATCCACATCGACTGCGACGTCATTCAGGCCGACGGCGGGACGCGGACGGCCTCGATCACGGGGGCCTTCGTGGCGCTCGTCGACGCCTTCCGGCGGCTCCGCGGGGAGGGCCTCGTCGCTCAAATGCCCGTGAAGGACTTTGTGACCGCCGTCAGCGTCGGGATCGTGGAAGGCCGGATGCTCCTCGACCTGCAGTACGAGGAGGATTCCAGGGCGGAAGTGGACATGAATGTCGTGATGACCCGCGGGGGGCTTTTCATCGAAGTGCAGGGGACGGCCGAGGCGGCTCCGTTCTCGCGGGATCTTCTCAACGGGCTTACCGATCTTGCCGTGAGCGGGATCGGGATGCTCACGCGAAAGCAAATCGAAGTTCTCGGGGAGACGCTCTGATCCGTCGAATTGTACTGGCCACGAGAAACGAGGGGAAGGTCCGCGAGCTGCGCGACATGCTTCGCGACCTCGACATCGAGGTGCTTTCCCTGCAGTCTTTTCCCGGGGTCCCCGAAGTCGAGGAAGACGGCCTGACCTTTCACGAAAATGCCCTGAAGAAGGCAAGGGAGGTGTCCCGTCACACCTCGGAAGCGGTGCTGGCCGACGATTCGGGGCTCGAGGTGGACATCCTCGGGGGGGAGCCCGGGATTCACTCGGCAAGGTATTCAGGGCCTGAGGCTACCGACGAGACCAACAACCGGATGCTGCTCCGCAAACTCGAAGGGGTGCCGGAAGGGAAACGGGGGGCCGCTTTCCGGTGCGTCCTCGTGCTCTTCAGGCCCAACGGCCGGTGCGAGTCCTTCGAGGGGGCCTGGCGGGGCGAGATCCTCTTCGAGCCAAAGGGGACCCTGGGCTTCGGGTATGACCCGCTCTTTCTCGATCCCGGGCAGGGCCTCACGGCAGCAGAGCTGCCGCCCGAGATCAAGAACCGCATCAGCCACCGGGGACGGGCCTTTGCGAAGTTCAGGGAATGGCTCGAAAAAGATAGAAGTTAGGAAGATAAGAAGTCAGGAAGCGCGGAAAAACAGGACAACAAGAGGAGGGTTATTCTTCATCCGATCCTCCTAACCTCCTAACTTCCATGTCTTTAGATACGGGGCGTGGCGCAGTCCGGTAGCGCGCATGCTTTGGGAGCATGATGTCGCAGGTTCAAATCCTGCCGCCCCGACCAGGACTGTCAAGGGGTTGCGGATTGTCCGCAACCCCTTTTTCTTCAAGCGGGAACGTGTACGCGATCCGTTCCGATTACCCATTGCAGTCAGCTGGGCGGGCGAATGACCAATCCTTCCCGTCTTGAATTTTCCGGGATGCTTTGTTAAAGCTGCTACGAAAGACGCGGAAGCCATCCCGAGCAGGTGCGTCCCCCAAGTTGGTAACCCATGCTTTCCCATCCGCCAAACTCAAATAGAGTCTGCAAAAGCCAGCGGCACAGACCTGAAATCCTGTCGACATTCGTTCTATATCTGGCGGTCTGCCTCTTCACTCCGACCCCATCGGCAATCGCGGCATCGGAGTCCATACGGGTCGTCGTCGAGGGGCTCTCCGGAAAAGCACGGGCCAATGTCGAGGCTGCCCTGACCGTTCCGCCCGCTCTCATCCAGGACGGTAAAGTGGACCGGCTGTGGCTTGAGCGTTTTGAAAGCCAGGCGCCCGGGAAGGTCAAAGAGGCCCTGGAAGCGTTCGGGTACTACAGGCCCTCTATTTCCACGAGGATGGATACTCCCGAGGAAGGGGTATCCCGGTTGACGGTTCGCGTGGATCCCGGCGAGCCGGTGCGCCTCGCGAACGTGCAGGTTCAGGTGCGCGGTCCGGGGGCCTCCGACAGGGTGCTGACGGACAAAGCGGCGGGTTTCCCCCTGCACGCCGGGGATGTCATGCGCCATGATGTCTATGAAAAGTCAAAGGGAGAACTTCAAGCAAAGGCCCTAGAAAAGGGGTACCTGGACGCGCACTTTTCGGTACACACCATTCGCCTGAATGTTGAGGAGTCGAAGGCTGAAATCAACCTGGTGCTCGAAACAGGCGAGCCCTATCGCTTCGGAGAGGTGAACTTTCGCGGAGCGCCACGTTATCCAAGACCGTTCCTTCAAACGTTTCTCGATTTCAAACCGGGCGATCCCTTCTCCTACGAAAGGATTGTGCAGACCCAGCTCAATCTCGCCACAGCGGAGCGTTTTCAGTCAGTCGTCATAGAGCCCGAAAAGGCCGGAGCCACGGATTATTCGGTGCCGATCAACGTGGACCTTACACCGTCGCCTCAGAAAAATGTGAGAGTGGGGGTGGGGTTTACAACGGACTATGGACCGGGGTTTTCCGTGCGCTACGAGGACCTGAATGTGGCGGACAGCGCGCAGAGGCTGGAAAGTGAACTGAATCTGAGCCAGCGCCTTCAGGGGCTGGCGTTGCGCTATAGATTCCCGGGCAGCACCGATTTCAGGAGCATCACCGGTATGCGCGTGGGCGCCCAGCGCGAAGATACGGTGAGCTACACCACCCGTTCGGTTTCTGCCGAAATCGAGAGGACAAGGGGCATCGGCAGGGATCGGCTCGGGTCGATTTACCTCCAAATCCAAAAGGAAGATTCCACAGCAGCGGGCGGCACGACCAACACGTTCATCCTGATGCCGGGCATTCGATTTTCACACAAGGGCTACGAAAATCTGATTCGACCGACCAAGGGGTTCCACTACAAGCTCGAAGCGCGAGGCACTGCTCAATCCTTCGGCTCCGACGTAGGTTTTGCCCAGTTACTCGGGTTCGGAGATTTGCTCGTACCCCTTGCAGGCAGACTTTCTCTCAAGATGAGAGGGCAGGCGGGAGCGACGTCGATGAATGGCAACATCCTGGATGTCCCGGTTACGTTTCGTTTCTTTACGGGCGGCGACAACAGTGTCCGGGGATATGCCTACCAGTCGCTGGGGCCCAAAAATGCCCAGGGCGATGTCGTCGGAGGCAAGCACCTGCTGGTCGGGAGTATCGAACTGGAAGGGGCCATCGGCCAGAACTGGGGCGCAGCCGTATTTTATGATACGGGAAATGCTTTTGACGACCTCGACAGCCTGAACCTTGCCCGGAGTGCAGGCGTGGGCGTCCGCTACTACACACCGGTGGGACCGATACGCCTTGACATCGCCCGCCAGGTGGGGGTATCCGATGCGAAATACAGGTTTCATTTCACCATAGGGATGCAGTTTTGAAGAAACGCGCAATCATGGGGTGCTCCGTTTTGTCCCTCTTTGTCGCGGCGATCGCCGTGATCGCGTGGCTCGTTTGCACCCCGTCCGGGTCACGCCTCGTCGTGACGACCCTTTTCCGCTGGATGCCGGTCACGGTGGAGGCGGAGCGTATCACGGGGCAACTCGCCGATGAGCTCACCCTCGAGGGCGTGCGCGCGGCATGGCCAGACGGTGAAGCGCGAATCGCCACTCTGCTTGTGCGCTTGCAGCCCCTGTCTCTACTGACAGGGTCGGTGTCTGTGGATGAGATGTCCGTCCGCCATGTCTCCATTATCGACAACAGTACGGAGAGCGGTCCGCCGTACGACCTCGAGTGGCCCCGGGCCCCGCGCCTGCTCGCGGCGGTGAGATTCAGCATCGGGAAGTTTCGCATCGAGGATGTGTCCTATCGTAAACCCGGCAGGGACCCCGTAACGATCCATGAGGGCCGGGGCGAGGTGATCTGGTCCCGCGGGTCCACTTTGACGCTGAAAGACTTTGTGCTCCGTTTGCCGGGCGCGCAGGCAGAAGGCAGTGTGGCGGCCGGTCTTTTATTCCCCTCCCTTCATGCGAACCTTTCCGTCAGGCTGGATAAGCCTGCAGCGGAATGCGACACCCTCTCCTTTACGGCCGATCTCTCGTCCGGGAACGATCCCGAGCAGGTCTCGGGAAAAATATTGTTGAATGCCTCGTCGGGAACGAACATGCAGGCCCGGGTGGAAGGCGAGATCGGACTGACCCGGAAGGCCGTCGTGTTCCGGAACCTCCAATTCAAGGACGGAAGCGGGAGGGCCTTCGTGAACACCGAGGGTCAGGTGGACGTCTCGACAGCCGAGATCCTCACCGGCGCTTCGTTCCGATTCGCGGACGGGGATGCCGTCCCGGCACTCCTCCCCTTGACCCTCACGGGTACGCTTGCAATCCAGGGAGGCCCCAGTCACTACCGGGGAACATTCACCCTTCAGAACGAGGGGGAGGCGTGGAGGTCGGCCCTTCTGTCCGGGCAATTTTCGGGGAACCCTGCGGGCGTGCAGGTGACCCGCATGACGGGCCGATATCTCGAGGGCACGGTGGAAGGAAAGCTCAGCGGATCATGGGACAAAAGAGTGTCTGTCACGGGATCCCTGCAACTCAGGGATCTCAATCCCGCGCAGATCAGGCCGGAGCTGACGGGCAGGGTCAACCTGAATACAGAGGGAGCCGTCCATTGGCCGAAGGCAGGATCCCTCGAGGCAAGGGTCAAGGCCGATCTCCTGGAAAGCCGTCTCCGTGATCGCGCTCTCACCGGCAGTCTCGATGCGCGCTGGCAGGCCGGGATGCTCCGCATTAACCGGCTTTCCCTCAAGGGCGCCGGTTTTGAGGCGAAAGCAGCCGGTGCTCTCGAGGAGCGATTAACCTGGGGGGTGCAGATCAGCGATCTCTCCGCACTCGTGCCCGGCAGCGCGGGACGGGTGTCGGCATCCGGGTGGGCGCGCTATGCGAAGGAGCACCTCGCGGGTGCGGCGACGATTCGGGGCAGCAAACTCCTCGTATCCGGTATCCAGGCAGCTCACGTTGAGGCGGATGCGGAGATGGGGAATGGGGATCCTCAGAGCCTCGAGGGAAGGCTCTCCCTGAGGGGGCTTGCCTTCGGGCCCATGCAAATCAACACCGCGCACGTGAAGAGTACGGGGAAGGTGGGAGATCACACCATCGGGATCCTGCTCGAGTCGCGTGAAGGCAGGATGGAGGCCGCACTGCGAGGCCGCTATGAAAAGACTGTATGGGAAGGGACGCTCGAGACGCTGAAGGGGACCGACACGGTGGGTCCGTGGGGTCTCCAGGGACCGGCGTCTCTCGTGGTGTCCGCGGCCAAGGTGAGCGTCAGTCCCGTGCTGATCGCCGGCACGGGAGGCGAGACCCTGGATCTCTCCATGGACCTGTCCGGCGAGCCGAAACGGGGTTTTCTCTCGGCAAAATGGCAGAAGCTGAATCTGGCACGGTTTGCCTTCCTCGCGCCGGAGTGGCAGGTGCGCGGAGAGACGGAGGGCAAGTTCCGGGCGGATTTTCGGGACAGGAACAAGACGACGGTTTCTTTCGCGATGAAGCCTACGGGGAGTCTCGCACGCGGATCGCTCGCAATAGACGTGAAGGAGGCTGAAGGAACTCTCGAGTGGAGCGAGAGCGGCCTCACGGGACTGGCCCGGGCGGACCTCGGCCGTGCCGGCCGCCTGAACGCGCAATGGACGTCGCCGGATGCCGCCCGGCCCGGACTCCCGGACAGAAACGAGTTCCGTTTTTCGGCAGACCAGGTTGATGCGGCACTGATCCAGCCATGGCTCCCTCAACCTCTTTCCATGACGGGAACCCTGTCGTGCACGGCTTCGGGCAGACTGCTCCCCGGTTTGCGCCTGGACGCCTCCGGCGAGTTACGGCTTTCGCAGGGCGCCTTTTCCCTGCAGGGCAAAAAGGGCATCGTCACGGCGCAGGCGGAAAAAGCGCAGCTTCGCTGGACCTGGCGGGAAAAGACGCTAAGCGGCGATCTCGATCTTCTGCTCACCAACCACGGCTCTCTCAAGGCCGAGTTTCGCCTTCCCGTCGAAGCGAGCCTTCCTGCTGTTTTGGAGGAGAATAAACCTGTACAAATCGCCGCCCGTGCCGACATGCGGGAAAAAGGTCTCTTGAGCGCCCTCTTTCCGGGACTGATCCAGGAAAGCCGGGGACGTCTCGATCTCGACGGTTCCGTGAACGGCACGTGGGCCACCCCGAAACTTTACGGCACGTTGAGGGTCGGGCAGGCCGGCGCCTATCTGCCCGCTGCGGGTATCCAGATCAGTGACGTCGCCATGGAAGCCCGGTTCGAAGATCAGACGGTTCACGTGACCTCGTTCCGGGCGAACTCCGGCCCGGGGAGCATCGAGGGAACCGGTACCGTGTGGCTCAAGGACCGGAATATCGATCGCATCGAGTTGAATCTCTCAGGCGAGAGATTCCAGGTTGTGCGGCTGCCGGAAATGGAGATGCTGGCAAACCCGAGCCTTACCTTCAAGGGCACGCCGAAAAACCTTCAGGTCCGCGGCAGCATCACGATACCGGAGCTGCTCATCAGGGGAGCCGAGACGAAGGCAGTGGCGCGACCCAGCAAGGATGTGGTGAAAGTAGACGAAAGCCGCGCCCCCAAAGGCGACCGTGCTCTTCAAGTGGATGCGCAGGTCCGGGTCATCCTGGGGGATCGTGCCTTCATCAAGGCCGCGGGCGTCGATGCGCGCCTGGAAGGAGACGTGCTGCTGACTGCCGCGTCCCTTGATGCCATCAAGGCAAAAGGGGAGATCCGCCTCAAGGATGGCATGTACACGACGAGAGGCGCGCGCTTATCCATCACACGCGGGCGTGTCGTTTTTGACGGCGGACCGGCGGACCAGCCAATCCTCGATGTGCTGGCCCTGCGCACAGTCGAGGAAAGGACGGACCAGGCCGGGCAGACCCTGGGCAAGTTCAGGGAAGTAAGGGCGGGAATTATCGTCACGGGTACCCCGCTTGCGCCCATCGTGAGACTCTATTCAGAGCCGTCCATGCCCGAAGCCGATATCCTGAGCTACATCGTGCTGGGTCAACCCATGAGCGGCGATGCATCCAAATCGGCATTGCTTGCTGCGACTGCCGAGGCTCTTCTCTCGGGAGGCGGCTCCGAATCGGCCTTGAGCCAGCTCAGACGTCAATTCGGCCCGGACACGGTGGACATGAAATCCAAAACCGCAGGGGGCACGACCCAGTCGATTGTTACGTTGGGCAAGTATCTGCAACCCAAGCTGTACGTGAGCTATGGCCGCTCCCTTTTCAGCGATGAATATTACGTTACCCTGAGATACACTCTTTCCAGGAGGTGGGAAGTGGAGAGCAAGGCAGGAACACAGACGGGCGCAAACCTCTACTACCGGATCGAGTTTGACTGATGACAGGTTCAGTGCGGACCTGTTTGACGCCTGGAGTCGAATGGAATCCGACGAGTATTGACCGGGCCGGCGTGCCGGACCGTATCGGACTTGACGAATCTTGATGGCTTTGCTAACAATATTCATGCAAAGAAATAATGAAATCAAGGTTCCTTTTATCGGTGATCCCCCCAAAAGGGATTGTCTCACGGCAAAGGTCAACGATTCGGCTCCTGGACTACAAGAATGAAGAAGAAAGGAGTATAGCCCATGACGAAACAAATAACAGATCCAATCATCCATGCAGCGTGGGTGACGATTCTCGTCGTTTCAACCGTTCTGTTCTTGTCCGTAACGGCTTTTGCTGCTTCCCCTTTAAAGGCAAAGCAGCTGCCGACCGACCAAACCCTGAAAGGCAGTGTAGGAAACGAGAAGTTCAACACCGTTCGGTTTGAAACGTATGGAGGACAGCCGGAGTATCGTCTTATCGGGTATTTTCTTTATAAGGAAGGTATCCGTGTCAGCGGTGACGGGCCACAGTTGGAGCCCATTGGAAAACTCTCTCTGAACGAGGTGTTTGCTGATCAAGAACGGGTTGCAAAAGCAAAATTTTACAACCCGTCCAAGCTCAATATCCGTGAAATCATACGGGATAACAGCGTGATCGGTTATGCGGTAAGCGATGTGAAAATGGAGATCACCCTGTGGGACAAGACAACGGACCCATCGAGCATCAGCCTCGAACTCCGCTTTAAGGATTTGCAAGCCAAGGGCGAACGGTACTATGGCGGGCCAAGGTAGAAAGAATGCCTCTTACCCGACGATAGCGATTTCGTTCTGCTGTCAGCAGCATGGGGGGTCAGGGCTTGGAAGGGCAGATTGAAATCCTGCCGCTCCGGCCGGAGAGCAACAGGGTTGCAGTCCTCTGCAGCCCTTTTTTATTCCTGGCCACTCTTCAAGACGGGAAAACCAGCTCGATGTTGCGCAGAGTTCTTTTTTGTTGACTAAAAGGAAAATATCTCGTAGTGATCTCGTGTTGCCGATTCAAAGAATTCCCATAGATTACGTTTCCTGCACCTGAAACTCCGAGCGGCAGGGAACGACACAAAGCGTCCCCTTCTCCACAAACAACATAACCCCCGGAAAAAGAACGAAATCGCTGTACAAGGCGATGCCGTCTGTGACGGAATCGCAATCGATGTCCACCTGAGTCGTGGGTGATGATGACTTCACAGGGAGGTTTGTTATGGCGAGTGAAATGTCGGAAAACATGAAGCCTGCGGCGGATTTTTATACCCGTTGGTCCAAGGACTCCCTCGACATGCTGTCAAAGGGGATGACGATGTACAACAAAATGAGCAGGGGTTGGATGGATGTGGCCGAAGGCTCGTCCGGGGAGAAGCCCGACGACATGCTCAAAAAGTGGGGGGATGCCTTCAGCGGTTCCTACAACGATCTGTTCGAGATGTACATGCAGCCCTTCAAAAAGTTCGGCGGGGGTCAGGCGCCCGGGAAAGAAGCCTGGGAGGACGCCTTCGCCAAATGGCAGAAGATGTTTACCTCGATGCCGGCCGGGTCCGCTACAACCGCTGCGCCCGATGAATTCGTGAATTTCTCGAAGAACTGGTTCGAGGGGTACGCGAAGGTCTGGCAGACCTGGCTGGAGAGCATGCAGAAGATGGGCGACGCCTGCAAAACCGCCGTGGGGGAAGGCGAGAAGCCCGGGGCAGCCATGAGTGATGTCTCCGAGATATCCGATCGATTCATGAAGGAGTGGTCTGCCTTCGTGTCGGAGCAGGCCCAATCCTTCTTTTCTCTGTGGAAGTCCCGACTGCCTGCGGAGAAAAAGGAGCCGACGAAAGCCAGGAAGGAATAACCGGCTGGGGCGCCAGGGAATGGACCCGTTCAGTCCGGACGGAACGATAAAGGGGTTGCGGGAAATCCGCAGCCCCTTCTTTTTGCTCCGTGAAGATCGTTTGTCTCAACGGCCGAAGGTGACTTTGTCACCCGGCCGGATCCCGCGCCGGGAGAACCATCCCTGGTTCGTCTCGATCACGTACTTGGCGGAGCCTGCCGAACGATAGAGGACGCTTTCGTCGAGCGGTCTGGCCTGGTGGATGTTGAGGATGAGGCCGTCAGCGCCCACGAAAGCGATGTCGAGGGGGATGAAGGTGTTGCGCATCCAGAAGCTCATCTCCTGGGGTTCCTTGTAAACAAAGAGCATGCCCTCGTTTTCCGGCAGGGACTGACGGAACATGAGCCCCCGTTCCTGCTGCTCCAGCGTTTCGACGACCTCGACCCGCAGGGGGGTTTTGCCCACCACGATCTTCTTGAACTTCGGCGCTCCAGGTTCCTTCGCATCCGCGGGACCGTAGATCAGGATCATGGCCGCCGGCAGGGCCAGCAGGAGAGCAAGAACAGGCGCAAATGCCGTTTGACGGGTCATCGGTTCACCTTGTCGATTTCGAGCGGTGGCGGGAAACAACCCGGCCCAGTTCCTTCTCCACGAGTGTGCGGATCGAGGCGAGGGTTTGCTTCGTCGAGGATTCGAATCGAAGCACCAGGACGGGCTGGGTGTTTGAAGCACGAACAAGGCCCCAGCCGTCGGGGAAAAGGATACGCACGCCGTCGGTATCGATGATGCGATAGTCCTTTCGGAATACCTCCGTCAGATCGCGCACCACGTCGAACTTGATCTCGTCGGGGCAGTCGATGCGGATCTCCGGCGTCGTGACCGTCCGTGGAACGTCGGCGAGCAGCTCGCTCAGTTTCTTTCCCGTCACGGAAAGGATCTCGAGGAGGCGCGCCGCGGCGTAGATGGCGTCATCGTAGCCGAAGTAGCGGTCGGCAAAAAAGAGATGGCCGCTCATCTCTCCGGCGAGCACGGCCTTTTCCTCCTTCATTTTTCCCTTGATCAGCGAGTGGCCCGCCTTCCACATGATGGGCCTTCCGCCATGGGCGGCAATGTCGTCGTAGAGGCGCTGGGAGCACTTCACTTCGCCGATGATCGTCGCGCCGGGCGTTTGCTTCAGGATGAATCGCGAGAAGAGAAGAAGCAGCTCGTCGCCCCAGAGGATCTCGCCCTCGTCGGTGACCACCCCGATCCGGTCGGCGTCCCCGTCGAAGGCGATCCCGACATCGGCTTTTTTCTGTCTGACCTGGGTGATGAGTTCGCGGAGATTCTCGGGAACCGTCGGGTCCGGGTGGTGGTTGGGAAACCGGCCGTCCATTTCCTCATAGAGGCAGGTCAGCTCGCAGCCGAAGCGCTCGAAGAGGGGCCTGGCAAAGTAGCCCCCCACGCCGTTTCCGCCGTCGAGGACGACGCGAAGTCCCGGGCGCACCTTCACGTTCTCGTAGATGTAGTCGAGATAGAACCTGGAGATGTCCCGGCTTTCGGCCCTGCCGCTGCCTGACCGGAACGCCCCGCCCTCGATGATTTCCCGCAGCTTCTGGATCTCGCTGCCGTAGATCGTGTCGGGTCCCACGCAGATCTTGAATCCGTTGAACTCGGGCGGGTTGTGGCTTCCCGTCACCATGACGCCGCCCCCCGTCTTGAGGTGGCGAACGGAGAAATAGAGGATAGGCGTGGCACAGGTGCCGATATCGATGACATCCAAACCGGTGGAGAGCAGCCCCCTTTTCATCGCATCGCCCAGGGCGCCTGAGCTGAGGCGGCAGTCCCGGCCGAGGGTCATCGTCGTCACGGCTTGGCCTGCGGCATAGGTGCCGACGGCACGGCCTAGGTTTTCGACAACCCCGGGGGTCAGGTCTCTTTCAACGAGTCCCCTGACATCATATTCCCTGAAGATTTCACGGTTCATGGTCGACTCCAGAAATGTTTTTTATTCCTACCACAGTTTGTTCCCCCAGACAATCACAGGTGACTTCGGGACAGGAAAAAGAACGGCAAAAGGGCTCCCGTGGGGGGGAGCTGAAAAAAAGGGTTGACAGGCATTGCCCGGATCGGTTACAAGTTTCGCCAGTGAGGAATATCATGTACAGACATCACAGCGTGGGCAGCTTTTTTGCGTTTTTTAGCTTTTTTAGCGAGGTCTGCCCATAGCGCCCGATTGCAACTAAGCAACCAGGGCCGTGGGCAGACCTGATCTGCCCGCGGCTTTTCTGTATCCGGAGGCCGTGACGATCACGGCCTTTTTTTATGTCAAGGAGGAAAGCACGATGCATCATTCCATCATGAAGGCAATCGCGGGGATTCTGATGATCGGGATCCTGCTGCTTCCCGCGGCAGCCTGGGCGGCGGCACCGATCAAGATCGGGGCCGCCATCAATCTGACGGGGCCTGCCTCCACGTGGGGGCAGTATCATGCCAAGGGAACGCAGGACTATCTCCGGTACGTCAACGAGGTCAAGGGCGGCATCAAGGGCCGGCCGATCGAACTGATCCTCGTCGACACGGGCTACAAGGTGCCCGAGGCCGTCGCGGCCGTCAAGAAATTCGCCATCCAGGACAAGGTCGACATGATCGCCACCTGGGGAGCCGGCGAGGGGCTTGCGGCAAAACCCATCATCCAGGGCTACAAGATCCCCACGATCAATTACTCGACGAGCTGGGAGCTTTTGGAAAAACCCGTCGACTACATGTATCTGCCCTTCGGGAGCTACCGTCTGGACTGTGAAGCCGTCCTCGAGTACATCAAGTCCATTCACAAGGGAAAAGAGCCCCCCAAGGTCGGCCTTCTCACCTACAACAACGCCTACGGGCGCTCCATCCACAAACCGAGCAAGGAATACGCGAAGGCAAACAACGTCAACATCGTCGCCATCGAGGAATTCCCCCCCAAGACCGTGGACCTCACGACGGAGCTGCTTCGCCTGAAGAAGAGCGGCGCCGAGTATGTCTTCATGCAGATGCTCCCGGCGACGATCGTCACGGCCTTCAAGAGCGCCGACCGCATCCAGTACGACCCGCAGTTCTTTGGCACCTGGACCTCCACCGATCCCGACTTCTTCAAGCTGGGAAAGGGCATCATCCGTGACCGTTTGAAGATGCAGTTCCCCGGCGGCCTGCCCGGTGACAAGGGCGCCGGCATCGAGATGCTGAAGACACTCTGGGCGAAATACAAGACCGTGAACCGCTTCGACGCCGCTTACTGGGAAGGGGTCGTCGTGGCGATGATCATGGAGCGCGCTGCCCTGAGGGCGCAGGAGAAATACGGCAGGGTGGACCGCGAGACGATCAACAGGGCCATGGAGTCTTTCGCGAAAGAGGATTTCGGCGGGCTCGTTCCTCCCGTCACCTACACGAAGACCAACCACGAAGGATCCTTCCGGGGCCGAATCGTACAGGTCCGGGAAGACGGCACCTTCAAGCCGCTGACGGACTTCTACACGCCGGGAAAAGAAAAAATCCGCCACCTGAAGTAGGAGCTGCGACATGAAGGCCTATCGGGGGGAACCGTCCATCTTTGCCGGAAGGAAACCGGAAGACCGCAAGGCGGAGCTCGTCGTGGAGCGCCTGACGCTGCGCTTCGGGGGCATCACGGCAGTCGGAAACGTGGACCTGAAGGTTTCGACAGGCGAACTTGTCTCCGTCATCGGCCCCAACGGGGCGGGGAAGACAAGCCTGCTGAACTGCATCACGGGGTACTACAAGGCGCAGGAGGGGAGGATCCTCTTCAACGGCAAGGACATTTCGAATCTCCCGACGCACCGGCACATCGAACACGGGATCGGAAGGACCTTCCAGAACATCGAGCTATTCCCCGGGATGACGGTCCTGGCGAACCTGTTGCTGGCCCGTCACCTTCACTGCCGCTACGGCCTTGCCGCGGCGGCCGTGTTCTCGGGGAAGGCGAAAAGCGAAGAAATCCGACAGCGAAGGCTCATCGAGGAAATCATCGATTTCCTGGAGATCCAGTCGATCCGCAAGAAGCTCGTGGGCTCGCTTCCCTATGGAATGCGCAAGCGCGTCGAACTGGGCCGGGCGCTTGCCCTGGAGCCGAAGCTTCTCGTCCTCGACGAGCCCTTCGCCGGGATGAACCTGGAGGAGAAGGAGGACATGGTGCGGTTTCTCGTGGAGCTCTCCGAGTCCTGGGGGCAAACCATGATTCTCGTGGAACACGACATGTCGATCGTCATGAGCATCTCCGAACGGATCATGGTTCTCAACTTCGGGGAGAAACTCGCCGAGGGAACCCCCGAAGAGATCCAGGGAAACCCCGATGTCGTCCGGGCCTATCTGGGCGATCGGGCGGAGGAGACCACGGAAGCGGGCGGGTCGGGAGGTGGTCGATGACGGGCCCGGAGATCAGGGCGCGCGTGAGCGGCAACGGCAGGCCGGCAAGACTCGATGACGCGACCCTGGATGCCTACGGCAAGTATACCCTTCCGCAGATCCTGGGCGAACAGGCAAAGCGTTTGGGGGCAGGACACACGGCGATTCGCGAGAAGGCCTACGGGATCTGGCAGACAACCAACTGGGAGGAGTATTTCAACTACGTCAGGCGCACGGCGCTGGGTCTTCTCAGTCTCGGGATCCGGCGCAGGGAAAACGTCGCCATCGTGACGAACAATCATCCCGAGTGGCTGTTCTGCGAGCTGGGCGCCCAGGCCGTGGGCGGCGTCACGGTGAACCTCTTCACCTCATCGGTTGCCGACGAACTGGCCGAGGCCCTGAAACGCTTCCAGGCCACCGTGGTCGTCGCCCAGGACCAGGAACAGGTCGACAAGCTGCTCGAGACGCGCTCGAGGCTGGGGTTCGTCAAATCCGTCGTTTACGTGGACCCCACGGGGATGCGCACGTACCGCAAGGACCCATGGCTCCTGAGCTTCCGGGAGCTTATCGATCGGGGAGACGAGCTGGAACGGGAGAAACCGCAGCTCTTTCCCTCGGAGCTCTGGCGGGGGCGTCCCGATGACGTGGCCGTCATGATCCAGACCTCGGGGACGACGGGGCTGCCGAAACTCGCCATGCTCACCCATCGCAATTTCACGGCCATGGCGCGCAAGTGGCTTGTCGAGGCGCCTGTCGGGATCGGCTCCAACTGGCTTTCCATCACGCCACCGGCCTGGATCGTCGATCAGGTCTGGGGCGCGGGCATCACGCTCACCGGCGGGCTCACGATGAATTTCCCGGAGACGGCGGAAACGATCGAATTGGACTTCCGGGAGATCGGGCCCGAGATCATCGTCTCCTCTTCGAGGTTTTGGGAAGACCTGGCCTCGAAGATCCGGGTCAAGATGGCCGATTCGGGAATCGTGAAGCGCAGACTGTTCGATCTGGCCGTGCGAATCGGTCAGAGTGCCGTGGACCGGGAGGCGAAGAAAGAACCCCTTTCGCCGGGGCTTCGCATGATGAGACAGGCCGCAGAGGCCATGGTCTTCCGGCCCCTCATGGACCGCGTAGGATGTCTTGGCATGAAGAACGCCTACACGGGAGGGCACCCGATCAGTCCCGATGTCATCCGCTTCTTCAGAGCCTGCGGGCTCAACCTGAAACAGTGCTACGGCCTCACCGAGGCGGGCGGCATCTTCCAGGTGCAGCCCGACGACGAGGTGAAGCCCGAGACGGTGGGGAAGGCCCTTCTGGAGACCGAAGTCAAGATCGCAGAAGACCAGGAGGTCCTCGTGAAGAGCCCTTCAAACTTCGCGGGCTATTACAACGACTTCAAGGCCACCGAAGACGCCTTTCGGGACGGCTGGCTGCGAACGGGGGATGCCGGGTACCTGGACCCCGACGGCCACCTCGTCATCATCGGCCGCAAGGAGGAGATCATCCGGAACAAATCCGGGGCGGCGTTCTCGCCCGATTTCATCGAGACGAGGCTCAAGTTCAGCCCCTACATCAAGGAAGCGGTCACCTTCGGCGAGGGGAGGCCCTATATCACGTCCTTCATCAACATCGACATGGGCAACGTGGGCAACTGGGCCGAGGAGAGGATGATCCCCTATACGACCTATACGGACCTCTCCCAGCAGCCGAAGGTGGAGGAACTCGTGCTGGGGGAGATCCGTGCCGTCAACGATCGGCTTCCCGACTACATGAAGATCCGCAAGTTCATTCTCCTCTACAAACTTCTCGACGCCGACGACGAGGAGCTGACGAGGACCGGGAAGGTCCGGCGGCGCTTCGTTTACGGCCTTTATCTCAACCTCATAGAGGCCATGTACCGCAACCTCAAGGAACTGGAGGTCAAAAGCCAGGTCCGCTACCGCGACGGACAGGTGGGAAAAATCGAGACAACGGTCCGAATCATCGACGTGCAATAAGGAGAGACGCATGGATTTCTTCATACAGCTTCTCATCAACGGGCTCAGCATCGGCTTTCTATACGGTCTTTCCGCCATGGGCTTTGTCATGATCTTCAAGTCCTCGAGCGTGCTCAACTTTGCCCATGGCGAGGTCCTGGCCTTCGGCGCCTTCCTGTTCCTGGCGCTCGTGACCTGGGCGCAGCTTCCCATCTGGCTGGGATTTCTCGTGACCCTGGCGGGCTCCTTCGTCCTGGGCTTTGTCATCGAGCGCATCTTCCTGCGGCCGCTCATCGGCGAGCCGCTGATTTACGTGATCATGCTCACCGTGGGGCTCGCCGCCATGTTCAAGGGCGGGATGCTGCTCGTCTGGGGCGGAAACCTTTACACCTACCCGGACTTCCTGCCCGAGGGCCTGGGCGTCAGCTGGGGCATCGTCCAGGTGCCGCCCGTATACGTGGCGGCCGTCATCATCGGCAGCCTGTTTCTTTTGATGTTCGGGCTGTTCTTCAAGTTCTCCTCCCAGGGCATTTACATGCGCTCCGTGGCGGATAATCAGACGGCGGCGCTTTCCCTGGGTGTGCACGTACGGCGGGTATTTGCGCTTTCCTGGGCCATCGCGGCGATGGTTGCGGGGATCAGTGGAATCGTGCTGGGGATCATCAACGGCATCACGGTACATGAGCTCTCCTCCGTGGGGCTGAAGGTCTTTCCCGTCGTCATCCTGGGGGGTCTTGACTCGATCGGCGGGGCCATCATCGGGGGACTCATCATCGGCCTGCTGGAGACTTTCACAGGCGGCTATCTCTCGCCTTCGCTGCGCGACGTCGTACCGTATATCGCTCTGGTATTCATCCTGCTGGTGAAACCGTACGGGCTGTTCGGGCTTGCTGAAATTGAACGCGTCTGAAAAGGAATGGGTCGACATGAAAACCCTTCGGTTTCGTCCCTGCGGCAACTTCAAGGTCCAATACCGCGAGGAGCTCAACGTCTTCGAGACGGACTTCGGGAGGCTCTGGGCTGCCGTGGGGATCGTCTGCCTCTTTGCCTTCGTGCCATGGGTCACCACCCCTTATCTGCTCTACGTCGTGAACCTCATCGGGATCTCGGCCATCGCAGCCATCGGGCTCAATATCCTCGTCGGTTCCACGGGACTGATTTCCCTGGGGCATGGCGCCTTCTTCGGGGTCGGCGCCTACTCGGCGGGGATTCTGGCCGTGACGTACGGCATTCCTTTTCTTGCCGTGGTTCCTCTGGCGGGGCTTGTCACGGCCGTCGTCGGCATGGTCTTCGGGATTCCATCGGGACGCTTGAAGGGACTCTACCTGACCATTGCGACACTGGCCGGACAGTTCATCATTGAATACGTGCTCGTCCACTGGGAAAGTGTGACCGGCGGGACCATGGGGCTCACGCTTCCCGCCCCGTCGCTCTTCGGGGTTGCGATTGCGGGGGACCTGAGCTTTTTCTATGTGATCTATGCGACGGCGGTCGTCATGGTCTTCGGTGCCGTGAACCTCATGCGCACTCGCTACGGGAGGGCCTTTGTGGCGATACGCGACAACGACCGGGCAGCCGAAGGGATGGGGATCCCCATCTTCCGGTACAAGCTCCTTTCCTTCGCCGTGAGTTCCTTTTATGCCGGCGTTGCCGGGGCTCTCTGGGGCTACTACATGATCAGCATCACGGCGGAGCCTTTCACCCTGGGATTATCCGTTGAATATATCGCCATGATCATTATCGGGGGGCTCGGGAGTATCCCCGGGGCCATCTTCGGTACCGTTTTCATCACGCTGCTCAACGAGGGGCTCCGCTGGGTCACGGACACGATCATGAACATGGGAGGGCTTGCCGGGGTGGAGCTGACGATGGCGCCGCTGAGGGAGTTTGTCTTCGGCCTGGCCATTGTCCTCTTCATTTTATTCGAGCCCAGGGGACTTGCGGAGGTGTGGAGAATCGTGCGTTCGAACTTCAAGCTGTGGCCGTTCTCGTACTAGGGGACAGCGTATAGGGTGCAGTGTGCAGGGTGCAGGAAAAGACAGGAACCGGAAATATGGCTGAGAATAAACTGCTTGTGATCAACAACATCAGCGTCATCTATTCCGACGTGATCCAGGTCCTCAAGGGGGTCTCGCTCTCCGTCGAGCCCGGACAGGTCGTCTCGCTGCTCGGGAGCAATGGCGCCGGCAAGACGACGACCCTGAAGGCCATATCGGGGCTTCTCAAACCGGAAAACGGCGAGGTCACCGAAGGGAGCGTCCTGTTCGACGGCAAACCGATCCACAACCATTCGCCCGAAACGATCACGAGGGCCGGGATCATCCAGGTACTCGAAGGCCGTCAGCCCTTCAAGTACCTCACCATCGAAGAGAACCTCCGGGTGGGAACGGCAACGCGGTGGGGAAAGCCCTACAGGCAGGATCTGGACAAAGTCTACCACTACTTTCCGGCCCTCACGAAACGCCGCAAGACACTCGCAGGGTACTGCAGCGGCGGCGAGATGCAGATGCTCGTCATCGGCCGGGCCCTCATGGCCCACCCGAAGCTTCTGCTTCTGGACGAGCCGTCACTGGGGCTTGCGCCTCTCATCGTCCGGGAGATCTTCCAGATCATTGAGCGGATCAACCGGGAGGACGGCACCACGATCGTCCTCGTGGAGCAGAATGCCAACATGGCCCTGCAGATCGCAACCTACGGCTACGTCATGGAGAACGGAAAGATCGTCATGGAGGGACGTGCCGAGGAACTGCGTGAGAACCCTGACGTCAAGGAGTTCTACCTGGGCATGGGGGCTGCGGGGACGGTGAAGTCGTACAGGGATGTGAAGGCGTATAAGCGCCGGAAGCGATGGCTATGAAAGACGGGGTATAGGGTAAAGGGTATAGGGTACAGGGAAGGAAATAGATCTGCAGAACGTGGGGGAGGCAATGGCGGTGAAAAAACGGAGCCCTTACTTCGACAAGAAAGAAACGAGAGCAATCGAGGAACGTCGAAATGATCAGGCGGTGGAACTGGCTGCGATGATGCGTCTGGCTGTGAGGAAATCGCCGCTGCTCGGGAAACAGATCGAAGCCCTCGGGATCAAGCCTTCGAAGCGAAACGCCTATGAAATTCTGAAACAGCTTCCCGTCATCTCGCGGGAAAAGCTTGTCCAGATGGAGATCGACGACCCGCCCTATGCGGGGCTGGGAAACCCCGATGCCGAAGATCGACCGGATCTTCACCTCGCCGGGGCCTGTCTATGAGCCCCACCTCTCCGAGTCGGACCCGATCTGGGCCAGAGCCTACCGTGCGGCAGGGTTCGGTCCGAAAGACGTGGTCCTGAATGCATTCACCTACCACCTCGTGGCGGCGGGTCTCACGTTCCACAGCGGACTCAGGCGTGTCGGGGCGACGGTTGTCCCGTCGGGCGCGTCGGGCACAGCCATCCAGGTCCAGCTCATCCGCGACCTCAGGGTCACGGGGTATACCGGGACGCCCAGCTTTCTCAAGGCGATCATCGAGAAGGCCGCCGAGGCGGGTCATGACTTCAAGAGGGATTTTCTTGTCCGGAGGGCTTGCTTTGCAGCGGAACCCCTCCATCCCGCCCTGAGAGAGGAGTTCGAGCAGCTCTACGGGATTGACACCTACCAGATGTACGGGGCAACCGAGGTGGGCGACGTGGCCTACGAGTGCCGGGAGAAAAACGGCTGGCACATCTGCGAGGAGGTTGTCGTCGAGATCCTCGATCCCGAGACGGGTCTCGACGTACCGCCGGGAGAGCTGGGGGAGGTCGTTGTCACGAGGCCGAACGGCATCTTTTTTCTATTCCGCTTCGGGACGGGCGATCTCTCCAGGCTGATCCTGGAGCGCTGCCCCTGCGGGAGGACATCGTTGCGGCTCGCCGGTGTTGCCGGAAGGGTAGGGGAGGCCGTCAAGGTAAGGGGCATGTTCGTGGCGCCGAGCCAGTTGAAAAAAATCGGCGAACGCTTCCCCGATTGGAAATTTCAGATCGTCGTGAACCGATCGGAAAACCGGGATGTCCTCACCGTCCGCATCGACGCACCGGAAACGAAACGAGGCAAGGATCAACTTGCCTCGTTCGAGAAAGTTTTTGCCGAGATCTGCACGGTCCGCATCGACCGCATCGAGGAGGTCCCGACGGGCAGCCTCGCTGAGGGCTATAAGCTTATCGTAGACGAACGGAGCTGGAAATAGCGGGAGGAAGGGATCATTCACCCTCACCCCGACCCTCTCCCCTCAAGGGAGAGGGCGCCCGAAAGGAGAGGCTTCCTCAGGATGCCTATATCTTTAAGGCCGCCAGCACTTCCCGGATGTTCGGCAATTCCCGGATGGGATAGACCTTGATCCAGGCTACCCTGCCTTTCTCGTCGATGAGGATGTTTGCCCGCTCCGAGAAGCCCTCCTTGCGGAACAGGCCGAGGGAGGCTGCGACCTTCCCGTGAGGCCAGAAGTCCGCCAGAAGCTGCGTTTTACTGATCTTCAGCGATTTCGCCCAGGCGGTCTTGCAGGGGACGCTGTCGACGCTGAGGCCGACGGCAACGGTGCCCGCCTTTTCGAAACCTTTCAGGTTCTTCTCGAGGGCCTGCATCTGTTTTGCACAGATCGATGTCCACGCCAGGGGGTGGAAGGACAGAAGGACTTTCTTCCCCTTGAAGGCGGACAGCTTGAATTCCTGTCCGTTCTGATCCTTGAGCGTGAAGTCCTTGACCTTTGTTCCTACCGATAGAGTTTTTTCCGCCATGTGATACCTCCTTCTTATGCCCCGTCAACTCCGTGATGTTCCTTCTTCCTGAACCAGCCTTCGGGGTCTGCGAAATAGTCCTCCGTGTCTTTAAGCGAGAGGATAATGCTGCCGCTCCATTTTCGAGAGGATCTCGAAGAATGCCTTCTCCTTCGGGTCCGCTGATGCGTCACGGAGCTGGGCATAGAATTTCTCGCCCTTTGCCTCGAAGTCCAGGGCGGTCCGGACGGCCTTCAGGTCGTCGTCGTTCCCGGGGGCGGACGCTTCCGCCTTCAGAAGGAAGTCCTTGAGGATGTCCTTCACGGCGGTCCCCTTGACTTTCACGGGAAGCGATTCAGGCCACTTCTTCTCCGATTTCCAGCGGGCGTGAATCTCCTTGAGCCGTTCGTAGTGCTCGAGCTCGTCATCGGCAATCTGCTTGAACATCGATTTGCCGAGTTTGTTTCGGCAACGCTCGGCGCTCTTGAGGTAGAACTCCCGCTCTCTCTGCTCGTTGGTCAGGGCTACCTCGAGGGCATTCAGGCGCTCTTCCTTTTTCATCGGGTCGCTCCTTTTTGAAGATTGAAGAGATTTTATGACCGGTGGGTCGATGTAAAATTATATCAGATCAGAGCGTCGCCGGAAAACGGATAATTTTCGTTTCTGGAGAATCCTGGCGCAGGGGACCTGGCCCGGCGTGCCGGCATCCCGACCGGGCTTGAAATAGCCAGTAGCCTGTGCGACAATGGCACGGCTGAAGGCAAGGTGAAGGTCAGCCCATGAGAAGAAAAATGCTCTACGTCTTGATCATCGTTGTGCTCGGTGTGGCCGCGGCGCTCGCTTACCCCGTCGTGAAAATCAAGATGTCCGCCTCGGTCATCCACCCGGAGCCGCGCTTCATCCCCGCCTCGAGTGAACAGGCGCTTTACGGCCACGTGCATGCCCTGAGCGTT
This sequence comes from uncultured delta proteobacterium, assembly GCA_963828305.1. Taxonomy (GTDB): domain Bacteria; phylum Desulfobacterota; class Syntrophia; order Syntrophales; family UBA2192; genus UBA2192. Next base: position 135,329 of record CAWHEJ010000003.1, on the reverse strand, counting down.
GTGATCGGGTCGAGAAGCCTTCGGGAAGTTGGAAAGATCCGTCAGGCCGAGCAATACATCCGGACGTTTTTAGACAAGCAGGAAATCCCGTTCGAACTTCAGGGATACGATTACGAGGGAAATCGTTACAACAACATCGTCGTCACCCTCGAGGGAGGCTCGCGGAGGGAAGAGACGATCATTATCGGGGCCCATTATGACACCGTCTCGGGCACACCCGGCGCCGACGACAACGCCAGTGCCGTAGCCGTTCTGCTCGAGCTGTGCCGCGCCCTGAAGGAATACAGGCCCGAAAGGACCCTGAGGCTGATCTTCTTCGTTCTCGAGGAGCCGCCCGCCTTCATGACCCCCGCCATGGGCAGTTACGTCTATGCCATGCAGGCCCGGGATCGGGGCGAAAATATTGTCGGGATGATCGGTCTCGAGATGGTGGGGTACTTCAATGAGGCCGCAGGCAGCCAGGCCTTTCCGGTGCCCGGCCTGCACTGGCTTTTCCCCGACCGCGGGAACTTCATCGGGGTGGTGGGCAACGTGCCCTCCCGCGAGCTGACGCTTGCCGTGGCCGAGGCCATGAAAGGCGGCTCCGGGCTTCCCGTCGAGCATCTCGTGGCGCTGCCCTTCATCCCCGGCATCGGCCTGTCCGATCACGGATCCTTCTGGAAGATGGGCTTTCGAGCCGTCATGGTGACCGACACGGCCTTCTACCGCAATCCCAATTATCACGGGGAAAAAGACACGATCGAGACGCTGCGGTTCGACAAGATGTCACAGCTCGTGCGCGGAATGGTTCACGTCGTGGAGTACCTGACGAAGGCTAAACGCTAAAGGCTAAAGGCTAAAGGCTAAAGGCTAAAGGCGGGGATCACTCTATCGGTCCGGCGTCGAGGCGGCGGCGATGTCGCGGACCTTCAACTGGATGTTCGAGGAGCCGTTCCAGTAGTTTATCTGCGGGGTGAAGGCGATGTCCAGCCGGACGCCCTCGATATCCTGTGCATAATCGCCTTTGTTGAACCAGATGGAGTTGCAGGATACGCCGTCGCCGTAGACACGCATCTTGAGATGCCTGTTGCCCACCACCGTGGGGTAGGAGACCTGGACGTTGCGGGCGCAGATAATCGGTTCCGGGTTCCGGGTTCCGAAGGGGGCAAGCCGGTCGAACTGGGCGACCAGTTCGTGGGTGATCTGGTTCAGGCTGCACTGCGCGTCGATGTGCGTCTCCGGGAGCAATTCCTGCACGACGAGTCCTTCCTTGACGAGATCCCCGAGCACCTCGCTCAGCCTCTCGATGTCGCCCTCCTTGACGGAGATGCCCGCCGCGTAACGATGCCCTCCGTAGGAAATGAGCAGGGGATCGCAGATCTTGAGCCCTTCGTACAGATTGAATTCGGCGATGCTTCTGCCGGATCCCTTGCCGATGCCGTCCTTGAGGCTGATGAGAATCGTGGGTCGGTAGAAACGATCCACGACACGGGAGGCCACGATCCCGATCACGCCGGGGTGCCATTCCGGCGAGGCAAGGACGATGGCACCCTTGTCCTTCGCATCGCCCGTGGAGAGGATCCTGGCGATGATCTCGTCGAAGATGGTCTTTTCGAGGCGTTGGCGTTCCCGGTTGCACGTCTCCAGGCGCGCTGCGAGGCGCTGTGCTTCGGCGGGGTCTTCCGTCAGCAGGAGCCGGACGGCGTCATCGGGCGTTCCGACGCGTCCGGCCGCATTGATCCGGGGAATGAGCGCGAAGGAGGCCACCCCGGAGTCGATGGCCGTGTTACCCAGGCCTGCCGTGTCCCTCAGGGCCTTCAGGCCCACGCGGCGGTCTTCATTGATGAGTTCGAGGCCGATCCGGGAAAAGATGCGGTTTTCATCCACAAGGGGCGAAAGGTCGCCGATCGTGCCCAGGGCCACGAGGTCGAGATAATCCTTCAGGTTCGGGTAGGGGCGGTTTGACCAGAAACCGATATTGCGCAGGCCCCCGCGCAGCGCAATCAGGAAATTGAAGACAATCCCGACGCCGGCAAGTTGTTTGAAGGGGAACGTGCAGTCGCTGCGGTTGGGATTGATGACGGCTGCCGCCTGGGGGAGTGCAGGCGGGACCTCGTGATGGTCGAGAACGATCGTGTCGATGCCGAGGGATCGGGCGTAATCGATCTCCTCCCGGTCCGATACCCCGCAGTCAACGGTGATAATCAGGCTGACGTTCTGCGCTTTCAGCCGGTCGATGGCCGAACGGTTCAGGCTGTATCCTTCACTGACCCGGTCGGGAATGTAGTACATCACGCTGTCGTGGATCCCCTGCAGAAAGCGGTAGAGGCATGCCAGCGAGGTGATGCCGTCGGCATCGTAATCGCCGTAGATGGCAACTTTTTCCCCGCCCTGGATGGCCCGGATAAGCCGCTCCACGCCCTTGTTCATGTCTTTCATGAGAAACGGGCTGTGCAGGTCGTGAAGAGAGGAGTTCAGATAGCGGTTGGCCGACTCGAGATCGGTGATCTGCCGGTTGATGAGGATCTGGGCAATGATCGGGCTGAGCTTGAATTCCCTTACGAAAAGAGACTGGAGTTCCTCTTTCGTTTCAGACAGTTTCCATCTTGTGATCGGCAGCATAAAGACATGTTCTTCCACGAAGCCTGATCGCCGCCCTTCGTTGTTTTGTCAGGACGGTCGCGGCACCGGCTATATTAACAGCGTCGGGGTTTGTGTCAAGAGAAGAATTATTCTTCCTTGATCTTTGTCAATGCCGATGTTACTGATATTCCTGCTTTTCTGATGAGAACAGCCATGATCGCATGCCGCAAGCGTTATTTCCGGTTGCCGGCTCGTCACATCGCCCATTTCCAGTTCCTCGTCGAGGGCTATGACGGGATCGCCACGGTGACCACCGTCGACTCGAAGGCCGCCGTCCTGATGCTCTGCATTCCCGTCGGTCTCGAGGGGGAGGTCGACCGCGTCCTGGATGCCATCGCGCAGGAAGGATCGATCCCTTTCCGGGAAGACACCGACTGGAAGGAGGAGTTTGGGATGGAGCCGTAAAGAGGCTGCATGGCCTCTCTGAGACGGATGATCCTGCAATGAGATGCTGCTCAACACGCACACATGGCTGCTGAAGGAATATGCGGGCGCCCGTCTGCGCCCGGATCACCTCGATATCCTCATCTACAACGTGATGCCCGATATCCTTCCGATCCACCGGGACATCACGCCCGAAATGACGCACCGGATCGAGCGCCTCAGGACCGTACCGCCGGAACACGGGAAGGCGCGTTTCATCCAGTTTCACCTCCTCGTGGACGATCTGTCCCACCACGGCCACATCACCCGGCGAGGCCACGACCGTTTCGAGAATGCCTCCGGCGGGTATGCCTACCGCAAGGGCGCAGCGCTTGCGCAGCACCTGATCGAACTGCACGACGGGAAGATCCCCTTAGAAGAAGCGCTGTACCGGTCGCACCTGCTCATCGAGATGGCCGTGGATCTGGTGGTCTACGGGCGATACCCCGAGAACATGGAGCTTTTTTCTCAGGCCGTGGAATGGACCCTCGAAAACCGACTCGAGAGCCTTGTCGGCACGCTGGTCTGGTCCTACTCGCTGCCGGAGGCGCTTGTGCGGGACGCCGTTGTGCAGGGCATGGCCGCTTACCGCAACGATATCCTGCGCCGGTCGGTGAGCCTCGAGGGCCGAACCGAGCTGTTCCTCCACAAGTTCTACGGGGGAGTTGCCGGGGAGAAGGTGCGAAGCGGCATCCGGGATCTTCTGCAGAGGGGAATCGAAAGCGTTGCCGACATGGAAGAGTTCCTGTCGGCAACGCTGCAGGAGATTGCGAAAGCGGGATTTGACGGAGGCCTATAGGGCTTTACGGACGAAGCCGGAACGGAGGCAGCGGGTGCAGACCTTCATCCGTTTCACGGAACCTTTGCCGTCAACGACCTGGAGCTTCTGGAGATTGGGGTACCAGACCCGTTTCGTTTTGTTGTTGGCGTGGCTGACATTGTTCCCGACCACAGGGCCCTTGCCACAGACATCGCAGACTCTGGCCATAACAGACACCTCTCAAAAAGAAATAAGTCCGCATATTTAAACCAACCCGGAGAATATTGCAAGCGGTTTTTAGTTCTTCATGGAGAGGGGCTGCCCCGTCGACTCGAGGACGAGCATCCAGATGTTGCCCTTGGGGTCGATCATCTTCCTCTGGGCCGCGACGGCCAGGAAGGGCAGGTGGACGTAGGCATCGTTGACGAGGCCCACGAGCATGCCCGTCTTGCCGGCCATCCCGGCATGGACGGCATACTGGGCCAGAACCCCGCAGAGGATGCTGTCGCTGGCATTGGCCGGAACGCTCCGGACGATGTAGCTGGGGTCGATGTACTTCAGGTTGATCTCCATTTTCTTTTTTGCGAAGTGTTCTTCGATCTTTTCCTTCAGGAATACGCCGATGTCGTTGAGGCGGATGTTCCCGGAGGCGTCGCGCTTCACCGGTCCTTTTCGGTCGAAGAGGTTCTGACCGGCGCCTTCGGCCACGATGATGACGGCATGATTCCGGGCAACGAGCCGTCTCTCGAGATGGCGCAGGAACCCCTTATCGCCTTCCATGTCGAAGGGCTCTTCGGGGATCAAAACGAAATTTGCATCGCCCTGGGCGAGTGCCGCCGAGGCGGCGATGTGGCCGGACTGGCGCCCCATCAGTTTCACGAGGCCGACACCCATGGGGGCGCCTTTGGCTTCCACGTGGGCGCACTGGATCGTCTTGACGGCCTCCGAGATGGCCGTGTCGAAACCGAAACTCTTCTGGATGAGCACCAGATCGTTGTCGATGGTCTTGGGGATGCCGATCACACCAATCTTGAGCTTTCTGCGCGCAATCTCGTCGGTGACGATCTGGGCCGCCTGCATGGTGCCGTCCCCGCCGATGACGAAGAAGAGGTTGATGTTCATCCTCTCCAGGGCGTCGACCATTTCGGAGATGTCCTGGTTGCCCCGGGACGAAGAAAGGATGGAGCCGCCGAGATCCTGGATGTCCTTGACGACCTCCGGTGTGAGCTCGAGGAAGTCGTGACCGTATCGCGGGATCAGGCCCTGGAGGCCGTACTTGACACCGATGATGTTCCGGACGCCGTAACGGAAATGGAGCTCCATGACAAGCGCCCGGATGACGTCGTTGATCCCGGGGCACAGGCCCCCGCAGGAGACCACGGCCGCCTTGACCTTCTGCGGTTCGAAGTAGATCCTGTGCCGCGGGCCGGCGACTTCGAGGGACATGGATTTGAGAGGCTTGGACGGAAGCTCTTTGAGCAGACCGATGCTGATGTCACAGAGGACCCGTTCGTCATCGCTCTTGAAGTAGCCTACCGTGAGCGGGGACGAAATCTTCGGCTCACCCAGGTTCTGGATCTCGAAATCTCCTTTGATCTTCCTCATATCTCTGCCTCTCCGGCTGCGAGGTAGCCGGCCTTCATGCCGGACAGGACCTCTCCCTCGAAGCCCAATCCTGCATAGGTTATTCCACCGGTGATCCGGATGTTGCGCAGCGGGGACTTCAGCGCGACGGTCGTGAGCGAGGGAAGAGACGGCCCCGGGAAGCGATACCGGGGATTCACGACCTGCTGGTACTGGCGGGAGACCTCGATGGAGCGATCCACATCCATGCAGTCCATGCTTTCCCGAAGGAAGGGCAGGAAGCTCTCGAGAGACCGGATCATATCCTCTGCCGTGGCTTTGAGTTCAGCGTCCGCCATGTGCAGTGGGGAACGGGACAAAAATGCCGTTACCGTCAGCGTCCTTTTACCGCGGGGAGCGAGTCCCGCATCATCGGCGACACTCGACTCCAGGAAGAGAAAGGGGCCGGTTTCGGTTCCGGCATCCCGGGGGTGTTCCGGGACGAAGATGACGTATTCGCTCATCCGGTCCGGCAGCCCCCGTTGGTCGACGCCCATGTGCAGGGTGAACGGATACTGAGCCGTTTCGACCCTGCGGAGTTTCCGCGCGAGCCTGGACAGTTTCTTTTCCCCCGACAGCAGCATCGCCAGAGCGGGGGATTTTGCGCTGATGATCAGCTCCTGTCCCACGACGCTGATCGGCTTGCCTTTCGGCTTGACGTCGACCTCGATCTTGCTTTCGGCACGGATGGCCGTGATCGCGCAGTCCGTGAGGGTTTCGCCCCGGAGGTCCTCGAAGCGTTTCCGCAGCTGACCGAGCATGAGGTGCTTGCCGCCGAAATGATAGTAAAGCCCGCGCCAGGGAAGGGAGAGCAGGTAGGCCGTGGGGAGCGGCTTGTCGTGATTGACGCACTGGCTCGAGAACAGGGTGAGTCCCGAATCGAAGATCGTTTCCAGCGACGGCTGCCTCTCGAGGGACCTTAGCTTGTGCGTCAGTCGCCAGATGTCCCCCATGAAAAAGGGCACGTCGAGCCAGTTCTTCATCCGGTCCTTGAAAGACCGGTCCGCCGATTCCAGGGCTTCCCGGATCGCCTTGTCCAGTACGTCACTGGTCTTGGTGACGGAATGGTAGAGGTTCTCGATCTGCCTGCCCTCGTCGGGGTACTCCCGGCTGATGTCGTGGATGAGGGCCTCCCGGTCGATGCAGAAATCGATCCGGTGCTCCGGCAGGATGACCTGGAAGGCCGGGTTCAGGGGGGAGATCTTCGCCGCGTCCGGCAGGGGGATGTTGAGCTCGGAGAACAGTTTCGTGAAGATCTGCCCTGCGCCGAAGCCGCTCCAGGGGAAAGGATCGATATTGAAGGTATAACCGGAGAACGTGAGGCTGTCACCGAGACCGCATTCGGAAAGCAGGAGCGTCTTGCGGCCGTATCGAGCGGACAGCAATGCGGCGATGAAGGAACTGAGGTCGCTGCCGATGACGATCACGTCGTACATGGTTTGAAATCCTTCGACTCCTGGCGGAAGCCCTTCACGGATGCCCCATTTTCCAAAAAGAAGGGCCTCTTGTCAAATGCGATCATGAGAGGGTGGGACTCAAAAGTCAACGACGGGAGGGTTGTGCCGGGGGCTGTCGTCCGGCTGCGGGTGATCCTGGGCACGAACCTTGCGCCCTTCGACCTGCAGTTTGCCCTCGGCGTAGAGCTTGATCGCCTTCGGGTAGATCCGGTGCTCTTCCTTCAGGATACGCCGGGAAAGGGTCTCCTCCGTATCCGAGTCGTAGACGGGGACAACCGCCTGGATGATGATGGGCCCTGTATCGACCCCTTCGTCGGCAAAGTGAACGGTGCAGCCGGAAAACTTTACGCCGTAGTCAAAGGCCTTCTTCTGGCCGTGCGTGCCGGGAAAAGACGGCAGGAGGGCCGGGTGGATGTTCATGATGCGCATGGGGAATGCACGCAGGAAAAAGGGCGAGAGAACCCTCATGAAACCGGCCAGCACCACGAGTTCTACATCGTGGGCCTTCAGGGCATCCACGAGTTTCCGGTCGTATTCCTCCCGGCTGCCGGAGCCGCCGTGCTCGATCACGGTGAAGGGGATGCCGTGCTTTCGGGCCCTCTCGAGGGCAAAGGCCCCCGGGTTGTTGCTGAGGATGATCCGGATCCGGGCCGGCAGGCTCCCCTTTTCGACGTGGTCGATAATGGACTGGAGGTTGGAGCCGCTTCCCGAAACGAGGACGCCAAGGTTTACAATGTTCGACATGAATGGCTCCCGGAATGCCGTTTCAGGAAATGATCACGGGAGGGGAGTCCTTCTGGCGCTTCTCGATCGAGCCGATCAGGTAGGCCTTTTCCCCCAGGGCGCCCAGCCGCTCCATGATCTCCGGCGCGGTTTCGCTGTCCACGATGATCATCATGCCGATGCCCATGTTGAATACCCGGAACATCTCGGCGTCTTCGATCTGGCCCTGCTTCCGGATGGCCTGGAAGACGGGCAGCTCGGGCCAGCTGCCACGCTGGATCACGGCCGAGCAGCGCTCGGGCAGGATGCGCGGGATGTTGTCGTAGAAGCCGCCGCCCGTGATGTGGACGATCCCCTTCACGTTGAAGTTCTTGTTGAGGTTCAGGATGCTCCGGACATAGATCCTCGTGGGCGTGAGAAGCTCCTCGCCGACCGGCAGGAGCAGGCCCTCCACGGGGTCGTTCGCCTGCAGGCCGCAGCGGTCGAAAAAGACCTTTCGCGCCAGCGACATGCCGTTGCTGTGGATCCCGCTCGAGGCAAGGCCGATGATCCGGTCGCCGATGCCCACCCGGGAGCCGTCGATCAGTTTTTCCGCCTCGACGATGCCGACACAGAAACCCACCAGCTCGTAGTCCCCCTCGTCATAGAACCCGGGCATCTCGGCCGTCTCCCCGCCCAGCAGGGCGCATCCGGCATCCTTGCAGCCCTTCACGACGCCTTCGATGAGCTGCCGGCCCGTCTCGACGTCGATAGAGCCTGAGGCGATGTAGTCGAGGAAAAAGAGGGGTTCTGCACCCTGGACGACGATATCGTTGACGGACATGGCGACCAGGTCGATCCCGATCGTGTTGTAGCGTTTCATCATCCGGGCGACATTGAGCTTGGTCCCTACGCCGTCCGTCGAGGCTACGAGGATGGGGTCCCGGTACTTGACCTTGTCGAGGTGGAAGAGGCCCCCGAAACCGCCCAGGCTACCCATCACTTCTTTTCGGAAGGTCGTCTTGACGAGCGGTTTGATCACGTCGACAAACCGGTTGCCCTTATCGATGTCAACCCCGGAGTCCTTGTAAGTAATATTCCCCCCCATGAGCGCTCCTGTTGTGTGGAAATAGATGATGGAATGGATGGCTTCAGACCATTCGGTGGAAAACCGGTTGCACCATACCCGAAAAAGACGAATAAGTCAATTCGATCCTGTGGCGCCGGGGCGCGAATCAACGCGCCGGGGAGAACTAGGCCCTTGAGAAAAGGGAGGAACTTTGATAACCATATCGGGACGTTCCGCATGGATCGGGAATGCCGTTCAGCAATCGGCGGCATCGAAACGCGACCCGAAGGCCTCGTAGAGTCGTCAAGGGACATCAGATCATGGAAACCCTGAAACAGGCGCTGGAGAAAATCGAAAACCCCCTGCGGTTCTCGGCCGGGAATGCCTTCCGGAACCTGGCCATCGTCCGGGACCTGGAGGGGCCCCTGCGAAGGAAAATTGCAGACCTTCGGGACTGGGTCCGGCAGAGGGTGATACACCCTGGGGATGCCGCCCGCCTCGAGGAACTCCTGGCGCAGATGGATGATCTCTTTTCCGGCTTCGAAACGTTACCGCTCGAGGAGAAGCAGGGACGGGTCTCCGGGGGACTCGCCCGGGTCGAGACCATGAAATCCCTGCTGGCCGTATGGTCGGAGCCCGGCTACCAGCGACCGCCGGAGGGGGTCAAGCGGGACGTGAGGGATTCCCTCGACGCGGCCATCGGGAAACTGACCCAGCAGGTCCAGTTCGTAAAAGGCGTGGGTCCCAAGGTGGGGCAGCTTCTTGCGCGCAAAGGCCTCAATACGGTCGAGGACCTGCTCTATTTCCTTCCCCGAAAATACGAAGACCGGCGTTTTGTCAAGACGATCGCAACAGCCGATGTCGGCAAAAAAGAAACCGTCATCGGCGATGTCGTCCGGGCGGAGATCCATCCGTACAAAAAGAGGAGGGTCTTCGAAGTCGTGCTGAGGGATGATTCGGGCACGCTGAAGGCCAAGTGGTTCAAGGGCAGCTTCGCCTATCTGCGCAATGTGTTCAAACCGGGTCTCCGGGTCATCCTCACGGGCGAGGCCCGCCTCTTCCAGTTCCAGCTCGAGATGATCCACCCCGATTTTGAAATCCTCGACGAAGGCGAGGACACGCACCTGCACTTCAAGCGGATCGTTCCCATCTACTCCGAAACGGAGGGTCTCGGGCAAAAACACCTGCGCCGCATTCTCCTGCACGCCGTCGAGGAGTATGCGCGCTATGTCCCGGGGCCCATCCCGCGGGATATCTGCGAGAGGCAGGGCCTCGTCGACATCATCGCAGCCGTTCGCACCGTCCATGTTCCCGGGCAGGAAGAGGAACTACAGCTGCTCAACGACATGCGCTCGGCGGCGCACAAGAGGCTCATCTTTGACGAGCTTTTCTATTTCGAACTGGCCATGGCCCTCAAGCACAAGGGGAACCTCCTCGAAGAGGGAATCGCCTTTCGGACGGAAGGGAAGCTTGCGAGCCGGTTCCTTTCCCTCCTGTCCTTCGGGCTGACAGAGGCGCAGAAGCGTGTGATCGGTGAAATACACGGGGACATGGCGAGCGCTTCTCCCATGCACCGCCTCCTGCAGGGGGACGTGGGGAGCGGCAAGACCGTCGTGTCCATGGCGGCGATGCTCACGGCCTGCGAAAACGGCTGCCAGGCGGCCATCATGGCGCCGACGGAGATCCTTGCCGAGCAGCACTTCCGGAACATCGGGCGATGGGCCGATGCCCTGGGGTTGAAGGCAGTGCTGCTGCTGGGGGGCACCCGCTCCGGGGAGAGGAAAGACATCGTCCGTCAGATCGAGGCGGGAGAGATTCACATCGTCGTAGGCACCCATGCCCTGATCCAGGAGGGAGTGGAATTCCGAAAACTAGGCCTGATCGTTGTCGACGAGCAACACCGTTTCGGCGTCGTGCAGCGGGCGGCCCTGCGCGCCAAGGGTTCCAACCCGGACGTGCTCGTCATGACGGCAACCCCCATCCCGCGCACGCTTGCCATGACCGTTTACGGGGATTTGGACATCTCCGTGATCGACGAGATGCCGCCCGGCAAGAAACCCGTCAAGACGAAAGTCTTCTTCGAGAAGGAACGGCCCCGGGTCTACGAAATCGTCCGGAAGGAGATCGTCAAGGGAAACCAGGTCTTCATCGTCTATCCCCTCGTCACGGAATCGGAGGCACTCGATCTCAAGGATGCAACCCGGATGGCCGAGCACCTTCAAAAGGATGTATTCCCGGAACTTCGCATCGGTCTCGTCCACGGAAGGATGAAGGGTCCGGAAAAGGACGGGATCATGAGGGCCTTCAACGACCGGCAAATCGACATCCTGGTATCGACCACCGTGATCGAGGTCGGGATCGACATCCCCCGGGCCTCTCTCATGGTGATCGAGCACGCCGAGCGCTTCGGCCTCGCGCAGCTTCACCAGCTCCGGGGCAGGGTCGGCCGCAGCGATATCCCGTCCTACTGTGTCCTGATGACCGACGCCAGAGGGTCGGAAAACGCACGAAAGCGCCTCCGGATCATGGAGCAGACCCATGACGGATTCCGCATCGCCGAGGCGGATCTCGAGATCCGCGGGCCGGGGGAGTTCATGGGGACTCGTCAGTCCGGCTTCCCCGATTTCCGGGTTGCCAACATCCTGCGCGACGGGAGGCTCCTCAACGATGCCCGGACGGAGGCCTTCCGGCTTGTCGAGAAGGATCCCCGCCTCGACCGGTCCGAGCACGCCGCGCTGAGGGAGGTCCTGCTGTGGAAGTGGGAAGGGCGGCTCGACCTGGCACGAACGGCCTGATGCACTCGGATTTCTTTTGACAAAACAATCATTTTCACTATAATCAGATGCTTCGTTTTCCGCTTCTCGCCCCGCTGCGGGGAAGGAGAACAGGAACGTCTTTTTGATTGGAGCGCACACCATGAAAACCATCTATGCAGGGTTGATCGGCTTCGGCAACATCGGCGCCGGCGCCGTGAAGCTGCTCATGGAAAACGGCAGCCTCATCGAGCAGCGCCTGGGGGCGAGAATCGTCATCAAGAGAATCGCCGATCTCGATCTGAAGACGCCCCGCCCGGTGGCGGTGGACAAGAAGCTCCTGACGAAGGATGCCAAGGCCATCCTGAACGACCCCGAAATCTCCATCGTCATCGAGCTGGTCGGGGGCTACGAGCCGGCGAAAAGCTTCATTCTCGAGGCCATCCGGCAGGGAAAGCACGTGGTGACGGCCAACAAGGCCCTGCTGGCCACTTACGGAAACGAGATCTTCAAGGCCGCCGAGCGCCGCGGGGTCAACATCGGTTTCGAGGCGAGCGTCGGAGGCACCATCCCCGTCATCAAGACCCTCCGGGAGAGCCTGGCGGCCAACCGGATCCGCTCCATCTTCAGCATCCTGAACGGCACGACGAACTACATCCTCACGAAGATGACCGACGAGGGGAAGAACTTCAAGACGGTGCTCCGCGAGGCACAGGCCCTGGGCTTTGCCGAGGCGGACCCCACCTTCGACGTGGAGGGGATCGACACGGCCCACAAGTTGGGGATCGTGCTGGCCCTGTCCTACGGCAAGAAGGTGAGGCTGGAAGACATCTACCGGGAAGGCATCACGGGGGTGAGCCAGCAGGACATCGAATTTGCCAAGGAGCTGGGCTACAAGATCAAGCTGCTGGCGATTGCGATTGAGCGGGGCGGGGCCATCGAGGCGAGGATCCACCCCACCATGATCCCCTTCGATCACCTGTTGTCGAGCGTAAACGGCAACTACAACGCCCTGCACATCCGCGGCGACGCGTCGGGCCCCGTGTTCCTCTACGGGCAGGGATCGGGCATGATGCCCACGGCAAGCGCCGTTGTTGCCGACCTGATCGACATCGCCCGGGACATCCTGAAGGGGGTGTCGCGGCGGATCCCGTCGCGGTCGCTCTCGGAGGACCGGATCGAGGACATCGATCTGATGCCGATGGACGACATCGTGACCAATTACTACTTCCGGTTTTCCGCACTGGACCGGCCCGGCGTGCTGTCGAAAATTTCGGGGATTCTCGGGAAGCACAACATCAGCATCTCCGCCGTGATCCAGAAGGGCAGGGCGCAGGACAAGGCGGGCTCCGTACCCGTTGTCATGACGACCCACGAGTCCCGGGAGAAGGACATGCGGGCGGCCCTGAAGGAAATTGACCGGCTCGCTGTCCTGAAAGGGAAAACGGTGCGCATCCGAATCGAGGACGACAGGCTGAAATGAAATACGCAGTGCTGCTGGGCGACGGCATGGCGGACTGGGCCGTCGAAAGCCTGGGCGGGAAGACCCCGCTGGAATACGCAAAGATCCCCAACATGGACCGGATCGCCCGGGAGGGGACCCTCGGTCTCATCGACACGGTGCCTGAAGGACTGAAGCCGGGAAGTGACGTGGCGATCCTCTCTGTGCTCGGCTACGACCCTCAGACGTGCTACACGGGGCGGGGGCCTTTGGAGGCCGCCAGCATGGGCGTTCATCTCGATCCGGGGGATCTTGCCTTCCGGTGCAACCTCGTCACCCTCGGAGACGGCCCGGACCCGATCATGGCGGATTTCACGGCCGGGCACATCCCTACGGACGAGGCACGCCAGATCATTCTCGGGCTCGATGAGGCGATCGGCTCCGGGCGCCTGAAGTTCCACCCCGGTGTGGGTTACCGGCACCTGCTTGTCTGGAAGGGCGGCGGACCGGTGGTGGAGACAACCCCTCCCCATGACATTACCGGGCAGGCCACAACCCAGTACCTGCCGAAAGGCAAAGGCGCCGACGAGGTGCTTGATCTGATGCTGAAGTCCAGGGAGGTGCTCAGGGATCACCCGGTGAACCGCTCCCGCGGTGAAAAGGGCAAGAAACAGGCAACCTCCATCTGGCTCTGGGGCCAGGGGGGCAAGCCTGCCATGGAGCCCCTCACGAAGAAATTCGGTCTTCGCGGGGGCATGATCTCCGCAGTGGATCTTCTCAACGGGCTCGGGGTCTATGCGGGGCTCGAGGTCCTGAAGGTGGAGGGTGCCACGGGCTACATCGACACGAATTACATCGGGAAGGGTGAGAAGGTCCTCGAGGCGCTCGAGCAGAACGACTTTGTCTTCGTCCACGTGGAAGCCCCCGACGAAATGGGCCACGAGGGAAACACGGAAGGCAAGGTAAAGGCCCTCGAAGATTTCGACGAGAAGGTCGTCGGGACCGTCCTGAAGGGAATCCCCCGTTTCGGCGATTTCCGGGTGCTCGTGCTGAGCGATCATCCCACGCCGGTGGCGAAAAAGACGCACGTCTCGGAGGCGAGCCCCTTCGCCGTCCTGTCGTCCGTCCCGTCGGACAATCTGAAAAATGCCAACGGGTACAGCGAGCCTGCGGCGCGCGCAAGCGGTATCGTCGTATCCCCGGGCTTTCAGCTGATGGAGGGGTTCATTCGAGACTGGAGACGGTTCATTGAAGACAGGCGTCGTTAAGATTCGGGTCATTTACGCCGACACCGATGCGATGGGGATCGTCTACCACACGAACTACATCCGCTGGTTCGAAATCGGACGGACGGAATTGATGCGCCAGGCGGGTGTCGTCTACGACGAGATGGAAAAGGAAGGGTTTTTTCTGCCGCTCACAGAGCTTGAGTGCCACTACCTTTTCCCCGCGAGATATGACGAAATCGTCATCGTCGAGACCCGGATCGAATATTTTCGGCGCGCCAGCGTGAAGTTCGCCTATGAGATCTGGGACGAGAAACGGGAAAAGCTTCTCGTGGAGGGTTCAACGGTTCATGCATTCCTGAACCGGGAGGGAAAAATCGTCCGGGCACCGGCCCGGGTGGGCGATATTTTTACGGCAATGCAAAACCCCTGACAAAACCTTGGAGATATCAAACATGGTTGCAGCAAAGTTGGATAAAAAGGACCTGGAGCAGCCCGACGCCTTTCAGGAGGTCGTGGGAAAGGTCACGTCCTATGCCCGGGAGAACCGGCAGAAGCTCTATGCCGCTGCCGGCGCACTCGCCCTCGTGATCGTACTGGGAGCGGGGTATTTCTTCTATTCGGCCCACACGGAGAGCGAGGCGGCCAGGCTCTATTTCGAGGCGCGGATGAAGGTCATGAGGGCCGACCCGATGGGGACGGGGCTGGCAGGCACCGAGGCCGCCAAGGCCTTCGAAGGCGTCGTGGAGAAGTACCCTTCGACCGATGCCGCCCAGGGCGCCCGCTACGAGCTGGGGAACCTCTACTTCACGGCAGGCGAGTACGACCGGTCGATCCAGGTTTACCGGGCATTCGTCGACAAGGCGTCCGGGAAGGATGTCCGGACGGTCTACGCCTGGTTCGGGATCGGTTACGCCTATGAGGCCAAGAAGGAATACGACAAGGCCCTGGAGGCGTTTAACCGGGTGGCGGACTCGAAACCGGGAAATGTCCACGAGGGGCTCAGCTACCGCAACATCGCGCGCGTCTACGAGGAGATGAACGATCGCGGGAAGGCGCTGGACTACTATCGCAAGGCACTGGAGAAGACGAAGGATCCGGCGGCCTCGTCGCTGCTCAAGCGCAAGATCGCTCAGCTGGGATAAAGAAGAAAGAGCACGGAGTGAAACGATGCAGGAACTCATGTCGGGAAACGAGGCAATCGCCCGCGGAGCCTGGGAGTGCGGAGCCACCTTCGGCGCAGGCTACCCGGGAACGCCGAGCACGGAAATCCTGGAGGCCTTCGCACAGTACAAGGGAGTCTACGCCGAGTGGTCTCCCAATGAGAAAGTGGGGCTCGAGGTGGCCATCGGGGCCGCCATCGCAGGGGCCCGTTCCATGGCGGTGATGAAGCACGTGGGCGTCAATGTTGCGGCCGACCCGCTGTTCACGGTGAGCTATACCGGGACCAACGGGGCGCTTGTGATCATCACGGCCGACGACCCGTCGCTGCACAGCTCGCAGAACGAGCAGGACAACCGCAACTACGCAAAGTTCGCCAAGATCCCCATGCTGGAGCCGGCCGACAGCCAGGAGGCGAAGGACTTCATCAAGCTCGCCTTCGAGCTCTCCGAGAAGTTCGACACGCCGGTCTTCTTCAGGACGACGACCCGCGTGTCGCACTCCAAGAGCGTCGTAACGATCGAAGACCCCGTAAAAGCCGGCGATCGCACGGAGATCCGCCATCTTCCCCTCAAGTACGTCATGGTCCCGATGAATGCCCGGGCCAGGCGCGTCGAGGTGGAGAAACGCACGGAGGCCATCCGGGAGTGGGCGGAGACCTTCGAGGGAAACCGGATGGAAATGGGCAGCCCCGAGGTCGGGATCATCACGGCGGGCATGCCCTACAATTACGCCAAGGACGCATTCCCCGGTTATTCCTACCTCAAGCTGGGACTCGTGCACCCGCTTCCCGAGAAGATGATCCGCGAGTTCGCCTCGAAGGTGAAGAAGCTCTACGTCGTCGAGGAACTGGACCCCTTCATCGAGGAACAGGTGAAGGCCATGGGGATCGAGGTGACGGGAAAGGCCGTCTTCCCCTACACCAACGAGTTCGACCCCGGGGTCGTGGAAAAAGCCATCACCGGGAAATCATCGGCTCCGGCCGTGACGCTGCAGACGATACCGCCCCGGCCTCCGAACCTCTGCCCGGGCTGCCCCCACCGCGGGCTGTTCTACGCCCTGAACAAGACGAAGGCCTTCATTTCGGGCGACATCGGGTGCTACACCCTTTCGTACATGAAGCCCCTGTCCGGGATGGACAGCTGCATCTGCATGGGGGCAAGCATCGGCATCGCCCACGGGATGAGCAAGGCCCTGGGCCCGAAAGGGAAGGGCAAGATCGTCGGCGTGATCGGCGATTCCACCTTCATCCACTCGGGAATCACCACGTTGCTCAATGCGGCCTACAACCGAAGCGATGCCGTCTTCATCATCGCCGACAACCGGACCACGGCCATGACGGGCATGCAGGAACACCCGGCCACGGGCACCACCCTCCAGGGCGAAAAGACGAAGGAACTGGATTTTGCGGCCCTGGGGAAGATCCTGGGGATCGACAGCGTCGAGGTGATCGACCCGCTGGATTTCAAGAACACAACGGAGGTCCTGAAACGGGAGCTGCAGAAGGAAGGGCCCTCGCTGATCATATCCCGCTCGCCCTGCGTGCTGCTGATGAGCAAGAAGGCCGCCAAGGCAAAGCATTTCAGCATCGATCCCGAGACGTGCATCGGATGCAAGGTCTGCCTCAGCTGCGGCTGCCCCGCCATCTCGTGGAAGGATTTCGAAAAAGAGGGAATGCCCGCGAGGCCGGACCGGAAGAAACAGAAGGGGATCGCCGTCATCGACGCGACCCTGTGCACGGGCTGTACGCTGTGCGCGCAGCTCTGCCGCCAGGAAGCGATTACTCGGGAGGACCGATAAAGCCATGGAAAACAGGGTAAAAAGCCTTCTGCTTGCCGGGGTCGGGGGACAGGGAATCCTGCTGGCAAGCGATATCATCTGCAAGGTCATGATGGACAAAGGCTACGA
This sequence comes from uncultured delta proteobacterium, assembly GCA_963828305.1. Taxonomy (GTDB): domain Bacteria; phylum Desulfobacterota; class Syntrophia; order Syntrophales; family UBA2192; genus UBA2192. Next base: position 118,184 of record CAWHEJ010000003.1, on the reverse strand, counting down.
TGTGAAGAAGAGCGAGGTCCATGGCATGGCCCAGCGCGGCGGCTGCGTGACGAGCCATGTCCGTTACGGGGAAAGGGTCTATTCGCCCCTGGCCAGGAAGGGTGACGTGGACATGATTGTTTCTTTCGAGAAGCTGGAGTCCCTGCGGTACCTCGATTACCTGAAGACGGGCGGGATGGTCCTCGTCAATGACGAGGAGATCTACCCGCCCTCCGTCAACCTGGGTGAGGCGGATTACCCGAAGGAAGTCTACGAAAGCCTCCGGTCCCAGCTTGGTCCCGACAACGTGAAAGTAATCGCCGGTCCGGAACTGGCGGCCAAGGCCGGCAACCGGAGGGCCGTCAACACGGTCATGCTCGGTGCCATCTCCCGCTTCATCCCGGAGATCAGCCCCGAGGGCTGGAAGAAGGTCCTGAGCGAGGTCCTGCCGGAAAAAAACGTGAAAGCCAATCTCAAGGCCTTCGATCTGGGCCGGGACGCGTAATCCATAGCCCATTGACGCAGAGCGCCAGCGAACTTATCTTAAGGCTCAAAAGGATTGCTCGCGACCCTTAGCGTGGGGCGGGGTTGGCATGATTCTGGATTCCTGCACTGATGCGAGTTTAACTCACGCCTGAGGGGTTTGGAGAGAAGTCATGGCCGTCGATTATTACAAAACACTCGGTGTCGACAAGGGCGCCAGTGTCGACGACATCAAGAAAGCCTACAGAAAGCTTGCGCTCAAGCATCACCCCGACCGCAATCCTTCCGACAAGAAGAAGGCCGAAGAGAAATTCAAGGAGATCAGCGAAGCCTACGCCGTTCTGAGTGACCCAGAAAAGCGCAAGCAATACGATGAGTTCGGGACGGATGCTTTCCGTCAGAAGTTCACTCAGGAAGACATCTTCCGCGACTTCGATATCAATGACATCCTCAGGGGATTTGGCTTCGGCAACCTGGGCGGGGAATTCACCTGGCATGGCGGAAGAGGGGGCGGAGGCAGAAGACGCGCCTACACGACGCAGCGCAAAGCCGACCCTTACGGGGATCTCTTCGGCCAGCAGGCCTACGGCCAGCGTGAGGCTCCGTCCCCGAGCGAACAGGACATCGAGTATAACCTATCGATTACATTGGAAGAATCTGTTTTAGGGGCTGAGAAGAAGCTGTCCCTGAAAAAGGGCGACGTGACAGAGGAAGTCAGTGTGAAGATCCCTGCCGGAATCTCGTCCGGGAAGAAACTCCGTCTCGCCGGAAAAGGACTTCATGGGCATTACAGTGGGTCGGCCGGGGATCTCTATCTCAACATCCAGGTGCTGCCCCATCCCATCTTTTCGAGGGATGGAGATGATCTGTATGTCGAAAAGACCGTCAGCTTCTCCCAGGCCTGTCTCGGCTCGACGATCGAAGTGCCGACGCTGAGCGGCGGGCCGAAACGGCTGAAAATTCCCGCCGGAACCGAGAGCAACACGAAAATCCGCATGAAAGGGTTCGGCGCTCCCCACCTGAAGGGAGAGGGGCGCGGGGATCAGTTCGTGCGCATATTCGTCGATGTGCCAAAAAAACTCACGAACAGACAATCCGATCTGATCAAGAAACTCTCCGAAGAGGGGCTTTAATTTCCCGTCTGAGGTTTCCGTCTCCTCCTGTCTTATTTAAAAAATAAATCTCAATCGTGTAACGTATAAATAATCATACATACGTGTAGTTGTATAATATACTTAAACCATAATATTGTATTAAGGTAATGTATCATATAATAAATATAATAATATAATACTATTGATAATAACATTATTTCAAGGAATGAAAATTGTCGACTATGCAACGAAGATTCTTCGATTCTGTTATACGGGGATGCATTAAAAATCTCTTAACGAGTTGCCTGGCTTTTGGAAACGAAATGAATTTGCACAGTGTGGTATGAGGATCTGTGGTTCAGGGTCGGTTTTGATGTTTGGTTTAAGATAGGTCCAGGAATGGGACTTTGTTGCAATGGCGTTATTCCGCCGCGAGGACAATTGATGCGCACAGAGAAATAATAATGAATGTCTGATAAGATATGTTATGTAAACTTAACTTATGCAGTTTCGATATTATGCCCTCCTGAGCTCCATGTTCCCCTGAACAGCCAAAGTATCGCCCGTAATGATCATGACCCCCAGGACCCCCGGTATCGACATGGCCCTCTCGAGTCCTTTCTTTACGTCGGATTTCTTCTTGATGAGGTTTCCCACCGATGTTGCAGCCGCGTCGGCAAGTGCCGTCGATTTCGATTTGATGCAGACCGCATCTGCAATTCCGAAACTCAAAGAGTGCCCTACCGTTCCCGATGACGTGCAGATTCCTACAGGAGTCTCCTTCGCTTCGATGCTTAAGGCGAGCCTCCCTGTCAGAGGCGAGTCTCCAGCGAAGATTCCAATCGAAACAGGATCCCTTACATTCAAATAGATATCTCCTCCGTTCTCAACCATTACATTAGAGCTTGCCTTGAGAAGGTCCTTGCCGACATGTTCCGCGATAGCCCCGGCAACCGATGCCATGGGGCCGACGCCAGCCCTGTCGGAAGCCTTGAGCATATCCTTGACGATGTCGGGAGCGAGCTTGTCCCCCGCAACGGGAACGAGGGAGGTCCTGAATTCAGGGTGAATCCGAATGTACTCTTCAATCTGTACGCGGCATCTCAGGGCAGACTGGAATGCCAGGCCAGACAGGTCCGAATCGGCGAGGATATAGAGGTCCGTCTCACTGATTTTAACGGTAAAATGCGTATAATTACGATTGGATGTCAGTCTTCGGTAGGTCCTGTCTATGTGGCCTTCCAAGGTCACTCCGATGGGTTATTGGTGTACCCTCCGATGTCAGTGCAAAGTTGTCGAACCCGGGCCGAGAAGACGCTCGACCTCCTCTTTGAGGGGCTGAGAGATGTTGATCCTGGACTCGTTGCCCAGATACACGACCGTCTCGCTCTGGTTCTGAAGGATGAGATGCAGGTAGCAGTCGTGCTTGCCGGGGTACTTCCTGCATATCTCACGTAACAGGCTCAGGTGGCTTTCATCCATCCGGTTTGCGTCGAAGGTGACATGGATTGAGCTGAAGCTTACCCCGTTGTACTCCGTGAGACGGTGGATTTCCGAGACGACGAGGCGAGCGCTTTCCTCGGTGACATCGAGGGTTCCCTTGAAGAGAAGCGGCTCGTCAGAATCGATCAAGTCCCTGTAATTTCGATAGGTATCGGAAAATACGATCCCTGTGTAGGATCCTTTGAGATCTTCGATGGTCACGTAGGCCATCGTGTCTTTTCTCTTGGTCGCAATCTCGCGTTTGTGACTGACAATACCTGCCACGGTCACCGTGTCCTTGTCCCGCATCTCCGAGATGCGCTCCGAGTCGGCATCGGTGATGAGATTCAGCTTGTCGGCGTACCTCAGCAGCGGGTGCCCGGTAATGTAGAACCCGATGGTTTCCTTTTCGTAACTCAGTACTTGACCGTGCTCCCACTCGTCGGTTTCCGGAAGAAGGTCTTTTTCAGTGTGCTCCGGTCCCGCCGATGCACTTTCGGGCCCATCGAAGAGGCTGACCTGGTCGCTGAGCTTCTGGTCCTGGGCCCTCTGTCCGGTGTCCATGACCCGTTCGAAGTTCTCCATGAGCTGGCGCCTTCCGTAACCCAGGGAATCAAAGGCGCCGCACTTGATGAGGCTCTCCACGACACGCTTATTGATTTTGCGCAGGTCCACGCGTGAGCAGAAATCGAGAAAAGACTTGAATGATCCTTCATTATCACTTGATTCAATGATGGATTCTATGGCGCTCTCACCGACGTTTTTTACGGCGGCCAGACCGAAACGGATATTGCCCCCGTCGACGCTGAAGTCGAGGACGGACTGGTTGATGTCGGGAGGCAGCACGTTGATGCCCATCTCCTTGCAGACGCTGATGTGCTTGATGACCTTGTCGCGGTTGCCTTTCTCGCTGGTCAGCAGCGCAGCCATGAACTCCACAGGGTAATGAGTCTTCAGATAGGCCGTCTGGTAGGAAATCATCGCATAGGCTGCGCTGTGGGACTTGTTGAACCCGTAGCCGGCAAAGGTCTCCATCTGGTCGAAGATCTTCCGGGCCTTCGCCTCGGGGATCTTGTTCTTGTGGGCCCCGGCGAGGAACTTGGGCTTTTCCTTCTCCATCTCGGAAGAGTTCTTCTTGCTCATGGCCTTGCGAAAGGTGTCTGCCTCGCCCATGGTGTAGCTCGCCAGGGCGCTGGCGATCTGCATGACCTGCTCCTGGTAGAGGATGACCCCGTAGGTCTCCTTCAGGATGGGCTCGAGCGAGGGCACCTCGTAGGTGCTCTTTGTCTTGCCCTGTTTGCGGGAGATGAATTCCTGGACCATGCCGCTTTTCAGGGGGCCCGGGCGGTAGAGGGCAATCAGGGCGATGATGTCCTCGAAGCAGTCGGGTTTCATTCCGACAAGGATCTCTTTCATGCCCCGGCTTTCCAGCTGGAACACCCCGTCGGTCTCCCCTTTGGAGAGGAGCTGGAAGGTTTTCCGGTCGTCCAGGGGGATGTCGGAGATGTCGATCCGGACGCCCTTCCCCTCCTCGATGAACTTCAGGGCATCGCGGATGACCGTGAGCGTCTTGAGGCCGAGGAAGTCGAATTTTGTAAGCCCCGCGGCCGAGAGGTCGTTCATGGAAAACTGGGTCACAATGTCGTCATTGGGGCTCTTGCACAGGGGAACCCTCTCGACGAGAGGCTTGTCGGAGATGACCACCCCTGCGGCGTGGGTAGAGGAATGGCGGTTGAGGCCCTCCAGGGAGCGTGACAAAACGAGCAGCCTGCGGACCTTTTCGTTATTCTTCTGCTCCTCCCGCATCCGGGGTTCCTGCTTGATGGCGTCGTCCAGGGTGATGTTCAGGACGTTGGGGACGAGCTTGGCGATCCGGTCCACCTCGCCGTAGGGCATGTTCAGTGCGCGCCCCACGTCGCGGATGACCGCTTTAGCCTGCATCTTCCCGAAGGTGATGATCTGGGCCACACGGTCGGTGCCGTATTTCTCGGAGACATACCGGATGACCTCGTCGCGGCCCTCCATGCAGAAATCGGTGTCGATGTCGGGCATGCTCTTGCGGTCCGGGTTCAGGAACCGCTCGAAGAAGAGACCATAGCGGATCGGGTCGATCTCGGTGATCCCGATGGCGTAAGCCGCGAGGCTTCCCGCCGCGGATCCGCGGCCGGGGCCGACGGGGATGTTGCGGCTCTTTGCGTAGTTGATGAAATCGGAGACAATGAGGAAATAGCCGGCAAACCCCATGGACTTGACGATGTCGAGCTCCCGCTCGAGTCGCTTCTCGTACTTCTGCCTCAGCGAGGGGTCATGGCCCTGGAGGATCTTTGGCATGAGCTTCTCCAGGCCCGTTTTTGCCATCTCCTGCAGGTGCTCATCGAGCGATCGTCCCTGGCCGATATCGAAGTGCGGCAGGAAGACCTGGTTGAAGTCGAGCTTGAGATTGCACTTCTCCGCGATGGCAACCGTGTTCTCGATGGCTTCCGGGCAGTACGCGAAAAGCTGTTTCATCTCGTCGGGCGATTTGAGATAGAAGGCGTCCGTTGCGAACCGCATGCGACCCGTGTCGTCCATGGTCTTGCCCGTCTGGATGCACAGGAGCACCTCATGGGCCTCGGAGTCGGCCCGCTCGAGGTAGTGGCAGTCGTTGGTTGCGACCAGCGGGATGGACAATTCCTTCGAGATTTCCATCAGTTTTTCATTGACGAGGGATTGCTCGGGAATCCCGTTCTCCATCATCTCGAGGTAGTAATTTCCCTCGCCGAAGATCTCACGATACTGCCTGGCCGCAGCCTTGGCCCTCTCGATGTCCCCTTTGAGGATCCAGTCGGCAACTTCTCCGTGCAGACAGGCACTCGTGGCGATCAGCCCCTCGCTGTGCTTTGTCAGGAGCTCCTTGTCGACGCGCGGGCGGTAGTAGAATCCCTCGAGAAATCCGGAAGAGGTGAGCTTGATGAGATTTCGGTAACCCTGCAGGTTTTTGGCCAGGACGATCAGGTGCCGTGCCGTCTCCCCCGGCCCCTCGGAGGTTTTGTCGAAGCGGCTCTTCGGCGCGACGTAGAGTTCACAGCCGATGATGGGCTTGATCCCGGCCTTGTAGGCCTGCTGATAGAAATCAACGGCTCCGTACATGTTGCCGTGGTCCGTGATGGCCACTGCGGGCATCTTGTAGTCCCGGGCCATCTTGAACAGATCGGCAAGGCGGATGGTGCCGTCCAGGAGACTGTACTGGGTGTGCAGGTGGAGGTGAACGAAATCGGCGTGCTTCATGAATGGTTAACCTATTGAAATAAATGTCTATTTATATAGGGTTCTCGCCGGAGTCTACCGTGGATCATACACCAGCCGTGCAAGAAAAATCAATCGTTGAGCAACAAAAAACGGGGTTCCGATCCGGCAAACCCCGCCTCTTGATCCTGCCTGGAAACGCTTACGGATGAGCACTCAGTCCATCCGGTAATTCGGCGCTTCCTTCGTGATGATCACATCGTGAACGTGGCTTTCACGGAGTCCGGAAGGTGTAATCCGGACAAAACGGGCCTTCTCCCGAAGCTCCTCGATGCTCCCGCAGCCCACATAGCCCATTCCCGCCTTCACACCCCCCATGATCTGGTAGATGCTGTTAGAAAGGGAGCCGCGGAAGGGCACCCTGCCCTCGATGCCTTCCGGTACGAGTTTCAGAGAGCTTTCAATGTCATCCTGCATGTAGCGGTCCCGGCTTCCTTCTTTCATCGCCTCGAGGGATCCCATGCCCCGGTAAACCTTGTAGCTTCTGCCCTGGAAGAGGACGGTCTCGCCGGGGCTCTCCTCCGTGCCCGCAAAAAGGCCGCCGATCATGACGCAATGAGCGCCGGCCCCCAGGGCCTTGGTGATGTCGCCGGAATACTTGATCCCCCCGTCGGCGATGATGGGAACGCCGTATTTTGACGAGGCTCGGGCGCATTCCATGATGGCCGTCATCTGTGGCACCCCGATCCCGGCTACAATCCGCGTCGTGCAGATGGAGCCAGGCCCCACGCCGATCTTGACGGCGTCTACGCCGGCCTTGATGAGGGCCTCGGCCCCCTCGAAGGTTGCCACATTCCCGGCAACGATCTCGCAGGCGGGGAAATTCGTTTTCGTGTCCCGGACGGCATCCAGAACTCCCTTGGAGTGCCCGTGGGATGTGTCGATGCAGATCACGTCACAGCCTGCGTTCAGGAGCGCCTGGACCCGGGCTTCCCGATCCGTGATCCCCACGGCGCCGCCGACCCGGAGGCGCCCGAGCTGGTCTTTGCAGGCGCTGGGGTATTTCTGGATCTTCTCGATATCCTTGATCGTGATGAGGCCCTTCAGGCAGAAATCCTCGTCGACGACGAGAAGTTTTTCGATGCGGTGTTTGTGAAGGAGTTTCTTCGAATCCTCGAGGGTGATGTTCTGGGACACCGTCACGAGCTTGTCTTTCGTCATCACATTGGAAACGCGCTGCTCGAGGTTGGTCTCGAACCGGAGGTCACGGTTCGTCAGGATCCCAACGAGCTTGCGGCCCTTCACGACGGGCACGCCCGAGATCTTGTAGCGGCTCATGAGCTCGAGGGCGTCCTTGACCTTCTGTTCCGGATCGATCGTGATGGGGTCCACGATCATGCCGCTTTCCGATTTCTTGACCTTGTCCACCTCGAGGGTCTGCCGCTCGATGCTCATGTTGCGGTGGATGAACCCGATTCCGCCCTCACGGGCCATGCAGATGGCTGTCTGGGACTCCGTCACGGTGTCCATGGCTGCGCTGACGATGGGGATGTTCATGATGATGTTGTTCGTCAGGCTCGTCCTCGTGTCCACGTCTTTGGGAAGAATCGTGGACTCGGCCGGGACGAGCAGCAGATCATCAAAGGTCAAGGCCATTCTGATTTCTGGGTCCATCATGGGTTCCTCCGGATACCGTTTCTGTTCAGGCAAGGGATTTTCGCCACGTTCCTGCCCCTGGGGTCAATGGCTGTCATGATCCTGGATGGGATACCGCACGCCGTTGAGGGGCAGGAAATAGGAATCCCCGGCATCGTCGTAGTCGAAAAACTCTGCGATCTGGTAGTAGCTCGTCCTCAGAAACCGGGCTGCATGGCCGTCGGATTTGACGGTGCAATAAAGAATGTTATCGTTTCCGATCCGGAGGGATCTGCAATCCAGCTCCTCCAGGGTTTCGTCACTCAGGAGGACGGAGATCCGCTCGTTGCCCTCGGCCGGTGTGCCGAGTTTGTAGACGGCTGTCACGACGTAGGCCGTGTCCTCTACTTCAAGGGACGCCAGGTCGTTCTCGAGCTCGATGTAATAACTCCCCGATTCGTCCCGCTTCAGATTCTGGTAAAAGAGCTTCACGATGTCCTTGCGAAACATCTCATTGCCCTTGTAGTACCAGATCCCCTCCTTGTCGATACGGATCAGGCTGGGAGGAAGCTCATCCGCTTTGATTTTCATGGTCACCGTTTCTCTTATCTCCTGCTGTCCAAAAGGATGGTGACGGGCCCATGGTTGACGAGTCCCACCTTCATCATGGCCTGGAACCGTCCCTGCCCGACCTTCGTCACTTTTTCCCTCGCCTTTGACAGCATGTATTCATAGAGCTTCATGGCCGTCTCCGGTTCGGCCGCATCCGCGAAGGAGGGTCTTCTTCCCTTACGGCAGTCGGCCAGCAGGGTAAACTGGGACACCACGAGAAGTTCGCCCGATACATCGAGAAGGGAAAGGTTCATCTTTCCCTCGCCATCCTCGAAAATGCGAAGCTGGATCATCTTGTCGAGGAGAAAATCGGCGTCCTTCTCGCCGTCTCCCTTCTCGACCCCGAGCAGGACGAGAAGCCCCGCGCCAATGCGGGAAATCTCGATCCCGTCGATGCTTACCGATGCATGGTCGACTCTCTGGATGACGGCTTTCATATGACCGCGCGGCGGAAGGGTTCAGCCGCGCGGGACCCCCTGTCGGTCGTTGCGGCATGTTAGCAAGGTTCCTTTTTCCCTTCAAGCCTTTTCTGGAAAAAGTGTCGCTCCTTGCCGTCTTCGGGTTCCCCTGATATACTTCCCCGTCGTGATATCAGGGACGTAGGCGGATTGAACACGGATGAAGAATAAAAAGATTTACCTCCTCAACCCATGGATTCACGACTTTTCCGCCTATGATTTCTGGGTGAGGCCGCTGGGTCTTCTCACCCTGGCTGCACTCCTGCGCCGGTCCGGTTTCACGGTTCAGGTGATCGATTGCCTGGATCCTCACCTGACGTCCAGGCTTCCAGGGGGTCAACGAGGGACTCGGAAGCGTCAGGATTGGGGTTGTGGAAAGTTCCCCAGCGAGGAGATCCCGAAACCGGAGGCACTCCGGCCGATCCGCAGACGCTACCGTCGCTATGGCCTCTCACCGGCAGTGCTCCGGGAGATCCTGCAGGCCGCCGGCAGGCCCGACCTCGTCCTGGTCGGCTCCATGATGACCTACTGGTACCCCGGTGTCGTCGAGGCCATCGGGGAAGTCCGGGCGGCGTGGCCCGGTGTGCCGGTCCTTCTGGGCGGGAATTATGCGACCCTTTGCCCGGAACACGCCCGGGCCTTCTCGGGGGCTGATGTGGTCATTGCCGGCGACGGGGAGTTTGCGCTGCCCCCCGTTCTCGAGGATCTGTTCGGCACCCGCGTCGATTTCGACTTCGACGGAAGCGCGCTCGACAGCTACCCCTACCCTGCCCTGGATCTCATCGGCCATCTGGATGCAGCCCCCATCCTGACATCCAGGGGCTGCCCCTATCGGTGCAGCTACTGCGCCTCGAACCTCCTCAACCGCGGATTTCGGATGCGGGACCCCTTTCGGGTCGTCGACGAAATCGAGCACTGGAGCCGTACCCGCGGTGTCAGAAATTTTGCCTTCTACGATGATGCTTTGCTGGTGAACTCGACGGACAGGGCCGCGCCGATGCTCGAGGAGATTGTTCGACGGGGCCTGGACGTCAATTTCCACTGTCCCAACGGCCTGCACCTCCGGGAGATCACCCACCGTCTGGCGAAGCTTCTCTTCGGAGCCGGGTTCCGCACGATCCGTTTCGGCTTCGAGACCGCTTCAGCATCGAGGCAGGCGGCAACCGGGGGCAAGGTAACGACGGAAGAACTGCGTCAGGCCGTAGCGTACCTGCAGGAAGCGGGCTACGGGCGGGCGGACATCGGGATCTATCTGCTATGCGGCCTCCCGGGGCAGGATGTCCGGGAAATCGAGGCGGGTATCGACCTCGTGCGGGGACTCGGGGCAAAGGCGATCCTCGCCGAATATTCCCCGATTCCAGGCACGCCCCTGTGGGGAGAGGCCCTTCGCCACGCCCGGTACGACATCGGGAAAGAGCCCCTGTTTCACAACAACTCCCTGCTCCCCTGCATGAGAGCCGACATCTCGACGGCAGACCTTCAGGTTTTGAAAAGCCGCACGAGGCTTGGCCTGGAGGATAAGGGCTCTTATTGAAAAAGATTGAATTTTCACACCCGCTTCGTCATAATGACGCAAAATTCACAAGGCCTCGGCAGGGAGTTCCGGATCAGCCGGGAAACCCGGCAAAAACGGTTACGATGATGATCCAGTGCGTGAGCGATATCCTGATCGGCATCCTTTCTTCGTTTTTTCTGTTCTGGGGGATCACCCTTCTGCTTTCCGCCTACAGCCTGAAAAATCCCCTGGAGTTCATCATGCTGTTTTTCTCGTCCAATTTCATCATCCTCGTCAGCGGCGCAGGCATTCTTTATGCGGTCTTTCGCCTCTGGAAAATCTGCAAGGAGAAAATGAGAGCGACATGAGTCTGTCGAGTCAAGGCCCCAAGGCCGCTTCCCGTCGTTTCGTCACCTTCCTTCTGCTGGGGGTTGCCCTTCTCGTCGCATCACCCGGCGCACTTCAGGCCTACAACCTGGAGGATCGCGTTCAGCGCCTTACCCTGGAAAACGGCCTCCGTGTCCTTTTGGTGGAACGGCACACGAGCCCCACCGTATCCCTCTACATCCGCTACCTGGTGGGTGCCGTCGACGACGGAGAGGGAAAGACGGGCGCCGCCCACTTTCTCGAGCACATGCTCTTCAAGGGCACGTCGACCATCGGGACAAAGAACTTCAAGGAAGAAGAACGAGTCCTGAAAAAAATCCGCGAGACGGGAATGGCGCTTGACCGCGAACGGATGAAAGGGAACCGTGCCGACGAGGCCGAGGTCACGAGACTGGCGAAGGAGCTCAAGGAGCTCCAGAGCGAGGCCAAGGAGTGGGTCGTCGAAAACGAGATCGACCGGCTGTACTCGGAAAGCGGGGCTGTGGGCCTCAATGCCTCGACAGGTCAGGATGTTACGACCTACCAGGTGAGCCTCCCTGCAAACCGGATCGAACTCTGGGCCCGCATCGAGGCCGACCGGATGACGAACCCCGTCCTCAGGGAGTTCTACACGGAGCGCGATGTCGTGATCGAGGAGCGACGCCAGACCTACGAGTCGGTCCCCTCCCGCAAGCTCATGGAACTGTTCCTGGCCACGGCATTCACCGCAAGCCCCTACCGGCGGCCCGTCATCGGGTGGGCGTCGGATATCTCCTATCTGACGCCGGAGTATCTGGAGGCATTCTTCAGGCGGTACCACTCACCGAACAACACGGTCATCGCCATCGTGGGAGACATCAACACGGAGAAAACGATGGAGATCGTAAAAAAATATTTCGGCGCCATCCCTTCCCACAAGCTCGAGGGTCATCATGTGACCGAGGAGCCGGCGCAGGGCGGGGAGAAGCGGACGGAACTCGTTGCCGAGTCAAACCCGCATCTCCTCATCGGTTGGCACAAGCCGACCCTGCCCTCCTTCGAGGACTATGTCTTCGATGTCATCGAGGCCCTCCTTTCAAAGGGCCGAACCTCCCGCTTCCACCGATCCATCGTCCAGGGCCGGCAGCTCGCCGAAGAGGTCAGTGCCGCCAACGGGATGCCGGCCAGCCGCTATTCCAATCTCTTCATGGTCATGGGGACACCCCGGCACCCCCACACGGCGGAAGAGCTGGAGCAGGCCGTACACGAAGAGATCGAGAAGCTCAAGAAGGAGCCGGTGAAGAAGCAGGAGCTGGAGAAGATCATCAACCAGCTTCGCGCCGAGTTCATCCGGGATCTCAGTTCCAATTCCGGCCTGGCGAGCCGGTTGTCCTACTACGAAATCATCACCGGGGATTACCGGTACATGACGCGATACGTCGAGATGATCGAAAAGGTCACGTCAGCGGACATCATGGCGGCGGCAAAAAAATACCTCGTCGAGGAGAACCGGACCGTGGCCGTCCTGGTCAAGAAGGAGAAGCCGTGAAAAGAAACCTCGCTCTCAGCCTTGTCATCGTGCTGATTTCAACCGGCATCGGCCTGGCCGAACCGGTGGAAAAGCCGAAGCCACTGCCCTGGCCGGACCCGGACAGGCTCAGCTACGGGGAAATCAAATTCTCTCCGCCCAGGCCGGAGCGCTTTGTCCTCGAGAACGGGCTCACCGTCTACTTCCTGGAGGACCGGGAACTTCCCCTGGTCAACATTTCCTTTGTCGTCGGCGCCGGCTCCGTCTTCGAGCCCCCCGGAAAGGAGGGGCTTGCCGAGATGACGGGCGACGTGATGAGGACAGGCGGTGCCGGGAAACTCGGCGGGGACATGATCGACGAGCAGTTGGAGTCGCTGGCGGCACCGATTTCCATCTCCCTGGGCATGGAATACGGGACGGGAAGTCTTTCCGTCCTGAAAAAGGACCTGCCGAGGGCCTTCGCGATTTTTGCCGACATCATTCGCAATCCCTCCTTCGACGACGCGAAGCTCGAACAGGAAAAGAATCTCAAGATCGAGGAGCTCCGGCGCGTCTTCGACAAGCCCCAGCGGCTCGCCTTCCGGGAATACAGGCGGGCCATCTACGCGGGCGATCCCCGGGGACGCCTGCCCGAGATCGCATCCATCGAGAAGCTGGAACGGGAGGACCTGACGGCTTTTCACAAGGCGCACTTCTTCCCCCGCAACCTGCGGTTTGCCGTCACAGGCGATTTGTCGAAGCAGGAGGCCCTGGAGCTGATCAACCGTCATTTCGGGGATTGGGACGCCGAGGGGGATTTCGGGACGCCGCCGTTGCCGAAGCCGCAGGCGAACTCCCCCCTCTACTATTACGAGAAGAAAGTGCCCCAGTCGACGGTGATCATCGGGACAATCGGCCCCGGGAAAGAATCGCCCGACTTTTATCCCTTCACCGTTCTCGATCACATCCTGGGCAGCGGCGGGTTCCGCTCCCGGATCTTCCAGGAGATCCGAAGCAACCGCGGTCTTGCCTACAGCGCGGGGAGTTTCTACGACGGACGCCAGGGTTATGGCACGTTCGGGGCCTATGCCATGACGAAATCGGAGTCCACGGGCCAGGTCCTTTCCCTGATGGAAGGGATCCTGAAAGAGGCCCGCGAATCGAGGGTGCCCGCGCAGGATGTCCACCAGGCGAAGCGCTCCATCGTGAACAGCTATATCTTTTCCTTCACGTCGTCTCACATGATCGCCTTCCAGCACATGATGCTCGAGTTCCAGGGGCTCCCGGCGAAATTCCTGGCCGAATACCCCGCAAAGATCGACGCGGTGAGCCGGGAGGATGTCATGAAGGCGGCGGAGAAATATCTCGACCCGGACAAAAAGACGATTTTCGTCCTCGGGGACCAGAGCAAATTCGATGAGCCCCTGAAATCGTTCGGCACCGTGAAGAAGGTGAAGTAAAGGCACGTCATGATCGACAGCGGAGCGTTTCGGCGGATTTCGAAGAGGATCGAAGGGTATGAGCCCGATATGATCCGTCTGCAGTTCGCCCTCACGGCCATACCGGCCCTTGGGCCGGAAAACGGCGGCGACGGCGAAATGGAAAAAGCGGTGTTTCTTGCAGGCATCCTGCGCGACCTGGGGTTCCCCCGGGTGGAGCGATGCGACGCGCCCGATGAAAGAGTCACGGCCGGCAGCAGGCCGAACCTGATCGCGCGGATTCCGGGGAGAAACCCCGATCGAACGGTGTGGGTCATGACCCACACGGACATCGTGCCCCCCGGGGAGATGAAACTCTGGGAGCGGGACCCCTACGAGGGTTACGTCCGGGACGGTAAAGTCTACGGACGGGGCACCGAGGACAACCAGCAGGACCTTGTGGCATCCCTTTTTGCGGCAAAGGCCTTCCTGGACGAGGGGATCGTGCCGGAGTCATCCATCGCCGTCCTGCTGGCCGCCGATGAAGAGACGGGGAGCGGCTACGGCCTCGACTATGTCCTCGAAACGAACCGGGACTGGTTTCGCAGGTCCGATCTCATCGTCGTGCCCGACGCGGGCAACGAGGAAGGCTCCATGATCGAGGTGGCGGAAAAAAGCGTGCTGTGGATTCGCATCCGGACCTCGGGCAAACAATGCCACGCCAGCCGCCCCGCTCTCGGCAGGAACGCGTTCCGGGCTGCTTCGCATCTCGTGGTCCGACTCGACGAACTGGGCGTGGACTACCCTGCGCGGGACCCGCTCTATGAGCCGCCGGAAAGTACCTTCGAGCCGACGAAGAAGGAAGCCAATGTGCCCAACGTGAACACGATCCCGGGGGAGGACGTTTTCTACATGGACTGCAGGATTCTGCCGGTTTATCCGGTCGACAGGGTTCTGGCAACGATCCGGGGGATGGCAGACGACATCGAAAAGAAGTTCGACGTGAAAATCGACCTGGTGCCGGTGCAGAAATACGATGCCCCCGCACCCACGGCCCACGATGCCCCTGTGGTTTTGGCCCTCGAGGAGGCCGTTCGCGATGTCTATGGCGTGCAGGCCAGTCCCAGAGGGGTCGGAGGGGGAACCGTGGCCGCCGTTTTTCGAAAGTACGATTACCCGGCGGCCGTCTGGTCACGATACTGCCACATGGCCCACCAGCCCAACGAGTACTGCCTGATTTCCAACATGGTGGGCAACTCCAAAGTCTACGCTCACCTGTTCCTTCAGAAATGAGGACAAGGGTTTGAAGGACGAGACCACCAAGCCACTCACCTTCCCCGATCCAAACGCGTTCAAGACCCTTCTCGGGGACGGGGACAAGAATCTCCGGCTCATCGAAAAGCTGTCGGACATCCGGATCGCAGCGCGCGGGGATAAGATCACGCTCACCGGCGAAGCTCACTCCGTCGAACTCGTGGAAAATCTCCTCGGGCAGATCTACCGCCTGATCCAGAAGGGGTTTCCCGTCTATTCCACGGACATCGGCTTTGCCCATCGCATCCTTTCGGAGAACCGCTCCGTCCGGCTCGAGGAGATCTTCCTCGACAAGGTCTACATCTCTTCGAAGAAAAGGGTCATCACGCCCAAGAGCATTGCCCAGAAGCAATACATCGACGCCATCCGGAAACATGACATGGTATTCGGCGTCGGCCCGGCGGGCACCGGAAAGACCTACCTGGCCATGGCCATGGCCGTCTCGTACCTCATGGACCGCCGGGTGAACCGGATCGTCCTCACGAGGCCCGCCGTCGAGGCCGGAGAGCGGCTGGGGTTTCTGCCCGGGGATCTCGTGGAGAAGGTGAATCCTTACCTGCGGCCCGTTTACGACGCGCTCTACGACATGATGGAATTCGACAAGGCCCAGGCCCTGATGGAAAAGGGCATCATCGAGGTGGCGCCGCTGGCCTTTATGCGCGGGCGAACGCTCAACGATGCCTTCATCATCCTGGACGAGGCGCAAAACACAACTTCGGAACAGATGAAGATGTTCGTCACCCGGCTCGGCTGGGGCGCCAAGGCCGTCGTCACGGGCGATGTAACCCAGATCGACCTTCCCGGCGGCAAGGTTTCGGGGCTCGTCGAGGTGGAACAAATCCTGGGCAGGACCGAGGGGATCCAGTTCGTCTATTTCACAGAAATCGACGTGGTGAGGCATCCGCTCGTTTCGGAAATCATCAAGGCCTACAATCACCTGAGCCGCAAGAAGACGAACGGCAGGGAAGAGTGAGGCAGTGGTCAGTGGCTCGTGGTCGGTGAAAAGTGAAAAAAAATAAGAAAATAACTGGACAAAAAAAGCAGAAGGCGGGGGCGATTCAGATCGCCAGCAGGCAGAAGCGGGTGAAGCTGGACCGTGCCGGGATTCGGCGCGATGTCCGGAAGATCCTGGCGCTGATGGGGATCCCGGGGCGCGAGGTCAGCCTGCTTTTTGTAGACGACGAGGGGATCCGGGAGATCAACCGGGATTATCTCCGTCGGGACAGGCCGACGAACGTGATTGCCTTCTCACTGGCGGAGGGGGATTTCGGCGACGTCAACCCGGGTGTGCTGGGGGATGTGGTCGTCTCTGCGGATACAGCGGCCAGAGAGGCGCGGGCAGCTCGAATCCCTGTCGAGGATGCCATTCTCTATCTCATCATTCACGGCATCCTGCACCTTGCAGGCTATGACCACGAGGGGCCCAAAGGAATCGCCCGGGCGCGCATCATGTCCGTTGTTCAGCAAGCCGTGTTCTTCGAGATCCGCGGTTACCGGCTGGACTTCAGGCTCCAGCCGCTTCGGATCAGCCCCCCGTCTCGGCGTTCGGGTTCTTGATCTTGAGGACCTGGCCGCTCTTGAGCTGAGTCCCCGAGAGACTGTTCATCTTCCTGATCTCCGCGGTGCTCGTGTTGTAGCGCTTGGCGATCTGGGTCAGGGTCTCCCCCTTCTTGACCGTGTACTTGATTACGGCAGGCTCCGCGGCGGCCGGTTTCTTGGATTTGCCCTTTTTGCCCGATGCCACCTGGGTTCCCTTCTCCGGTTGCTTTGCGGGAATCTTGAGGATCTTTCCTTCCGTCACCTGGCGTTCGCTCTTCAGGCCGTTGGCGGCGAGAAGGGACTTCGACGAAGTGCCGAACTTCTTCGAAATCGAGGCGGCCGAGTCGCCTCTCTTCACTTTGTATTTGACAACCTTGGTCTTGCGCTCGCGCTCCGGCGGTGCCGGCGGCCTCGACTCCTTGATCTGGTCTGCGACGAGCGCGTACTGCTGCCCCAGTCCCTGGGGGATCTTGAGGTCGTAGGGGCGATCGGGCGTGATCTGGTGCCGAAGCTCGGGGTTCAGCATGACCAGGGTGTCCGTCGAGATGCCCATCTGGCAGGCGATGTCGAAGAGCTTCATGGACTTGTGGGTCTTGACCGTCTCGTAGGCGATCGGCTTGGCATAGGGCTCGGGAAGATTCATGCCGAATTTCTTCGGGTTCTTCACGATATGCAGGGTGGCCAGAAACCTGGGTACGTACCGGGCCGTTTCGTTGGGAAGCTGGCTGTAGAGATCCCAGAAGTGGTCGAGATAGTTGATCTGCTGCCGGGAGATGACCTTGAGAACCCGCCCTTCCCCGCAGTTGTAGGCAGCCAGCGCCGTGAGCCAGTCGCCGAAGAGGCCGTGAAGATCGGTCAGGTAGGCGATGGCGGCCTGGGTCGATTTCTCGACGTTCATGCGCTCGTCGATGAAAGAATCCCTGTTGAGCCCGTACTTGTATCCCGTCGACGGGATGAATTGCCAGGGTCCCAGGGCCCGGGCCTTGGAAAGGGCATGGACCTGGAATCCGCTTTCCACGAGGGGAAGCCATGCCAGCTCCTCCGGGAGACCCGCCTGCCGCAGCTGTTGCTTCATGATGGGAAGGTAGTAGCCGGCCCGTTCGTAGGAGCGCTCGAAGAAGTTCCTCTCGACCGTCTGGAAGCTCCGGATCTCCTTTTCCACGTCGGCGTTCATGATGAGAGGGATCTCGCTCTGCTTGCCGATCGTCGCCGCACGCTTTCCCGTGTAGATATCCAGAATCTTCCGGGCGATCAGGAGCCTCATGTCGTCTTTCTGGCGCACGACGGCCGAGCTTTCCTCCTCCTCGGCCAGGAGGATTTCATAGGCCTTGTCCAGGGCCTTGATCGCATTGTCCACATCTCCCTTGTCCCGGTAGGCCTGGGCGAGACGGAGGAGCTCCACGATCTCGTCGACTTCATCATCGATCAGGGAGTCGCCGTTGTCCTGGCCGTTGTTTCCCGCAGCCTTGACGGTCTGTCCCGTGCCCGTCACCCTGGGGTCCTTTCCGGGAGGGTAATCCTCAGGCGGCTTGCCGGATGGATCCGTACCCGAGAACCCGACGCCGAGCCCCGGGTTTTTCATCGTGGTCTTCCCGTTGCCGTTTCGCGCAAGCGACGAGGACGACCCGTTGATTTTCCCGTTTTTCGAATTCTTGGCAGCCAGCTGCTTGTCCGGCCTGTCCGCAGGGGCGATTTTCCCCTGGGGATCGGTCGAAACCTGCGCCGTGGTCGAGCAGGCGCACAGGAAAATGAGGGCGATGAGGCAAAAGCCCCACTTTAATGACGGCATGCACGTGATCCTTTCATGGCTGATGGGTACCCGGGGTACCAACCCTTACGGCTTCTAGCAGACATTGTTTCGGCCTGTCAACGGGGAATTCCCCGTTGAACCCGCCGCTGATTTCCCATGCAAATTTCGGGTCATCGTTCACGATGCCGGCTGGGCGGCGCTGATCAGGTAGGCCTCGATAAACTCGTCGAGATCCCCGTCAAGAATCTTCTGGGTGTTGCCCACCTCGAGATTCGTCCGGTGGTCCTTGATCATCTTGTAGGGGTGCAGCACGTAGGACCGGATCTGGCTGCCCCAGGCGATGTCCTTTTTCGTCTTGTGGAGTTCGTCCATCCTGGCGCTCTGCTCCTGGAGTTTCATCTCGTAGAGCCTGGAGCGGAGCACTTTGAGTGCCATGGCCTTGTTTTTGTGCTGGGAGCGTTCGTTCTGGCACTGCACGACGATGCCCGTGGGCAGGTGGGTGATCCGGACGGCCGAGTCCGTCTTGTTCACGTGCTGACCGCCCTTCCCCGATGACCGGTACGTGTCGATCCTCAGGTCCTTCTCGTCGATGTCGATGACGATCTCGTCCCCGACCTCGGGATAGACAAAGACCGACGCAAAGGAGGTGTGGCGACGCGCGGCGGCATCGAAGGGCGATATCCGGACGAGACGGTGAATGCCCGATTCGGCCCTGGCGTACCCGAAGGCGTATTCCCCTTCCATTTCAACGGTTGCGCTCTTGATCCCGGCCTCCTCGCCGGGCTGGAAGTCCAGGATCTGCGTCTTGTAGCTCCTTTTTTCCGCCCACCGCAGGTACATGCGCAGCAGGATCTCAGCCCAGTCCTGGGCTTCCGTACCGCCGGCGCCGGCATGGATGGTGAGGATGGCGTTGAGCCGGTCCTCCTCTCTTCCCAGCATGCGGCGGATTTCCTCTTTCCGGACGTTCAGCGTGAGGTGCTCAAGGCCTTCCTTGACCTCCTGGAGAGTCTGTTCGTCTTCGGCCTCACGGGCCAGTTCGAACAGCACGTCCAGGTCCTTCCGCTCCTGGTCGATCCCCGCCCAGGCCTGGAGGATCGCCTCGAGCTTGTTCTTCTCCCTCAGGACGTCTTTTGCCCGCTCCGGCTCGTCCCAGAGGGTCGCCTTTGCCGTCTCCTTTTCGAGTTCGGCCAGACGATGCGTCAGTACGTCTATGTCAAAGGCAACCTCGCAGGGTTTCCACCCGCTTCTTGATGTCCGTCATCATTTCCTGAATTTCTTCGACCATGGCCTTCTTCCTCCCGGTTTGTAGAATACCACAAGCAGGGCGATCATGCAGAAAAAGACGAAAAGATCGCCGTAATGGGTATAGAAGGTCTGCACCCGATGGATCTGCACGGGGCCCTGCAGAAATGTCCGCACGAACAGGTCGGTCTGTGCCGTGATCCGCCCCGTCGCATCGATGATGGCGCTCACCCCCGTGTTGGCTGCCCGCACCACGTACAACCTGTTTTCCACGGCCCTGAAAATTGTCATCGACAGATGCTGAAACGGTGCAGAAGTCATGCCAAACCATGCGTCATTCGTGACGTTCACGAGGAGAGACGCGTTGCTGCGGCCCCAGGCGCGGCCGATCTCCGGAAAGATCCCTTCGTAGCAGATGAGAAACCCCACCGGCTTGCCTGCAACCGTTACCGGGTCAAACCCCGTCCCGGCAAGAAAGTCTCCCACCCCGACGGCCAGCTTTTCGATGAAGGGGAAAAGCGGTCTGAGCGGAACGTATTCCCCGTAGGGGACCAGATGGACCTTGTTGTACTTGCCGACGATCTCACCGCCCGGCGAAAGGACGAAGGCGCTGTTCTGGAAGCGCAGCTCCCCTTCGTGGCGCGTGTAGCTGGGAGAGCCGAAGATCAGCCAGGCGCCTGTGCTCTTCACCGTGTCCACGACGGCGTCGTGGAGCTCATCGCGGTTCTGAAACATGAAGGGCGTTGCCGTTTCGGGCCAGATGATCAGCTGCGGGCTCTCCTTTGCGGCCTGCAGGGAAAGATCCCGGTAGATCCTCAGGGTCTCCTTCTGGAAGGCCGGGTCCCACTTGATGCTCTGGTCGATGTTGCCCTGGATGAGGGCTACCGTCCGGCGTGGAACCGCTTCGAACCGGGCGCTGATATCCCCGATGCGCCAGAACCCGTAGCCCAGGGTCAGGGACACGAGCAGCACGGCAACCGCGCCGCCGCTCAGGGCCTTCCTGCGGCCCCCGTCATCCATGCCGATGATTTCGCAGATCGCTGCGTTGACCAGGACGATGAGAAAGCTCACCCCGTAGCTGCCCGTGATGTCGGCCACCTGGATGACGGGCAGGTTCAGGGCCTGCGAATGGGCCAGGTTCTCCCAGGGAAAGCCTGTGAGGAGCATCGACTTGGCGTACTCGAGGATCGTCCAGAGCAGAGGGGCGGCCACGACGGCCGGGATTCCGCGCTTGCGGAAGAAGACCACACCGCCCGCAAACAGCCCCGTGTAGAGGCTCAGGTAGAGGGCCAGCAGCAGCATCACCGGAACGCCCAGCATCATGGGCAGCTTGCCGTAGTGGACGACAACGTGGGTTATCCAGTACATCAGGCCCACGTGATGAACGAAGCCGGCGAGGAGCCCGGCAAGCAGTGCCGGGGTGAAGCTGAGCCGTCGAAGGCTGTACAGCAGCGGGATCAGGGCCACCCAGGCGAGGGCCCAGTGCCCGAACTTGGGGAAAGAGAGCACGAGGAGAATTCCGGACAGTACGGCCAGGCTCGCCGTTTTCACGTCGAGCCCCACCCTTCCCGGCGCTTGCAGCGGCAACTCGGGTGCCTTTAGAGCTTTAATGGTGCCGTTTCTCCCGTTTTTCGGATCTTGACCTTCTTGATGCTTCTTTCGTCTGCAGAGGCGATGATCATTTCCAACTCGTCGTGGCGGATGACATCCCCCGTGAGGGGAATTTTGCGGATGAGGTGCAGAATGAAACCCGCCAGGGTTTCGTATTTTCCCTCCGGGATGGCGATGCCGAAGCGTGCCTCGAGTTTTTCGATCTCGACACGGCTGTCCGCGAGCACCGAACCGTCCGGTAACTCCGTGAATTCCGTCTCCTCGGCTTCGTTCTCGTCGCGGATTTCGCCGACAATCTCCTCGATGAGATCCTCCAGGGTCACCAGGCCTGCCGTCCCGCCATACTCGTCGATGACGATGGCCATGTGCTGCCGCTCTCCCTTGAGTTCGTGGAGCAGCAGGTGGATGTTCTTCGTCTCGGGAATGAAGTAGGGCTTGCGAAGAAGCGGCTTGAGGTCCGCCTCCCCGACGGGCATCGACCAGAGTCGAAGCAGGTCCTTGACGTTCAGAACGCCGATGATGTTGTCCACGCTTCCGTCGTAGACGGGCATCCGGGTGTAGCCATGCCGGGTCACCTGATCGATGATCTCGCCGATGGGGGCATCGCTCGGGATGGCCACGATGTCCGTGCGGGGGATCATCACCTCCCGGGCCACCGTCTCGCGAAACTCCAGGATGCTCTGGATCATCTCGCCCGATTTCTCGTCGATGAGCCCCTTCTCTTCCCCTTCGTCGATGATGGACTGGATCTCCTCCTCGAGTCGCGACTGTTCCCGCTCCTTCCCCTTGCCGAAGATGGACTGCAGGCGCTCCTTGGCATCGCTGAACATTGTGATACGGCTCATTCAAAGGCCCCGCATGGATTCGGGTCTCAGCACCGAGGCGTCGCCGCGCCGGACGACCTCGTTGATGAGACGGACAACCTTTTCCTGGTCCCCTGGCATCCGGGCGCGGATGGGGAGGTAGTTGGAGGCGTGATTGGCGGTGAAGAAACAGCGGGTGAAGCGGGAGCCTTCTACGATAACGCCCAGTTCTTTCAGGAGATCGAAGGTGCCCGGCAGCACGAAGGTCCCGGCCCGCGCTTCTTCATAGAGGGGTGTGTCCGGGGCGATCATGACGGTCAGGACGCCTGCGAAATCAGGGTCTACGTCCGTGAGAATGCGGGACGTGTCTCTTGCGTGCTCCATGCTCTTCTCGACACCGCCGATGCCGAGAAGCACCGTTACGGAAAGCGTGATCCCCGCTTCCTTCACCTTTCTTGCCGCTTCGACGATCTGTTCGCAGGTGGCGCCCTTGCGGATTTTCTGGAGCAGCTCCGCGTTGCCCGTCTCGATCCCCAGGTAGACGATGCCGAGTCCCCGTTCCTTCAGCTCGCGGAGCTCCTCGACGGACTTTTTCAGGAGGCTCTTCGCGTTGGCGTAGGTCCCGATGCGCCGGATTCCCGGCAGGTGTTTCCCGATGGCATCGAAGATTTCGATGAGTCGCTTCTGCGGGATGATGAGGGCGTCGCCGTCGCAGAGGAAGAGCTTGTCGACCTGACGGATCCTCCCGGCTGCATAAACCAGATCTTCTTCGATCTCCTCGAGGCTCTTGATGCGGAAACGCTTGTCTTTGAAGCTCGGGCAGAAGGTGCACCGGTTGTGAGAGCAGCCGACGGTGACCTGCAAGAGCAGGCTGTTTGCCTCGCTGGGAGGCCGGATGATGTCTCCTTCGTACTTCATGGCTCCCCGTGGTTCCCTCCGTAGGGGTTCACGGCCGGATTCTCGTAGCACGTCGTGCAGAAGGCCTTGGTGTCGACGTGCCCGCACCCGTAGCCCCAGAGGTCCCAGCGGCGGCAATCGCCGCAGAGATGGATGGAGCAGCCGTCGCAGAGTACGATGGAATGTTTCTTCCTGCAGACCTGGCAGAATTCTTTGCCGTCCGTCACGATCATGGGGAACGTTTTCCCTCGTCTGTCAAATTTTCTTCGCTAATTTATATGATGAGGGCCCAAAAGGCAAGTCCGTTGCCCCGATCGGGCCGGAAGGAGCATGTAAAAAAGGGTGCCTTGAAACCTGCGCCATGATGGAGTTTCATGCCATACTCTCGTAAATCGTCAGAAAAAATAACCGATCCATAAGGGGGGTGCCTTGAAACCTTGTCGTGGCAAGCATCTTGCACAGCCGATTGATGTACGCGTAATTCCATTGAAAAAATATTTCGAAAAGTGCACAAAAATTGCAGAAAACGCTTGACAAAAAATATTTCTCGCTTACAAAGGAAACAAGTGAAACCTCTTTATGGGGGACGTTTTTCAACCCGCTCGACGATGAAAAAGCGGTGAAGCGACGCAGACTACGGGAACTCTATTGAAAGCGCGACAGAGAACAGCTCATCGTCAGGAACAGTCATCAGGAGGACAACGGATGGAAGAAAACGTCTGTCTGAGCCAGGAGGCGGAGCCTCCAGGTCAGCACGCCGGCATGGCCGGTTTAGCTCTGGATGAGCTAATTCAAAACACTCTCCCCTCTTCCCCCGTGGCGCCTGCCACGGCAGGGATCACCAGTCGCGTTTTCATCATGCCCTCCCGGGGGGCTTCCACCTGCAAGCCGAGCCCCCGCTCCCAGGCATTCCGCAAACAGTTTTTCCCCGAGGCCACGGCAGCTGAGTGGAACGACTGGCGCTGGCAGGTCCGCAACCGGATCACCGGCGTCGAGATGCTCTCGCGCATCCTCTGGCTCTCGCCCGAAGAGGAAATGGCCATTAACACGAGAGGCGGCGCCATCCCGCTGAACATCACACCCTACTACGCAAGCCTGCTGGACCCCATGGAGCCCGAACAGCCGCTGAGGAGGATGGTTGTCCCCGTGACGGCGGAGTTCGAACGCTCATGGGACGAATCGGACGATCCGCTTGGAGAGGACCATGATACGCCTGTGCCGGGGCTTGTTCACCGCTATCCCGACCGGGTTCTCTTTCTCGTCACGGGGTTCTGCTCTACCCACTGCCGTTACTGCACACGCTCGCGGATGGTGGGCAGGCATGAAGAGATCCATGCGGACCGCGAGAGGTGGGAGCGGGCGATTGCCTACATCGAGAACACGCCGGCAGTGCGCGACATCCTGCTTTCCGGCGGAGACCCGCTGACCCTTCCCGACGAGACTCTGGACTGGCTGTTGTCCCGGCTCCGGGCCATTCCGCACGTCGAACTGATCCGCATCGGGACGAAGGTGCCCGTCGTGCTTCCGCAGAGGGTCACCGCGAGCCTCTGCCACGTCCTGAAGCGCCATCATCCGCTCTGGATGAGCATTCACTTCGCCCATCCCGAGGAGTTGACCTTCGAGGTGAGCCAGGCCTGCAATCGCCTGGCCGACGCCGGCATCCCGCTCGGAAGCCAGACGGTGCTGCTGGCCGGAGTCAACGACAACATCGAAACGATGAAACGGCTGGTCCACGACCTCGTCATGAACCGTGTGAGGCCCTACTACCTCTATCAGTGCGACCCGATTACCGGCTCGTCCCATTTCCGGACGCCAGTCTCCAGGGGACTGGAGATCATCGAGGGCCTGCGGGGACACACGACGGGGTACGCCGTGCCGACCTACGTCATCGATGCCCCGGGAGGCGGCGGGAAGATCCCGCTTCTGCCCGGGTTATGTCGTCGGTCATGATGAGAACCACATCCTGCTCAGGAATTACCAGGGGCGAACCTTCCAGTACCCGGACGCGGCCGTAACCGCCGAGTGCGAAGGCAGGGTATGATTCGGCCCCGATGACCGGATAGAACCAACGAGGAACCCCGCCGCCAAAACGGCGGGGTTCTTTACAAGATGTAACCAGTACCATGATTAAGGCTGTTCAAAAATGCCTGGATGCTAGGCCCCCGAGATCCCGAGGACTGAGGCCTGTAAAAACCCTGTTCCTTTGTGCAACCCGGATCATCGTTTACAGTTTAATCCGGGCACATGGTTTACACTTATTGAGGTCGGTGATGCAGGTCCCATTTCTTCATGGAACGAGCTCCTGCATGATACACGGCCAGCGGTATAGGACCAAAATGAATCGACCAGAGCTCATTGTCGATCTGCCTGAGGCCCACCGGCTCTCCGATCAGGGCCTCACTCAGGAAGAGCATCTCTCCGGCCCATTTGATCTGCCCGTTGGAGCGGACCCGGCGGACCTCAACGCCCGGCCCGTATTCGATCTCCGGCAGACGCTCCGGGAACTGCCGCTGCGACGCCCGATAGCAGTCCGCAGGGGTTTGCATCCCCAGGGCTTCATGCGGCCGCTGCTCGTTGTACTCGCGCCGGAACCGCTCCAAGGCCTTCTGCTGTGCCCGCAGCGTCGCTTTGGGCGGCTTGGCCACGGCTTCCTTGAGCGTTTTGTGTATCCGCTCATGGCGGCCGTTTTCCTCGGGGTGACCCGGACGGATCCGCTCCGGCCAGATCCCGAGCCGCACCCACCAGACCGACAGCCGCGACAAGCCGCCCAGGCCCACGCTGGCAAAGGGAGGCCCGTTGTCGGTGCGGATGGCCCAGGGCAGACCGTACTCCCGGAATGTGCGCTCGAACTCAGGCCGCACATGCTCATACCGGGTGCTTTCCGGCCCGTGGCAGCAAAGCAGATACCGGCTCTTCCAGTCCGAGGCCGTCAGCGGGTCGACCCGGCAGCCATCGCCGGTCTTGAACCAACCCTTGAAGTCTGCCGCCCAGACGTCGTTGGGGCTTCCCCCCTCATGCCGTGGGCCTTCATAGCCCGGCGTCTGCCGGCGAACGCGGCGCGCCTGCGTCAAGCCGTGACGCTTCAGGATCTCCCCGGCCGTACTCCGCGCAGGCCACTGCTGTTGGGGGTCTTCGCGCTCCAACCGCGCCAGCAGCTTGCGGGGTCCCCACAGGGGATGGCGTTGACGCAAAGCGATAATCCGCGCTTCAATCGCGGCAGGCGTCTGGTTGGGATGCTGCTTCGGGGCGCGGCTCCTCTCCAGAAGACCGGCTGGACCGTAGAGCGCATAGCGCTCAAGCCACTTGTAGGCCGTGGGCCTGCTGATTCCATAGCAAAGGCAAAGCTCGCTCAAAGAACTCTCTTGGCGCAGATGCTCTGCGACAAACTTGATTCGTTCATCCATGGCACAGGTCTCTTTCCAG
Organism: uncultured delta proteobacterium; assembly: GCA_963828305.1. Taxonomy (GTDB): domain Bacteria; phylum Desulfobacterota; class Syntrophia; order Syntrophales; family UBA2192; genus UBA2192. The sequence continues at coordinate 91,872 of CAWHEJ010000003.1, read as the reverse complement.
GGCATAGGAACGTCCTCCTTGCCCTATGTTGTAAACCATGTGCCCGGTTAGGTTTGTAAACTATGTAACCGGTTTGTACCCCTTGATCTTCCTCTCCCCTCCGTGGGAGAGGATCGAGGTGAGGGGGGATATTCCCCCTCCTCCACTTCCTCCTCCCGCCAGGGGAGGAGAACAGAGGAAAGGTCATTCACAGGCCGCAGGGACGAGGGTCGAGGGAAATGACGCAGACAGGCAGTTTTCAACGGCCCCTTAAATTCAAAAGAAGACGGTGACCCCCATGACACGGGTCGGGATGACCTACGACCTTCGGACAGACTATCTCGAGGAAGGATACTCGGAGGAGCAGACCGCCGAGTTCGACCAGCCCGCCACGATCGACGCCATCGAGGAGACGCTGGGTTCCCTGGGATACCGGACGGACCGGATCGGCCATGTCCGGGCCCTGGCGAAGCGCCTCGTCGCCGGAGACCGGTGGGATCTCGTGTTCAACATCGCCGAGGGCCTGAAGGGATTCGGGCGGGAGTCCCAGGTTCCCTGTCTGCTCGATGCCTACGACATCCCCTACGTGTTCTCCGATCCCCTGGTGCTCTCGCTCACCCTCCACAAGGCCATGGCCAAGCGGGTGGTCCGCGACCTGGGCATCCCCACACCCGATTTCGCCGTCGTCGAAGAGACGGGGGACATCGCCGCCGTCAACCTTCCCTATCCCCTTTTCGTCAAGCCGTTGTCGGAAGGAACCGGAAAGGGAATCAACGAGAAATCGATCGTCCGTGATGCCGGCGAGCTCGATGCCCGGTGCCGGTCTCTCCTCGAGACCTTCTCGCAACCGGTTCTTGTCGAGACCTACCTTTCCGGCAGGGAATTCACCGTTGGGATTGTGGGCACGGGCCGAACAGCGCGCGCCATTGCGGTCATGGAGGTCATTCTGCGGGAGAATGCGGAAAAGGGCGTCTATTCCCTCATCAACAAGGAATACTGCGAACAATTCGTGGATTATGCCCTCGTCACGGGCGAGGAGGCCGAGCGGGTGTCGGCGGTCGCCCTGGCTGCATGGCGAGGGCTCGAGTGCAGGGACGGGGGCCGGCTCGACATCCGGGCCGATGCCTCCGGGGTGCCGCATTTTCTGGAGGTCAATCCCCTGGCGGGTCTTCATCCGACCCACTCCGATCTTCCCATCTTGTCCGCCCTCGCAGGCGTGTGCTATCGAGATCTTCTCGGGATGATCATGGCGTCTGCCGAGGAAAGGATCCGATCCGGGCGTTGAGGGTTCCATGAGGGTTGTCATACTCCACAGTGACGTCCGTTCCTGCGCCTCGGCCGATGAGCGCGACGTCCTGACACAAGTCGAAGCCGTCGCGGGCGCCCTGAAGGCGCTTGGCCATGAAGCGCTGCCCATGCCGTTCTGCCTCGATCTGGAGGCGGCTGCACAGCGGCTTCGGGAAACGGCCTGCGATCTGGTGTTCAACCTCGTCGAGACCGTGGGCGGGCAGGGACGGCTCATTCACCTGGCGCCGGTGCTCCTCGATTTCCTGAGGATCCCCTACACGGGGGCGCGGACGGAGGCGACCTTCCTGAGCTCGAACAAGCTTGCCGCAAAGAGACTCCTTCACGCCCATCGTCTCCGCACGCCCCCGTGGTGCACCCTCCGGGAATCCTTTGCGGCGCTCCCTTGTCCGGCGGGGTCGCCCTTCATCGTCAAATCGGTATGGGAGCACGCCTCGGTCGGTCTCGAAGAAGATTCCGTGGTGCGCCCGCGGGATGCCGATGAACTTCGAGAGGAAATCCGCAAGCGCCTCGGGCAGCTGGGTGCAGAAGCGTTCGCAGAACGTTACGTCGACGGACGCGAGTTCAACCTGTCCGTTCTTGCAGGCAGCGACGGTCCCGAGGTCCTCCCGCCTGCGGAAATCGAGTTCATCGGATACGAAAAAAACAGGCTTCGACTCATAGGCTACAGGGCCAAGTGGGACGAAGATTCCTATGAATATCATCACACGCCCCGGCGCTTCGACTTCGAACGGAAGGACCGGCCACTGCTTCGATCCCTGAAGCGAACGACTCTCAACTGCTGGCGACTCTTCGAACTGACGGGCTACGCCCGCGTCGATTACAGGGTCGATCCGGATGGAATCCCCTGGATCCTGGAGATCAATTCCAACCCCTGCCTGTCGCCGGACAGCGGTTTTACGGCTGCAACCCGGCAGGGCGGCCTCCGCTACGAGGAGGTGATCGGCAGGATCGTGGAAGATGCGCTCAGGACGGATTGAACCGCTATGGCAGAAAAACGGGGCAGAACGATATCGCGGGCAGCTCAGCCGGCCATGACCCTTCGGACCACCGTCCTGCGAGAGGACATTGAGCTCGTCAGGGACATCGTTGCATCGACGGGCTTTTTCCGGCCCGACGAGATCGGCATCGCCGTCGAACTCGTGGAAGAGAGACTCCGGGTCGGGCTTGCCAGCGGGTATCACTTCATCTTTGCCGAGAAAAGCGGCCGGGCGCTGGGGTACAGTTGCTACGGTCCGGTTCCCCTGACGCTGCACAGCTACGATATTTACTGGATGGCCGTCCGGAAGGAGGAGCAGGGAACCGGTATCGGGAAAATGCTCCTGGAGCGCTCCGAGACGGCCATCGGAGAGCTGGGCGGCCGGAGAAGCTACATTGAAACCTCATCGAAAGAGATGTACAGCAGGACACGGCGCTTCTACGAGCACTGCGGATACCGGGCAGAGGCCACACTCAGGGAATTCTACTCGCCCGGGGACGACAAGGTGATATACGTGAAGGAACTCCCAGAGCGTTCCTGCGAGGGTAAGAGGGTAAGAAGTTAAAAAGGTTGGCGAAGCACAGAGCACGCAAAGGCGTCCTGATCCTCCAACCTTCTCACCCGCTCACCTTCTCAACCTCTCCTCAGTGGTTGGCCCCTCTGGAAAACCGAAGGACTCCCCTCCCCTCGTCGTAATAGAGGCGAAGCTCCTTCCCCTCTATCGAATACCTGGAAACGCGGCTGAGCTCCTCGAGAAAACGGTATTCCTGGGTCATGATCGGCCCGTCGCAGGCCATCCGGGTCGAACCGGTCCGCCAGATGCGGATGTTATCCTTTGTGCCCTCCATGAATCCCCAGCCTCCGAAATACCGGTTGCACCCGCCGAAGCCGCTGATTTTCCCGTCGCTCGTCAAGTCGATAAAAACCTGCCTGTCGGCCAGGACCTTCGCTTCCGAACTTGCGGGGCCATAACTTACGAGATCCCACCGTCCTTCCAGGCCCGGGGATGTCGATGCCGGCTCCCGGACGAGAACCTGCTGCGTCTTCGTGCAACCGGCGAGGACCATGATGATCAGGATGAGCCCGAGAGCCGCCCGCCCCATAATCCGTTTTGCTGTCTTTGACGTCTTCATATTCCCTCCAGGATGGATTGGTTTCCGGTCGCAGTGTAGCGCTTTCGTTGACTCGACTCCATCGCGAAATTGCGCCGGCTTCCGGTCGTGCCGCAGCTTTGAAAAAAAGGGGGGCTAACCGTTACCGGTTAACCCCCTTCGTTTACTGGCGGGGCCGATGGGATTTGAACCCACGCCCTCCGACGTGACAGGCCGGCGTTATAACCAAACTTAACTACGACCCCGCAATGTGTCCTTATGGTAGGCGGAACAGGACTTGAACCTGTGACATCCACGGTGTAAGCGTGGCGCTCTCCCGACTGAGCTATCCGCCCTCTTAGTCGGGTCGCTAATGTACGATAACACCCTCTTCGTTGTCAAGGGCGAAGTTCACTTTTCGCGTTGATATGGTGCCCTTTGAGTCCTGTCAGGCGTGGATGCGGCGTTCCGTTTCCACCGGTTTCTCGATCGGGAGGATCTCCTCGGTTATCTCCAGGGGAGCATCCTGTCCCGGCCTCGGAGCAAAGGCCGCCTCGAGCACCTCGTCGATACGCTCCACGAGCTTGACCTGCAGATCCTTGAGGACGTTTGACGGGATGTCCACGAGATCCTTTTCGTTCTCCTTGGGAATGATGACCGTTTTGATCCCGCCGCGGTGGGCCGCCAAAAGTTTTTCCTTGAGACCGCCGATGGGGAGCACCCTGCCCCGGAGCGTGATCTCTCCGGTCATGGCCAGATTGCCCCGGACCGGCCGCTTCGTGAAGGCCGATGCAATGGACGTCACCATCGCGATCCCTGCCGACGGCCCGTCCTTCGGGATGGCGCCCTCGGGCACGTGGATGTGGATGTCCGTGTCCTTGTAGAAGTTCTTGTCGATCCCCAGGGCGTCGGCCTTCGAGCGGACAATCGTGAGGGCTGCCTGGGCGGACTCCTGCATGACGTCCCCGAGCTTTCCCGTCAGCATCGTCTTCCCCGTGCCGGGAAGGATCGTTGCCTCGATGGTCAGCAACTCGCCGCCCACCTCGGTCCACGCCAACCCCTGGGTGAGCCCCACGGAATCCTTCCCCTCGGACTCGCCGAAGCGGAATTTCGCGATGCCGAGGTATTTTTCAATGGACTTCCCGTTGATCCGGATCTGCTTTTTCTGCCCGTTGGTCACGATCTCGCGTGCCATTTTCCGGCAGATGGAGGCGATTTCGCGCTCGAGGTTCCGGACGCCCGCCTCGCGCGTGTACTTGCGGATGATCTCCAGGATCGCACCGTCGGTGAAAAGGATGTTCTTGTCCGTGAGCCCGTTGGCCTCGACTTCCTTCTTCACGAGGAACCGCTTTGCGATGTTGAGCTTCTCGGGCTCCGTGTACCCGGCAATCCGGATCACTTCCATGCGGTCCTGCAACGGACCCGGGATCGTCTGAAGAACGTTTGCCGTCGTGATGAACATCACGTCGGAAAGATCGTAGTCCACCTCCAGGTAATTGTCGTTGAAAGCACCGTTCTGCTCCGGGTCGAGAACCTCGAGCAGCGCTGAACTGGGATCTCCCCGGAAGTCGGAGCTGAGCTTGTCGATTTCGTCGAGGCACAGCACGGGGTTGTTGGACCCTGCCTTCTTGATGAGTTGGACGATCTTTCCGGGCAGCGCCCCGATGTAGGTCCGGCGATGTCCCCGGATCTCCGCTTCGTCGCGAAGCCCGCCGAGGGACAGACGGACGAACTTGCGGTTGGTGGCCCGGGCGATCGATTTGGCCACCGAGGTCTTGCCGACACCCGGGGGCCCCACGAGGCAGAGGATGGAACCCTTGTTCTTCTTCACGAGGGTCTGCACCGCCAGGTACTCGAGAATCCGCTCCTTCACCTTCTTGAGACCGTAGTGATCCTCTTCGAGGATGGCCTCGGACTCCTTCATGGTGTGTTTGTTTTCCGTCTTTTCGCTCCAGGGCATGTCGAGCAGCCAGTCGATGTAGTTGCGCACGACGGTGGCCTCCGCCGACATGGGGGACATCATCTTGAGCTTCTTGATCTCGTGTTTGACCTTCTTCTGGGCCTCCTCGGAGAGCTTTTTCCCTTTCAGGCGCTTTTCGAGATCCTCGATCTCACTCGAAAAGTCGTCCTTGTCGCCCATCTCCTTCTGGATGGCGCGCATCTGCTCGTTGAGGTAGTAATCCTTCTGGGTCTTCTCCATCTGCTTCTTGACCCGGCGCTTGATCTTTTCCTCCAGCTCGAGGATCTCGATCTCGCCTACGATCATGGAGTAGAGCTTCTCCAGCCGCTCCCCGCCATCGGTGATCTCGAGGAGCGCCTGCTTCTTTTCCAGCTTCACGCCCAGGTGCGAGGCAATCACGTCGGAGAGCTTCGCTGCGTTGTCGATCGCGGCGATGGTGTCCACGAGTTCCGGCTGGATCTTCCGGGACAGCTTCGCGTAGTTCTTGAATGCCTCCACGAGAACGCGGCCGACCGCCTGGACGGAGCCTGCGCTTTCCGAGCCGGTTTCCGGCACCTCGTCGATTTCGACGACGAAGTGATCGGGGTTGGGGATGTACTCGCGGACCGTCGCGCGCTTCTTTCCCTCCACGAGGGCCTTCACCGTCCCGTCGGGCAGTCTCAGCAGCTGGATGATGACCCCGAGGGTCCCGATCTGGTAGATGTCGTCTTCGGTGGGCTCGTCCTTCTGGGCGCTTTTCTGGGCCACGAGGAAAATCTCGTTTTCCTGCTTCATGGCCGACTCCAGCGCGTTGATCGATTTCTCCCTGCCCACGAAGAGGGGCACGATCATATAGGGGAAGACCACCACGTCCCGCAGCGGCAACAGGGGGACGATGATCTTCGAATCTTCTTTCTTTGTGAAATCAAACATGGCCATCCTGAAATGGTTCTCCTTTACGCCGTCTCCGTCTTCGACTCGAAGAGCAGGATGGGCGTTTCGCCTTTCTTGACGACGTCTTCGTTGATGATGACTTCCTTCACGTCGCTGCGCGAGGGGATGTCATACATGATGTCGAGCATGGTGTTCTCGAGGATCGCCCGAAGTCCCCGGGCGCCTGCCTTGCGGTTTACGGCAAGCCTCGAGACGGCACGGAGGGCGCCGTCGGTGAACTTGAGCTTCACGTTCTCCATCTCGAGGATCTTCTGGTACTGCTTGCTGATGGAGTCCTTCGGCTCCACGAGGACCCTCATGAGGTCGTTCTCGTCGAGCTCCTCGAGGGTTGCGATTACGGGAAGCCGGCCGATGAACTCGGGGATCAGGCCGTACTTCAGAAGGTCTTCAGGCTGCACCTCGGCCAGGATCTCTCCGAGCTTTCGCTCTTTCTTTCCTTTGATGTCCGCGCCGAAGCCGACCGAACTGGCGCCGATGCGCTTCTGGATGATGTCCTCGAGCCCGACGAAGGCGCCTCCGCAGATAAAGAGGATGTTCGTCGTGTCGACCTGGATGAATTCCTGCTGGGGGTGCTTCCGGCCGCCCTTGGGCGGGATGTTCGCCAGCGTCCCCTCGATGATCTTGAGCAGCGCCTGCTGCACCCCTTCCCCGGAGACGTCCCGGGTGATGGAGGGGCTGCCGGACTTGCGGGAAATCTTGTCGATCTCGTCGATGTAGACGATCCCCTTCGAGGCCCGCTCCACGTCGTAGTCGGCATTCTGCAACAGGCTCAGGATGATGTTCTCCACGTCCTCGCCCACGTAGCCCGCCTCGGTGAGAGACGTGGCGTCGGCAATGGCAAAGGGCACGTTGAGCATCTTGGCCAGGGTCCGCGCCAGGAGCGTCTTTCCGGAACCGGTGGGCCCGATGAGCAGGATGTTGCTCTTCTGGAGCTCGACGCCTCCCAGGTCGGCCTCTGAAAAGAGCCGTTTGTAGTGGTTGTAAACCGCCACGGAGAGGATCTTCTTCGGCCGCTCCTGCCCGATGACGTAGGTGTCCAGGAACTTTTTGATGTCCTTGGGCTCGGGGATCTTCTTGCGGCTCTCGTCGATGCTCTGGACCTCGGCCTCTTCCTGGATGATGCACCGGCACAGTTCGATGCACTCGTCGCAGATATACGCTGAAGGGCCGGCCACGAGCTTCTTGACCTCGTTCTGGGTCTTCCCGCAGAAGGAGCAGAACAGGATGCCTTCACCGCCCTCGTTTTCTCTTTGTCTTCTTGGCATGTTTCCCTCTTTATTTCTTGACGGCCGTGGGCCGCTTCTGGATCACCGCGTCGATGAGCCCGTACTCGCTCGCCTGCTCACCGGACATGTAGTAGTCGCGGTCGGTGTCTCGCTCGATCCTGTCGATCGGCTGATTCGTGTGATGGGTCAGGATCAAATTTAGTTCATGTTTCAGACGCAGGATTTCCCGGGCCTGGATTTCCACGTCCGTCGCCTGGCCCGAGAACCCGCCCATCGGCTGGTGGATCAGGATCCGGGCATGCGGAAGCGCAAATCGCTTTCCCTTCTGCCCCGCAGCCAGGAGAATGGCCGCCATGCTGGCAGCCTGCCCCATGCAGTACGTCGAAACCGGCGACTTGATGTACTGCATGGTGTCGTAGATCGCAAGCCCCGCGCTCACAAGCCCCCCCGGGGAGTTGATGTAGAAATGGATCTCCTTGTCGGGGTCTTCCGATTCCAGGTACAACAACTGGGCGACGACGAGGTTGGCCACGTCGTCGTCGATGGCGACCCCCAGAAAGACGATCCGGTCTTTCAGGAGCCTGGAGTAGATGTCGAAGGCCCTCTCGCCTCTTCCATCCTGTTCAATGACTATCGGGATCAGTGGCATGTTCTATCCTTCATCGGGACTGCAGCATTTCACTTAATATTAGCCCTGGACTCGATAAAATCAAGGGTTTTTTCTTCAAGTAGTTGATCTCTCAAGCGATCTATCAGGTTATCCTTCTCGTAGGAGAGTTTCATGGACTCGAAATCGCGCCCGTATCGGGACGCCGTCTCGAGAATCCTGTCGTCGATTTCCTTTTCGTCGACGGCGAGGGACTCCTTTTCGGCGATCCTCTGGAGAAGAATTCCTGTTCGCACCATGCGGGCGGCTTCGTCCCGGAACTGATCGTGCAAATTTGCTGCCACTTTGGCCGCGTTGTCCGGATCCATCCCGTTCATGGCCATGCGGCGCTGATATTCTACCATCATGTTGAAGATCTGGCGCTCCACGTAGGCCTCGGGCACCTCGAAGGGATTCTTCTCGAGGAGCTGCTCATGGATGGCCTTCTGCAGGTTTGCTTTCACCCGGGCGCTCTTTTCCTCCTCGAGGGATTTGCGGAGATCGATCTTGAGAGCCTCAAGATTATCGTACTTATTAAAATTCTTTACGAAATTCTCGTCGAGTTCGGGAAGGACCTTCACCTTGACATCCTGAACCGTCACGTTGAACGCGATATCGTTCCCTGCAAATTCCTTGACTTGGTAATCATCGGGAAACTTGACCGTGAACTCTTTCGACTCCCCCTGTTTGAGGCCGATCAGGGCATCTTCGAAGCCGGGGACGAGCCGTTTCGAGCCCACCTCGATCCGGAAGCCCGACTCGGTCAGCTCTTTTCTCGCTTCGCCGCCGATTTTCCCCTCGAAGTCGATGAGCAGAAAGTCCCCTTCCTGAACGGGCCTGCCCGCCTCCACATCCTTGAGGCTGCTGTACATGTTGCGGAGTTCCTCGAGCCTGACGTCTACGTCCCGGTCGGTCACGGCCGCATCTTCCTTTTGCAACTCCAGTCCTGTATATCCCCGGGGCTCGACGACGGGCTCTACCTCCACCGTGGCGCTGTAGGTGAAGCTCTGATCGGCCTGGATCCCGTTCTGCTCGATCTGAGGCCTGGCAACGGGCATGAGGTTGTTGGCCTGTATGGCTTCCTCGAAGGATCGCTGGACCATGTTCGAGACGGCCTCCCCTTCGGCATCCTCCCTGTAGTAGGTCTCCAGGATGTGCCGTGGCGTCTTGCCGGGCCTGAAGCCCTTGATCCTGGCCTTCTTCCCCACCGTCCGGTATGCGGCGTCGAGTTCCTTCTTCACCTCTTCCCAGGGGATCTCGAAGGAGATTTTTTTCTTGACGGGACTGACCTCTTCGACCTTGATGGCTGCACCTGTTCCGCTTGTCACGCTCGAACTCCTTTTCTTGAAGAATGAAAATGGTGCGAGAGAGGGGAGTCGAACCCCTATCCGCAGTGCGGGCTGGATCCTAAGTCCAGTGCGTCTTCCAGTTCCGCCACTCTCGCATCCCTGAAAAACGATTCATTTATATATTCGCTGCCTTTCCGATTGTCAACACCTCTTAATATAAAAGAAGGCGGTCAATCGTCCCTGTCCGACTGACCGCCCGCGTACGAGAAATGAAAACGAGATGTCAGGACATCCGTTTTCGCACCCCCCTCCGTCCCCGGCGGGCCGGGGGAGCTTTTTTTCATGGTCGGGGCGAGAGGATTTGAACCTCCGACCCTCTGAACCCCATTCAGATACGCTACCAGACTGCGCCACGCCCCGACACTTGTTTTAGAACGTGTTTTTTACCATCCTATCCATGACCTGTCAAGTGTTATCCGCCCCGAAAAGAGGCATCGGCAGCATCTTTGTGCGAATAAGGGTATCGGGTTCAGGGTACAGGGTCAGGATGCGGACGGGATCAAAGAAAGGACCCGGGCCCGTGGGCCCCCGCCCCTTTTTTCAGAGGGTATCGCCTCGACGGAATTTGATCGCTTCCACAGATGCCGTGATGACAAGCCGGTTGAGGAAATCACGGAAATCATCGTCTTCGGGGAGATTTTCGACATAAGGGGTGAGTTCGTCCGCCCTGTCCTCGATAGCCTTCATGGAGATGTAGGCATCCTGCATCGGCAGGCCGGTGCCCGATATTTTTTTCTGGTAGCTCTCCAGGAGATCGAGAAGCTGATCGGCGCGCCCAATGAGCTCCTTTTTGTCCGCGGCCGGGATGAAGGCTGCGATGCCGCCGACCGGAGGCAGGCTCTGGAGGGGACCGGTCTGTGACGTTGACACGGATCTGGAGATGGTTTTTTCTAAAATATCCCCGAAACGCTCCCCCGACGGGTCTGCGTTTTTCTTTTTACCGCCAGGGTGCGGGTGTTGAAGGCTGTCCGTGCGCTCGATCTTCATGGTTCCACTCCCGAATCGATCTTCTCACTCTTCCTTATCGTCAGAACGCCTCTGCCGGTTTAGCCATTCTTCGTGCAACCGCTCTTTTTCCCGGATGCATTCCCTGCACCAGGGGTCCGCTCCGCACTGCCCTTTGCAGTTTTCCCAGGATTCGTCCGCCCCCGGCGGTTTTTCCTCTGTCGCTTGATGTTCCGGCAGCGCCGGGTCCGCCGCTTTTTCTTCGATAGTCATGCAAGTTCCTGTCCAGAAATAAGAAGCACCTGCATCGGAATTAAAATAATCATTTCAATTTGATGCGGTGTTCTGGTATGGTGAAAACGATCTCTGAACAGGCAAATTATCATGGAAATGCAGAAAATCCGAAAGAATATTTTCCTGGCGATCCTGATCATCGGGACGGTGGCCTTTCTTTACCTGTTGAAGCCCTTTGCCTACCCCATCTTTTGGGCCGCCGTCATCGCGGGCATTTTCGGCCCGATGTACAAGGGCCTCAACCGAAGGCTCAGGCACCCGAACCTGAGCACGGCAATCATGTTAATCGTGGTTCTCTTCGTCATCATCCTGCCGCTCGCCGTGATTACCAGCGTTCTTCTGGCGCAGGCCATCGATATGTATTCCGCCTTGAAGGATACAGCGGATATTCAACAGAAGGCCCAGGGGATCATTAACCTCCTGAAGGGAAATCCTTATCTTCAAAAGCTCGACCTGGACGAAAAGGCACTGACCGAGAAATTTTACGATATTTCCGGAGGCATTTCAAAATACATTGTGGGCTATCTCACCGATCTTACGCAGAATACTCTTCTTCTGATCATCAATTTCGTCGTCATGCTCTACTGCCTTTTTTTCTTCATCCGAGACGGGGACAGACTCCTGCGGAGTTCATTTTACATCTTCGAATTGAAGGACGAGATCGGGAACCGACTCTACAAGCGCTTCACATCGACGGCCCTGGCGATTATCAAGGGAACGCTCATTGTCGGCGTGATCCAGGGGACGATGGGCGGAATGCTCTTCTGGTCCGTCGGGATCAACAATGCCATCGTCTGGGGAGTGATCATGATCCTGGCAGCGGCGATCCCCGGGATCGGGTGTGCCATCGTCTGGGTACCGGCGGCTCTCATCATGCTTACAACGGGCCACATCTGGGAGGGCATTGTCATCATCGCCGTGGGCTCCCTGGTGATCAGCTCGATCGACAACATCCTGAGGCCCTTGCTCGTTGGCAAAGACACCCAGATGCACCCGCTCCTCATCTTTCTTTCCACCCTGGGCGGCATTGCCGTCTTCGGGGTCTCCGGGTTCATCATCGGGCCGATCATCACGGCGTTGCTGTCGACCTTGTGGGAGATCTACGAGAAAGATTACCAATAATCAGGGACCGGGGTTCAGGGGACAGGGTACAGGGAGAAGAATAAACAAAAGGATCGGGGAAATATAATCCCCGATCCTTTTGTCTGCACTTTGGCTATCTGAAGGCATAACAAACCGCTGAGGGCAAGGGATCTGCGATTTGAAAGCGGGTCGCCTTGCCCTCATGTGGTTTAACGACATGGGTTAAATTCACCCCGAGGGCTTTCCCCCAGAGCTGCGCACGCAAAGCGCCCATAAGCCTCGGTGTGGAATCTCTCTGCGGGGGCTGGCCATCTCGCCATTTGGGGAGCGGCAAGGCAACGGGACCGTTTTGAGAGGCTGCCAGTAAAAGAAAGGCGTAGGCGGCCACAACAAAGCTTGAGACGGCCTGCACGGCACTTTCGGTTCTGACCTGAGCCTCGCCCACCCCCAGGACGGTCTTTTCATCCCGGAAGTTGATTTCGATCTCCCATCGCCACACATAGGCCTGCAGCAGCTTCTGAAGGGGCAGCTCGGGGTCCGAACACACCAGATACACCGGATCGCGGTAGAGGAGCTGGGCCCCTTTTCGGGGGCGATAGGCCAGGGGACGAATGGCCACGACGCGCACATCGATGTTGCCCGCCCCCTTCCAGCGCACCGGCGCCAGGGTTTTGATCTCGAAGCGCTGCAGCGTTCCGGAAGCCCAAGCCTCGACCTCGCACCAGGGGATCGAGGGATCCTGCCTTATCTGCTCGGGGCTCTGAAGGGGGTCGCCGTAAAACCGTTTGCGTCCCCGTCTGGGACTGGCATCCTCCACAGGGACAGCGTAGAGCCGGGCATCTTTGCGCAGCCGCCCCACGGCGACGCTCTTATCGGGCAGGGCCCGAAAGACGGTCTTGTTGGTAAAGGTGCCGTCCAGGGCCACAACCAGGTGTCGCTCCCCTTGTCCCTGCCGATTCATCTGGTCCCTCAAGACCGCAATCCGATCGGCACCGACCCTGCTCACTTTCATTATTTGCTGAAGCTCCCAATAGGTTTGCCACTGCTCGGCCGGGGCTTTCTTCTTGGGCTTGGGCGGAAGCGGGCTGTGATGCCAATCCACGGGAATGGCCCGGGCCCGAGAGGGTCCCGGCCCCTCCGGCAGCGCCGCCGAGAGCTGCACGAACCGCTGCGCCCAGACAAAGTTGTTGCAAAAGGGCGGCCCCAGCGGGTCTCGCTTCCAAGCCGCCCCGTAGACCTTGCGGCCCCGCTTATGGATCAGGGTGTCATCCATCAGCACCACCAGCGGCTCCTCGTCCCCCAACCGCGCAAGCACCGATCCCAGCGCCGGGGCAAACAGCCGCTTCGCATCGAAGCGCTCCTGCTCAAAGAGCCGGTATGCGGCCGACCAGTCGAGCCCCTGCTGGGCCGAGGCCGTCAGCATGCCCGTCACCGTGCGACGGCCCAGCCCCACAAGCGAACTGAGCGCCAGGGTGCGGGCCCGTCGCCACGTGCGCTCCTGCACAAAAGCCTCCCGCGCCTGTTCCCAGAGCGCATCGAAGCCCTCGATTAGCCCAGGCGTTTTTTTTTCATCGCACTCGGGGGGACCTTCTGCCGCCGAAGCACCAGCTGCGCCTTGTCCTCGATAATCCACTCGACCACCTCGCCGCGCTCAAACTCCATGGCCTGCGCCACCGCGGAAGGGAAGTTGATGTACCACTGCTCGCTTTCCTTGCGCTTGATCAGCTGCACCTTGGTTGGATAGCCCATAGGTCCTCCTTTCGCTATATTCTAGTCATATGACTAGACAACAGGAGTCAGAAAAAGTCAAGGGATTTTCTCTCTTGACCTTCTCGTTATCTAGTTAATAGCCAAAGTGCAGACAAAAGGATCGGGGAAATATATTCCCGATCCTTTCGTTTTTGACCTGTTTCCTGCAGCCTGTGGCCTGTTGCCTGTCCTACTTCAGGTCGCCGTGGTAGCTCTGGAGCGAGCGGGCGCGGCCGTGACCCTTGCGGAAGGCGGCGATGCCTTTCGCGGCGGCGGCCGAGGCGGCTATCGTCGTGATATAGGGCACCTTGTAGCGGATCGCGGACTTGCGGATGTAGGAGTCGTCATGTTTGCTCAGCTTCCCGCTCGGCGTGTTGATGATGAGGTCGATTTCCTTGTTCTTGATGGCATCGACGATGTGGGGCCTTCCCTCGTGCATCTTGAGGATCGCCTCGGCCTCAATGCCGTTATCCGTCAGGAACTTGTGGGTTCCCTTTGTGGCCTTTATCTTGAAGCCCAGCTTCCTGAACTCCCGGGCCATCTCGACGGCGACGTGCTTATCACGCTCCGAGACGGTGATGAGCACCGTTCCCTCGGCGGGGAGGACCTGGTCGGCCGCCTCTTCCGCCTTGAAGAAGGCAAGACCGAAGGAGTCCGCCAACCCCAGAACTTCTCCCGTGGAGCGCATCTCGGGGCCAAGCAGAGGGTCTACCTCGGGGTACATCTTGAAGGGAAAGACGGCCTCTTTCACGCCGAAGTGCGGCACCGCCCGGTGTTTGAGGTTGAGGTCCTTGAGCTTCCGGCCCATCATCAGCTGGGTGGCGATCCTCGCCATGGAGATGTTGCACACCTTGGAGACCAGCGGAACGGTCCGGGAGGCCCGCGGATTGGCCTCGAGGACGTAGACAACGTCGTTGGCGATGGCGTACTGCATGTTCATCAGTCCGACAACGTTCAACTCCCGGGCGATCTTGCTGGTGTACTCGACGATGGTGTCAATGTGACGTGCAGGGATGCTGATCGGCGGGATCACGCAGGCCGAGTCCCCCGAGTGGACGCCCGCCAGTTCGATGTGCTCCATGACGGCGGGGACGAAGGTGTCCTCTCCGTCGCAGATCGCATCGGCCTCGCACTCGATGGCGTTGTCGAGGAACTTGTCGATGAGAATCGGTCGGTCCGGGGTCACGCCGACGGCGTTTTTCACATAGCGCCGGATCATCTCCTCATCGTGGACCACTTCCATGCCTCTGCCGCCCAGGACGTAGGACGGCCTCAACATGAGGGGATAGCCCAGCTTCTTGGCGATGGCCAGGGCGTCATCGAGGTTGCTGGCCATTCCCGAGGCCGGCATGGGGATGCCGAGTTTGTCCATCATCTTTCGGAACCGGTCGCGGTCCTCGGCCAGATCGATCATGTCCACGGAAGTCCCGATAATCTTCACCCCGGCCTTGGCGAGTTCGCCGGCGATGTTGAGAGGCGTCTGGCCGCCGAACTGGACGATGACCCCTTCGGGTTTCTCCTTTTCGTAGATGGCGAGCACGTCCTCCACCGTCAGGGGCTCGAAGTAGAGCTTGTCGGAAGTGTCATAGTCCGTGGAGACCGTTTCGGGGTTGCAATTCACCATGACGGATTCGACGCCTTCGTCACGCAGCGTGAAGGCGGCGTGGACGCAGCAGTAGTCGAACTCGATCCCCTGGCCGATCCGGTTCGGGCCGCCGCCCAGGACCATCACTTTTCGGTTGCTCGTCGTTGTGACCTTGTCGGGGGCGTTGTACGTGGAGTAATAGTACGCGGCGTTCTCGACACCGGATACGGGTACGGCGTCCCAGCACTCGACAATACCCAGTTCGGTGCGGCGCTTTCGGATCTTCTCCTCGGGAATGCCCAGGATCTGGGAGAGATAGCGGTCGGCAAAGCCGTCCTTCTTGGCCTGGGCGAGGAGCAGGTCGGGAAGATCCTTGCCCTTGGTTTTCAGCATCTTTTCCTCGAGTTCGACAAGTTCCCTCATCTGTTCGATGAACCAGTGCTTGATGTAGGTCTTGCGGAACAGCGCATCCACGCCGGCTCCTTTTCTCAGGGCCTCGTACATGATGAACTGGCGCTCGCTCGAGGGCTCGACGAGGAGATCCATCAGCTCCTCGAGGCTTTTCTGGTAGTAGTCCCGGGCAAACCCGAGGCCGTACCGGCCCTTCTCCAGGGAACGGATCGACTTTTGAAGGGCCTCTTTATAGTTCTTGCCGATGCTCATCACCTCGCCCACGGCGCGCATCTGAGTGCCCAGCTTGTCCTCGGCGCCGGGGAACTTCTCGAAGTCCCAGCGGGCGAACTTCACGACCACGTAGTCACCCCAGGGGGTGTACTTCTCGAGGGTCCCTTCGCGCCAGTACGGGATCTCGTCCAGGGTGAGCCCCCCTGCCAGCATGGCCGAGATGAGGGCGATGGGAAACCCCGTCGCCTTGGAGGCCAGGGCCGACGAGCGCGACGTTCGGGGGTTGATCTCGATGACGACGACGCGACCCGTCTTCGGGTCGTGGGCGAACTGGACGTTGGTCCCGCCAATGACCTGGATCGCCTCGACGATGTCGTAGGAGTATTTCTGGAGCTTCTTCTGGAGGTCCTGGCTGATGGTGAGCATGGGCGCCGTGCAGTACGAGTCGCCCGTGTGCACCCCCATGGCATCCACGTTCTCGATGAAGCAGACGGTGATCATCTGGTTCTTGGCGTCGCGGACGACCTCGAGTTCCAACTCCTCCCAGCCGAGCACGGACTCTTCCACGAGGATCTGACCCACCAGGCTCGCCGCCAGGCCCCTTGCCGCCACGACGCGAAGCTCCTCGGGGTTGTAGACCAGCCCTCCGCCCGTGCCTCCCATGGTGTAGGCGGGACGGATCACGACGGGGTAGCCCAGTTTCGCCGCCACGGCCTCGGCCTCTTCGATGTTGTATGCGATTTCGCTGGCCGGCATTTCGATGCCCAGGCGGTTCATGGTGTCCTTGAATGCCATGCGGTCCTCGCCGCGCTCGATGGCGTCGACCTGGACGCCGATGACCTTCACGCCGTATTTCTCGAGGATGCCCTTCTTGTAAAGCTCCGAGGTCAGGTTGAGGCCCGTCTGGCCGCCGAGGTTCGGCAGGATGGCGTCGGGCCGCTCGTTTTCGATGATCTCGATCATGCTCTGGACATTGAGAGGTTCGATGTAGGTCACGTCGGCCATGCCCGGATCCGTCATGATCGTGGCCGGGTTCGAGTTGACGAGAACGATTTCGTAACCGAGCTTTCTCAAGGCCTTGCAGGCCTGAGTGCCGGAATAGTCGAACTCGCAGGCCTGTCCGATGACGATCGGGCCTGATCCGATGATCATCACCTTCTTGATGTCTGTCCGTCTTGGCATGTTGTGATCCCCCTCATTTTCTATGGTGGAACGGAAGCCGATGCCGTCCGTAAGTTCCCTTGAACACTGGATATTAAGGCGCACGCACTATAAAGGGAGACGCCCGTTGGTGTCAAGGCAAAACTCGGCGCGGGAGGCAAATAATGAAGAAGGGAACAGATATCGAAAGGTTGCAAGGCCGTAACGGAGGCTCAGCAACCGATGCAGAGATATCTCCGGAGCTTTTCGAGGCGTTTTTCCTTGATTCCCTTGACCCGCATCAGCTCCTCGAGCCTGCCGAACGTCCCGTTGATTCCTCGCTCCTCCACGATCTTCCCGGCGGTTTTCTCCCCGATCCCGGGGACGAGGACGAGATCCTCGAAAGAGGAGCGATTGAGGTCGATGGGGATGCCGAGGGCCAGGCGCTTCTCTGCAGACATGGGCTCAACGGAAATTCCGGGGGGGCTCGACACCAGGGTTACCGTCGTCGCCGAACGGAGCGTGGGGGCTCGTTTGGGTTCCGCGTTGATGCCTGCAGCCGTGATGCCGGCCATGTCCAGGAACCCGGCCAGCGGGGTCCCCTTCGGGATGAAGTAGACACCGTTGCGGCCTGACTCGCCGGCGATCTCCACGGCGATCGTTCCGGTCGTATTGATGATGAAAGGGATATCGGGGGTGCCCGGTTCGCGCGGGATCGCTGACGGGAGGGTTAAAAAAATGAGAATGGCCGTCACGGCAAGAAGGGCGAAGCTTCCGAAGACCTGCTCCCTTCCTGCTTTCATGATCCCCTGCCTTCATGGGTAAAGGCCGGCCGGATCTGTGCAGGCAGATCGGCCCGGTCCCGGTTTCAGGAGGCGATCGATTTCACTTCCGGTCCAGCCCGAAGGTTTCGTGCAGGACCATGACGGCCAGTTCCGTGTACTTCGACTCGATGACACAGGAGATCTTGATTTCCGAGGTGCTGATCATGAGGATGTTGATCCCTTCCTTGGCAAGCGCCGCAAACATCTTGGAGGCCACGCCGGCGTGGCTGCGCATGCCCACCCCGATGATGGATACCTTGGAGATGTTCTGGTCATACTGGACCCCCTGGGCCCCGATCTCCGTGGCAACGGGACTGATCAAGCGCTCCACCTCTTTCATGTCCTTCTTGGAGACGGTGAAGGAGAGATCCGTGAAAGCCTCCACGCTGGCATTCTGGATGATCATGTCGACGGGAATATTGCGATCCGACAACGTCGTGAAAAGGCGGGCCGCGATGCCGGGCCGGTCCGGCACATGGACGACGGTAACCTTTGCCTGATCCCTGTCATAGGTGACTCCCGACACAACGACTGCTTCCATTTCCTCATCCTCCTTCGTGACCAGAGTGCCTTCGTCATCGGTGAACGACGACTTTACGTAAACGGGGACATCGTATTTCTTGGCCAGTTCCACCGAACGAGGGTGGAGGACCTTGGCCCCTGCGCTGGCCATCTCCAGCATCTCGTCGTAGGAGACCCTGGCCAGTTTGCGGGCCGACCGGCAGAGGTTCGGGTCCGTCGTGTAGACCCCGTCCACGTCGGTGTAGATCTCGCAGAAATCGGCCTTCAGGGCGGCCGCCAGGGCCACGGCACTCGTATCGGACCCGCCGCGGCCCAGCGTCGTCACATGGTTTTCCGTGTCAACCCCCTGGAAACCGGCCACCACGACGACGTGCCCCTTCTTGAGCTCCTTTTCGATTTCCCGGGTATCCACCTTGAGGATCCGCGCCTTCATGTGGGCACGGTCCGTGTGAATCTTGACCTGATGGGCCAGGAAGGATCTGGCCTTGTGACCCATCCGGTTGAGGGTGAGGGCAAGCAGCGTGACCGTCACCTGCTCGCCCGTGGCGATCAGGGCATCGTACTCGCGCTCGTCAGGCTTGCTCTCCGAGGCCTGGTTGGCCATCCCGATGAGTCGGTCCGTCTCGCCTGCCATGGCCGACAGCACGACGACCAGGTTGTTTCCCCCTTCTTTGGCGCGGATGACCCGCTCAGCCACATTCCGGATCTTCTCCAAGTTGGCGACGGACGTCCCGCCGTATTTCTGCACGATCAACGCCATGAAATCGATCCTCCTGAAAACGAATGCACTCGCAACCCCCGCAGCTTGCTGGGGGGTTGCGAGCAAAATGACAGATCATTCACTCCCTTAGTTCAATTCCTGCCAACTGGATGCGAGCAATTTTAATCCAGAAGCTTCTCGAGCTTCCTGATCATGTCCCCGGGTCCCTCCAGGATCATTTCCCGGGTGTTTTCGTCGATGTATCGCATGCGGACAAAAAGGGTCTTTGCCGGAAGGATGTCCTGGATCTTCTCTGCCCACTCGATCACGATGATCCCGCCGCCGTAGAAAACCTCCTCGTAGCCCATGTCCTCCAGGTCCCCGGGCCCCGAAAGCCGGTAGACATCGAGGTGAAAGAGGGGGATCTTCCCCGGGTACTCGTTGATCAGGGTAAACGTGGGGCTCACCACGGGGACGTTTTCCGCCACACCGATCCCCTTCGCCATGCCCTGGGTGAGGCAGGTCTTCCCGGAGCCCAGCTCCCCGATGAGGGCCACGATGTCCCCTCTTTCGAGGATCGCTCCGATGAGCCGGCCCACCTCCAGGGTCTGCTCCCGACTATCAGAAATCAGCTTCAAAATCAAATCCTCTCTGCAGGCTTTTCGCCTTCGTGCTGTCACGTCTCGAAGACGACGAAGGCCACGGCGTATTCGGCCGTGTGCGAAATGCTGACGTGGACCTTTCGGATTTTTTTGCGGTCCAGTTTTTTCCGGATGTCCTCGGAAAATCGGAAAACCGGCTTTCCCGTCCGGTCGTTGAGCAGTTCGATTTCATGCCAGCGGATGCCCCGGGCGGAGCCCATGCACTTGATGAAAGCTTCCTTGGCTGCAAAGCGGGCGGCAAAGCGCAGCGCCTCGTCCCGGTGCCGCCGGCAATACGCCGCTTCGCGTGGGGAAAAGATCCGCGTCACGAACCTCTCCCCCCATCGCTCGAGAGAGGTTTTGATCCTTTTCACATCGGCGATGTCAATCCCGACGGCATCAATCATCGGACCCTCCTGATGGCGTCGGCCATGGCGGCCACGCGCTTCATGATGCCGACGTCGTGCACCCGGATGATGTTTGCGCCGTTCAGAATGGCCGCTGTCACCGCAGCGGCGGTCCCCTCGATTCGATCTGCCGGTCTCGTAACCCCCGTGATCTTGCCCGTGAAGTGTTTACGGGACACCCCGACGCAGATCGGCATGCCCAGGGCCTTGAAATCCCCGAGATGACGCAGAAGCCGGAGGTTGTCGTCGGTGTTCTTGCCGAAACCGATCCCCGGATCGATGACCAGATTGTCCGGTTGAACCCCGGAAGAAGCGGCCTTTTCGATCCGGTCCTCGAGGAAATCGCGAATCTCCCCGATGAGCGATGCGTAGGCGAGATCCCCTTTCTGCATGCTCGAGGGGGTCCCCCGCATGTGCATGAGGATCACCGGCACGCCCGCCGAGGCGGCCACCCGTGCCATTCTGCCATCCCCCCGGAGCGCCGTGATGTCGTTCACGATTTCGGCCCCCGCTTCGATGGCCTGCCGCGCCACCTCGGCCTTGATTGTGTCGATGGATACGGGGATGCCTGTCTCCCGGGTGATCCGGCGGATCAGCGGCACCACCCTGCGGAGCTCTTCCCGGAGCGGGACCGGTTCTGCGCCGGGGCGGGAGGATTCCCCGCCCACGTCGAGGATGTCCGCCCCCTCGCCGAGCAATTTCATGGCCTGTCGCAACCCTTCTTCCTCGCATGTGATCGTGCCGCCGTCAGAAAAGGAATCGGGGGTTGCGTTGATCACCCCCATGACCAGGGTCCGTCTCGCCAGCTCGATTACGCGCCGGGGCGTTTTCAGCTGAAAGGACTCCTTCGACAGGTTGAGGAGAAGCTCCCTCAGATCGGACGCGATGGCCTTCAACCCGAAGGGTTGGAGGCCGATCTTGTCGATGAAGCGCAGGATCTGCTTCCCGGTGCCCATGATGAGCACGTCCGTCTTCTCGATGCTGCAGTCGACGGTGCCGCGCGACACGGCGGCATCGCCGCCCAGAGAGAGCATTTCCTGCTTGATGATGTTGGCCACTTTCGGCTTCAGTCCCTCGACAAGCAGGTTCCAGTGTCTCATCTTGGGCCCCATCGATGCAATCCCGTAGGGCTCGACACCGATCTTTTTCAGGCAATCCTCGGCCTCGGGAAGCGATGTCACGGAAAGGGGGCGGATGCGGTTCTTCAAGGGTTGCCTCTAAAAAAAGGGTGCGCTCCCGGGTTGAAGGAAACGCACCTGGTCGGGCTTGAGCATCGGGTGCCTGCGGACAGGGCCGCCAGGCACCCTGGTTGACTCCTCCTAATGGATCGATTCCGGGTCTTCCGTCTTTTCCTGTTCCGGAAGAGCGCGACCGCTGATGATGGCGTCGAGGTCCTCGGAGTTCAGGACCTCCCGCTTGATCAGCTCCTCGGAGAGGCTGTGAAGGGTCTGGAGATTCTCCGACAGGATTTTCTTTGACGTGTCGTAACAAACCGAGACGATCTGGCAGATCTCCGAGTCGATCCTCTTGGCCGTTTCCTCGCTGTAGTCCTTGTGGGTAGCAATCTCCCGGCCGAGGAAGATCTGCTCTTCCTTCTTTCCGTAGCTCAAGGGGCCCATCTGAGTGCTCATGCCCCACTCGCAGACCATCTTCCGGGCGAGATCCGTTGCCCTTTCGATGTCGTTGCCGGCCCCTGTCGTGAAGTCCTCCAGGACGAGTTCCTCGGCGGCCCGGCCGCCCAGCAGGATCGAGATGCTGTTGAGCAGGAAGCGCCTGGGATAGGTGTGCTTCTCATCGATGGGCAGCTGCTGGGTGAGCCCCAGGGCCCTGCCGCGGGGGATGATGGTGATCTTGTGGATCGGATCCGTACCGGGAAGCATCCTCGCCACGAGGGCGTGGCCCGCCTCGTGATAGGCGGTGATCCGCTTCTCCTGCTCGCTGATGACCATGCTCTTGCGCTCGGCGCCCATCATGACCTTGTCCTTGGCGAACTCGAAATCCACCATGGTGACCTTCTCCTTGCCAAGGCGTGCGGCATGGAGCGCGGCCTCGTTGACGAGGTTTTCGATATCGGCGCCGGAAAATCCCGGGGTCCCGCGGGCAATCACTTTCCCGTCGACGTCCTCGGAAACGATGGTCTTGCGCATGTGCACTTCGAGGATCTTCTCCCTTCCTTTGACGTCGGGAAGCGACACGATGACCTGACGGTCGAAACGGCCCGGGCGCAGAAGCGCAGGGTCGAGGACATCAGGGCGGTTCGTGGCCGAAACGAGGATGACGCCCTCGTTGGATTCGAAGCCGTCCATCTCGACCAGAAGGGCGTTCAGGGTCTGCTCGCGCTCGTCATGGCCGCCTCCCAGCCCTGCTCCGCGGTGACGGCCGACGGCGTCGATCTCGTCGATGAAGATGATGCAGGGGGCGTTCTTCTTGCCCTGCGTGAAAAGGTCCCTCACGCGTGAGGCCCCGACGCCGACGAACATTTCGACGAAGTCCGATCCGCTGATGGTGAAGAAGGGCACATCGGCTTCACCGGCGATGGCTCTGGCAAGCAGCGTTTTCCCGGTGCCCGGGGACCCCACGAGGAGAACCCCCTTGGGGATACGGCCGCCGAGACGGGTGAACTTCTTGGGGTCGCGCAAAAAGTCGATGATCTCCTGCAACTCGGCCTTGGCCTCGTCGATTCCGGCCACGTCGTTGAAGGTCACCTTCTTGGACCGGTCCGTCAACAGCCTGGCGCGGCTCTTTCCGAACGACATGGCCTTCCCGCCCCCGGACTGCATCTGCCGCATGAAGAAAATCCAGATGGCGATGAGCAGGATGGTCGGGAACCAGGAGATGAGCACCGTCATGTACCACGCCTGTTCCTCGGCGGGCTTGGCGGAAATCCGAACCCCCTTTTCCTTGAGAAGCGGCACGATGCCTGCTTCCTTGGGGACGTAGGTCTTGAAGCTCTTGCCGTTGAGGAACTTCCCCGAAACGTTCTCTCCCTGGATGCTGACCTCGACGACCTGGCCCTGTTCAACAGCGGCGATAAAGTCGCTGAAGATGACGCCTTCCTGGGAGTTCTTCGGCTGGTTGAAGAGGTTGTAGAGCAGCACGAAGATGAGGCTGATGATCAGCCACAGGGCGATATTTTTCTGTAAAGGATTCAATCCTCCATATCCTCCATGAGTGTGGTTGTGAAGCTGGAAGTCAAAACCGGATCACAGGTTAGCAGGGCTGAAAAAAGGGCTCTCAAGATTCCAAATTCCTGTCACCCGGTAGTAAGGACTGTTAATTATACCAACATCGTTAAATTTTCAAACGATTTCTGCGCTCAGGACGCGTTTCGTCCCCTTTCCGACACGGGCCCTTTCAGAGAGACGCACGCCCGGAACCCAGAGGACGGAAATGGCGTCGGCCAGCACGGGGGTCGTTCCCCTTTGATCCCTCGGGATCTTCTCGTCGATAAAAACCGATTTGAGCTTCCGGGTTCCTTTCATTCCCAGGGGCTGAATCCGGTCTCCCGCTGACGCGCTGCGGACGAAGAGCGGGTAGGCAATCCTGTCCATATCCAGGTATGCCCTCCGCTGGGCCGACAAAACAGACGGCACCCGCCTGAGCTCCCGGAACCGGATGCTGATCCCGAGGCTCGCGATTCGGACCATGCCCGGGATGGAGACTTCGTGGCTGAATGTTTCTGTCGCATCCCCCGGTGCCACGCCACTGCGGGGCCGTCTTCCGGGCCGCGCGGCCTGACGGAATTCAAGCAGTCCGTACGTTCTCTTGACCAGGATCCCTCCAGGCAGATCCAGTGAACCCCCGGGGTTTGTGCCGCCCGCCAAGGCCAGCACGGCTTGGACATGTTCGAACCCGATGGCGGCATCCGCGGCGGAGATTTCCCGCGCAATTTCCAGAATCGCCCTGCGCTGCAGGGCCGGATGGAGGTCCTTGATCTCTGCGATGGGCACCTCCAGGGGCTTGTCCTGCACCCGGCCGTCCCTCCAGTGTGCCAGTCGAAGCTGAGCCTCGCGGGTAATATAATCATTGTCCACCCGAAATACATTGGCCAGACGGCAGAGCGCTTCACCGATGGCCGGATTGAAGCTCTTCTCCAGCTCCGGCATCAGGTGCGCGCGGATACGGTTTCGCAGGAAGCGCTCGTCGGTATTCGAACTGTCGTCGACGAAGGAGAGCCCTTTTGCGGAAAGGTAATCGACGATCTCGCGTCGCGTGCAGTCGATAAGCGGGCGGATGATGGCGCCTGCGTTGCGCACGGGCGGGATGCCCGAAATCCCGGCAAGTCCCGCACCCCGGATGACGTTCATGAGGACCGTCTCAGCCTGATCGCCCTGATGGTGGCCCAGCGCAATCCGGTCAGACCCGGCTTTCCGTCGCGCTTTCTCGAAGAAGCCGTAGCGGCTCCGCCTCAGGAAATCCTCCGTGGACAGACCTCGGGGCCTCATCCCCTCCTTGAGCGAGCTGCAAACAACGGCGATCCCGATGGATTTGCAGAGGGTCCGAACGAAGGCCTCGTCCCGGTCCGATTCGGCGGCCCTGGTTTTGTGGTTGAAATGGGCTGCCGTGAGGGTGAGCCCCCAGACGGGACGCAGATGGTCGAGCACCGCAAGGAGGGCCACCGAGTCGGCGCCGCCCGAAACCCCGACAAGGACGTGATCCCCCTTTCGGAGCATGTCGTGCTTTTTAATCGTTTTCCGGACCTTGATGAGCATGTCTTCGGTCAGCATGCCTTCCTTGCGGCTAACAGGCGATTTCTTTGAGATCGATCATTTTTTCGATGGTGAAATCCGGCCCCAGGCTCAGCAGCTTTTCGCGGTTTCCGAGACCGTTCAGGAATGCACAGCTCCGGGCGCCCGCGTTTCGGGCAAGCAGGATGTCGTTCGCACCGTCGCCGATGACAAGGGTTTCTGCGGGTCCGGACCCGAATTTCACTAAAAGCGGCAGCAGCAGCCGGGGGTCCGGTTTCATGAAGTCATTTGAATCCCCGGCAATGATTTCTTTGAATAATCCGGCGATTCCGAGTCCGCTGCAGATGGCCAGGGTGAAATCCCGGGTCTTGTTCGTGATGAGGACCTTCTCCTTGGCTCCGAAGTGGCGAAGGACATCCATCACTCCGGGGTAAAGGGTTGTTTGATCGAGAAGGTGTTCGGCATAGATTTCTCCGAATCGCTTCAGCGCCTCATCGAAACGGTCCCCGCAGGCATCTCCCAGAGAGCGTTCAATGAGCTTGCGGACGCCATCCCCGACAAATCCAAGGATCTCCGGATCGGGGCGTGCCGGGATTCCCAGGGACTGGAGGGTCCGATTCACGGAGCCGGCGAGGTCGGCCCCCGTATCGGCCAGTGTGCCGTCGAGATCGAAGACCATCAGTTTTACAGGGATCATTTCGGGTTCCTTCAGTCTTGCTGAGATCACTATAGGAAATCATGACCCCGTTGACAAGCAATTTAGCCCGCAGATCGTGGCGGGATGTCCTCCACCCCGTCGGAAGCGGTGCTTGACAGGAGTCCACGACCGTGCTAACAGGGCTCAACCGCTTGGATCCACTTGCAGGACTGGGACGGGGACGGACAGCCATCAACTACGGATGAGGTGTGTACAAGCCTTCCCTGCGCAGTCGGGAAGGCTTTTTTACTTTGGGGGACGGATGATAGTAGAGACGTCGGAAAAGGAGCGCATCGCCATTCTCGGGCCCGGCAAGGTCGGGACGGCCGTGGGCCATCTCCTGAGACGGGCCGGGTACGATATCGTGGCCGTCGCCGGCCGTTCCCTGGAATCGGCGAAGCGGGCTGTTGCCTACACGGGGGGCGAGCCTATGACGGATTTCGTGCGTGCAGCCCGCGAGGCCGACTGCGTCCTCATCACGACCACAGACGATGCCGTCGCCTCCGTCTGCAAGGCTGTAGCCGAAGGCGGCGGGTTTCGAAGAGGGGCCAAGGTCGCCCACACCAGCGGCGTCGGGGGGCTCGATCTGCTCCGGGCGGCTAAGCGCCACGGGGCCCGCGTCGCCTGCATCCACCCGCTGCAGACCATAGCCGATGTGGAGAGCGCCATCGAAAAGATCCCGGGCAGCACCTTCGGCATTACGGCCGATGAGGAGATTTGGCCCTGGTCCTGCCGGATCGTCGAGGATCTCGGCGGCAGGCCCTTTCGCGTTTCCGTAGAGGATAAGGCCCTCTACCATGCGGCGGCCTGCATGGCATCGAATTACCTCGTGACGCTCATGTTTCTCGTAGAGGAGATCTACGGGCGCATCGGACTTTCCCGCGAGGAGGCGCTCCGGGCCTTCTGGCCCCTGGTAAAGGGAACGTTCGTTAATATCGAAAGCAAGGGAACGATCGCCTCGCTGACGGGGCCGATTGCGAGGGGCGACGGGGGAACCGTGCGAAAACACCTCAGCGGGTTCCGGAAACGCTTCCCGTTGCTGTTGAAGCTCTATCGCGAGATGGGTCTTTTCACGGTGGAGGTGGCCGCCCGCAAGGGACAGGTGAAGGAAGAAAAACTGGCGGAAATCCGCTCGATTCTGAAGGGAGGTAAGGGAGGATGAGCACTCAGGTTAAAATCACACGGGTCACCACGGCGACGGTTCGGGACATGAAAAAAAAGGGAGAAAAGATCTCCATGCTGACGGCCTATGACTACCCGACGGCGGCCGCCATGGACGAGGCCGGGATCGATGTCATCCTCGTGGGGGATTCGCTGGGGATGGTGGTTCTGGGCTACGACAGCACCCTGCCCGTGACGATGGAGGACATGATCCATCACACGAAGGCCGTCACGCGGGCCGTGAACCGGGCCATGGTGATCGGCGACATGCCGTTCATGTCCTATCAGGTTTCCGCGGAGGAGGCCGTCCGCAATGCGGGACGCTTCATGCAGGAAGCCGGCGCTCACGGCGTGAAGCTCGAAGGCGGCCGCGAGGTCGCCGAAGTCACCCGGAGGATCGCCCAGGCGGGCATTCCCGTCATGGGCCACATCGGACTCACGCCGCAGTCCGTGCATCAGCTCGGCGGTTACAAGGTCCAGGGCAAGGATCACCCCTCGGCGATGAGGCTTCTGGAAGATGCCAAGATCCTCGAGGATGCCGGCGCGTTCTCCATCGTGCTGGAGTGTGTCCCCGCTCAGCTCGCGGAGAAGATCACGGCTTCGCTCTCCATGTCTACGATCGGGATCGGCGGCGGGGTGCACTGCGACGGCCAGGTCCTCGTGGTTCACGACATGCTGGGGCTCTTCGAACGTTTCACGCCGAAGTTCGTCAAGAAGTATACAAACCTGAACGTGCAGATCAAAGGCGCCGTCACACAGTACATCGACGAGGTGAAGAAGGGGACGTTCCCCGGACCGGAGCACTCCTTCTAAAACAGGGTATCGGGTACAGGGTACCGGGTCCAGGGTAAAAAATGGAAGAAGCCCCATCCCGTGTTCAGGTGATGGGGCTTTCTGTTCAGGAATCAGATTTTCTCCTCGAGCCTGCCGTCCTTGAAGGCCTCGATGGCGGATTTCACCGGTCCCGAGGCGCCAAGGAAAATTCTCACCCCTGCCCCTTTCAGCACTGCCGCCGCCTTGCGCCCAATATGCCCCGTGATGACGCAACCCACGTTTTCGCCGGCCACGAGATTCCCGGTAGCCGTCCCGCGGGTGATTCAATGCATGCCGGCTGTATTTTCTTTTGACGCGTGCAAGCCCGTGCTGACGTCGTAGAAGATGTAATAACGACAGCGGCCAAAACGGGGGTCCACGAGGTCGTGCAGCTCGGGTCCTGTCGAGGAAACGGCGATTTTCATGGGATTTCCTTCCTTTCTGAACAATCGTCAACCTTTTCATTGACCGACCTGAGTCGGCCGGACATCTCCTTGAGAAAAGAGACCACGATCTTTGGATTCTCCCTCAGGATGGTTTCGAGATTGGACTCCGAAATGGCCACGAGCCGGGTGTCCGGGGCGGCTGCCACGGCCGCTGCCGTTCTCGGGACCTGGCTGAGCATGGCCATCTCCCCGAAATAGTCTCCGGCCACCATCTCCCTGAGCAGGTGACCCTTCTTGAGGATGCGGACAGAGCCTGACAGGATGTAAAACATCTCCCGGCCCGTGCTGTCTTCCTCGAAAATCACTTCGCCGGGCTCGTGGGACCGGATGAAGCGTGAAGGCACGACGGGAAACGGGGCCTCATCGGATTTTCTGTCCTCGAAAAACCGCGACAGCAAAAGGGCCTCCCTGCGGCGGATATTGGCCAGGAGCTCCGTTCCGAACAGGATCACGGCAAAGGTATAGTAGACCCAGACGATCAGGACGAAGATCGCCTTGAGAGAGCCGAACGTGAGACCGTAGTCTGGATTGTACTGCAAAAACGCCACGAAAAGCGGGCGCACGACCGACCAGAGTCCGGCGGTGAAAATCGCGCTCACGAGGATATTCCATCCCTCGAGACGGACCGGGGAAAAGACCAGGAAAAAAATCGCGAGGAACAGAGCCGCTGCAAGCGGGGGCACCGCCGCGTTCAGCAGGACCGGGAGGCCGCTCTTCTGGTCGAGGTAGTCGCCCAGGGCCGTGGCGTAGAGAATCTCGGCCCCCACGAGCCCGATGAACAGCAGCAGAAAGAGAAGGACGGAACCGAAGTCGATGAGTTTTTCCCGGACAAATCCTGCCGTGCGTTCCGTCTTGAAGACGTTGATGAAACCGGTCCGGATCGTGCTGACCAGGGGGACGATGGACCAGAGCAGCAGGATAAAGCCGATAAAGCCGAAGGTTATCGTTTCCGCCAGGATGAAGACCTCGCGGAGAATGATCTCGTAGTACTGCGGAACGATCTGGATGATCAGGTGCTCGATTGCCCGGCTCACCCGCTGAGAGGAAACGAAAAACTGGCTGAGAAGAAACATGACGGCCAGGCACAGGGGAATCAGGGCGAACACGCCATAGAAGGCCAGCGTGGCGGCTGTGTGAAGATCCCGGTTTCGCAGGAAAGACAGGACGGAGAAT
Source organism: uncultured delta proteobacterium (assembly GCA_963828305.1). GTDB lineage: Bacteria > Desulfobacterota > Syntrophia > Syntrophales > UBA2192 > UBA2192. Next base: position 62,912 of record CAWHEJ010000003.1, on the reverse strand, counting down.
CGCACCACCACGATGGGGGTGATCCACCGGTCCCGATGTTTCTGGAAAGGACTCGTCGAAAGAAGGGTCACGGCGGCTTCTCCTGCCCTGGAAGCGGGAAACATCAACCGAAGCGGGTCCCGATTATAGAAGGCCCCCGGGGAAAAATCAATGGAAGAGTCCGGGCACGCTGCCCAACGTGAGCCCACGCTGCGGCGTTGACAGGCGCCCTCCATTGATGCTAAGGGTGAGTCCGGTACGGAGCGGGAAGTCCCGCCCCCGGGCCCGATCCATTGACGGAATCATCAGGCAGGAGGATGACGGATTCAGAAGGATGTTCAAGACCTTTTTCCTCAACCTTTCCCTCACCAAGAAGCTCATCTTCATGATGCTCTTCCTGACCGCGATCCTGCTGGTCACCCTGATCACCATCTACTGGCAGTCCGAGAAGAACATGCTGGCCCAGATCGAAAGCCAGACGGCGGAGCTGGCCCAGGCCGTGCAGGTGGGCGTCGAGGAGGTGACCGGGGGGGCAACAAGCGAGACGCGCCTGGAGCAGTACCTGACCTCGCTCAAGACCAAGGGGATCAAGGAGATCTCCATCATCAGCAATGCCGACGAGATCATCGCCAGCACAAACCCCAACAAGGTCGGCACGCCGGTGAGCCAGAAAAAGAAGGAACTCATCATCAAAGCCGAACTCGGGGAACCCGCCGTAGATCAGGAGGGCAAGGCCTACAACGTCATCATCCCCGTCATCGCCGGCCAGGCCCATTATGGCTATATCCATCTTCAGATCAACGTCGAGAGCCTCCAGGAGACCATGAGACGGAACACGACCATGCGAATCATAGCGGCCCTGTCTGTATTCGCCATCGGCATCGTGATCTCGACATTCCTGTCCATCTGGTACACAGGACCCATTCACAATGTCGTAGCGGCAGCCCGTAAAGTGGCGGCCGGCGATCTCGACCAGAATCTGCCGGTGGACCGCAAAGATGAGATCGGGGATCTGACCCGGAGCTTCAACGACATGGTTCAAAAGCTCCGTGAGCAGAGGCGTCTCGAGGAGCGGCTCCGGGAAGCGGAGCACCTCTCCGCCGTGGGGCAGCTCGCACGGGGGATCGCTCACGAAATCCGCAACCCGCTGAACTTCATCAGCCTCAGCATCGATCACATCAGGACGAAATACCGTCCCCAGGACGGCGCCCAGGCCGAGGGGTTTGTAAAGCTCGTCGAGAGCATGAAAGGAGAGATCCATCGGCTCGACCGGCTCGTCCGTGATTTCCTCGACTACGGAAAGCCCCTGAAACTCGATCTTCAGCCCGTTCAGACGCAGGAGTTGCTCGCCGATGTCGTCGAGATCGTGAAGGCCAAGGCGGAATCCGACCATATCCAGATCATTGAGCGCTATGAGGCCCTGCCGCAGACTCCGGATGGATGCGGAACTCATGAAAAGCTGCCTCTTCAACGTGGTCAACAACGCCTTCCAGGCCATGCCGGGCGGCGGATCGCTGACGATCGCGACGGAAGGACGGAACGGATGGTTTGTGCTTCGCCTGAGCGACACGGGAATCGGTGTGTCGAAAGAGAACCTCACGCGGATCTTCGAGCCTTTCTTCACGACCAAGAGCCAGGGGCTCGGCCTGGGCCTTGCCATGACGAAGCGAGTCATCGAGGAGCACGGCGGAAAGATCGAATTCGTGAGCACCGAGGGTCAGGGCAGCGAGGTGACGATCAGCCTCCCTCTCTCTGAAACGGACCACGGATCGGACAACGGTTGTTTAAGGAGACGACAATTCATGGCGGTCATCCTGATCGTAGACGACGAACCCCTCCAGCGCGACATCCTCAAGACCATCCTTTCCGATGAGGGATATGAGACCTACTCGGCCGCCTCCGGCGAGGAAGCCTTGAAGCTGGCCAGGACATACGAACCGGACGTGGTGCTCTCGGACCTCAAGATGGGGAAGATGGACGGCATCGATCTCCTCGAGAAGCTCAAGGGGTTAAAGCAGGTCCCGACGGTGCTGATCATGACCGCCTTCGGGACCATCGACTCTGCAGTCGATGCCATGAAGAAAGGCGCCTTCGACTACCTGACGAAACCGCTCGACAAGGAGGTCGTGCTCCTTGCCATCCGGCGTGCCACGGAGCGCAAGGAGCTGATGCAGCGCAACCTCGAACTGCGCAGGGCCCTGAACGACATGTTCAGCATCCAGGGGATCATCGGCCACTCCAAGGCGATCAAGGACGTCATCCACATCATCCGGAAAGTGGCCGACAGCCCCGCCACGGTCCTCATCCTGGGCGAAAGCGGCACCGGCAAGGAACTGATCGCCAAGGCCATCCACTACAACAGCGGCCGCCGCGAGAAGGCCTTCATGGCCATCAACTGCGCCGCCATCCCGGAGACGTTACTCGAGAGCGAACTCTTTGGTTATGAGCCCGGCGCCTTTACCGGTGCCACCCAGCGCAAGAAAGGGCTCTTCGAGGCGGCGAACAGCGGCACGATCTTCCTCGATGAAGTCGGCGATCTCCCCATGATGACCCAGGCCAAGATCCTCAGGGTCCTGCAGGAGCGTGAGATCATGCGTGTCGGGGGCCGCGAGTCCATCAAGGTCGACGTCCGGATCCTCTCCGCCACGAACAAGGACCTCCAGATAGAGATGAAAAACGGTCACTTCAGGGAAGACCTCTTTTATCGCCTGAAGGTCGTGACCATCCAGATGCCCCCGCTCCGGGATCGCAGGGAAGATATCCCCGATCTCGTAAACTTCTTTCTGCAGAAGTTCAATCACAATGTCGCTAAAAACATTTTAAAAATCGATGACGGGGCGATGAAGGCGATCATCCACTACAACTGGCCGGGCAATGTCCGCGAACTCCAGTCCGTCCTGGAAAAGGCCGTTTTGATGTGTGAGTCCGACACGATCGGCCTCGGTGACATCCGGGGGGAACTGAGAACGGCACCGCGGCCTGCCATGGGCATCGAGATCCCCGACGAGGGGATCGACCTCGAGGAGCTGGAAAAGGAGCTTCTCGTGAAGGCCATGGCGAAATCCAGCAATGTGCTTGCAAAGGCCGCCAGGCTTCTGGATATCAATTATGATGCTTTCTGGTACAGCTGGAAAAAGTATGAGCTGGATGACCCTGCAAATCGTGAATCCCTCAGGTTCATCCTCAAGGAGAACCTTCCCGACGGTGGGATCAGCTATGAGGAGCTTGAGCGGGACCTGCTCAAGAAAGCGATGGAAAAGGCAAACAACGTCGGCGCCCGGGCCGCGCGTCTCCTGAACATGAGTTACCGGGCTTTTGCATATCGCTGGGATAAATATGGGATGAACCGGTCGGCCCATGACTGACCTCTCATTTTTTAAATAATGTAATCCGCCCTCCAAATAATGCAACATCATTCCCAAATTAGTTTTGACTTTCCGGAAATGGTAAGTTTGTTCCTGTAATTGTAAATTCCACTCGAAGTCCAACCGCTGCGTTATTTTCAACTGCTTGATTATATTGATTATATGTCTCGTGTGGCTTCTGGCACGGTCCTTGTAAAGTTTCAGCACAAAACACACCGGAAGGAGGTGACAACAAATGAAGAAGGTTCTCGCAATCCTGTTTGCCATGATGTTCGTGGTGGCGACGACGGGTCTGTGCTTCGCCCAGGCCGCTCCTGCAAAGGCTCCCGAGAAGAAGGAGGCTGCTCCGGCTCCCGAGAAGAAGGCTGACGACAAGAAGGCCGAGCCCAAGAAGGACGCCAAGAAGGCCGACAAGAAGAAGGCTGACAAGAAGAAGGCCGAGCCCAAGAAGGATGCCAAGAAGGAGGCTCCCAAGAAGGAAGCTGCTCCGGCTCCGAAGGCCGAAGAGAAGAAGGCCCCCGAGAAGAAGTAAGCACATCTGGCTTCATAATATGAGTCAGTGTCTTAAAGGGGTACCGGTAAGCCGGTACCCCTTCTTCTTTTGATTTTCCTTACGTTTTCCTTTTAACAGACAACGTTCCCCCGCTCATCGTTGCCTTCGAATGATTCAAGTCGTCTTAATCACTCCGCAATCATTGCATCCGCACTATCAAATCCCCTTCACGATCAACGAATGCAGTGTCGTTCGATTTCCAAATGCGTAACAGGACCTTGAAAAGAACCTGTTTTTTTCCGAATTATGTCAGGACTATCCAAAATTAGGATGTCGCGTTTGAATAACGTAAAATAATATTTTACAAAAGGGGAACATCTTTTATAAGTATACATAATCATTCACTTATATTTGAATGCGTCCGGTGGCATGCTCCTTGATATAGTATCGATCAAGTTCAACGGAAAGGAGGTGAAAACAAATGAAGAAGGTTCTCGCAATCCTGTTTGCCACGATGTTCGTGGTGGCGACGACGGGTCTGTGCTTCGCCCAGGCGGCTCCGGCAGCAAAGCCGGCCCAGGAAAAGGCAGCGGCTCCCGCTGACAAGGCTGCTGACAAGAAGGTCGACGACAAGGCCAAGGCAGCCGACAAGAAGGCCGAGCCCAAGAAGGACGCCAAGAAGGCCGACAAGAAGAAAGCTGACAAGAAGAAGGCCGAGCCCAAGAAGGATGCCAAGAAGGAGGCTGCTCCGGCTCCGAAGGCTGAAGAGAAGAAGGCCCCCGAGAAGAAGTAAGCTACCCGATCTAACATATCAAGACAGGCTTACCGGAGGGGCATCGAGAGATCGATGCCCCTCGGGTAGCTTAGCTTTTCCGCGAAAAAGACCAAACTGCTCGCTTCAGGATCGAAATCATCCTGCCGGACTGACGCGTAACATCTTTTATCCAAGGAGAGCCGGTGAAAATCCGATTCCTCATCCTGTCAGCCTTGATCTCAATCGGCCTGCTTTATGTGGCCTGCGGTCAGCCTCCGGAAAAGACACCCGGCAAGGTCGTCACCTCGAGCACAAAGAAATCCGCCGAACAAAAGAAAACGGTACGTGTAAGGCACCTGTCGGGCGAGGTTCTTGCCGTCAATTCCAAAACGAAGACGATCACCGTGAGATTCAGGGACGAGGATCTGGAGGTTCAATTCGACGACAACACGGTTGTAAAAATAGACCTCGATACCGTCAAGCCTTCCGACATCCCTCCGGGTACACGGGCAACCGTAAAATATATCGAGAAGAAAGGCCAGTTTGTTGCCAGGGGGATCTTTATCTCGACGGAGACAGCCGAGAAGAAAGAGGGTGCCCCACAGTCCTTCTATCGTAATTCCGCAAGGCAGGCTCACCCGTTCACCGGGGGATTTCTCCTCTTCCATTCATGAACGTCCGTTTGCCGTTCTCCCTCGATGCGCCTCTTTTCGTTTCCAGATATTTTTGTAATATGGTGAAATGTAGAATCCTGAATGGACAGGGAGGTGTTGACATGGTAGCAGCGCCGCGCAAGCCGATCCGTCTTTTCCGACAATCAGCCATCCTGCTTTGTCTTTTGCTTTTTCTTTCTTCCTGCGCCACCGCCCCCGTGACGGAGCGACGTGGTCTGCATCTCGTCCCGGATTCCGAGCTTGCGACAATGAGCTACCAGGAGTACAGCCAGGTTTTGAAGAAGTCGAAACTCTCGACGGATATGGTCAAGGTAAACATGGTGCGCCGCGTCGGACAACGGATCGCGACGGCCTCGGAGCAGCTGTTGAATGAAAAGGGCCAGGGGGAAGACGTCCGGAATTACAAGTGGGAATTCAATCTGATCGAGGACGACAAAACGGTCAACGCCTGGTGCATGCCTGGAGGCAAGGTGGCCGTCTACACGGGCCTGCTTCCCATCTCTCAGGACGAGAACGGGCTTGCCGTCGTCATGGGGCACGAGGTGGCCCACGCCATCGCCAAGCACGGTAACGAGCGAATGAGCCAGGGGCTGCTGACACAATTCGGCGCCATCGGGCTTTCCCTGGCGCTGGCCGGAAATCCCGGGGCCACTTCGAACATCTTCATGCAGGCCTACGGCGTGGGGACCCAGGTCGGGTTCCTGCTCCCTTACAGCCGCGTCCATGAGTCGGAAGCCGACCACATCGGGCTGATCCTGATGGCCAAGGCAGGCTACGATCCCCGCGGGGCCATTGTCCTGTGGCAACGGATGAATGCCAAAGGCGGCTCCCGACCGCCTGAATTCCTCTCCACGCACCCTGCCCCGGAGTCCAGAATCCGCAACATCGAGTCCCTGATCCCAGAGGCTATGCAATATTACAAGGTGCAGCGCTGAGAAACGGAGCTTCAGCATAAAAGGAAAGGGGCCGAGATTGCTCTCGGCCCCTTTTGTTTTCTGGTAGCGGGGGATGGATTCGAACCACCGACCTTTGGGTTATGAGCCCAACGAGCTACCTGACTGCTCCACCCCGCGTCGTATCATGTTATAATATGCGTCGATGACCTATAAGTCAAGGTCTATTTCCGGTATCCCGCAATGAAAGCGGCCTTCCGGCCGTTTAGAAGACAAAGACAGCGGCAGCGACAACGGTCGTCCACCCGCCTTTTCTCGGGACGATGGCGGACTGCGTCACGTTTCGCGTCCGAACGATTTTCCCGCTGATCTTGAAGATTTCCTTGTTTTCGTCCCAACTCTTGTCGACGTCGAAATCGATACCGAGTGTGGAGGCCAGCATGGCGGCTGCCAGATCCTCTGCGTAGTCACCGGCCGGCTTTTCCGGCTGCCCGTATGCGTGGTGCTCGCTGATGTAGCCATACTGCGAGGTGTCGGCCGGAATGGCGCAACCGACGGAGGCTGCCAGCATCCGGTAGGGCTCGTTGCTTGAGCAGCGGCTCATGACGCAGTAGGTGATCTCCCCGGGATGCTTTTCCTGCAGCCCCTTCGCCTTGGAGATCATCCTGCAGCCCGGAGGAAAGATGCTCGAAACGTATACCAGGTTGAATTTCTCGATGCCCGCGTTCCGGAGGGCCAGCTCGAAAGAGTGAAGCTCTTCCTTGTGGTTCCCGACACCCTTGGTGAAGAAGATCTTTTTGGGTACCCAGATATTCACGCATCCTCTCCTTTATCAGGATTTTTTCGACAAATAGCCCATCATTCTGTAAGCAAGCCTGGCCGCCAGGAAGTCCGGAGCCACCATACCGGGGATGGGCGCCAGTTCGACAATGTCGAACCCGACGATGCGCCGCTTCCGGCAGACCTCCCGGATCACATCGAGAACGTCATGCCATAGCATTCCCCCTGGCTCAGGGGTCCCTGTTGCCGGCATCACCGAGGGGTCGAAGGCGTCCAGGTCGACACTGATATAGACATCCCTCGATAGGTGGCGAAGGACCTTGCTGACCCAGCCCCTGTCCTTTCGTATCGCCGCAGCCGTGAAAACGCGGGATGCGTACCTTGCGGATATAGGCGGCCTCTTCGACACTCATGCTCCGGATACCGACCTGCACCACCGGGCAGAGCTCCTTCATCCTTCTGCCGATACAGGCATGGCTGAACGGAGTCCCCTGATAAGCGGCCCGCATGTCGGCATGGGCATCCAGGTGCAGCACCGAAAGCTTCGGATAGCGCTTCCGGACGGTCCGGACGGCCCCGAGCGTTATGCTGTGCTCGCCGCCCAACATGACGGGAATCTTTCCCGTCTCGAGAACGCCCGTTACGGCTTTCTCGACACGATCGAGCATGCCTTCCGGCCCTGCTGCGACGGCCTCCAGAGGCGCCAGGGTGTGGATTCCCGCCCTGTAGGTCTCCGCATCGAGCTCTTCGTCATAGAGCTCCATATTGCACGAGGCCTCGAGGATGGCTGAAGGCCCCTTGCGGGCCCCTCCCTGGTAAGTCGTCGTCAGATCATACGGCACAGGGACAACGACAAAGGCCGCCTTTTCGAGTGCTTCGTATTCTGGATCGATCCCGCCGAAATTCATGGACCTTTTCCCTGAAATTTAAAGAGCATTTGCTAACACATTCCGGAACCCCTGTCCAGATTTTTTGTCTCTCCCGGGCGAGGTGCCCGCAGGACGGCAATCGAGCAGCCTAAAAGGGCTTGCCGACGTAATAGCAGAGATCGAAGACCCCGCTGTCCATGACAAGATAAGACCGGTGATTGAGCCAGTCGCCCAGAAGGACGAAATGCCGCTGCCCGGCACCGACGGTGTGCGTCCTGATTGCCGGCAGGTGGCAGTGACCGAGTATGACCGCGTCGATGCCCTCCTCGAATTTCTCCAGGGCGAAGGCCTCCATCTTGGTGGCCAGCCCCTCCTGGGGCTTTGCCAGATACTCTTTGCTCGCATCGGAACTCAGCCTGGCAAACCGCCACAGCAGGGAAAGCGGCAGCAGCCTCTGGAGTCCGAAAAAAAAGCGGCTTCTCAACACTCTGCGAAGCAGACGGTAGCCCCTGTCCGTCTCGTCCACCAGGTCTCCGTGTGCGATGTAGATCTGTTTGCCGTCCAGACGCAGAAGGGTCTCATCCGTGAAAACCTCGATGCCGTGGCAGCGGGTGAAATAGTGGGCAAGGTAGAAGTCGTGATTCCCCTCGAAGAGATGAATCTTTACGCCCCTGCCCTGCATCGCCGCCAGTTCGTCGATCACGGGCTGAAAGCCGGGGTAGACGACTCCGCCCTTCGAGAACCAGAAGTCGAACAGGTCGCCCACGATAAACAGGTGGTCCAGGTTTCGCGATGCATCCCGGAGAAAGCTCAGCAGCAGGCCGCAACCCTCGTCGTCGGCTCCTCTGAGGTGAGCATCGGAAAAAAAGACGGACCTCATCCCCTCTTCCGCGGCTTGCCGGTTTTTGCAGGTGTCGATGTGACCCTGCGAACGATCTCTTCCGAATTCCTGAACGCTTTTGCCGTCTCCGCCTCAGTCATCCCGGCGCCGCGCGCGACCCGGCGGGCAAACTCGCGGTTGACAAGATCACCGGGCGAATGGGTGTCCGTGTTGATCACCAGGGCAGCGCCATGCCTGCGTGCCAGGACCGCCACATGCCCGTTACCCAGGCAGTGACCCTTGCGAGTGGAGATCTCCAGATGGATGCCCGCCTTGGCGGCAAGCTTCACCGAGTCCTCGTCGATGAGACCCGGGTGGGCCAGGATGTCGATATCCGACTGGACGGCTGCGAGGTTCGTCCCTTCCGCAACAGGTTCCACCAGGGTTTCCCCGTGCACGACGATGATCTTTGCCCCGGCCTTCCTCGCTTCTTTCGCGAGTGCGGGAATCCACCGGGGCGGGACGTGGGTGATCTCGATCCCAGGGAGGACGAAGAGGCCATAGGCCTCGGAAAGCTTTCCGCAAACCTGCGACACCCTCGAGAGGATGAAGTCGAAGTTGGAGTGATCGGCATGATCCGTGATGGCCAAGGCGCGGTACCCCGCAACGGCCGCACGCCTGGCCAGTTCCGACGGGATCAGCTCCCCGTCGCTGAAAAGGGAATGCATGTGCAGATCGATCATGGCTCATCTCCTGTCGCGCCCGCCCTCCTGAGAGGGGCTCCTTCACGGGCAAGAAAGTAATCGTTGATTTACAGGATTATGTTGGATTAATAAAGAAAAAACTGATACTTGAACAGATCGGATCCGCGGGATTCCAGCCCGCCGGGTCGGGCTCATCGCCCGGGGCGGCATAAAGGCATGTTCAGCATCCTGAACCGTTACATATTCAAAGAGGTCCTCTACCCCTTTCTCATGACCCTCTTTGTCTTCACCTTCGTGCTGATCATGGGGCGAATCCTCAGCCTCGTCGACCTCATGATCAACAAGGGGGTCGACTTTACGGACATCCTGAAGCTGATCCTCTACCTCATGCCGGCGCTTTTGCTCTTCACGATCCCGCTTGCCCTCATCATCGCCATTCTGATCGGGATCGGCCGGCTGTCGCGGGACAACGAGTACACCGTTCTCAAGGCCTGCGGGTTGAGCCTCCACCAGATCGCCGCCCCCGTTCTGGCGGCGGCCCTGATTGCCTTCATCATGGCGGCCCTGACGAGCTTTTTTCTTATCCCGAAAGGCAACCTGGAGGCCAAGAACCTCCTCTTCCGGGTCGTGAAGCAGAAGGCCAGTGTGGGGATCAAGGAAAAGGTCTTCAACGACGATTTCCGGGGCATCGTCATCTACGCAGACCGGATCCCCGTGAACGGCGATTCCATGGAAGGGGTGCTGCTGTACGAGGAGACCACCGCCGACGAACCCAGCACGATCATCGCCTCGAAGGGCACCCTTGTCTCGAATCCCGAATCCATGACGGTCACGCTGCGCCTGGAGAACGGCAGCATCCACACCGTGGACCCCGAGTTCAAGAACTACAAGAAAGTGGACTTCAGCACCTACGACGTGCGTCTCGACTTCAAGGGGTCCGCCGCCGACGAGAAGCGCGTCAAGTTCAGCAAGATCGACGAGATGACCCTGTGGGATCTCCGCGATCGGATCGACCATCCCGAACCCGATGGCCCCTCGAGGCGCGAGCTGATCATCGAGTTCAACCAGCGCCTGGCCAGCCCCTTCACCTGCCTCATCTTCGCGATCCTCGGCATCCCGCTGGGGATCCAGTCGAGCCGTTCGGGAAAGATGAGGGGGTTCACCATCGGCCTTGCGCTGGTCATGGTGTATTACGTGTTTCTTCTCTACGGGAAGGCCCTCGGAGAAACCGGGAAGATCCCGCCCGTCATCGGGGTCTGGACGCCCAATGTCCTGTTCATGTCGGCGGGGCTCTACGTCTACTTCATGAGGGCCCGGGAACGCGAAATCACCCCGAAGTGGCTGCCCGCTCGGAAAGCGGGAGAGGTGACGCCATGACGGTCCTCGATCGCTACATCGCCCGTGAATTCATCCTGACATTCTTCTTCGTCCTCCTGGCGTTCCTGTGCCTCTATCTGGTGATCGACTTCTTCGAGCGGATCCGGATGTTCCTCAGCAACAACGCCACCCTTGCCCAGATCGTCTCCTACCACCTCTACACCGTGCCGTCCGTCGTGGCCCACGATGATGCCTGCCTGCGTCCTGCTGGCCTGCCCTCATCACCTTCGGGCTCTTCTCGCGCAACCACGAGATCGTCGCCATGAAGGCCAACGGGATCAGTCTTTACCGCATCGCCCGGCCCGTAGTGGCCTTCGCACTGCTTGCCTGCGGGCTGAATTTCCTGCTCAACGAATTTGTGACCCCGGCGGCCAACTGGCAGGCCGAATACATCAAGTACGTCGAGGTCCAGAAGAAGAAGGAATGGGGGGCCTTTAAGGAGAACCAGATCTGGTACAAGAGTCAGAATGCCATCTACAATTTCAAGCTCTTCGCTCCGGCAGAGAATCGGCTGAAGGGGGTCACGATCAGCTACCTCGATGCCCGATTCAACCTGCTTTCGAGGATCGACGCGCGCGAAGCCCTCTGGAAAGGGGATCGCTGGGAACTGAGGGATGTCCTGCGGACGACCTTTGCCGGCAAGGACTTCCCGGTTATCGAACGCCTGCCAACGCTTGACGTCGATATCGCCGAAAGGCCTGAAGATTTCCAGATCGTCCAGAAAAGCGCCGACCAGATGGGCTTTCGGGAGCTGAGAAACTACATCAGAAAGCTCCGACAGGAGGGCTATGACGCAACGCGATATGAGACGGACCTGCATGGGAAAATCGCTTTTGTCTTCGTCAGTCTCATCCTGGCCCTGATCGGAGTGGCCTTTCCCATGCGCTCAGAGCGAAGCGGCGGGATTGCCCAGGGGATCGGCATCGGGGTCATCATCGGGTTTTCCTACTGGATCGTCTTTGCCTTCACCCTCTCCCTGGGCCGATCGGGCACCCTGCCCGCCCGTTGTCGCTGCCTGGGCCACCAATGTCATCCTGGGTGTGGTAGCCGTGGTCATGTTCCGGCGGGTCAATACATAGGGCCGGAGGCCCTGCAAAGAGGGTACAGGGGTCAGGGTACAGGGTTCAGGGAAGAAAAAAAAGGACCAGGGGACTTCCCTGATCCTTTTTTTCTGTCTGTTTTTCCCTGTACCCTGGACCCGGTGCCCTGAACCCTGTTACGTGCCCATCTCCCACGAGTGCAGGTATTTTTCCTGTTCCGGGGTCAGCGTGTCGATCCGGACGCCCATGGCCGCGAGCTTGAGCCGGGCGATTTCCTTGTCGATGTCCTGGGGAACCGAATAGACCTGCTTCTTCAGGGATTTGACGTTCTTGGCCAGGTATTCCGCCGAGAGGGCCTGGTTGGCGAAGCTCATGTCCATGACGCTCGAAGGGTGACCCTCGGCGGCGGCCAGGTTGATGAGACGCCCCTCGCCGAGGATGTAGACCCTCCTGCCGCTCTTCAGGGTAAACTCTTCGACGAACTCGCGGAGCTTTCTCGTCTTCTTCGTGACGCCCCTGAGCCCTTCCAGGTCCAGCTCCACGTTGAAGTGGCCCGAGTTGGACACGATGGCCCCGTCCTTCATCCGGACGAAATGCTCCTGCCGGATCACGTTGATATCGCCGGTCAGCGTGCAGAAAAAGTCGCCGATCTCGGCGGCCTCGGCGATGGGCATGACGCGGTAGCCGTCCATGACGGCCTCGAGGGCCTTCAGCGGGTCCACCTCGGTTACGACCACATTGGCCCCAAGGCCATGAGCCCTCATCGCCAGACCCCGGGAGCACCAGCCGTAACCGCAGATGACGAAGACCGAGCCTGCCACCAGACGGTTTGTGGCGCGGATGATCCCGTCAATGGTGCTCTGGCCCGTGCCGTACCGATTGTCGAACATATACTTCGTCTGGGCGTCGTTGACGGCGATGATGGGGAACCGCAGAACCCCGCTTTTCGCCATGGCCCTCAGGCGGATGACGCCCGTCGTCGTCTCTTCCGTCCCTCCGAGGATGCCCTTGATCAGGTCCTTGCGCTTCGAGTGGATCATCGAGACGAGGTCCGCGCCGTCGTCCATCGTCATGTGCGGCTTCATGTCGAGCACGGAGATGATGTGCCGGTAGTAGGTTTCCGTGTCCTCTCCCTTGATGGCATAGACGGGGATGTCGTGGTACTTGACCAGGTAGGCGGACACGTAATCCTGCGTGCTCAGGGGGTTCGACGCGCAGAGCCGCACCTCGGCACCCCCCGCCTTGAGGGTTTCCATGAGGCTCGCCGTCTCCGTGGTGACATGGAGGCAGGCGCCCAGCCTGAGACCCTTGAGGGGTTTTTCTTTCGCAAAACGCTTCCGGATCAGGGCCAGAACGGGCATGCTCTTGTAGGCCCATTCCACGCTCAATTTTCCCTGCTCCGCCAGCTTGATGTCCTTGACGTCGTAATCCATGAGTTCCCTTTCGAGTTGAACGGTGTTTTCCTCGGCGCCCGGCCTGTCTTTCTGTGACCGGGTCTCCCCATCAGGCCTTGATGAACTGCCGGAGCTCCTTGACCTTGTCCGTTTTCTCCCAGGCGAACTTGTCCATGAAGAAGGTCCTCGGGAGCTTGCGGTAGACGTTGCCGTCGAGCAGGTTGAACTGCTTGATCATGCCGGCCGGGGTGAAATCGAAAACTTTCGTGATGATCTGCTCGAGCTTGCGATCGGAGAGTTTTCCCGTCCCGAACGTGTTCACGTAGATCGAGAAGGGCCGCGCCACGCCGATGGCGTAGGAGAGCTGGATGGAGCACTTCTCGGCGAGCCCTGCCGCAACGATGTTTTTTGCCGCGTAGCGCGCGCCGAATGCGGCGGAGCAGTCGACTTTCTCGGGGGATTTGTTCATGACGGACCCGCCCCCGAGCTGGGCGCCCGGGAAGCCGCCGTAGAACTGGACGACGAGCTTGCGTCCCGTGACGCCGGAATCGGCGGCGCTGCAGGAATGGATGGCCTGCCACTCTCCCGTGGGGTTGAAGAGGAACTCCGTCTTCTTGTCGATCCAGTCCCCCAGGACGTCAAAGCACATCTTCCTCGCAACCGCCTCGACGTCTTTCTTCTTGCCCTTGCCCACATGCCGGTAGTCCACGGCGTTGGACATGAGAACCTTGACCACCCGCAGCGGTTTTCCCGTCTTCTCGTCGTATTCCACGCTGACCTGGCCCTTGCCGTCCGGTGCGAAGTAGGGGTGTTTCGTCTCCTCGAAGACGCGCATCATGCGATTGCAGAGAACATAGGGCAGCGGCAGCAACTCGGGGGTGTCCGAGCAGGCATACCCGTACATGATTCCCTGGTCCCCTGCCCCGATCTCCTTGAACTTGCCGAGGTTGGCGCGGGTGCCGATGTTGATGTCCGGCGACTGGGGGATGATGGCGTTGAGCACGCCCATGGAGCCTCCGTCGAGACCGAGGCAGAAGTCGTTGTAGCCGATCCCGAGGACCGTGTCCCGGACGATCTTTTCCACGTCCACGTAGGCTCGGGTTGCCACTTCTCCCCCGACCACGCAGAATCCCTTGCCGAGGAAAACCTCGATCCCGCAATGCGGCATGTTGTATACGGTCAGGCCGAGTTTCTTCTCCTCGTCGAGGATGGCGGCGATGATATTGGCGGCAATGGCGTCGGCGACGATATCAGGGTGTCCGACCTTGATGCTTTCCGATGTGATCTGCATGTTCCCTCCATGAGTTATGGGGTTTCGTTCGGCTTTCTGCCGGTTCTGTGTTCGTCGGAAAATAAAATCGGTTCTATTTAACAGAGTTCAATCCGTTTCTCAACTGCTTATTGTTTTCCGCCGGCGCGATCATTCCGCCCGAGATGATGAGCTTGAAGGCCTCCTCGACGGACATCTCGAGGGTGGTGACGCTGTCTTCCGGGACCATCATGTAGTACCCCGACGTGGGGTTCGGGGTGGTGGGGATGAAGAGGTTGATGCAGCGTCCGCCGGTCTTTTCCCTCAGCTCGCCGGTGGTGGCTCCCGTCACGAAGGCCACCGTGTAGAGACCCTTGCGGGGAAACTCGACGAGGACAACCTTCTTGAAGCTCTGCCCTTCCTTGCTCACCATGGTCTGAACAATCTGCTTGATGGCCTGGTAGATCCCGCGGACCAGCGGAATCCGGTCGACGAGCGACTCGGCCAGACGGAAGAGCTTGCCGCCTGCGTAGCTCGTCGCGAGCAGGCCGGCGATGAAGATCAGGATGAGTGTTGCGATGACGCCCAGCCCGGGGATTCGAAACCCCAGGAGCGTTTCGGGATGGATCGCCGTCGGCATGACCCTCAACAGGCCGTCCATGAGATCGATCAGGAAGATCAGGATGTAGATCGTCAGCCCGACGGGCACCGTGACGGCGAGGCCGGCGAGAAAGACGTTCTTGAGTTTCGGCTTCATGAGGTGGCAGCCCTCCAATAAAAAAAGGGCAAAGGTTCGTCACGCTTTGCCCGGATCCTCGGCGGAAGTTCCACCGACGCTATTTCTTCATTTTGTTCTTTCCGTCCACATGGACGCACTTCGGGGACCATTTCTTCGTCTCGGCATCGCCCACCATGACGTAGCTTGCGATGATGATGAGATCGCCTTTCGAGACTTTCCGGGCGGCCGCCCCGTTGAGGCAGATGATGCCGGAGCCCTTTTTCCCCTCGATGACATACGTCGAAAAGCGCTCGCCGTTGGAGACGTTGTAGATCGCCACCTTCTCGAAGGGAACGAGATCGGCCGATTTCATGAGGCCCTCGTCGATGGTGATGCTCCCCTCGTAATTCAGGTTGGCGTCTGTCACCGTTGCCCGGTGGATCTTGGACTTGAGCATGATGCGCTGCATGGCTGTTTCCCCCTGCCTTTTCCCGTATTCCCTTCACACGGCCATGTTAAAGATTCAACGTCTCCCCGAAGACGTAGTTGTCGATCAGCCTGGCAACACCGACACGGACGGCGAGCGCCATGACAGACTCCCCGTCGAGCCTGGCCGCGTCCTTCATCGTCGTCGTGTCGCAGATTTTCACGTAGTCGATCTTCGCGTGGGGATGCCCGCTGATGAAGCGGCTGACGGCGTCGATGATCGCCGTCGCATTCCTCTCTCCTTTGTCGTACATCCCCTTGGCCATCTTCAGGCCCCGGCTGAGGCTCAGGGCCGAATCCCGCTCCTCGGGCTTCAGGTAGATGTTCCGGGAGCTCATGGCGAGCCCGTCGGCTTCCCGGACCGTGTCCAGGCCGACGATCTCCAGGTCCATGTTCAGGTCGGTGACCATCCGCTTGATGACGACGAGCTGCTGAAAGTCCTTCTTGCCGAAGACGGCCACGTGGGGCTTCACCAGGTTGAAGAGCTTCGCGCAAACGGTGGCCACGCCGCGGAAGTGGCCGGGCCTGGAGAGGCCGCAGAGGTTTTGCGTTACCTCCTGCAGATCCACGTAGGTCTGGTAATGTGGCGGGTACATCTCCTCGTTGGACGGAAAGTAGATGGCGTCCACGCCAACGCCTTCGCAGTTCTTGTAATCCATGTCGAAATCCCGGGGGTACTTGGCCAGGTCCTCCGTCGGCCCGAACTGGGTTGGGTTGACATAGATGCTCGTTACGAGGCAATCCCCGAGCTTGCGGCCTTCTTCCATGAGACGAAGGTGGCCCCGGTGGAGATAACCCATCGTAGGGACGAAGGCGACCTTCTTGCCCTGGTTTCTCAGGGATTCTGAAAACCGCTGCATTTCCTTCGCTTTTTCGATGACAATCATGGCATCTGCCCCCAAAATGCAAAAAGCCTCACCGCGCAGGACGGGAGGCCGTTAAAAGCAGAACACTTCTCGGACTTTAGCCTCCGTCCCAGTCCCGCAAAAGGGGATCCAAGCGGTTCGGCCCCCTAATAACAGAAGGCCTGTGGGCTGTCAAGGGTTTTGTGCCTTGCCGAGAAAATTGCTGAGGGCGGCAAACTCTTGGACGGACAGCGTCTCGGCACGTCGGACCCCGTCGATGCCGAGAGCCGAGAGGGCGGTGCTGATCTGCTCCCCCGTGACGGGCAGTTGTGAGGTCTTGAGACTGTTCAGGAGGGTCTTTCGACGCTTCGAGAAGGCGCTTCGCACAAGACGCCGGAAAAAATCCATATCGTCGACCCTGCAGAGGGGCTCTTTCCGGACGTCCAGCCGGATGACCCGGGACTCCACGTCGGGCTTGGGGTAGAAACAGCCGGCGGGGACCTTGTTTTCCAGCACAGGCTCCGTGAAGAGGGCGACGTAGACGGACAGGGGGCCGTAGTCCTTCGTGCCGGGGGGCGCAGCGAGTCTCTCGGCCACCTCGCGCTGGAGCATCAGGACGACCCGGTCGAGGCAGTCGCGGTATGCGAGCAACCTCAGTACGATCTGGCTCGAGAGGTTGTAGGGGACGTTCCCGATCACCTTGATCCTCTCCTTGCGGCCCTCCTGCATCGGACCCGTACACACCGTGGAAAAGTCGAACTGGAGCACGTCGGTCTGCACGATCTCGACATTCTCGAAGTCTCCGAGTTCTTTTTGGAGGACCTCCACGAGGAGCCGATCCACCTCCACTGCAACGACGCGGCGTGCCATGCGGGCGATCATGGCCGTGAGGACCCCGATGCCTGAACCGATCTCGACGACGGTGTCCGTTTCCCGCACCCCGGCGATCCGGACAATCTTCTCCAGGATGTTCGGATCGCAGAGGAAGCACTGACCGAGCCGCTTGCGCGGCCGGATCCCGTATTTACGGAGAAGGCTCAGCGGGCTCGACATTGCGGTTTCTCAGCGTGACGACGACATGACGGGTGATGAAGTAGGTTGGAACGGTGAAGAGAACGGCCAGGATCACGCCCCCCACCATCAGCGGGTAAAGGATGTGCCAGCCGATCTCCAGGATCGAGCGGACATCGTAGTCCGCCAGGACGAAAGGATTTGCGCCCAGGCCCAACACGAGGACGCCGAGTTCGTACTGCGGCCAGGTAGAGTAAGGGGATCGTGAGGGGGTTCGAGATGATCGTGGCTCCCAACATGGCCGCCGTGATGTTCTGGCGAAAGATCAGACAGCTGACCATGACCAGGGCCGTGTGGAGCGGAATGGTGGGTGTCACCCCGATGAAGACGCCCAGGGCCATGGCACGGGCGATCTCCTCCGGTTTCCCGGTCAGGCTCAGGAACCGGTTGTAGAAATCGTTGATCCTGTCCCGTATCGTCATGAATGCTCGACGGTCCCGATGACCCCAATGCCGCTTTTGCCGTGTACCGTATGAAGGACGTTCCCTCTTGACCTTTCGCCTTTGTCCTTCACCCTTTTGCCTGCTTCTATTGCGTGTCGATCGGCCAGCGGGAAAGGGCATTCAGATCGTAGGCGTCTCTCCTGCCGCGGGTGAGGAAATGATGGCCCACGACGGCGATCATGGCGGCATTGTCCGTGCAGAATACGGGCGGCGGGATGGTGACCTGGATCCCTTTCTTTTCGGCATCCTCGCGAAATCGCGTCCTCAAGCGGCTGTTGGCGGCCACACCGCCGACGACGGCCACCCGCCCGATGGAGTGCATTTCGGCCGCACGCAGCGTCTTCTCGACGAGGACGTCCACGATGGCTTCCTGGTAGCTTGCCACGATATCCGGGATTTCGCCCTCTGCCGGAGGCCTGCCGAGCTTTTTCGTGTACGTCAGCAGCGCCGTCTTGACGCCGCTGAAACTGAACTCCAGGCTGTCCTTCATGGATCTCGGGAAACTCACGGCCGAGGTGTTTCCGGTTTTTGCCAGGCGGTCAATGACGACGCCACCGGGATAACCGATGTCCAGAAGCTTTGCCGCCTTGTCGAAGGCCTCGCCTGCCGCGTCGTCGCGCGTCTGCCCGACGAGGCGCATCCGGTCGAAATCCTCGACGACATAGATGTTCGTGTGACCGCCGGAGACGACGAGGGCGACAAACGGAAACGCAGGCTTGTCCTCGGCCAGGAAGGCCGAGGCGACATGGCCCTCCAGGTGGTTGACGCCGACGAAGGGGATGCCTCGAGCCATGGCCAGGGCCTTGGCCATGGACAGTCCGACCAGCAGGGAGCCCACCAGTCCCGGCCCTCGGGTCACGGAGATGCCGTCAATCGCTTCGAGGGTGACCCCCGCCCGTTCGAGGGCTTCCAGGACGACGGGAACGATCACCTCGACGTGCTTGCGCGACGCGATCTCCGGGACGACCCCGCCGTACTTCTCGTGGATCCGGATTTGTGAGGCAATGACGTTCGACAATAATTTGTTGCCGTCCTGCAGGACGGCCGCAGCCGTCTCGTCGCAGGAGGACTCGATTCCAAGTACAAGCATAGCGAAAGTGTTTATCACATTTCCTCTTTGATTTAAAGCTCGAAACGCGTATATAGTGGGCACGAAAGGCAGGGAGACGATGGAGATCAGGACGGACTTTCTCGTCATCGGAAGCGGCCTTGCGGGCTTGAGCTTTGCCATCAAGGCATCCCGCTTCGGCTCCGTGGCCGTCATCACGAAGAAAAATACCACAGAGTCGTCGACAAACTACGCCCAGGGCGGTATTGCGGCCGTGATGGACGCCGAGGACAGCTTCGATCTCCACATCGGGGACACCCTGAAGGCCGGCGCGGGACTTTGCCGCGACGACGTGGTTCGTTTCGTCGTCAGCGAGGGCCCCGGGCGGATCGCCGAACTTATCGAATGGGGTGTCGAATTCTCCCGAAAGGCCGGGACGGGGGCGACCTTCGATCTCGGAAAAGAGGGGGGCCATTCCATGCGGAGGGTCCTTCACGCAGCCGATTCGACGGGAAAAGAGATCGAGCGGGCCCTCATCGACAAGGTTCACTCCATCGAGAATATACAGATCTACGAGAACTTCCTCGCCATTGACCTCATCCGCGAATCCAAGGTCCTGGGCCGCAAATCGCTTTCCCGGGAAGAACAGGATCGTTGCCTGGGCGCCTATGTATTTGACATCGAGAACGATCAGATCTACACGTTCCGGTCGCGGTTCACGATCCTGGCCACGGGAGGGGCGGGCAAAGTCTACCTCATCACGACAAACCCCGACATCGCCACGGGCGACGGCATCGCCATGGCCTGGCGCGCAGGTGCTCACATCGCCAACATGGAATTCATCCAGTTTCACCCCACCTGCCTCTTCCACCCCGAGGCCAAATCCTTCCTGATCAGCGAGGCCGTCCGCGGCGAAGGCGGCGTCCTGAAGCTCAAGAGCGGCAACCCTTTCATGGAGAAATACCATCCCCTGGCAAGCCTGGCGCCGCGGGACGTCGTGGCCAGGGCCATCGACATCGAGCTGAAGAAATCCGGCGACGACTGCGTGGTTCTCGACATCAGCCATCGGGACCGGGGTTACCTGATGGATCGCTTCCCCACCATCTACAACCGCTGCCTCCGTTATGGCATCGACATGGCCAAAGAGCCCATCCCCGTCGTTCCGGCCGCCCATTACCTCTGCGGCGGTGTCTTGGTGAACGGCAACGGCGAGACCAGCATGGACCGGCTCTTTGCGGCCGGCGAAGTGGCCTGCACGGGTCTGCACGGGGCCAACCGCCTGGCGAGCAATTCCCTCCTGGAATGCGTCGTCTTCGCGCACAGGGTGTGCGAGCGGATCCGGGAGCGCATGAGCGAGGCAACCGGGGAGGAGCTGCCGATTCCCCCCTGGCAGGCGGGCCAGGCCACGGAGAGCGACGAATCCATCGTCATCGAGCACAACTGGGACGAGATCCGGCGCTGCATGTGGAACTACGTGGGGATCGTGAGGTCCAACAAACGGCTGGAGCGGGCCAAGAAGAGGATGGAGCTCATCAGCCAGGAAATCCAGGATTACTACTGGAGCTTCAAGATCACCCGGGATCTGCTCGAACTGCGCAATCTCTCCGTCGTGGCGAACCTCATCGTCGCCTGCGCCATGATGCGCAAGGAGAGCCGCGGGCTTCACTACAACCTGGATTACCCCGATCGGGACGACCGGTACTGGCACCGGGACACGATTGTCAGACGGTGAAGAGAAGGCGAGAGGGTAAGCAGGCAAGAAGCTTGGAGAAGCGCGAAGTCAGTCCTTGGCCGGATCCTTATCCAGGCTTCTCACGTTCTCACCCTCTTCCCTAGACGTTCTCCGGAAGGTTCTCTTGAAGATGTAGTCCACACTTCCCGAGGAAATTTTCCAGCCGGAATACGCCTTCGATTTCCCCGGGGCCGAGAACCGACTTCACCCGACTGTCGGAAAGCAGCAGGTCCTTGAACTCGATCCCGTCATGCCAGGCGCGCATGGCGTTATCCTGTACGACGGCATAGGCCTGCTCTCTCGTCATCCCCTTTTCCACCAGCTTCAGGAGAACCATCTGCGAAAAGATGACCCCCCGGGTGAGGTTGAGGTTTTCCAGCATGCGATCGGGGTAAACCACGAGTTCGTCGACAAGGCGCGTGAAGCGGCTCAGCATGAAGTCCAGGAGGATTGTCGCGTCGGGGCCGATGACCCGTTCGACAGAGGAGTGGCTGATGTCGCGCTCATGCCAGAGGGCCACGTTTTCCATGGCCGCCAGGGCATACCCCCGCATCAGCCGCGCGAGCCCCGAGATATTTTCGGACAGGACGGGGTTGCGCTTGTGGGGCATCGCCGAGGAGCCTTTCTGTCCCGGCGAGAAATACTCCTCGGCCTCGCGCACCTCGGTGCGCTGGAGATGGCGGATCTCGGTGGCGAACTTTTCCAGGGAAGAGGCGATGAGGGCGAGAACCGAGAAATACTCGGCGTGGCGGTCTCGCTGGACGATCTGCGTGGCCACCGGTTCGGGCTTGAGCCCGAGCTTTCGGCAGACGTACTCCTCCACGGAGGGGTCGATGAAGGCAAAGGTCCCCACGGCCCCTGAAATCTTCCCGCAGGCCACGGAGTCCCGCGCCCGGATGAGCCGCTCACGGTTTCTCGCCATTTCCTCATACCACAGGGCCATCTTGAGGCCGAAGGTGACCGGTTCGGCATGGATTCCGTGGGTCCGTCCGATCATCAGGGTCTTCTTGTACCGGAAGGCCTTTTTTTTCAGGATGGACAGCAGGCTGTCGATGTCGGCCAGGAGGATGTCCGATGGCCTCTTTCAAAAGCACGGCCAGGGATGTGTCGAGGATGTCCGAGGATGTTAGCCCCATGTGGATGAAGCGCGAATCGGGCCCTACGAATTCAGACACGCTGGTGAGAAAGGCGATCACGTCGTGCTTGACGGTACGCTCGATCTCGTCGATGCGGTCTACGTCGAAGCGCGCCTTTTGCTTGATCGTCCTGAGCGCCTTTCGGGGGATATCCCCCTTTTGCGCCAAGGCCTCACAGGCGAGGATCTCGATGTCCAGCCACTTCTGGAACCGGTTCTGTGGGCTCCAGATGGCCTCCATTTCCTTGCGCGAATATCTGGGGATCATGATACCTCTGCGATGAGTGGATCGTTGCTGAAATCGTGGGAGGATACTACCATGCCCGTGCGAAAGGAATCCAGATTTTTCTCCCGGATCACGGCTTGCCGGCAGAGGCGGGATGTTCGGGTGGCAGCTGCCCGGACAGTTCGTGCAGGAATCCGTCCGGATTTCCGTACAGGATGGCCTTCCACCCTTTTTCCACCGCCCGGCCGACATGGCCGTCACTGTCGTCGATGAAGAGCACCTCGCTCCCCTGCCGGTTCAGCAGTCTCAGGACATCGTCGAAATGGGTGGGGTCGTTCTTGCTCTTTCCCATGTGGAAGCTGTTGAAGATGTAGTCAAAGCGGCCGTAGAGTCCGAACCGGCAGTCCAGTTCGTCCAGCCAGTTGGTCTGGTCGCTCAGGATGCCCACGGTGAGCCCCCGGTTCTTGAGTTGCTCCACCAAGCCGAGCATCCATGGGCGCAAGGTGAAACGCTCGAGGATCTCGAGCCGCAGGGCCTCGTCCGTTCCGCGCACATGCGCCTCGCCGCGCAGGGTATCCCACCAGAGTCCCTCCCCCGCCCTTCCCGTGACATAACCTGTCCTGAGAACCAGTTCGTGCCCCTTCCGAATGACGTCTTCTTCGATCAACCCGCTCATTCGGCCGATGGCGGCCAGACCGTTTCGAAACCCCTCGTCGGCAAGAACTCCCCCGAAATCGAAGAGAACCGTGTTGACTGTCTTGAACTTCGAGCCACAATGCATGTCTTTCCTTTCCTGCCCCACCCGTATCGAAGTGCCGGTTTCACGGCAGTAAATAAAAAAGGCCCGGCGTATGGCCGGGCCTCTTGTTTCTGGTGGCGGCGCAGGGACTTGAACCCCGGACACTGCGGATATGAGCCGCATGCTCTAACCGACTGAGCTACGCCGCCTTGAAAAATAAGGGATTTTCTCTATCCCACTTTCGATGAAATGTCAAGCGTCTCTAGCCCGTACCAAAACGGCGCCAAAACTCCGGATTCCGACCCGTCATCCAGGCACTTATTGCGCCGGAGTATTCAGCTTGTAGGCCACGAGGCAGCTGTTTGTCTTGATGGTCGGACCGACGGAGAGCACCAGCGCCAGCACGATTTCATCCTGGCCGTCGTTGTCGATGTCGCGGATCTGGTAATCAGCCACGTAGCCGCTGATCTTCTTCGTGCGCCACACCTCGGAAAGCCCCACACCGTCCCACTCGAGATTGTAGACCTCCGCGGATGTGAAGAGAGGCATGTTCTTCAAGACCCTCCCCATGGCGGATATGTTCTTGACCACGATGACCTCTTTCTTGCCGTCCTTGTTGAGGTCGTAGGTCAGGATTCGGGGGTTGATGTAGATCACGTCGGGGTTGTCCACCATGCTCCGCGTGCCAGCAGCAAAGGCCGGTTTAAAGGTGTTGTTGCTGCCGCCAAACACATCGTCACTCCTCCAGATGAGCTCGCTTGCGCCTCTGACCGTTTTGAGGTGGATCAGCAGCTTGTTCGTCTTCTCGTACATGCGAAGGTAGTCATTCTCATCGTAAGTAAGTATTCGTTCAAGTCCGGTTCCATCCAAGGCATCCAGGGTGAGCCCATAAACGGACAGGCCTGCGGGAATCTGTAATTTCTCACCCAGGACGTACTTCCCGTTATCCCAGGATACGGTATGGATCGTATTGAAGAAGGGGTTCTGCGGGTCGCTGGACAGAATCTGCCCCAGCAGCCTCGTCCTGCCCATCGTGTTGATCGCCCTCATCATGTAGGGGAGCCCCTTCGCGACCATCTCGTAATTGCCGTTCCGGTATTCGAGGACGAAGGAGTCGATCGTCTGGCGGTTGATGCTGGTCACGAAGATCTCCGGGATGCCGTTGCCGTTGATATCGGCGAGATCAACACCCAGATAGGTATCGTACGTTCCGCCGGATATTTTCTTCAGCTGCTTGAATTCATTTCCTTTTCTTTGATAGATCAGTACGTTGTTGTTGTCGATGACCACCACCTCGTTGAGACCGTCACCGTTGACATCCCCGATATCCATGCCCTTGAACTCGGTTCCGTATTTCGGGCTCATCCAGAACCCCTTCTTGCCGGGGGACTCGGGAGCCGTAATGAAATCCGGGTTGATGATCCCCGTGTAGGTCGTCTTTCCCTGCCGCATTCCCGTGACGATGTCCGTCTCCTGGGATTTTCCCGCAGACGCAGAAGTCCCTGCCCCCGCAGCCGCTCCTGCGGCAGCTCCCGTCAAGGCGCCAGGCGCCGCCGGTGCTGCCGTGGCCGGTGCAACAGGTGCCACCGGCGCCGCCAGGGCCTCTCCCGTGACGTGGGAGCGAATCCTCTGGGAGAAATCATTGATTTTGGGAATCACCTCGTTCATTCCCCGGGTCTGCTCGAACAGGGTGACCGGCGACTGGCTCGAGGCCACATCGAGCAGTTTTCCGTCCAGGCTCAGGCTGTCGCCGATCTTGGTGATGCTACCCCATACGACGAAGTCGGCCTTGAGCCGCTTGCCGATGGCGGATACATCGGCCTGTGAGAGATCCTTCTTCTGATTCTTGTCCACGGCCTCCAGGACGCTTGTTTTGCTCAGCACGTCCGTCTTCCCTCCCACTGTCACGCGGGAGATGAGCATGTCCCAGATGCCGTCGCGGATGTAGTTTATATTTTCACTGCTGTTGACTGAAAAAGGCAGAATGGCGATCTTTTTCTGCTGCTGAGCCTCCGGGACGGAAAATGCCGAGGTAAAAAGCAGAATCACCAGGGCCATCAGGATCGTTTTTTTCATCAGGTCTCTCCTTGCCGTCTTGTTCACAGGCCCTGATTCTTTAGCATCGAATGCCCTATGATTCAAGGCCCTTTTCTTATTGCAACGCCCGACGCCCGTCAGGGTTGACCGAATCGTCTTTTCAGGGATGCTTTCATCTCGGCGGCCTTTTCGAAGACGACGGGAAACCTCTTTTTCAGCGCTTCGATCACTCGCCCGAAAAAAGGAATTTCGGGGGCCAGCAGGGTCAGTGCAACCACAATGAAGAGGATGCCCTGGAGGAAAGGGAGCGCGAGGCCGACAATTCCCAGAATCAAAAGGGGCCACCCCACAATATGCCGCCAATAGGGTCTGGCCGGCTTGCCCTCTTCGCTCATGGTTCACCCCTTCGGTCCGTTTGCGGTTTATTGTATCATGAAATAATGATTTTAAACGCTCTCCATTTTTGTTATCCATACTGGCATGAGAGCATCCGATTCACCGTTCCTCCCGGCCCCGTTCAGGCCGGGATTTCTCCTGAAAAACCCGCACCTGCAGACGATTCTTGCAAGCCTGAAGATCCGGGCCATTGGGGCAACCCCCCTGAGGGAACGGTCCGAGGAAACCCTCGTCGATGCAGGCTCAGGAGTCCGTCTCCTGGGCTACCACACCGTTCAACCCGGCGGCCGGAGCCAGGGTCTTGTCATCCTGCTCCACGGCTGGGAGGGCAGCTCGGAGTCCACCTACATGCTGACGACGGGGCGCCGGTTCTACCGCAGCGGTTACGATGTCTTCCGCCTTAACCTTCGCGACCACGGCAACAGCCATCACATCAATGAAGGGGTCTTTCACAGCGCCCGGATCGAGGAGGTTTTTACGGCCGTTCTGAACATCGTTGCAGCGGCAGGCGGCAGACCCTGTCACCTGGTCGGTTTTTCGCTGGGCGGCAATTTCGGCCTGCGGATCGCCCTGCGGCTGAGCCCCGGACAGGCCGGCAATCTCGGGAACATCGTCGCCATCAGCCCCGTCCTGGACCCGCTGAAAGCCACCCATGCCATCGACGGCGGATTTTTCGTCTACCGCGACTACTTCGTGAAGAAATGGAAACGGTCGCTCGGCATCAAGCAGCGGCTTTTCCCCGGTTTATACGATTTTAACGACGTGATGGGGCTGAAGAGCTGCATGGCGATCACGGAGCGGGTCATTCCCCGCTACACTCCCTTCCGGGACGTCCTCGAGTATTTCCGTACCTACAGGCTGGCCGGGGCCGACTTCTCACGCCTCGCCGTTCCCGTCACGATCCTTGCCTCCGAAGACGACCCCGTTATCCCCGTCGACGATTTCCGCACCCTCAGGGGTAACGACCGTCTTCGTGTGTTCATCGAGCGATACGGCGGGCACTGCGGTTTCCTTCAGAACCTCCGCCTCCGGGTGTGGTTCGAGGACCTTATCGAGAGGATCATCCGCGATGGCATGCGAGAAGGCTGATGCCTTTTGCCTGGACGTTTTTTACCTTCCGTCCGACGAACGCCTTGATGCCGCGTCCAAAATGGGTATAATGGGCAAACGATTGGAGCATGGAATGCAGTTACCCGATCTGACGGACAAAGAAGGGGTCATCGAGAGAATCGTCGAGTGCCTGGGCAGCGTTCCCCTGGACTACAGGGAACGGGTCGAGTTCATCCAAAGCAAGAACGGAAGCGCCGACCGCTGGCTTGCTGCAGGCGTGATCCTCCTGCTTCACTATCACGAGGGCGCCGGGCGCGAGAGCGGGTTTGTCCTGCAGCTCATCAAGCGCTCCTCCGTGGTTCCGCAGCCTGGGGATATCAGCTGCCCCGGCGGCATGGTCCACCCCGTGGCGGACCGCCTGCTGGGACACATGATCTCGTCGGGGCTCACACCGATCATGCGGGGCAGAGCCCGATCGCTGGCAGGTGCGAGAGGTGTAAAGACCCTGGAGCATATCTCCCTGTTTCTGACGAATGCCCTGAGGGAAGCCTGGGAGGAGGTCCGGGTCAACCCGTTCAACGTCCGATTCCTGGGGGCCCTGCCCTCGCGGGAGCTTTACGTCTTTTCACGCATCATCTTCCCTGTCGTGGGACTCGTCAAGCGGGACTGGACGTTTCAGCCCAACCGGGAGGTGGAACGGGTCATTGAAATCCCGCTAAAGGCCCTTTTCGACCGGAACCAGTATGGTACTCTGACCGTCGAGATCGAGTCGACCCTCCCGTTCCGCCACGAGGTGGAGCCGGTGAGGAACTTCCCCTGTTTTCTCTACACGCCGCCCGGAGGTCGTGAGGAGGTCCTCTGGGGGGCTACGATGTCCATCGTCTTGAACTTCCTGCAGATCGTCTTCGGGTTCAACCTGCCCGAGGAGAACTCGAACCGCGTGGTCCGAAAATCCCTGCGTCCCGACTATGCGACGGGCAAACATGGACCATCCTCCCCGTGAGGA
This sequence comes from uncultured delta proteobacterium, assembly GCA_963828305.1. Classification (GTDB taxonomy): domain Bacteria; phylum Desulfobacterota; class Syntrophia; order Syntrophales; family UBA2192; genus UBA2192. The sequence goes on along the minus strand of CAWHEJ010000003.1, from coordinate 35,589 downwards.
AAGGCAGCCGTCATGAATAACCGCTCCCTGAACCTCAAGGCCGTCGTCTTCGATTTCGACGGAACACTTGCCCTCCTGAACATCGATTTCAAGGAGATGCGCAGGGATATCCTCGATCTTGCGGGATCGTACGGGATCTCGGAAGACGGCACGGAGCGTCTGTTTGTGCTCGAGATGATCGCAGAGATGCGGGACCGGATCGGCCGAAGAAGCCCCGGGCAGGAGGGGGCCTTTTCCGGTCGCGCCCTGAGGCTGGTGACCGACCGGGAGGTGGCGGGGGCCTTGAACAGCCACCTGTTTCCGGGCGTGAAGGAAATGCTTGTGGAATTGAGGAGTCGCGGCATCAAGACGGGAATCCTCACCCGCAATTGCCTCGAGGCGGTCACGGCGATCTTTCCGGACATACGGGACTACAGCGATGCCGTCGTGACCCGGGACGATACGGAGCGGGTGAAGCCCCATCCCGATCACATCCGTGCCGTGCTGCGGATCCTGAACGAGGAGCCTGTGCACTCCGCCATGGTCGGCGATCATCCCATGGACATCCTCGTGGGGAAAGGGGTCGGCGCACTGTCCGTCGGGGTGCTGACGGGCTACTCCGGCATGGCCGACCTGGAGGGCGCCGGGGCCGACCTGATCCTGGAGCGTGCGTCGGATATCACGAATTGCCTGGTTTGACCCCAAGGGCAGGTTCGAGGTCCGAGGAACGAGGACCGAGGAAGAAAACCCCGAACCTCGCGCCTCGATCCTCGAGCCTGCGGCCGTCAGGCCGCTTAATGGTAGACCTTCCGCATTGGTGCCGGCGCCACGTGCAGATAGATCCCGTTGACCCGCTGTGAGAGCCTCTGGGCCTCCTGCCAAAGCTCCTCCGCCGTGCGGCTCATCTTGTCGAGCTCTTCCGTCATCCTCCGCATGCTTTCCCGTGTCGCCCTCGAGTATTCCTTGAGCTGGGCTTCCCGGGCCCGACACTCCTCGATGAGCTCTCGATGCCGTTCGAGCTCTTCCGCTGACAGGTCCTTTTCCCGGATCAGATCGTCGATGGTTTTGACCGTTTTCACGATACCCTCCTTCGCAAAGCGCCCCGATGGGTTCTCCCTCTCGTTTGTAATAGTACCGCCCGTGCGTGGAAATGGCAATACGACGAAGAGATGATTTTTGGGTGCCCTCCTCTAAGACGGATTTATTAGAACATGTACGAAAAGATTTGTAGTTGCTCAGACCGGGCTCGCTTCGCCGGCTTTGTCATCTCGGGGGACGCCCTCCCAACTTTTGCGCATCGCGATTAAAAAGTGTGATATAATTTGCAATCTTGAAAACGGAGCTGTCACAGGGGGCAGGCATGTTCAGAGTGACCGTCACAAAAAGCTTTTCCGCAGCCCATGCCTTGAAAATCGGGGGGAAATGTGAAGATCTGCACGGCCACAACTTCAAGGTCGACGTCACCGTGGAAGGCCGCAAGCTCAGCCCCGAGGGGCTCCTCATCGACTTCCGCGACCTCAAGAAATGGACCGTCGAGGTACTCGACGAGCTCGATCACAAGTACCTCAACGAACTGGCCCCCTTTTCGGGGGATTGCGCGACTTCGGAGCGCTTGGCGCGCTTCATTTTCGAGAGCCTCGCGGCCCGGATGGGGGAACACGCAGCCCGCATCGCCGAGGTGACGGTCTGGGAGTCCGACAATGCCCGCGTGAGCTACACGGGAGAGGGCCGATGATCGACGTTCAAAGCCGGAAAGACAGCCGGAAGATCAACATCAAGAAGGTGGGCGTCAAGGGCATCCAGTACCCGATCATCGTGCAGGACCGCGCAAACGGGGTCCAGCACGTCAACGCCGCCATCAACATGTACGTCAACCTGCCCCACCAGTTCAAGGGCACGCACATGAGCCGGTTCATCGAGATCCTCAACGAATACCGGGGGCAGATCAACATCCGCAGCTTCGAAAAGATCCTCCTCAAGATGCGCGAGAAGCTCAACGCCAAATCGGCTCACATGGAGATCGAGTTTCCCTACTTCATCGAGAAGCGCGCGCCCGTCTCGGGGGCGAAGAGCCTGATGGACTACCGGTGCTGGTTCACGGGAGAAAATGACGGCGAGAAATCGGATTTCCTCGTGGGCGTCTCGGTGCCCGTGACGACCGTCTGTCCATGTTCCAAGGAGATGAGCTGCATCGGGGCCCACAACCAGCGGAGCATCGTTCGAGTCCAGGTTCGTTTCAGGAAGTTCTTCTGGATCGAGGATGTCATCAGCCTCGTGGAGAGCTCGGCAAGCGGCGAGGTCTACTCCCTGCTCAAGCGGGTCGACGAAAAGCACGTGACGGAGACGGCCCACGCAAACCCCATGTTCGTCGAGGACGTGGTGCGCTCCGTGGCCGTGAAATTGAACCGCGACGGCAACTTCACCTGGTACAGTGTGGAGGCCGAGAACATCGAGAGCATCCACAACCACAGCGCCTATGCTTATGTTGAAAAGGAGTAGAGCTAGACGCTCTCCTCCATGGGCAGGATGAAGCCCTTGACACCGGATCGGGGGTGTTCCTTTCGAATGACCCGGATGGCGTCCTTGATGCCGTCGACTTCCCCGTCGTCGGCGGCGATGAAGAGGGCGTTGTTTTTCCCCGGCCAGCAGGGGGTGCCCAGCTTCGGCACCGTGTCCGTCCCCTCGCCTCTCACCTCCCGCATCTTCGTGTAGGCCCGAACACCGCCCTTCTTGAACGCGTCGATGATATCCTCATCGGCGGCATCGCAATAAACGATCAGAAACATCTTCATGGCCCCCTCCTTCAGATCATGTGAGCGCCCTCCCCTGCATTCGGCGGACTCCCGCTTCGCTTTCTCTTGATCAGGCTCGAGATCTTCCGCGCCAGAGTCGTTGCGGCCTGAGGCGCCTGTTTCGCTTTCGACCACAGGGACATCAAGGCTCCCGGGGCCTGACGGATTTTCCCCAGGAGAGCCGGAACCTGCCTGATTCTCATCTTCCAGTAACCCGGGGTGGCAAGCTTCCTGAATTCCCCGCGCCGCAGCCAATCCTGACCGTCGTCGAACAGGTCGTAGGCTGCAGGGACCACGGCAAGGGTAAGGAACAGCGACGTCAGGAGACCGCCGATGACGGACACGCCCATGGGCGAACGGGTCTCGGCGCCCTCTCCGACGCCGAAGGCGACGGGAAGCATGCCGAAAATCATGGCAACGGTCGTCATGAGGATGGGCCTGAGCCGCACGGGGCCCGCCTCCAGGATGGCCTCCCGGCGCGGCGCCCCGCGAGCCCGCAGCGTATTCGTGTAATCCACCAGCAGAATCGCATTCTTCTTCACGAGGCCCATGAGAAGGATGAGTCCGATGTAGCTGAACACGTTGAGGGTCTTCCCCGTCATCCAGAGGGCCCCGAAGGCGCCGATGAACGACAGGGGAAGGGAGAGCAGAACCGTGAAGGGGTGGATGAAGCTCTCGAACTGCGCCGCCAGGACCATGTAGGCCATGATGACGCCGAGCAGGATTGCAAACAGCAGGTACTGAAAGGACTCCTGCATGATGTTGGCCTGGCCCTTGTAGCTCGCCGTGAAATCGGAGGGTAGCACGCCGGCCGTGATCCCGTCGAGCTCCGCCATGGCTTGTCCCATCGGCTTCTTCTCGAGGTTGGCAAAGACGGTCACAGCCCGCTGCCGATCCACCCGGTTGATGATGCTGGGGCCGCCTCCCTCGATAATCTGCACGACATTCGAGAGCTCCACGAGACGTCCGTCCTTTGAGCGCACGTAGATCCGCCCGATATCGACGGGGCTCGACCGGTCGCCCGGATCGAGCCTGGCCCTCACGTCATAGCGTCTCCCCCGCGCCTCGTCCTTGTACTTGGTCACGTCGACCTCTCCGCCGATCAGGAAGTTGACCGCCTCGGCGATCGTAGCGATGTTGACCCCCAGGTCGGCGGCCTTGTCCCGGTCGATGTAGACCTTGACCTCGGGCTTGCCCGATTCCAGGGAGGTGTCCACGTCGACGATTCCGGGGAGGCGGGCGAATTCCGTGGTGATCTGTTTAGCATACCTCTGGAGGGCGTCCAGGTCCGTCCCCCGGATCGAGTACTGGATGGGCACGTTTCGCTGACCGCCTCCGATCAGGGATATGTTTTCGGCGCTTGCCTTGAGGCCCGGGATCCGGGACAGGTCTTTACGGATCAGCGCCTGGATATCCTGCTGGCTTCTTTTCCGTTCCTTCTTCGGCGTCAGGGTGACCATGAAAACGGCCTTGTTGACCTCCCGGAATCGGCCTCCTCCCTGGGAATAGTACAATCTCGTGATCTCGGGGATCTCCTTGACGATGGCCTCGGCCTTCTGAAAGAGCCCGTCCGTGGCATCGACGGAATAATCGATGGGCGCCTCGAGCCGCACAATGAACTGGCTCTGGTCCTCCGCCGGCACGAATTCCTTGCCGATGAACCGCGTCATCATGAGACTCAGGACAAAAATGACAAGGGCAAGCAACAAGCACGGTCTTTCTCCTGTCCAGGCACAACGCGAGGAACCGGCGATAGAGCACGCTCCATCTCGTCATAGCGTCTCTCCAGCCAGTCACCCATCCCCTGCATCCGTTGAAAACCATGCGCAGAGGCTTCGATCGGGGACCGGGAGTCTCCTGCCCGTGGGGCTTCAGAAAACGGGAGGACATCATGGGTGTCAGGGTAAAGGAAATGATGAGCGACACGAGAACGGCAAAGACAACGGTGAGGGCAAACTGCAGGAAGAATCGCCCGATGATCCCCTTCATGAACGCCACGGGGAGAAAAATGGCCACGATGGCCATCGTGGTCGCCATGACGGCGAGCCCGATCTCGGCCGTGGCAAAGGATGCCGCTTCCCGGGGTTTCATCCCCTGCTCGATATTCCGGTAGATGTTCTCGATGACGATGATGGCGTCATCGATGAGCAGCCCGATGGACAGGGTCAGGCCCAGCATCGTCATGTTGTTGAAGGTGAAACCGAATGCCTGGATGAGGGTAAACGTGGCAATGACGGAAATCGGAAGGGCCAGGGCGCTGATGAGCGTCGTCCTGACGTTTTTCAGAAAGAGGAAGACGGCGAAAACGGCGAGCAAACCGCCGATGATCAGGTGGTGTTGCACCTCGTTGATGGATGTCTTGATGAACCGGGACTGGTCGAAGGAGATGCTGAGGTTCATCCCCGGCGGCAGGGTCTTCTGGACCTTCGCCAGCTCTTTTTTCACCAGGTCAACGACCTCGACGGTGTTGGTTCCCGACTGCTTCTGGATGCCGAGGCCGACGGCTGTCTCCCCGTTGAGGCGTGCAATGGATCGCCTCTCCTCGAGGCCGTCCTCGGCGCGGCCGATGTTTCGGATGCGCACGGGGGCTCCCTTGGAATAGGCCACGATGAGATCGTTGAAATCGGAAACTCGGGGGAATTCTCCCTTGACCTTGATGGAGTACTCCTTGGAGAGGCTCTCGATCCTCCCCCCGGGGATCTCTACGTTCTCCCGTGCCAGGGCCTGTGCAACGTCGCTGGACGTGATCTGATAGGCCTGGAGCTTGTCCCGGCTCAGCCAGATCCGTACCTGCCGGAGCCTGATCCCCGTGACGTTGACGGCCCCAACCCCCGTCACCTTTTGCAGTTTCTCCTGGAGGACCTCATCGGCATAGGTGGACAGCTCGCCGATCGAGCGGCTGCCCGAGAGGCTCAGCCACAGGACCGGGGTGGCATCGGGGTCCACTTTCTGAATGATGGGCTCTTCGATGTCGGTGGGGAGCTTCGAGCGGATGATGGAGATTTTCTCCCGCACATCCTGCACGGCGAGATCGATGTTCTTCTCGAGCTCGAATTCCACGGTGACGACGGACACCCCCTCGACGCTCTGGGAGCTGATCGTCTTGACGCCGTTGATCGTGTTGATCGACTCCTCGATCTTGTCCGTCACGTCGATGTCCATGATCTCGGGACTTGCCCCGATCAGACGCGTCGTGACGTTGACAATGGGGAAATCGACCTTGGGGTAGAGGTCGACGCCGATACTGGGGTAGCTCACGATGCCTAGGACGACGAGGGCCATGAGGAACATCGTCGCCGTGACGGGCCGCTTGATGGAGGTGTCAGCGAGCCACATTGACCTTCACCCCTTCCGCGAGGTTCTGCTGGCCCACGACGACGAGGGTCTCGCCGCCTTTCAGGCCTTCAACGACCTCCATCAGGTCGTCGTACTTGTTCCCCACTTTGACGATCCGTTCTTTGGCCCGGTCCCCCTCCACGACAAAGACCTTGACGTTTTTCCCCTCGTAGAGCATGGACGTCACGGGGATGACGACGGTGTCCCTCGCTTCGGTTGTGTAGAGCATGACCTTGGCGAAAAGCCCCGGTTTCAGGAGGCGCTCCGGGTTTGCGGCCCTCGCCTCGACCATGAGGCTCCGGGTCCTCTCGTCGATCGTCGGGTAGAGGATCGTGACCCGCCCCTTGAACTCCCGGTCGGGATAGGCATCCACCTTGAACTGGACGTCCTGGTTGATCTTGAGCCGGCCGATGTCCTTCTCCGATACGGTGAAGAGAAGCTTCAGAGGATCGATCTGCACGAGGGTGTACAGCGGGGTGCCATTGCGGACGTATTCCCCCTGGGAGATCTTTTTTTCGCTGACGTATCCCGCCATGGGGGCGAGGATGCGTGTCTTGGCAAAACGTTCCCGGGCAATAGCGAGGGCGGCCCTGGAGCGCTCAAGCTCGGCATCGGCGACAGCCATCCTCATGGCCACATCGTCGAACTGCTGCTTGGTGACGAGTTCTTCTTTATACAGGGCTTCCTTTGCGCCCGAACTCCGCCTTCGTGTTGACAAGGGTCGCTTCGGCCTGCTTCAGGGCGTATTCGACACGCCTCAGTTCACTGGCATAGTCCCTGTCCTCCACCGTGGCCAGGAGCGCCCCCTTGGAGACGAAAGCGCCCTCTTCGACGTTCGTCGTGCGCAGAATTCCCTCAATCTCGCTCGATGCGACCACCTGCTCGAAGGCCTTCATCGAACCGATGGTTTCGATAAACGGCCTCAGGGATTTTGTCTCCACGGCCTTGACCTGAATGTTGACCGTCTTCTCCTCGGTCCCCTTGGCATCCTTCTTCCCGCATGCACCGAGGAGTAGAGCCGGGAGAAGAAAGAGTGTCGCCGCCGCTGCCCGGAATCGCCTGGTCGCAGTCAATGAGTTCGCGTCTCGGTTGAGCATCAGATTTGCTTCCTCCGGTTTCCCTAGGGTTTGCTCTCTTCACCCGGATTGCCGGCGACAAACTCCATCAATGGAAAGCCTGTCACGCGCTGCAAGCGGAGGATGAAGAACTGATAGTTATAGGTGGCGTCGGCCATGAGCTTCTGGGCCGAGATGAGCAGATTGTTGGCGTCGATGACATCGAGGCTGCTTGCCAGCCCGAACTCGAACTGTTTTGCCACCGCCCGGATGTTGTCTTCGGCATAGGCCAGTTGGTCCTGGGCGGACTTGTAGATGCCCTTCTGGGCTGTGAGGTCGAGGAAAGTGTTCTCCACCTCCACGTTCACGGACTTCACAAAGTCCCGGTACTGGAACTCGGCCTGGCGGTACTTCGACTGCGATTCCCGCACCTCCGCACGCCGCAGCCCCCCTTCGAAAATCGGGAAGTTCAGGGTGACGGCGCCGTATGTGCTTTCCTTGTTGTACGACGACGTCTCGGGGCTCTGTTCGGTCCCGGTGTAAACGCCGGCGACGGACAGCGACGGCCAGTATGCCCCCCGGGTGACGTCGACCTGCTTTTCGGAGATCTGGACCTGTGCCTCGATGCTCTTCACATCGGGACGGTTCTTGAGCGCTTTTTCCTTCAAGACATCGAGGGGGGGCGTCTCGCGCTCCGCGACGGGAATCTCCCGGATCTGGAAATCCCGTTCGATCCCGACGATTCGCGCCAGGTTTACCCGCCAGCTTTCATAGAAATTTCTTGCCTTGATCTGATCCGACAGGGCCCCGGACAGTTCGCCTTCGGCACGCAGGACCGTGGTTTTTGTGATCTCGCCCGCCTTCAGCCGGGTCTTTGCGGCTTCCCGGTATTTTGTCAGGCGCTCCACGTTCGAGTCGGCGATCTCCAGGCCTTTTCGGGCCTTGAGAAACTCGAAGTAGGCCAGGGAAAGGGTGAGCAGAAAATCCTCCTGGAAGGAACGGAAATCGAATCGGTTTTTTTCCACATTGTCTTTGGCTAGCGAATAGGACTTGAATTCCCGTCCGCTCAACGACAGGGTCTCGTCGATTCTCACCCCCCAGATTCCCTGCGTGTCCGGCTGGATGAGGGCACCGGAGGGGCTTCGCTTGTCTTCCGAGTAATTCGTGTAGGCGCCGAACGCCGTGGCCTTGGGCAGGAGCGCCGACAGGGCCTTGTATTTCCCGGAATCGGCGATTTCCACGTTCTCGCCGGATATCTTCACTTTCTCGGATTTCTGCATTCCGATGCGGTAAAGCTCCTCCAGAGTGTATTCCCCGGCCTGAGCAGGCCCGTACCCGAGGACGATCAAAAATCCAAGGGTTGCGATCCCTTTCTTGCAGATTTTCATCCTGCCTCCTGAGCTGTTTTTTCCGGTCCCGGAATTTCTCTGTTGGATCCGATGACCCGTCCAGAGGCGGCGCCCCGGAGGAACACGTCGAGGACATCGTCCACCTTCCCCAGCAGGGACACCCCGGAGGGGTTCATGATCCATGCAAATTTTGAGTACGCAATGATCCCCATGAGGGCATTGGCCAGGGATTTCGTGTCGAGAGCCCTGATGAGCCGCAGCCGGATCCCTTCCTGAATGAGAACTTCGATCCAGCCGACATGTTTGCGGTGTTCGTCGAGAATGCGCTCCCGGAGTTTCTTCAGCCCTTTCGATCTCAGTCCGCTTTCATGACCGAGCAGCAGACGGTAGAAGTCAATGTGGTGCTCCACGTAGGCGAAGTGAGATATCACGAGGGCCCGTATCTTGCTGTCGATGGACGGCTCACGGCTCACGGCTCCCATGATTTCGTCGTACATCAACCGAACCTTCTCCATCACCATGACGGAGTAGAGTTCCTCTTTCCCGTGAAAAAAATGGTAGAGACTTCCGATTGAAAAGCCGGAGGCTTCCGCGATCTGAGCCATCGTTGTCTCGTGGAAACCCTTCGCGGAAAAGATCTTTTCCGCCTGAGCGAGGATCCCGGTGCGGCGAACCTGGAACTCTTTTTCCTTCCTGTGCAATTTCCCGGACGTATTCATGCGCTTCCTGAACGATCGTTCATAAAATGAATTGGCGTTCGATCATGCGTGAGTGTTTTTTACTTGTCAAGGGGTATTTGGTTTCCGAGAGGCTTTTTCACGAATGCCGGAAGCCTCGATGTCGGGGTCTCAGATCGTCACCACGAACCCGATCTGATCCTTCAGCATGGGCAGCATGAGGTTCAGCGCGCGGCGCCCTGCTTCGATGACCTCGTCGGCCCGGTTGAACTCGAGGGGCCCGACATGGGAGACATGGGGCAGGATCAGGACATCGGGCGGGTCGCCTGCAAGACGCTGGCGGGCGATTCGATCGCCCATCAGGTTGATGGAGGCTGTAATCACCTCGAATAGCGAAGGTTCCCGGAAAGAACCGTCTTCGGTGATCTGCCCCAGGGCCAGGGACTTGCCCTGTTTCATCGTGGCGTTGATATAGTCGGAGAGATAATCGATCATGTGATCCTTCAGGCCCTTGCTCTCTGATTCGGTACTCTTCGCACCGGATGGGCCTTTCGTGACCGATTTTCCGCGATGAATCCTCTCCGTGATGTAGAGCGTGAGACCTGCAAAAAAGAGATCCCGGAGGCGGAGCCCCTGCTCCTGCTCCTCCGGTTGTGTTTTCGGGGGTCCGCCGAGGATGGGTTCCTTGGTGATCTCGTACTGGATCTTGATATCCGTGTTGGGGTTTACGGCAATGACGATGTTGGCGCCGAGGGAGCGGCAGAGAGACACGGGAACGGGATTGATGAGCCCCCCGTCGACGAGGAGCCTGCCTTCCCGAAAGCACGGCGTAAACATCCCCGGCATGGAGATGCTTGCCCGGATGGCTTCGATGAGAGACCCTTTGCGGATCCATACCTCCTGACCCGATGTCAGATCCGTTGCCACGGCTGCGAAAGGTATGGGAAGATCCTCGATGTTAGGGTCACCGAGCCTCTCCCGCAGGTAATCGGCGATCTTCTCGCTGTTGATGAGACCGGACCGGGGTACGGGGACTTCCATGAACCCGAGCACATCCGACCAGGCAAGTTCGCGGATGAGTCTTTCCGCATCATCGAGTTTACCCGCCGCATAGGCCCCCCCCACGAGGGCTCCAATCGAGGAGCCGCAGATGATATCGATGGCGACATCCGCTTCCTGCAGTCCCCGGATGACCCCGATGTGGGACCAGCCGCGTGCAGAGCCGCTGCCGAGGGCAAGACCGATTTTTCTCAGTTTATCCGGCATCGTTGGTCCTCCTCCACTCGAGAGGCATCCCTTCACCTGGGAAGGCAGACAATGAAAATTCGGGACACGACTTCAGCCACACTGGATCACACGATGACCCTTTTTAGCGAAAGTTCAATAAAAATTCAAGGAGTATAACGACACGTCAGCGTAAACGCCCTCGATGCAATCGCCTGGCACCTTCGCGCAAAGAACGACCTCGATACCTGGCGGGAGAATCTCGAAGCCGTTATCGATTACAAAGAGGGAGACTGCATGGCCACGAAGTTCATCTAGCACTGGCGTGTCTCGCAGGCAGACGGTGACTCATCGGGTTCGCGAGGGAAAATCGCTTTGCGCCGGTTTCGTGGATATGGTAGGGTAGAGCCGCTTCGAAGGGCATCTTTTTCAAGGTGGCGGTTTCTCGATAGCTCGCCCGTTCGGGTTCTGGCATTGCCGGATCCGTCACCGGGGTATGTTCCGCGTGGAAAGATCGTTTGCACGGGTCCTTTTCTTCCCGCTGGCCGTGGCCATCGGGATTTTTCTCATTGTCCACTTCAACGTCCATTCCTTCTTCATGGACCGGGAGCGCTTGTCGGAGCTCCTGACATCCTACGGCGCCCTCTCCATATTCCTCTTCATCGCTCTCCAGATCGCCCAGGTGGTCGTCTCGCCCCTGCCCGGCGACGTGACGGGACTCATCGGAGGGTATCTCTATGGGCCGGTCCTTGGGATCATCTATTCCACGATCGGGCTCACCATCGGCTCCTGGATTGCTTTTGTTCTTGCCCGTTTCCTGGGGCTTCCCTTCGTCGAGAGGCTCATCCGACCGTCGACGATCCGGAAATACGATTATTTCCTGGAGCACAAGGGGCTGGCGATTTCCTTTATTTTCTTTCTCATCCCGGGCTTTCCCAAGGACACTCTCTGCTATATCCTGGGTCTGTCGCACATGCGGATGCGGAACTTCCTCGTCATCTCCACGACAGGCAGGCTGCTCGGCACAACCCTTCTGTCGCTCCAGGGAAGCTCGCTGCGCAACGACCAGGATGTGTTTTTTTTCATCCTGCTCGGTGTGACCGCGCTGATCGTCCTGGGCGGGTATTTCCACGTGGGATGGTGGTTGAGATCGTATTTCAAGAAGAGAAAGAGATCACGCCCTGCCCTTCCCCCTCCGCAGCCACAACCTGAGAGGGCGTCGCAGCCCCCGGAGGGAAGCGCCGATGGCAAGCAGGGTTGACACCCCTTTTGCAGTCTTGAGGGCCGGTTCGATCACGCTGGCTTCTAGGGATTGTGCCGTCGAGCGAACTCCGGTTACGACTCTCTCGACGCCCTTGCCCGTTTCGGCGGTCCTGTCCGAAAGGTCCTGAATGGAAGACTTCAGGGCATCGGCGTTGCGGTTGATCTCGTCGAGGTTTTGAAGAATGGAGGGCAGGTGCCGCTCCAGGGTTGCGGTGAGTTCCGTGACGTTACGGTTCGTTCTTCGCATCTCGGCCACAGTCATGGCTGCCGCAACGGCAAGCGCAATCAAAGCCGCTGCAGCCAGAGCAACGCTGATCTCCCACGGCATAGGCAAGGGCATCCCCCCTGGAGTCCGCCGATCGCTTGGATGGACCGGGGCCTAGGATTTTAGTCTGGCGGCCAGCTCGTCGGCCTTCCTGCGAGCCGTCTCTTCGATTTCCTGGAGCCGATGGATCAGGTTGTCCTGGGTGCGTCTCGCCTTGTCGTAAAGGGCATCGTACTCATCCTGCACCTTGTCGGCAAAGTCCCTTGCCTTTCCGGCAAGCTCCTCTCTTGTCTCCGCACCGCTCTTCGGCGCAATGAGGAGCCCGACCACGACGCCGACGAGCCCTCCGATCAGTGCGCCTGTGAGGATCCCTTTTGCAAAATCTTCCTTTTCTCTCATTTCGTCCTCCCGGGATCATGATGGTGTTCTTTTTCGGAACAGGGACCGCGCATGGCGGCCCCGAGGCAGGTTGACCCGATCAGGCCCGTCACGGCCTGAAGGCTTCCAGGGCCGTCCGGACGCGTTTCACCAGACCGGCAAAGGCGGTCAGGGCATGGGACATCCGATCGCGGGTCGAGTCCTTGAAACGATCGTCGATGTGTGAGAGCCCCCCGCGGAATCGCTCGACACCGAGGGAGAGGTCTTCCACGCGGCTTCTCACCATCTCGACGGACTTGCCGACGGTCGACGCGAGACGGTCCACATTTTCCAGAATCGAGGGCAACGAGCGGTTGATCGTCTCTTCCACCGTAGCCCTCACGGCCTGGACGCTCTGCCGGAGGTTCTCCGTGATATAGTCAACGTTTTTCAGAATCGGGGGCAGATTCTGGTTCAGTGTCGTGATCGTCACGTCGAGATTCCGGACCGTACGTCTCAACTGCAGGAGAACGGGGATCGTGAACCCCACGAGGACCACTACGGCCAGGCAAAGAATGAACAGGCTTGTTTCCCAGCTCATGGGCTTCACTCTCCTTCCTTACGACTGCGAGGCGGACCCGCCTCCCATTTCCTGTGCCTTCTTCTCAGCCTTGGATTCCACTTCCTTCAATTTCTTGAGCAGGTTTTCATAGGCGCTTTTGCTCTTCTCGAGGGCGACATCGTATTCATCCTTGAGCTTTGACGCAACGTCCTTCGCCTTGTCCGAGAGTTCGTCCCGCGTTTCCTTTCCGCTCTTGGGCGCATAGAGCAACCCGATGATCACGCCGACGAGACCCCCGATGAGAAGTCCCTTGGCCCAATCGCCGCATTTGTGTTCCGACATGACGACACCTCCTTTACAGAAATGGTTTTTGCTGGCAATATGCTATATCAGAATTATAGGTGCATCCCATGGCCGAGTCAACGCAGAAAACGGTGGCTCTGCAATTTCACGCAGCCCGCCGCCGACCCTGGGCGGCATGCAACCCTGACGGATGCCCTGCTGGAAAGGGGAGCTCAATGCCCAAGGAACGTGTCACGAGGCGGCAGAAAGACATCTCGCGCCTGCTGCGGGAACAGAAAAAAACGGGAAAGCCGAAGCCTCTGCGCCCCAAAAAGAAAAGATGAGGAAAGGAAGATGTTCACGATGAGACCAATGAGCCTGCTTGTTCTCCTTGCGGCGATGTCCCTGCTTTACAGCGGCTGTGCCTACGTCAACCTTGCACTGCTGCCAGAGCCCGGTCCCCTTCAGGAAAGGGTGGTCGATGGCGAAGGCGACCGGAAAATCCTGCTCGTGGATGTCACGGGAGTCATCTCCGAGGAAAAGCGGCGCAAGCTGGGGCTTCGCGAAGAGATCTCCATGATCGATGAGTTCAGGGAGTCCCTGAAGAAGGCCAGCGGAGACAAGAAGATTGCGGCTCTCGTCATCCGGATCAACTCGCCAGGCGGCACTGTGACGGCGAGCGATATTCTTCATCACGAAATCCTCGAGTACAAGAAGAAAACCGGCGTCAGGGTGGTCGCGTGCATGATGGATGTGGCGGCTTCCGGTGGTTACTACGTGGCAACGGCGGCCGACGAGATCGTGGCCCACCCCACCACGATCACCGGGAGCATCGGCGTCATTGCCATGAAATTCAACGTCCAGGGGCTGTTCGAGAAGATCGGCGTCGAGTCTCGAGCCATCAAATCCGGAGACATGAAGGACATCATGTCCCCGTTCCGGCCCGCTACTCCGGAAGAGATCAAGATCGTACAGACGATTATCGATCAGATGAACGGCCGTTTCATCGACGTCATCGTCGAAGGGCGAAAGCCCCTTTCCCGGGAAGCCGTCGTGAGGCTGGCCGACGGCCGCATCTACACGGCCGGCCAGGCGCTCGGGCTTAAGCTCATCGACCGCGTGGGATACCTGGACGGCGCGATCGAAGGGGTCAAGGCTTCGCTCAATCTCCAAAAGGCTTCCGTCGTAGTTTACCATCGCGCCGGGTCCTTCAAGGGGACCATCTACTCGGAGGCGGGCGGAAACACCACGATCGTAAACATCCTGCCACTGGATCTGGAGAGTCTGATGCCGAGGGGTTTGCAGTTCATGTACCTGTGGGCACCCTGAAAGGATGGAAGTTAGGAAGATAGGAAGCTGAGAAGCTCTGAAAAAGAAAATCCTCGCCTAACTTCCTAACTTCATAGCTTCCTAACTTCACTCGCATCCCGCGACGGCCTGCGTTGAAGACTATGGATTGGAGTGCTGCCCCGGGAGCGAGTCCGGGATGCGGTAGATGTAGATGGGGTCGTTATTGAGCTTGGAGGCGGCGCGGAGGACGGCCTGGTGCTTCCAGCCGGGTATGGGAAAGTTGAAGGAGATGACACGCGCCCCTGCGACCAGTTCCTTTTCCAGCTTTTCCCCCAGACGACGCATGACGTCAGGGAATAGATAACACGAGACGATGTCTGCCTTCCCGAGATCTGCCTTCCAGAAATTGCGGCATCGGACCTCAACGCCTTTTCTTCCCATCGTGAGGAGTTTGGCCTTCGTAATGGCAATCGGGTTGATCTCGAACCCGAGACAGGTCACGCCGTAGCGCTTCCTGGCCAAACGCAGAACCCTTCCGTCCCCGCAGCCGATATCCACGAAAAGCTCGCCGGGTTTCATGGGCACGGCATCGAGAGCCTTGCGGATCTTCACGCGGGCCGTCGATGTGAACATCGCCCCCTGTGTGACCGGATGGACCACGACGATGGCCAGCGCGTGAAGGATTTTCAGCACGGCTGCCCCTCCGATGATCGTGAAGATGACGACGAGCCACGTCGGCATAAGCTTCCCCCTGCTTTCCTTACCGCATCTGACCGCCGCTGTCAAAGCAGGGCTCCCCGTGGACAGCAACTCCTGCCTGTGGTATGACGAAGCAAAATGATCTCGAGGGAGACCCTGCCATGAAGGACCTGAACCCTATCGGCTGTCCCAAGCTTGACGGGCCCGAAGTCAGCCAGTACCTCTTCTATCCCCGGACTTCCTGGAGCAGCCCCATTTCCCAGGAAGGGGTCCGCGATGTGATGATCCCCGTGGAGGCCGGTGTTTCCATCGGGGCAAGATACCACATCTTCAACAAGCAGGGCCCCTCCATCCTGTTTTTCCACGGCAACGGGGAGATCGTCGAGGACTACGAGGATATCGCTTTCTTATACTCCCGACTCAGCCTCAATTTCCTCCCCGTCGATTACCGGGGATACGGCCACTCGACAGGCCAGCCGACCGTGAGTGCCATGCTGCAGGATGCCCACGTCGTTTTCGAGTACACGAGAAAATGGCTGACCCTCAACGGCTGTTCGGGACCCCTCATCGTCATGGGCCGCTCCCTGGGCAGCGCGTCGGCCCTGGAACTGGCAGAAAGCTTTCCGGATCTCATCGACGGCCTGATCATCGAGAGCGGGTTTGCCCACTCCCAGACGATCCTCAATCTCGTCGGCGTTGACATGAAACGGGCGGGCATCAGGGAAAGCGAGGCCTTCCGGCACATCGAGAAAATCGGGCATTTCCGAAAGCCGACGCTGATCATCCATGCGGAGCTCGATCAAGTCCTCCCCTTCACGGACGGCGAAGACCTCTACGAAGCTTCGGGCGCCGTCCGGAAGAGACTCCTCAAGATACCCGGCGCGGATCACAACAGCATCTTCATGGTCGGACTCTCCGACTACATGAATGCCATTGCAAGCTTCGTCGAGGGGCTTCGCTGATCTGAAGGATTCTTCAGTCCGCCTGTCCGGGTTGCCAAGCGATTCATGCCGTTCACAATTTCATGCCTCGCAATCTTCACTTATTCCGTGTTTTTGCACGAGATTTGCATTGACGTCTCTGGCAACAGCCTTGGCAAAAAGAAACTGGAGCAGCCTTGAGCGGTAAAAAACCTTCCGTACGAGGCTGGAATCCGACATCAAACAGGGACAGGGTGATGAAAAAATCTATTGATCTCTCGAACGAATTGAACGTTCTCGGCATGCTGGACAAGGCGCGGGAGATTTATTCCGAGCTCGGCGATGCACCGGCCATTTCCTATGTCAGGTCCAATTACAGGCTTTTGTCAAAAATCTATCACCCGGACCTGAATCCGAACAACAAGGAAAAAGCCGAGAAGATGCAGCAGAAGATCAATGAGGTGGCTCATATCATCAATGCGCTGCCTGACAAGGAGCTCATCGAAGTCATCAAGAACGGTGCCCACAAGAAACCGAAAGAAAAGTGGAAAGTCCTCGTCGTCGAAGATGAATTCGGCTATCAGGACACCCTTCGCAACATCTTCACCATGGAGGGGTTCGAGGTCAGGGTGGCCATCGACGGGGACACGGGGTACGAGGTCTACAAGGACTTCAAGCCGGACCTGGTCCTCACCGACGTCCTCATGCCCAACGTGAACGGCGTCGAACTCGTTCGACGGATCCGCAATGACGATTCCGCCATCAAGATCATTTACATGAGCGGTTTTTTCGGCGTGAAGCGCCTCAAAAAGGAGCTCGACGACGAGGTGGCCCAGTACCAGTACCCCACCCTGTCAAAGCCCTTCAAGGTGAGTCATTTGCTGGAAATCGTCAGGGAGTATCTCGGGATGAACTGAGTCTGATCCAGGACAATTAGAAAACCCCGCTTTCAGGCGGGGTTTTTTGTTTTCCCTCAAGCTTTTCTTTCATCCATGAACTGCTGGATCCGGTTGATGTAGACCCGCGTTTCCCGTGGCAGATTTTCGGGACGCCGCTCCACGTTCCCCATCCCCCAGTTGTAGGCTGCAAGTGCCGTCGGCACATCGCCCCGGTACCGGTCCAGCAGGCCTTTCAGGTAGCGTGTCCCGCCCATGATGTTCTCTTGCGCGTCATAGGCGTCCCGGATCCCCAAATCCTTTGCCGTTGCGGGCATGATTTGCATCAGGCCCATGGCCCCCTTCGGCGAGGTGCTCTCGTTTTTGAAATTGCTCTCGGCCCGGATGACCGCTCGGATGAGTGCCGGATCGACGCCATATGTCTGCGATGCCTGCTGGATGATGGGCTCGTACTGACTCGCCCTGTCCGATGCCTTGCGCACCCTCACAACGGAGGGCACGTCGTCTGTCGCATTCACCATCGGCGCTGCAGGTGCAGTCTTCATTTCCGCCGCTGGAGCGGAAACCGCGTTGAGCCCGCCCAACTGCCACCGGGCGAATCGCTGATAGAGGGACTGATCGTCCCCTTTGTCACGCATGAAGTCCAGCACATGCTCATCTAGCATCATACGTAAGTCTAATGATTTCAATAATTTGACGAAGATTCTTCTCGTCGGCGATCCCGGCGGGGATCTTCACGGACATGGTTACGCCGGCATGGGCCATCTGCGTCTCAAGGATCTGCCGGAATGCCTCCGGCCCGTTGGCAGCCTTTCGTGCAGAACGATCCGTATCTGCCGATTCTCCGCTTGCGGCCCGGCGTAAAATTCCGCTGTTTCCTGAAAGGAATTTTCATAAATGTCACCAGACCGATTATTAATCAATTTCCATGCCATCCGGCACGGGGTCTGCAAGAAGTGCGAGGTCGGTCATCCGCTTCAATGTTGTGATTAATAAAATTCCTCGCACCGAGGTTTCGCTTCAGCAAACGGGATGAATGTCCGATTGGATAGTAAGGTGATCCGACAACGAGGAAGGCAGGTTCATGCTGCAAAGGATACTGAAAAAGATGCTGGAACGCTATAAGGACCTGTTCTATGCGGAGGCCGATACCATGAAGGGCTTCATGGTTCTGCTGATGAAGCCCAGAAACACGGGCATTCCCTGGACACAAGAGGAAATCAGGGCTCTCAAGTACTACATCCGGCACCTGGCCCATTACGTCCCTTTTATGATTATCTTCCTGCTGCCATTCGGCTCTCTTCTCCTGCCTGCGATGGCCGAAGTACTCGACCGCCGCCGCGTCAAAAGACCTTGAAGTTCGGAAGATCGGAAGTCAGGAAGATCGGCAAAGAAAGTCTTTTGCTTTTTCATCGCTTCTTAACTTCTTCACTTCCTGGCGTCATTTCGTTATGGCTCCGCCCATCTGCATCATCAACCACACGTAAAAGTTCACCGGCGTACCCTCGATTTTGGACTTTGCCCCGCTTCCCCAGTCAGAGAGATACATGCCCATAAGCGGGCTTTCGGCCATGACGACCCCGATCGGTGCAACCTCCTCGCTCACAAGGGCTTCCAGGGTCTCGCCCTTGGCATCGACGGCCTCCACGTCCCAGGCATTGACCGTACGGCCTCCGATCGGGATCACCCGTCTGGCGATCCGTTTAGCGACCGCTGCACCCTGAAAATTACCCACGTCCCTGTCCTCCCCCTCGCCCTTGTAAAAACTCTCAGGGACCGTGAAGGGAGCATATCCCTGCACCTGGACAATGACGTCCAGCATTTCGCCCGGGCCTTTAGGGGTCTCCTCGACGAGGAACCGGGTCACGACGGAGGGGTCCTTCTCCGGGGTCACTCCGACCTCCATCCAGGAGCAGGTTTTTCCGTCCCGGGTCAGCCTCTCCAGCGTGGCAATGTACATTCTGTAGTATTCCTTCTTCGCGCGGTCATGGATATAATAGCTCGACCAGGCCCCGGGCGTGAACTGAAAAGCATCTCCCACAATCATCATGGGGCGCTGTCCCTGGACCTCGGCCGCATGGCCCTGCGGAACATACAGCCCCGCCCCGAAAACGATCGCAGCAAGCCAGACGACGATCCATCGATTGTGCTTCTTCATAAAAAGCATCCCCGTCCTCTACTTCTTTTTCGGTTGCTCCGGCTCGAACCGGGGTTTCCACTCCTTGACACGCGCCGACGCGAGGCGCCCGACATCGTTGTCGGCGCTCGCCTGTAGCTGCAGCTTGTAATGCTCGTAGGCGGACTTCTGATCGTTGATGTTTTCGTAGCACTGGCCGAGGATGCCGTGGATTGTCTTGTTTTTCGGACTGGCCTGTGCAACGGTTTCCAGCGGGTTTATGGCAGCCCGGTAATTTCCAGTCCTGTAGTAGCTCATCCCCAGCAGGCGCTGCGCCGTAACATCCCCCGGGAAGATCTGAACCGCCTGCCTCATAGTAATCGATGCACCCGGCGTAGTTCTGTTTTCGGTAGTTCATCATCCCGAGGCCGCGAATGGCAGGCTGGTAAGTTCCCTGCAGGGAAAGAGCCGCCCGGAAGTAGCGTTCTGCGTCGGCCTGATTGTTCTGCTTCAGGTAGATAAATCCCGCCAAAGCGTAAAATGGCGGCTGGTAGCGGTCCTCGGTGATGGCCCGGCTGATGTAATTGTTCGCCTCGGCAATGCGATTCTTCTCGAAGGCCCGCGCAGCCTTGTCGTAGTATTCCGTGTAAACCCTGTGCGTCCTGCGCATGTTTGCCGTCATGGACTGGTACGTCGCCCGGCTCGACCCGTCTCCGGACATGGCGGATCGCGGCGTCGAGCTGATCATCTGCTGCATCTCGTCGATCCGCACGGAGGTGCGGGGGTGTGTCGAGAGAAGCTCTTCGAAGAAGTTCCGTTCGCCTGGCTCCTGCCCCACGGCCCGGGCATATTCCTTGAAAACCTTGTCCAGGTTCCGGTGTGCGCTCAGGGCGTTATTCGGGTCGTAACCCTGGCGGCTCATGTAGGCAACCCCGAGCCGGTCTGCTTCGAGTTCGTCATCGCGGCTGTATTTGAGCAGCAGGAGCTGTCCACCCAGGGCACCCAGCCCCACCACGGCCTCACCGTAGTCATCCCCGCCGACGGCAGCGGCCGCGATGCCCAGGGCCAGCCCCAGCATCATTTTCTGCGACATCTGCTTCGCGGAGTGCTTCGCCGAGATGTGGCCGATCTCGTGCCCCATGACGTAGGCGAACTCCCCCTCGTTTTCCAGCCCGGCGATCAGCCCCCGCGTCATGACCACATGGCCCGGAATGGCCCAGGCATTCGGGACGGAGCTGTTCTGGACGCTGAAGGTCAGCGGCAGGTTCGGCCTGTGGGATGTCTTGTGCAGCCTCATGACGACGCCCTCGAGATAACGCTTGAGCTGGGCATCCTGGTATTCTCCGCCGCCCCCCTCGGCGCTCCAGAGGGCATCGCGGTAGACCGTGTTGCCGATCTTGATCTCCTCCTCCTCGGAGACCAGCATCAACTCGTCCTTTCCCGTAACGGGGTTTGCGGCACAGGAGGCGAGAAACGTGCACAGCAGGGCCAGAAGCAATACATGCAAGACAACCCGGAGACGTCCGGTCTGCCATGTAGTGTTGTTAGAGCTGATACCAGTCATCAAGGTTCACCACTCATAAAATCAGATAACCGAGTTGCAATGCAAAAATGCGAAGGTCATTGCGAGCGCCCGCAGGGCGCGCGGCAATCTCGTTTCACTGACACTGCGAGATTGCTTCGTCGCTGCCGCTCCTCGCAATGACGTGCCCCACCTCACTTAAGTCCCGTCATCACGAAAAGCCTGTCCTGTAGATTGTCGTCATACAGGAGGGCCGGCACGACGCTCTCTGAGGCGGCGTTGCCATACCAGCTCCTGGAGGCAAGGGTCTGACCATTCCGCAGGGCCAGGAATGTCACCTCGCCGGTCGGCCCGAGCTGGACGGGCCGGATGAGAATCTCCCCGGCCCTCACCAGGGTGCCCGCATCGGCTGACTCGCCGCGTGTCAGGATGGTCACGTCGAGCGTCGAACGGTTGCGGATCGTGGCGAAGACCCTTCCCGCCTTTTTCACCGCTTTGTCCGCAACCGGCTGCACGGCCGCAGTCTGTCCCGTTTCCGGACGGTACTGGCTCGCGGTGAATCCCGCCTTGCTCTCCAGCGGCACAAGATAGGACTCAAGGCCCACATCGGGCCACCAGACCAGGCTCTGGCGATACCGGATGACGGCGTCGCGAAGCTGGCCTTTCTGCTGCAGGGCATAGGCCTCGCCACGGAGGCTCGTGGCAACGGAGCGGCGAAGAACGATCTTTTGCATCTCCGTCTCGCGACCGATGGCGGAATCCGGAACGGCCGCAGCTCCCGGGGCGGCTCTCTCATCGACGGCAGAAAAGCCCGGTGTGCCGGCTGATGTTATTTCTTTCGATGCCGTCACTCTGCCGGTGGGCGGGGCGGCTGCTGCCGTCCAGCGGCTGGCCCCCGAAACTTCGTCGATCCTGTTCTCCAGGGTTTCGAGCGCTTTCGGCGCCTTGAAATCGCCCAGGTAATGCCTCACCTGCTTCTTTTTACCGTCCGTTGCGACGTAAATAACCGTCGAGGGGGCATCGGTGATGCTGACCTGGGTGTAGGCGTCGTTCATGGAGAAGAAGCCGCTGCGCTCGATCTCTTCGACGAGCGATCTCACGGCACCGGGTGCAATGACGGCCGTCTGGCTTCCCCTGACGCGGACGTGATCCTTTCCGTCGTAGCGCACCGTCCCGTCGCCGTAGAGTGTCACTCCGTAGACGGGGCAGGTCCCGTAGCAGGGGCCCCTCTCGAGGCGGATGACGACCGATTGGGGATCGTAAGCGCCGCACGGAACGGTGAGGCTCATCACGATGAGAGCAATAAGGGCAATCCGACGGAACATGGCGGCCACTCCCTTGGGGTGACGCAGAAAAAAATGCCCTGCCCGAGAGTTTCGTCAGGCAAGGCATTTCCGTCAGTCAAGATGTGCAAGCAGAAACATTTCCCGATTCACCGTTTGAACCGATCCTCGGATAGAATCAAACCCCTCTCCTAGTTGAGGAACACCTTGTACTTCTCCAGGGTCTTCCTCCAATCCGGGTGCTTCCTCAGGTTGGCGATATCGGGGTCCTTCCGGAGCGAGTCATAGTCGTTGAACCCGTTGGCCAGGGCGGCATCGAGCTCGACAAAGCCCAGGTCGACGTTGCCCATGAGGGAATGGCACGAGGCCAGGTTGTACCGGATCGCCGGGTCGCTCGGCTTCAGTTCCTTTGCCTTCTTGAGGTCGTCGAGGGCGAGGTTGTACTTCTTCTGCATCATATAGGCGACGGAACGGTTCGAATAGGCCGTGGCGTAACCCGGGTCTTTCTTGATGGCGTTCGAGAACTCGTTGATCGCGTTGTTGATGTTCTCGTTGAAGATGGCCGGCGAGTTGGCGTTCTTGGCCGTGCTGACGTAGGCCATGCCCTGCTTGAGGTGCTGTGTGACTTCGAGGGAAGGCTGTCCGGGTGCTGCCGGGGCAGGCGCTGCCGGGGCCGGTGCCTGCGCCTGGGGAGGCGGGGGCGGCGGCGGAGGCGGCGGTGAGGACTGCTGCCCGCACCCGATGAGGGCAAGGGCGATGAATCCGGTGACAGCCAGTGACGCGATGATCGTTCTCTTCATGTATCTATCTCCTCCTTGAGATCATTTTGCTATCGCTTTACGCGCATATTCCAGTTTTCATTGGTGGCCATGGCCTGGGGGGTCTGGGTGATGTCGGCCCCCTTCTCCTGCTGAACCCTCTGAGTGGTCCTGGGCTTGGAGTAATCGAAGGCGTCCTTCACCGAACCGTCGTAGCGCTTCATCCCGTCCACGAAATAATAGGTAAAGACGCTGTTGCGCAGCTGGTCCGACTCCCAGGATTTCTCCCCGGAGCTGCTGGCGCTGATGAGGACCTTGCCGTAGGACTCCTGGCTGCCGCCGATGCTTTTCCCCGATGATGCGGCCTGCCTGGGCTGATCCTCGAGAACGATGTCCTTGGCCCCGAAGAGCCTTTTACCCTGGGCCGTGGAAACACCATAGCCTTCGTTCTCGTCCCCCACGCCGAGAGACTTCCCTCCCGGCGGGAGAAACCCGGGGATCGCCCGGTAGGCCCCGTTGCTGTAACAGGTGTCCAGGATCATGACGAGCCTGCGCGCCCGGAGATTTTCCACGAAATCCTTGAGGGCCGTCTCCGCCACCGACGTGTGCCAGACCCGCTCCCGGGGATTGACCTCCGTGTCGTAGGTCACGATGTAGACGCCGCCGAACTTGTCGGGCGGCGTCCCGTGGCTGCTCATGTAGACGACGACCAGATCGTCCTCCTGCGCCGCATTCCGGATGCCGTTGAGGTACTTGACAATGCTCGACGAGGTGGCGTTCTGGTCCGCCAGGAAGTAGGTGTTGTTCTTCGTGAAGCCCGCCTGCTCGAGGAGGAACCGGTAGAACAGGGTGGCGTCCTTCACGGAGTACTGCAGGGGCGTGATGCCGCTCTTGAATTTACCGACGCCGACGACGAGGGCATAGCGGTTCCGGACGGGACCCACGGGGGCATCGCCTCTCACCTGAGGCTTCAGAACGGCAGCCCGGCTGAAGAGCGATCCGAGTCTTCTTTCCCACTCCTTGACCTTGATGTTCTCCGGCGTGACGGGCGATACCCACTTCACGCCCACGACACTCTGGGCGATCGAGAAGGCCCGGTCAACCTGCATCTCGTCCTCGTAGTCCCCCTTGAGTTCCAGCCGCCCGTAGGAATCGAGGGCGACAAACCCGTTGGGGACACCTTTTTGTGCAAACTGCTGGTTGATCTGCTGGATGTGGGCGTCAGTGACAGAGGTCGACTGTGCCATGACGGCGCCCGGGACGAGCGCCATCACGATAAAAATGAGACCGATCAGGATTGATGAAACCCGTTTCGTCATGATTTGCTCCATGGGTTATGTCGCTGAATGATCGTCTAGCGGTGATCGACCCATGCCACGTGGATGTCGAGTGAGGCCGTCCCTTTCTTCACGGTCAGGTCCTTCTCGAGGACATCCTCTTTGCCCGCCGAGGCCACCTTGAAACCGATGCGGTACTTGCCGTCGGGGACGTCCTTGGGGATGTCGAATTTGCCGTCGGCCTTCCTCGAGCCAGGTGCTGCAGTAATCTCCTGGTCAACTCCGCCGAGGAGAGTCCACTCGTTCTTCGAGGGATCGAAAAACTTCACGTAGCGCGTCTCGGTGACCTTCATCTCCTTGGAGCCTTCGGGAGCCATCACATAGTAGGAGCCTCCCAGGGTGATCGTCTGACCGGGGACGATTGTCGTCGGGGCCACGCTGAAGCTCTGGATCTTGACGACATCGCCCTGGGATGGATTGTATCC
Organism: uncultured delta proteobacterium; assembly: GCA_963828305.1. GTDB lineage: Bacteria > Desulfobacterota > Syntrophia > Syntrophales > UBA2192 > UBA2192. Next base: position 11,202 of record CAWHEJ010000003.1, on the reverse strand, counting down.
CACCTGCCGGGCCGTCTGCTGGTATCCCGCCACGGGCTGGCTCTGCAAGGTCGAGTAGAGGCTCAGGCAGTGACCCCAGGCTGCGAGGAACGCGAAACCGCCGCCCACCAAAGCGCCCACACCAGCCGATTTCCAGCTGCCGCCGATCAGGGCGCCTACGAGGGCGCCTGCCGCAGCACCGCCTGCCGTGTACATGGCGATGCACTTGTTTCGGGCATCGATCCGCTCATCCTCCGTTCGGATCTGCGAGGGATCGGGCAGCACGGATGCGCAGGAGGACAGGAGAAATACGCAAACCAGAAGGACACTGAGCGATTTGATGCGAAAGACCTTCATGAATCCCTCCTGTTAGCGGTGTGTCAGCTTGAGATCGAGGGTGAGGATGCCGCCCTCATCGATCGCCGAGGCCGGGACAACACCGTAATTGCTGCCGTCCCTTGCGTCGTTCTCCAGCACGATGTCCTTCGTCCCTTTCGCCGAGGGCTTCCATCCCGCCTTGGGAGAAATCACGGCGTAGCCTGTCTTGTTCTGGTCTTCCATGACGATGTCCTTCGATCCCTGCATGCTGCTGGCAATCATCACGGGCGGGGGCGGAGGCAGGCTGCTGCCGGCGTCGGCCACGGGTCCGGGAGGAGGCGGGGGCATGCTGGGGGGAGCCGAGCTCATCTGACCGTCAGGGGGCGGAGGAGGCATAGCGGGAGGCGCTGCCGGGGGCGGGGGCACCGTACCGGGACCGCCTGCCACGGTCGTGGACTGTCCGCCCACGATCGGGTTCGGGCTGCCGGAGAGCATGATCATGACCTTCTCGGTGCCGGGTGCGCCGGCAAACCGCAGGGCCGTCGATTTGGGAATCTCGTAGAGCTGCTTTGCTTCCACATATTCATTGAACAGAACGGTGGTGTTGCCGGTGGGACCGATGTTCATGATCGTCATGTACCCGGGCCGGTTTGTCCGGACGAGCAGCTTCATCCTCTCGCCCGTCTTGAACGTCCTCGTCTTGGGCACGATGGTAAAATCCCCGTTGGGCTTGAGCAGGGCAAGCTTGTAAGAAATTCCCACGTATTTCTCCGGCGCGGCGGGCGTGCTCGGGGCCGGGCCGCCGGAAGACATCCGCACGGACGCTCCGTCGCCGCTGTCGAAGATCGCCTTGGCACCCTTGGGGGATTTCTGGGCGTCCGCAGACAGGGGCATGAAGACCATTGCGCAGACGAGCGCCATAACCGCTGTAAACACCACTTTCTTCCTGTTCATACAACAACCTCCCTGTTTAATGGGTCTTCCTCTGTTTTCCATGAATCCCCGGGTCCGGTCATCGCGATACCCGTGGCGACGGACGCTTGCAACGCGTTCCTCGATATTCTTCGCTGCTGCGCGCCGAGTATAAAAAAACTTGCGATCGCTGTCAACTTGTATCCGGCACTGGACGGACTTTGCGCCGTGATGGATGGCTGGTTACGCAGGTTGCAGTCCTTCCCTGCTGGCGGAGATTTGACGGTCCGCACCCTGCCCTTTGACGGTGCAACGGCAGATCCCGAACCGAACTCGACAGGTTCCGACCGCAGACACTCGGCATTCCGGGCAAAAAGCTACATTGAAATTGATTATTTGCAAAAAATCCTTTATGTGATCTTCACGTCCCGGATGGACTTGGAATCGCAATCTCTGCCTGGGGCTTGCAAGATGCGTGAAAACGGAGAGGACAATCGGGGGTATTCCGCACTTCTTTTGCGGAAAAGTTTGATGGTGCCTGGGGCGGGAATCGAACCCGCACAGCCCTAGGGACCGAGGGATTTTAAGTCCCTTGCGTCTACCAGTTCCGCCACCCAGGCAATGAGACAAGTACGGGCATGTATATTATCTTTGCCGGTGGCTGTCAAGATGCGAGGCGGCAGCCACGGTGCAAACCGGGCAAAGAAAACCCTGAATATCGGCACGGGGAGGCACCATGCAGGAAGTCGACATCATCCTCGAAGGCGGCACGATCCTGACCCTGGACGACGCCGACACGATCATCGAGTCGGGCGCCGTCGCCATCCGGAAGGACACGATTGTCGCGGTGGGCCCCCGGAGCGATGTCATGGGCCGCTACCGCGGCCGGACGGTCATCGAGGCGACAAACCATGTCATCATGCCCGGTCTTGTCAATGCCCACACCCATGCGGCCATGACCTGTTTCCGGGGGATCGCCGATGACCTGGAACTGATGGAATGGCTCAATCAATACATCTTCCCCGCCGAGGCGAAAAACGTGGACCCGGAGCTTGCCTACTGGGGAAGCCTGCTGGCCTGCGTCGAGATGATCCGCTCCGGAACGACGACCTTCTGCGACATGTACATCTTCGAGGACGAGACGGCGAAAGCGGCAAGCCTCGCCGGGATGCGCTGCCTTCTCGGAGAGGTGCTTTTCGATTTCCCCTCCCCCAATTTCAAGACGCCCGATGAAGGTCTTGCCTACACGAAGGACCTCATCGAAAAATGGGCCGACGACCCGCTCGTGCGGATCACCGTGGAGCCTCACGCCCTCTATACCTGCTCGGAGGATCTGCTGAAAAAATCCAAGGCCCTGGCCGACCGCTACGGGGTCCCCCTGGCCCTTCACCTGCTGGAGACGAAATCGGAGCGCGAGGGCCTGGTCGCAAAGCTCGGGTGCAGCCCCGTTCAATACCTTCAAAACACTAGGCCTCCTGGATGACAACCTGGTGGCGTTCCACGGCGTCTGGCTCGACGCCGCGGATATCGGAATGTTTGCCCGGGCGGGTGCGAAGGTCGTGCACAACCCCGAGAGCAACATGAAGCTGGCATCGGGTGTCGCCCCCGTGCCGGATTTGCAGGCGGCAGGCGTAACCGTGGCCCTGGGGACGGACGGATGCGCCAGCAACAACAATCTGGACATGTTCCAGGAGATGGACACGGCGGCCAAGCTTCACAAGGCCTTCAGGCTGGACCCCACGGTGATGAGCGCAGGCACCGTCCTGAAAATGGCAACCCGCGACGGCGCCCGGGCCCTCGGAATGGGGGACGAGATCGGGGCGCTGCGGCCCGGGATGAAGGCCGATGTGATCACCGTCGATTTCAACAGCCCTCATCTCACGCCGGTCTACAGCGAGCACTCCCACCTCGTCTATTGCGCCTCGGGCTCCGACGTCGACACGGTCGTGATCAACGGGCGCATCGTCATGAGAAACCGCAAGCTCCTCACCGTCGACGAGGAGGAGGTCATGGACCGCGTCAACCGTATCGCCCGGCGGATCCGGGCAAGCCTCGGGATGTGAGGGCCCCCGTATGAACCACACTGAAAAGATCGACATCCTCATCACGGGCGGCACCCTTCTCACCCTGTCCGGGCGCATGGACGTCATCGAGGACGCCGCCGTCGGCATCTCCGGGGGAAAGATCCGCTTTGCCTGCACCAGGGCCGATGCCCCGGCCGTCAAGCCCTGTCGAAACGATCGATGCCGCGGGCTGTGCCGTCATGCCGGGCCTTGTGAACACGCACACCCACCTGCCGATGACCTGCTTCCGGGGGCTTGCAGACGATTTGCCGCTGATGGAGTGGCTCCACGAACACATGTTCCCCGCCGAGGCAAAGCACGTGAACCGCGAGATGATCTACCGCGGCGCTCTTCTCGGCATGGCCGAGATGATCCGCTCGGGGACGACGACCTGCTGCGACAGCTACTTCTACGAGAGCCATGTCGTGCAGGCAGCCGTCGATGCCGGCGTGCGAATCGTGGCGGGCCAGGGGTTCATCGACTTCAGCCCGCCCGATGCGGATGAGATCAAGAAGAAAGCCGCCGCAGCCGAAAAATTCATCTCGAAATGGCAGCCCCTCTCCCCGATGGTTACGCCGTCTCTTTTCTGTCATTCCGCCTACACCTGCGCGACTCAAACCCTGCAGACCGTCAAGCGCATCGCCGACGAAGCGGCGGTACCCTTCATGATGCACCTGGCCGAGACGAAGGAGGAGGTGGACATCATCGGGTCCCGTTACGGGCTGAGGCCCGTTCACTACCTCGAGAAGATCGGGGTCCTCGGCGGGAAGTCGGCGGCCGTCCACTGCGTGTGGCTCGACGAGAGCGAGATGGACGTGCTCGCGGCAAGCGGCACCGGCGTCTGTCACTGCCCCGAGAGCAACATGAAGCTCGCCTCGGGCATCGCCCGGATCCCGGAGCTCATGAAGCGCGGAGTTGCCGTGGGGCTCGGGACGGACGGCTGCGCAAGCAACAACGACCTGGACATGCTTCTCGAGCTCGACACGATGGCGAAGCTTCACAAGGTCTCGACGATGGACCCGACGGCAATCGATGCCGCAACGGCCCTTCGGATTGCCACGACCGGGGGCGCCCGGGTGCTGGGCCTCCAGGATCTCATCGGATCTGTCGAGCCCGGAAAGTGCGCCGATCTCATCGTGCTCGACATGAAGCAGGCACACCTCACCCCCCTGTACAATCTATACTCCCAGATCGTCTATGCCTGCAGGGGAAGCGACGTGAGGGACGTGATCATCGACGGGAAGGTCGTGATGCGCAACCGGACCCTGCTGACCCTGGACGTGCAGAAGGCCATGGACGACGTCCGCGAAATCGCCGACCGGGTGCGCTGGAAGGACTAAGAATTGGTTGATAAGTTGATGAGTTGATTGGCTGATTAGTTGAAAGATTCTATCGGGAATTCGGCCTCGTCCCTACCCCCTCGTCCCCGGTCCCTTATTTTTCTTCACTCAAACACTTAGACACTCAGACACTTCTTCACTGCGCGCGTCACGCGCCTACCACTCGAACTTCGGGGCGAGCTTAGCGGCCGGCGGCACCCGGCCAATAGTGCTGAAAAACTCCTCAGCAACATATTCCAAGGAGTTTTTCGGGGGTCTCCGACCATCCATCACCCGAGTGACGATCGTCGATCCTGGGTCGTTCTAAGAGGTCGATGCTTTCGCTCGTTGCCTACGAACACCCGCCATTCGAGTTTTTCAACAGAATAGGCCAGTTGCGGACGGTCGCCTATCCCCCAGAGCAGTCACCTGAAGGACTGCCTGGCTTTGAGTGCTGCCTTACGGTAACGAGCAGCCGCTCAAACGTTTCAGACCGTGGCTGCCCACGGTCTGCCAACCTGGTTGACGCCGGCTACTCCACCCAACGGGGTGAGCCGGGCACCGGCGCGCCGCTGGACAGAATGAACATCAGCACATTGCCGGGCTCTGATGTGGCATCGCTGCGCAGCCCACCGATTTGGCCATGTACCGGGCTGGTGTATTCAGCCACCACTTCGCCAAAAGCATTGCGCTGGATGGCCACTTTTTGCCCCGGTGTGACCTTGTCATTCAGTTTGACTAACAATTCTATGAATCCACCCTGGGTGATCAGCACGGGGAACGCACTCTTGCCGATGTAGACGTTGGCATCGACTGAGGTGCGTCCGATCACGCCAGGAATCACGCCATAGTGTTTGAACACGTTCATCGTGCCTTCAATGAAAAGCGGAATCATGTCCAAGTCGAGCCGCCGCGCCGCACCGACTTCGGGCGTAAAGCAGGGAATGCCGGCATCGATGTAGGCATTGTGCAACACACCGGGGTAGGCCGGGTTGTCCCATATCATCCCAATGGGGTAGAGCATCATCATGGTCTTTACGTCCGGGATGCTCATGTCACCAATATGGAAGGCCGATGCGTCAATGCCGGTGGTGCCTGTATGGAAGTCCATGGCCAGGTCGGTATTGGGCTTGAGCAGCCGGTTGAACACCAGCCCGGCCTGGCGGCTTACAGCACCGACGCCGTTTTCATTGCCGGGCCATTCGCGGTTCATGTCGATCAACTCCAGGCCGCGTCCGGAGCTTGGCCAGCGGCGCTGCATACTTTCCATTGCGGGACGTGCAATGTCCAGCACCGCCATGACGGTGCCCGACATTTCCGCGGCGTTCAATCGGCCCATGACCGTCTGTACGGTGTGCACCGAACTCATCTCGTCACCGTGCACACCGCTGGTCAGGGTAAAGCGCTTGCCGGGCTTGGCACCCCTGGCCACGATCACCGACACGTACCAGTACTGTCCTGTGGACATTTGCACACCCTGGAAGTACAGCAGGTGTTTTTTGCCGGGCTCCAGGTCACTGGTGTTCAGAGAACTCACTACTTTCTTGCCATTAATCACATCCCCGGTATAAACGGTGCTGATCTTGGCCGGGGTTGCAGGGGCGCTGCTTTGGGCTTGCGCCATGCCGATACCCGTCAGTACAAACGCGGTGATCAGCAGCGATAGCATGAAATTGCGGAGCCCACGGCTACCCAGAGGTTCTTTCAACATCATCCGTTCCGAGTTCTTGGTATGCAGAATGGTAAACGTCTTCTTCCTGTCCCCTGCTGCAGCCGGTTTACTGTCTCCGGTTTTCACTGATGGGGTCTCCTTTCAGATATTGTTCAGGGCAAATAACTTGATGGGTTGATCAGACACTTCTTCACTGCGCGCGTCGCGCGCCTACCAGTCGATGCCTTTTGATTTGAGGAACATCTGCATCTCCCTTCATTCCCCAGCCGCGCCGCCTTTTTCATGTCCTCGATGGCTTGTTTCGTTTCTCCCTGGCTCCAGAGCAGGGAGGCGCGGTTGCAATAGGCTTTACCATACTGCGGGTCGACCGACACGGCGTTTGCATAGTCCTCGATGGCTTTGATGAATTTGCCCGCCTTCTCGTGCGTAATCCCCCGATTGTAGTGAATCTCGGGCGATCTCGGCGAGTGTCCGATGGCTCTCGAGTAATCGCTGATCGCGCGCCCGTAATTCTTCACGGCAAAATAGGCATTGGCCCTGCGAAAAGCGGTGATGGCCTCCTCATGGATGATGCTCCGGCTCTGCTCGATGCGGGCTTCCGTTTCCGGGCCATAGACCGGGGGGTTGATCTGGATCTCTGCAATGCTCGCCGGAGAAGGGTCAAGGGTGGACCAGCCGTTTCCCGTTTCCCGTTTCACACCGGCGGGCTTTGCCATGAGTCCGAGGAGTTCCGACAGTCTGTCTTTCATGAACAAGGCACCAGGTTACAGGCTACAGGCAACAGGCTACGGACTTCAGGATCAGAAGGGATCCACTTCCATTTGACCTGGTGTCTGATGCCTCTATTAAAGGAACGTCACGGCGAACAGATCCCGGACGACCTCTTCTTCGCGAAACATGCTCTCGCCGTCATAACGGACATCGACGAGCAGGCGCTCCTCGATCCCGAGGTTTGAAAGGTCGAGAAACGCGAATTCCAGTTTTCCGGTCACGAACTCTCCGTCGATATCCAGCTCGAAGGCGTAGCGCCCCTCACCGATCGTCCCTGCCGTCACGGCGACATGATCCTTGCGGGGTGCGGGCTTCGAGCCGGACTCTGTCCGGGCGGTCTTGATCTTCCTGGCGTTGATATCATCCACGGCCTCGCCATCCACCGTGACGATGATGGAAAACGAGGAAGCCGTCCGCCCCAGGAGCCCTGTCTCGTGGAAGAAATCATCCACATCGTACCATGCGGTCCAGGTCGGGCCCACGAGCCGGGTCATGGCCTCGTTCTCCCAGTACCAGATGTCGCTTACGGCAAGCCCGCGCTGGCGGCAGTACTGCTCGATGCGGTCTTTCGCCTTCGTTCGGATCTTTCCGCAGACGATCTCGCAGTCATCGCCGCGAATCTCCACACGGAGGATGTTCCGGGCGCGGAGATCCTCCTCGGCGGGCGGCGTCTCGCGGTCCGTTTCCAGAACGGATCGAGGGGTCATTTCTTCATCCTCGTACCGTCCCAGCTTCCGGATCATGACGTCGAGATCGTCCCCTGCACGGCCGCCGAGCCCTTTTTTGAACTGGTCGATATTGCCGTCAAGGATCTCTTCGACGTCCCGTGTCTTTTTCTTTTTGGTCATGGGTCCCCCCATTCGACAAGAGGGCTCTGGGAGGGGAACAGGGACGGGAACCCTGCATTCTTGCCGGTCCTCCAGGGGATGACCGGCGAGTGCAGACGCCCCCACGCTGCCGACCAGCAGGGCATGCGAGTGCATCCCCGGGTCAACGGTGCGAGATCATTGAATCTTCGACAAACTCCCCGATGCGTGCCTTCCCCTCCGTCGGCTGCATCGTTGAAACCATCATAGCTCGATCCGTTCGATTCGTAAAGCGGAAAGAATGGGCAGCCGTTGCCATCTCACACGTTTTCCTGTAAAACGAAGTCCATCTCTGACCATAGAGACAGGAGGAACTCCATGGCGATTGTCACGTTCCGTTCCGAGTCCGTTCTCAAAGGGGGGCTTTCCGTCGAAAACCGCGCGGGAAAATTCACGGTGCTCATGGATGAGCCGGAGACGCTCCGCGGGACCGACACGGGCATGAACCCCGTCGAGATGCTTTTGTGCAGCCTGGGGGCCTGCCAGTGCATCGTGGCACGCCTGTTTGCCAGGGCAAGGAAGATCGATTTACAGGATCTCCGGGTCGAACTGGAGGGGGATCTGGACACCGACGGCTTTTTGAGGGGCAAGGACGGCGTGAGGGCGGGGCTCCGGGAAATCCGGTACACGTTTCACATCAGGACCGACGCCGATGAAGAGAAGGTCCGTGAATTTGTCGATTTCGTGAAAAGCCGCTGTCCCGTAAACGATTCGCTGCTCGGCCATGTTCCGGTCATTCAAAAAGAGATCGTCATTTCTAGATGACCGATCCGCGCCCGGCCGGCGGGTCGCGAAAGGCGGCGTTCGGGTTCACCATCGGGTCCCAGGCGCATTTCGGGCAGTAGTAGGCCGGCCAGACACACCCGCAGCCCGAGCCGATGAGCTCGAACAGGGCGCAGGTTTCACAGATCCCTGCGCCGCAGCCCAGGCATGGGACGAAGACGGCTTTCGCCCGGCAAATCTCGCAGGTCTTGATTTCGGCCCCCATGCCGGAGTCTCCTTCTTCAAGCCGAGAAAAACCGTACACCCCGGCCCGCAGGGTCACTCCCCTGCGGGTCGTCCTCCCGGATCGCCGCGTTTTACCTCGCTCAGCCGGCCTTGGCCTTCTTCACGGTGCCGGTCTTTTTGGCTTCGTAGATCTTCGTCCAGTCGCCGAACGCGATGAGGATCGTGTCCACGGATCCTTCGATCCCCACTTTCTCCGTGTTGATCACGAGGTCGTAACTCAGCGGGTCCATCGAGTCGGTCTGGAAATACTTCCGCACAAAGGCGATCCGGTCACCGTCGCGCTTTTCGATATACTTCTGTGCGTCGGCACGCGAGAGGTTCCGGATCTTCATCATGCTCTCGATTCGATACTCGAGGGGCGCGATGATCTTCACGCGGAATGTCGTCTCCGGAGGCAAAATGTATCCGGCCCCGCGGCCCACGACGATGGCGTTGCCGTGCTTTCCGATGGTACCCATCACGCGTGTGAGGTGCTTCAGGTAATCGCTCGGCCAGAGATGCCTGGAGACGAACATGGAATTGATCCAGCTCTCCATGGTCGTGACGGCCTTTTCGTCCAGTGTCTCGACGACCTTCGTGCTCATCTTGGAGCTCTCGGCAACCCGCTGGATGATCTGCCCGGCCATGAGGTCCATTTTGGTCTTTTTCGCCAGGATGCGGGCGATCTCGCTTCCCCCGGCACCGGCCTGTCTGGAAATCGTGATGGTGTATTCGCTCACCGGGGCTTTTTCACGCTGCCACTTGTCCAACTGCTCCTGGACGATTTTCGCTTCAACTTCACTGTCCCTGATCTGCACATCCCGCGTGTAGTCGGGACAGTTGACATTGAATATCGCGTCGGTCGTGACGCTGAAGCGTTTCTGACAATTCTCGCGCCAGGCGCAGATGGAACATACTTTCCTGTCCAGATGCATGGTTTCTCACCCCCTTCGTTTCGATAGAGGCTCTTTCCTGCTTATGCTTTTCATCGAATCCCTGAACCCTGTGCCTTTAGCCTCTTCCGCCGGCCTGTTTGGCCCCGCCCATGGCCTCGAACCCGCACACGATGTCGAGAAGCTCTTCCGTGATCGTGCTCTGGCGCTGGCGGTGAAACTGGCCGAAGAGTTCCTCGAGCCTTTCCTCGATGTTCTTCTCGGCGCTCTGCATGGCAGCAAGCCGGCTGGCATTCTCGCTCGCCAGTGAATCGGCGAAAGCCCGGTAGAGCGAGACGAACAGGTATTCCCGTATGAGGGACCGGAACAGCGTCTCCCAGTCCTCGGTGAACATGGGGATCGTCCTCGACTCCCATTTCCGCTTTTCAAGGCTCTTGAGCCACTCCTTGTCCACTGGAAGAAGCTTGAGGGTCTTCGGGCGGTAATTCGCCCCGGAAATATACTCGTTGTAATAGAGGTACATGGTTTCGATCTGTCTTTTGAAGCGCCAGTCCTCGAGCACCGTGGTGATGTCCTGCACCATGGGGGTGATGCCGGCCGTAGAGCCGGGGGTGCTGAGGATTTCCAGGACCTTCTGCCCCGAATCCTCGAGGATGTCGGCCGCCCGCAGGCCCACGGAAATGACAATGCGGTTCTCTTTCGAGATCCCCAGGGCGTTCATCTCCCCGATGGCATGGGCGGTGACGATGTTGTTGAACTGCCCGCAGAGCCCCTGGTCGGTGCCGAAGACGATGGCCCCCATCCGTTTCGCCGACGACGATCGCGTCGGGGCAAAACTGCCCCTGCTTCGCTTGAGGACAACCTGGAGCCCCATCTCGACGGTCCGGTTGTATTCCGAAAGGGACTCGACGGCCTTCTGATACTGCCGGATACTCACGGCGGCCAGGGCCTTCATGGTCTTCACGACGCCGAGCAGATCCTGGGCGCTCTGTATATTGCGCTTCAGCGATTCAATCGTTTGCATGGCTCGTCTCTTCCCTCATGGATTCCGTAGCCTTGCAGGTCGTGTCGAGGAGCACCTTGCGGTCATCCAGGCCCAGCTTGTCCCCCGACTCGATACGACCGCAGAGATCGGCATCCTGAGCAACCGTCGCCTCCCGCAGGGCCGCCTCGGCTTCGCCGATCCTGCCGATGGGAATTTGATCCAGGCTCCCTCCTGTGATGGCCAGAAGCGCCGCAATCTGCTCGGCTACCCGGATAGGCTTGTACTGGGGCTGTTTCAAAATTTCACGGACGCGCCAGCCGCGCTCCAGGACCCGTCGGGTTGCCTCGTCGAGGCGTGTCCCGAAGCGGGAGAACGTCTCCAGTTCCTCGAACTGTGAGTAGGAGATGCGCAGATCCCCCGCCACGGCCCGGTAGGCC
>CAWHEJ010000002.1:0-140962 GCA_963828305.1 uncultured delta proteobacterium | reverse complement strand
GAATGGCGTCGCGGGCACGATGAAGGCCTCTTCGTCGAAGTCTCTCCGGAAGGCGGATCGCGAAACGCTTGTCGTCTGTCTCATCTCGGGGGGAGGTTCGGCGCTTTTCGTGGCTCCCACGAAAGGTCTTTCCCTCGACGACAAACAGGTGATGACCCGCATTCTTCTCAAGGACGGCGCCGATATCGTCGAGCTCAACACCGTGCGGAAGCACCTCTCCAGCGTCAAGGCCGGCAGGCTCGCCGAGGCAGCCTCGCCCGGCAAGGGTGCTCTCCCTCATCCTGTCCGATGTCATCGGGGACCCGCATCGATTTCATTGCTTCCGGGCCCACGTCGCCCGACACGACAACCTGGGCCGATGCGCTCGCCATCGTCACCCGCCATGACTCGGCGGGAGAAATGCCGCCAGAAAATCCTGCAGCTTCTCCGGGATGGCGTTGGTGGGAAGATTCCGGACACCCCGAAGAAAGGCGACCCCCTGTTCGATCGTGTGGAGAACATCATCATCGGCAGCAACCGCATCGCGACGGAGGCCGCCAGAAGAAGGCCCTGCAACTGGGTTACGAGCCCGTTGTGCTCACGACGGAGCTGCAGGGCGAGGCCCGCGACGCCGCGCAAGGCTCTACCGCCAGGTCCTGGAGTCGCAGTCCTGCCTGGCCTCGGGCCGCAAAAAGATCTGCCTCATCGCCGGGGGCGAAACGACGGTGACCGTGCGGGGGCAGGGTCTCGGCGGGCGGAACACGGAAATGGCCCTGGCCTTCGCGATGGCCATCGAAGGGACCTCGGGAATCACGTTTCTCTCGGCGGGCACCGACGGGACCGACGGCCCCACCGACGCCGCGGGAGCCATCGCCGACGGGCAGACGATCGCGAAAGCCAGGTACCTGGGGCTCGACCCGCAGGCCTCCCTGGACAACAACGACTCCTACCGATTCTTCGAGAAGGCGGGCGGCCTCGTGATAACCGGTCCGACGGGGACCAACGTGATGGACCTGCAAATCATCCTGATTGAATAACGCAAGTCCCAAGGCAGGAACATCCCCCTCTTTCATCCTATCCGGGTCACGTACCCTGCAATGATGCTGTCATACAATGGTCGGATCTTCATCCTCTGATTTGTCCTCCCGATGCAATTTTTTCCGGGACACCTGATTTTCTGAGCCCTTGAGCGTGACTTCCATCTTCTTTGTGAAATCACTCTGATATCCTTCTCATCGACGCGGTCAAGGCCGGGTAAATCGCGGCTATTGGCATTCGCGGGTTTTGTGAAAACTGATGTCCGGCCATTTCTCCACCACGTATTCGAGTTGCCATTCGTTTTTGGCCAAATAGGTCAGGTTCCCTTCCGCATCCAGCGCCAGGTCAGATTGGCGGTCTCTTTGAAAAGCAGCCAGTCTTGTCAGATCGTCACAGTTCACCCAGCGTGCTGCGGTGTAATCTGCCGGTTCATAGGCGGCATCGACGCCATACTCGGTTTTCAGCCGGGCCATGGTCACCTCGAACTGCATCACTCCCACCGCCCCCAGAATCAATTCGTTTCTCATCAGTGGCCGGAACAACTGCACCGCCCCTTCCTCGACCAGCTGGTTCACCCCTTTCTGGAGTTGTTTTGCCTTGAGTGGGGATATCAAACGCACGCGCCGGAAATGTTCGGGGGCAAAATTGGGGATCCCGATGAACGTCAGCGGCTCCTTTTCCGAAAAGGTATCTCCGATCCTGATCGTGCCGTGGTTGTGGATGCCGATGATGTCGCCGGGCCAGGCCTCCTCCACAAAAGCCCGGTCCTGGGCCATGAAGGTGATCGGATTGGCAATCAGGATGTCCTTGCCGATTCGATGATGGCGCACCCGCATCCCCCGTCGAAAACGACCCGAGCAGATGCGCAAAAAGGCGATCCGGTCGCGGTGTGCCGGGTCCATGTTGGCTTGGACTTTGAAAACGAACCCGGAAAATTCCTCCTCGTCCGGCGACACCAGGCGGATTGTGGTTTGTCGTGGCTGTGGGGCCGGAGCGATTTCCAAAAAGGTGTCGAGCAGTTCGCGCACACCGAAATTGTTGATGGCGCTACCGAAAAATACCGGGGTCTGGCTCCCTTTGAGAAAATCCTGCAAGTCGAAAGGGTTGGCCGCCCCCTCCAGCAGGGCCACGTCCGCGCGCAATTCGTCGGCCTGGCTGCCCAAAACTTCATCCAGCAACGGATCAGCCAGATCACGAATGGTGATCAATTCGTCGGGGAGGTGTTCCTGACCGGGCATGAAGAGGCTCAACTCCCTGCGATAGAGATTGTAGGTGCCCTTGAAGCGCCTGCCCATTCCGATCGGCCAGGAGAGGGGTGCGCATTCAATCTGCAGGGAATCCTCGATGTCTGCCAGGATATCGATCGGAGGCATGCCCTCGCGGTCGATCTTGTTGATGAAGGTCAGGATCGGGGTGTTGCGCATCCGGCAGACCTCCATCAACTTGCGGGTCTGGGGTTCGACGCCCTTGACGCTGTCGATGACCATGACCGCGCTGTCCACGGCGGTCAACACCCGGTAGGTGTCCTCGGAAAAATCCTGATGGCCGGGCGTGTCCAGGAGGTTGATCTCATAGTCCCGGTAGTTGAATTGCATCACCGAGCTGGTGACCGAAATGCCGCGCTCCCGCTCAATGGCCATCCAGTCGCTGATGGCATGCCGGGCGGCTTTGCGGGCCTTGACCGAACCGGCCATGTGGATAGCGCCACCGAAAAGCAGCAGCTTTTCGGTGAGCGTCGTTTTGCCTGCGTCGGGGTGGCTGATGATGCCGAATGTGCGGCGCCGGTCGATTTCCCGATGGGATGATCTGTTCCGTGGGTTGTTCATGGTTACGGCTCTCTTCGGTTGCTGTTTTTCCGTCAATGCGGCGCAATAGATGTTGAGTTTCTTTGGGCATCATGTTCATGGAGTCCCCCATTCGCGATCATGACCACGGGGAAGAGTCATCCATAAAGGCATTGCAGAAACAATCGCTCCCGTCGCCGGTATCGGGACTGCAACAACACCCTATGCTTGCCTGGTAGCGCATCCTTCCCCGTGTTTACATGGCCGTTTGTCGCGTTAGTCCGTTCCGTGGTAATAGTCGACTGGCCATGCTGAATGGTCCCGTTATCGCCTATGATGACAGACTCGTTGGAGCGAAAAGGACACGAGTATTTCAACGGCCGGTGGATAGAGTATGTCCTGCCGTTGGATGGAAAAAGAGGCGGTGTCGTGGTATCAGGGCGGCGTCGGGCGGGATGCTGCACGGTTGCCGACAGGCTTGACGGGCGGCAATAAACGATGATCGGAAGTCGGTGCTAAGAGCAGTGAAAGCTCATACAGGTTGAACATGGCGAAACGTGTATATCTTTTAGCTCTTTTGTTGTCAATCATAAATGACTGTCTGTGACAAGAAACAGAAGAAGATTACGAGTCCATCAGCAATCTCCATGCAAACAAAAGATCGTCCTGAATCGATGCGTCCTGCTTTTCTTTTCCTATGCGGCAGGCGGCTTACGTCCTGAACTTTTTCTAGACAATTCCATTCAGGCGATTTACGGTCTCGCCCGCCCGGTCCATCCTCTTTCCCCCTTGAATGGAGAGAGGAGACCCTTATAACGGACAAGAGATGGATCCGCATGGGCAGGGTAAGGCATGCTGATTGATTTTCTTCGCGCTATCACGGATTTGCGCGCAGCACGTTAGATCATCATCCTGCTTTGAGAGAGGGTCGAGTCGCGAAACCCCATGGAACGGAGTTCAGTTCAGGAAATAGGGCCCGAGAGAGCACGTGAAAGCTTTCGGAAAAGGTGGATCAGAGCTTGCGGATATTCATGAATTATTTGTTTACTTGTTTAAAACGTAGTATGATCATGCGGAATTCGAAAAATAACCAATTCAGTATTCTTTTGCTAGAAGATTGGAGTCATCATGGTATCCCCGAGACTGGTCGCAAAAGTCGAATCCGAAGAACCCACCTTACGATTGGCAGTGCTGATAGACGCAGACAACGCTCAGGCTGCAGTCATTGAAGGTCTTCTCGCAGAAATCGCGAGATTTGGAGAAGCAACTGTGAGGCGCATTTATGGGGATTTCACTGCTCCAACGAGTGCATCATGGAAGAAAGTGTTGCAGCGATACGCGATCAAGCCGGTTCAACAGTTTGCGTACACGACCGGAAAGAACGTCACGGATAGCACGTTGATCATCGATGCGATGGACTTGCTCTACACCCGGAAGTTTGATGGTTTCTGCTTAATAACCAGCGACAGTGATTTCACGGGCCTTGCGATGCGATTGCGTGAAGAAGGTCTCATGGTTCTTGGGTTCGGTGAAAAGAAAACACCCGATGCGTTCCGCAATGCCTGCCACAAATTTGTATTTACTGAAGTCCTTCGTCCAAACACCGTAGCCAGGCCAGTCAGTCAGCGGTCGAAAGCCAGTAGTGAGAAAAAGTCCGTGCGACCTCAGGCACCTGCAGAAACCAATGATCCAACCCATGAATTCCCAAAAGAATTCGTCTTGACTGCACTTGAGCAGTCAACTGACGATGCGGGTTGGGCGCAGCTTGGTACCTTCGGGAGCTATCTTACCAAATTGCAACCCGATTTCGACTCCAGGCTATACGGCTACAAGAAGCTTTCTGATCTCGTTAAAGCAAAGAGAGAGCTCTTCTTGACAGAAGAGCGAAAGGCTCCGGGGTCAACCCAGAAAGTTCTGTACCTTCGTGCGAAATAGTTTTCTAACCAGGCAATCAACACGGACGTTACGCGATAGATTCGGGCTGTGCCGGTTCTTTCACCTTTACCCTCTTTCCATCCGTAATCATTCGTTCCGGTATTGATTCACTCCCGATGCTTTGAAATGGGTAAAGGCTGATAACCTCTTGTAGCGTTTTCTTACTTCATCCATTTCATGGATGCCGGTTCCCGGAGTGCAAAATCCAGTCGTCCAAGTCTCTACTATCCCTCCAATACCCAGTTGAAGATTCCAGACAGCTCCAGAGAAAGCTTTCCCTCGCGTATATCCTTATCCGTCAATGTCCCTGGAACGCCCAGGGTCCAGATCCTCCTCCACATTCCATGGGATTTGGCCTGGATATCCGTGCATTCATGCATGGCAAGAAAATCCTTCGCAAAGGGTCTGAAACCGGGTCGGAGTTCGGAATCATTTACTGTTTGCGGCCTGCATCGTCGACCCCGCGGCTCCGCTAGGATGCCTGAGATTTGCGGAATCCTTGCGCATGACAGCCCCTTTTTATTGACAGGGGGGGCGGGTTTGCCTATATTCGTCACCAGGATGGAGAAGGTCAAGGGGAGATCCGATGAAAGAAAACAAATATCGAATCGCCGTGGTCCAGGCTGCCCTCGATGGAACCCTGGAAATAAACATGGGAAAATGCATGGACAGGGTCCGGCAGGCGGCAAGGGAAGGCGCAAACATCGTCTGTCTTCCCGAGCTTTACGGCTCGTTCTACTTCTGCCAGAGTGAAAAGACCGAATACTTCAATATGGCCGAGCCCTCGAACGGGACTTCTTTTCAGGCATTCAGCGGCCTTGCCCGGGAATTGAAGGTTGTCGTCATCCTGCCCTTCTTTGAGAGAAGGACCGCGGGAATTTATCACAACAGCGCCCATGTGATTGAAGCCGACGGTACGGATCTTGGACTGTACCGGAAGATGCACATTCCGGACGATCCCTCTTACCACGAAAAATATTACTTCACCCCGGGAGATACGGGTTTTCGCGCCTTCGACACCTCCTTCGGAAAAATCGGGGTTCTGATCTGCTGGGACCAATGGTATCCCGAGGGGGCTCGTATCGTAGCGTTGCAAGGGGCGGAAGTGCTTTTCTATCCCACAGCGATCGGCTGGCACCCCCGGGAAAAGGAAGAGTTCGGGCGGAAGCAGCTTGATGCCTGGGAAACGGTGCAGCGCGGGCATGCGGTGGCAAACGGAATGTACGTAGCCGTTGCAAATCGGGTCGGGTTCGAGCGCCCCGTGCAGGAAACAGAAGGGCTGGAATTCTGGGGCGGATCTTTCATCGCAGACCCTCAAGGGGAGGTGATCGCCAAGGCCTCCCATGATGCTGAGGAGATTCTCGTGGCGGATATCGATCCCGCTTACATTGAGGACGTGCGGCGCAACTGGCCCTTCTTCCGCGACCGGCGGATAGACGCCTATGGCGATATCCTCAAACGCTCCCTGATCTGACCGGGGCCGTATCAAAATGATTCTGAAATCTTCGCTAGCAATCTCGAGAAGACTCCCCGCGGAATGGGAAAAACATCAAGCGACCCTTTTGTGCTTCCCCTATGACGGTCGCGACTGGCCGGGGAAATTCGCAGCCGTCGTATGGGCATTTGTGGAGATCATCAGGAAAGTAGCGGCATACGAACCCGTCCTCCTTGTTGTCCGATCCGAGGCTCAACGGGAGAAGGTTATGGGGATGCTCCGGAAAGCCCATTGCAATCCCGATCATGTACGTTTTATCCTTCAAGACACCAACAGGAGTTGGATGCGTGATTCCGGGCCGATGATCGTTAAAGGCCCGGGGGGAATGCGTGAGGCTCTGCAATTCCAATTCAACGGATGGGCCAAATACACGAATTACAGAAAGGACCAGGGAGTTCCCGCGGCTGTCGCCCATGAACTCGGTCTCCCCCTGACGAAAGTAACTCACGCCGGCAGATGGGTCGTCCTGGAGGGGGGAGCCATCGACAGCAACGGGTGCGGAACCCTGATTACGACGGAAGAATGCCTGCTGGACGACCGCGTACAGGCGCGCAATCCCGGATTTACAAAAAAGGATTATGAAAAAATATTTTCTCGATTATTGCGGCGTCCGTAATACCATCTGGCTCGGCAAGGGAATCGTCGGGGACGATACGCACGGGCATGTGGATGACATCTGCAGATTTGTGAATCGCGATACCGTCGTGGCATGCAGGGAGGTGAACGTAAAGGACGCCAACAGCAGGCTCCTCGAAGAAAATCTCGAACGGCTGCAGGGGGCTCGTCTCGAAAACGGCGGTTCTCTGCACGTAGTGACCGTACCGATGCCGGAGCGGCTTGATTTCGAGGACCTCCGGCTGCCCGCGAGTTATGTCAATTTCATGTTGACGAATGGCGCCGTCCTGGTTCCGACCTTCAATGATAGAAACGATTACAGGGCATTGGGAATTTTTGCCGAGTTATTCCCGGATCGCGACGTGATCGGCATCGGGGCGATCGATCTGGTCTGGGGACTCGGTACACTCCATTGTCTCAGTCATGAAATATCGGTATAACTGCTGCGGAGAATGGACCATTCCTTCCCGTAGGGATCTGTCATCTCCCTCTTCACTCAGATCCGTTAACACTCAGACACTCCTATCGCTGCCCCGAGCGGCCAGTTTTTCCCCTTGACAAAAAGACGCGGAAACGATTTAGTGCTTTTTGAATACAATATTCAATCTTCGAACCCCTGCCCCGCGGAGAAGACGCCATGAGAAAGCTGGGTACGAGCCACGAGAATCTGGATCGAAAGGTGTACCGTGAGCTCAAGTCCATGATCGTCGACCGCAAGCTGAAACCGGGCGACAAGATCCTGCAGGAGAAGATCTCCCAGGAGTTCGGCGTGAGCCGCACACCCCTCATGTGCGCTTTGAAGAAGCTCGAGCAGGAAAAGCTCGTCCAGGCGATCCCGCGCCGGGGTTTCTATGTTCGCAGATTCACGAAGGAAGAGGTCCTCGAGGCCTTCGAGCTGCGCGAGGTCTTGGAGGGCCTTGCGGCCCGGAGGGCTGCAATCATCATCACACCGGTCCAGGCCGACAAGCTCGGGGCCTTCTTCCGGGACGCCGATGTCTCCGACAGCGGCCAGAGCATCAAACGCTATTCCGACGAGGACCGGCGCTTCCACCACTTCCTCATCGAGATGGGGGGGTTCGACCTGCTCAACGACATCCTGGAAAACTACAATATCATCACCGTGAGCTACCGCATCGACGTCATGGAGGGCCTCGTGAGACACCCGAGGGAAACCCTGCCCGAGCACCGCTCGCTCATCGAGGCGATTGCATCCGGCAAGCCCGACCTGGCGGAAAAACTGGCGCGGCAGCACTTCGCCCGGTCGCGACAGCAGCTTCTGCACGAGATGGAGCAGGAAAAAGCAAGGCAGACCGGCAGCCGGCAAACTGCGGGCTTTCAAAGCGCCTCGGCAGGAACCCGGCCCATGAAGGAAAGAAACGGAGAGGGATCTTGACAGCGACAGCACGAGCCAATCGGGCACTCACCCTGGGGGAACGGGCAGCCTTCCTCGCGGAGAAGGCAAAGGAAGTCCGCTCCCGCATCCTTTCCATGATCTACAAGGCCAAGTCGGGGCACCCGGGAGGGGCCCTCTCGGCGGCCGACATCGTCACGGCGCTCTACTTCGACATCCTGCGCGTGGATCCGGCCAACCCGCGCTGGCCCGACCGGGACCGTTTCCTTCTCTCGAAAGGCCACGCCTGCCCCGTCCTGTACACCTGCCTTGCCATGAGGGGCTTCTTCGCGCTCGAGCACCTGGACACGCTGAGGCAGTTCGAGAGCATCCTCCAGGGCCACCCCATCCGGAAAACCCCCGGGATCGACATGACGACGGGCTCGCTGGGCCACGGGCTGAGCATCGGCCTCGGCATGGCCCTCGACGGAAAGCTCCGCGGAAAGGACTACACCGTGTATGTGATGCTGGGCGACGGCGAGATCAACGAGGGCCACGTCTGGGAGGCCGCCATGGCGGCGGCGAAATACAAAGCCGACAACCTCATCGCCTTCATCGACCGCAACCGCCTGCAGATGGACGGCTGCTGCGACGACATCATGCCCATGGGCGACATTGCGGCGAAGTTCAAGGCCTTCGGCTGGAAGACCTACGAGATCGACGGCCATGACATGGAACAGATCCTCAGGACAATCGAAAAGGCGCGCAGGGTCCGCGGCAAGCCCGCCTGCATCGTCGCCAACACGGTGAAAGGCAAAGGGGTGAGCTACATGGAGGACCGCTTCGAGTGGCACGGCAAGTGCCCCGACACGGATCAACTCGCCTGCGCCATGCGGGAGATCTGGGGGGAGGACTCATGAGACCGAACGCGATGACACCGGCAACCGTTCCCAACCGGCGGGCCTTCTCCGAGCGGATGGCCGAGTACGGAGCCCTCGACAGCGACTTCGTCGTCTTCGAGGCCGACATCGGCTATTCCACCTTCTCCCACCTCTTCGGCGACCGTTACCCCGAGCGCTATTTCAACATGGGCATTGCCGAGGGCAACATGGTGAGCGCCGCCGCGGGCATGGCCGCCGACGGCCGCACCGCCGTGGCGTCGAGCTACGGCGTCTTCATCACCATGAGGGCCCTGGAGTCGGTGCGGACCTTCGTCTGCTACCCCGACCTGAATGTCAAGTTCCTGTCGTCGCACGGCGGGTTCACGCCGGCCATCGACGGGGTGACGCACCAGGCCACGGAGGACATCGCCAACATGACGACGCTGCCCAACATGAAGGTCCTCGTGCCCGCCGACACGTGGGCAGCCAGGAAGCTCTTCGACGTGGCCATGCAGACGCCGGGTCCCGTCTTCGTCCGCCTCATGCGCGATCCCATCCTCGATCTCTACGAACCGGGCGATTCCTTCCGCATGGGCGGAAGCCACGTCGTCATCGAAGGCTCCGACGTGACGATCGCCACCTACGGCGACATCGTCTTCGAGGCCATCGAAGCGGCAAGGCTTCTCGCAAAGGAGAGCATCCACGCCGAGGTCATCGACATGTACTCCGTGAAACCCTTCGACCGGGAGACCCTCGTGCGGTCCCTGGACAAGACGGGCGCCCTCGTCGTCGCCGAAAACCACCAGAAGCGAAACGGCCTGGGATACGAACTCTCCAACTTCTGCCTGAAGAACAAGGTGGTGCCCTTCGACAACCTGGGCCTCGGGGACACCTTCGCCGAGAGCGGAAGCTACGCAAAGCTCCTCGAGAAATACGGGCTTTCGAAAACGCGCATCGCCGAGGCGGCAAAGCGCCTCCTCGGGAGGGCATAGCATGGTCAAGATGGGGATCATCACGGGCTTTCTGGGTCAGACGAAAGACCGGTTCCACCTGTACAACGAACCGAAAACCGTCGAGGAGAAATTCGCCCTCATGTCCAAAATTAGGGGCTACGACGGCGTCGAGATCGTCTACCCCTACGAGGTGAACGACGCGGCCTTCACGCGGGCCCTGCTGAAAAAGTACAGGCTGAAGGTGGCGGCCGTAAACGTGAACGTCAAGGCCGAACCGGAGTTTCTCAACGGCGGGCTCACCGCGAGCCGCAAGGAAGTCCGGGAGAAAGCCATCCGCTTCATCAAGGAGTCGAAAGACTTCGCCGCCGCCGTCGGCGCCGACAAGGTGACCTGCTGCCCCCTGGGAGACGGCTTCGAATTCGCCTTCCAGTGCGACTACCGGAAAATGTGGGCAACCCTGGTGGACACCTTCGGCGAGTGCGGATCCTACCGCGAAGAGATCCCCCTGTTCATCGAGTACAAACCCAGCGAGACGCGGGGCAAGTGTTTCATCGACTCGGCGGCCAAGACGCTCTGTCTTCTCCACGACATCGGACTGAAGAACATGGGCGTCACCCTCGACTTCGGCCACTCCGTCTACGGCGGCGAGCAGCCCGCCGAGGCCGTGGCCCTCGTAGCAGGCAGTCCCTGGCGCCTCTACATCCACATCAACGACAACGACGGAAAGTGGGACTGGGACTACTTCTGCGGCACGAAACATTTCCTGGAGTACGTCGAGTTTTTATATTACCTGAAAAAGTTCGGCTACAAGGACTACCTGACCTCCGACACCTCGCCGACGCGTTGGGACATCCGGGGGACCTTCGAGGCCAACAGCCGGATCACGAACCGCATCTGGGCCCTGCTCGAGCGCATCGACGACAAGACCTTCTCGAGACTCGTTTCGGGAGGCGACTACCTGAAGACGTGGAAGTTCATCGAGAAAGAAATCCTGGGGCTGAAATAGCGTATCGACGATGTCCGTTCGACCGGGAAGGGATGGAAGGCATCGCCGGCCGATCGCGAAGTCAGGAAGTGATGAAGAGCAGAAGAGCGGCGTGGATGGAAGAATCTGTATTTTTATTTCCGCGCTTCTTAACTTCCGCTCTTCCTAATATCGCGAACAACCCGGCAGAAGACGAACAAAGAGTAAACGGAGGCTCCGCTGACCGGCGCCTCGTGGAAGGAGGGAATCCATGAAGAAGTTCAACGTCTATGTCACGCGGCTCATTCCCGTGGAGGGCCTGACCCTGCTGAGGGAAAACTGCAACGTGGAGATCAACCCCGAGGACCGTCCCCTCTCCCGGGAGGAACTGCTGAAGAACGTGAAAGGCCGGGACGGCGTGATTTCCCTCCTCACCGACCGCATCGACGGCGAGGTGATGGACACGGCGAAAGGGATCCGGGGGTTTGCCAACTACGCCGTGGGCTTCGACAACCTCGACGTGAAGGCTGCCACGGCCCGCAAGCTCCCCCTGTCGAACACGCCCGGCGTGCTCACGCTTGCCACGGCGGAGATGGCGTGGACGCTTCTGTTCGCCGTTGCCCGGCACCTCATCGAGTCGGAGAAAGTCATGCGCTCGGGCACCTGGCCCGGCTGGGGGCCCATGCAATTCATCGGCGGCGACGTGACGGGAAAGACCCTCGGTATCGTCGGGGCGGGACGGATCGGGACGGCCATGGCCCTCATGTCCAAGGGGTTTGCCATGAAGGTCCTCTACGCCGACGAAGTTGCCAATACGGTCCTCGAGAAGGAGCTGGGGGCAAAAAAGGTCTCTTTCGAGGAGTTGCTGAGGGAATCGGACTTTGTGAGCGTCCATGTCCCCCTCATGCCGTCGACGCGGCACCTGTTCAACGCGAAGGTCTTCGCGATGATGAAGCCTTCGGCCTATCTCATCAACACGTCCCGCGGACCTGTCATCAACGAGGCCGAGCTGGTGGAGGCGCTCCGTAAAAACGTCATCGCCGGGGCCGCCCTCGACGTCTACGAGTTCGAGCCGAAAATGGTTGCCGGGCTTGCCGAGCTTGCCAATGTCGTCATCGCCCCCCACACCGCCTCGGCGACAAAATCTTCCCGCGCAGGCATGTCCGTCAAGGCCGCGAAGAACCTGCTGGCCATGCTCAAGGGTGAAAGACCCCCCGACTGCCTCAACCCGGAAATCTACGACTGACAGCCTTGCGTAGATGAAGCGAAAAGGGCTTCCCGAACCGGGAAGCCCTTTTCCATTGAAAGAGGGCCTTGCTCCCTCCCCTTCCTTCTTCATCCAAGCCACCTTCTAACTCGGTGAGCTGTTCACAAATGCCGCATGCAAGGTGTTTGCGCTCAGAGGGTAAGAGGGTCAGAAGGTAAGAAGGTTGGAGAAGCAGGCGCTGTCGATATGGCCGCCGACTCGTCCAACGTTCTTACCCTCTCACCTTCTTACCTTCTATGGCCGGATGGCCGCGCCCCCGGTCAGCAGCCTCGCCGCCTAACCCATGAGCAGCCGGAATATCACCTGCGTCAGCTGCGGCACGTAGGTAATGATCAACAGAACAAAAACGGCTGCAACCATCAGCGGGATCAGGTGCCGTGACACTTGGCCGATCCCCGCTTTCGCGATGCTTGCCGCGACAAAGAGGGTACCCCCGACAGGCGGCGTGTAGAGGGCGATGGCGAGATTGGCCGTGATCACGACCCCGAGGTGCACGAGGTCGATCTTGAAGGCCAGGGCCATGGGGAGAAAAAGCGGGGTCGTCAGGAGCATCGCCGGCAGCGGCTCGATGAAGATGCCCAGAAGCAGCAGGCAGACATTGAGGAGAAGCAGGAATACCCAAGGCTCGTGCGCCACACTCTGGACCCATTCGGAGAGCTGCATCGCCACCTGCTCCACCGTGATCAGCCAGGCGAGGCAGCCCGTCGCGCCGATGACAAGAAGCACGACGGCGCTCGTCTGAAACGCTTTCAGGATGATCGGGGGCAGGTCCCTCCACGTGATGTCCTTGTAAAGAAACAGGGATATGCACAACCCGTAGACAACGGCAACGGAGGCCGCCTCGGTCGGCGTGAACTGCCCGGACCAGATGCCGCCGACGATGATGACGGGCATGAGGAGCGCAGGCCCCGCTGCCTTGAAAGCCGCCCAGATCTCCGCCGCCGAGGCCCGCTTGTCGCCGCTGTCGCAGCCGGTCTTCGTCCCATACCACATGCAGACGCCGATGAGGGCCAGAGCCATGATGACGGCGGGGATGACGCCGGACATGGAGAGCTGCCGCATCGAGACGCCGGAGATGAAGGCGTAAACGAGAAACGGGATCGAAAGGGGCATGAGCAGGGCGAGCGTCCCCGCCACGGAGAGCAGCGCCGCCGCGAAGGCAGGGGGATAGCCTCGCTGGATCATCATGGGGATCACGAGCGAGCCGATCGCTGCCGTATCGGCGATGGCAGAC
Source organism: uncultured delta proteobacterium (assembly GCA_963828305.1). Taxonomy (GTDB): domain Bacteria; phylum Desulfobacterota; class Syntrophia; order Syntrophales; family UBA2192; genus UBA2192. The sequence goes on along the minus strand of CAWHEJ010000002.1, from coordinate 127,487 downwards.
CCCGATATGCCTCCGAACATGAGGCAGGAGACGACGGTGACGACACCGAGACCGCCGGGCAGAAAACCGAAGAGGGTCCGCGCGAATTCCACGATCCGCTTGCCCACGCCGCCCCGGGACAGAAGCTCGCCGCCGAAGATGAACAGCGGCACGGCGATGAGGATGAAAGGCTCCACGCCGGAGATGAAGCTCAGAAAAATCGTCTCCAGCGGGTGGCCGAGATCGTTCGCCCAGATCATCCCGACCGTCGTCACCAGCAGGGCGTACATGAGGGGTACACCCGCCAGGGCGATGACGAAAAAGACGACAAAGATGATCAGCGCGAACATGATTCAGGCTCCGTAGCGCTCCTCGGGCGTTTTCCCACGCAGGATCTGGACGAGATCGTAGGACACAAAGACAAAGGAAGCCCCGGCTCCGACGGGCAGGGCCAGGTACTGGAGAGCCATGGGCCAGTCGAGAACCGTGAGCACGTTGCCCCAGTTTGCCATGACGATTCCCGAGCCGTACCAGAGCAGCAGCGCCAGGACGGCCAGTGCAAGGACCTGGACGGCGGCGTCGGCCAGGCGCCTTGGAATGCCGTGAAGCATGTCGATGAACTCGGTGATCGTCATGTGGGCGCCGCGCCGCGCCGCCGCGGCGCCTCCCAGGAAAGACGCCCAGACCATCATGAATTCGCAGAATTCGATCGTCCAGGCGATATCGTGGTGAAAGACGTGCAGGACGACATTGACGAAGACGAGCGCCACCATGGCGGCGCCGATCAGAATGACGGCCGAATCAACGACTGCTGTAAGCCAGCGGATCGGGGCAGGCCCCGGCGGGCCGGGGGGCAGAAGAGACATCAGGGTACTCCTGAAAGACGCCGGCCCCCTTGCGAGGGCCGGCGTTGTGGTGCAAACCCGGCTGATCGTTACTTCTTCTTCGGCGCTGGCTTTGCCGGTGCCTTCGCGGGAGCTTTCCGGACGGCCTCGGCATCGGCGAGGAATTCGTCCACCTCGGCCTTGCCGTATTTCTCGCTCGCCTTGACGTACACGGGCTTTACCGAGACGCGGAAGGGCTCCAGGGAGGGAGAGGTCACCGTGGCTCCCCTTTCCGCCATTGCCTTGAGCTGCTTATCCTCGGTGGCGACGATCTCCTTGCGGCTCCAGTCCGCGGCTTCCTTTGCCGCCCTGGTTACGGCAGCGCGGTCGGCCGGCGAGAGTTTCTGCCAGGTTTTCTCCGAAATGGCCAGCGGGATCGGGCTGTATACGTGCTTGGTCAATGTCACGTAGGGCGCTACTTCATAGAACTTGTTGGAGTAGATCGTGTCGATGGGGTTTTCCTGCCCGCTCACGGTACCCTGCTGGATGGCCAGGTAGACTTCCGGCAGGGGCATGATCTGGACGGTAAACCCGACGGCTTCCAGCGTCCAGCGCATCATCTCGTTGGGGAAGGTGCGAAGTTTTCTGCCCTTGGCATCCTCGGGCGTGCGGAGCGGGTCTCTCGTGGTCATGCAGCGAAATCCCGCCTCGAAGGTGGACAGGAAGCGGAACCCCTTGGCCGGGGCCTTGTCGAACTGCTTCTGGAGCCACTTCGACTCGTCGTAGAGCTTCCAGCCCTGCGGGTAGGTGTCCACCAGGAAGGGCAGCATGGTGAGATTGAGCGTCTCGACGTGGGGCGCATAGGAGCCGGTGCTCGACACGGTGAAATCGATGCCGCCCAGGGCAAGCTGCTCGATGTTCTTCGGGTCGTTGCCCAACTGGCTGCAGCAGAACACGCGGACTTCATAGCGGCCCTGGGTGTACTCCTTGACCTTTTTCCCGAAAAGCTCTGCGGCCGCCTGACGGGCCCCCTGCATCTGGTCCGTGTGGCTGAACTTCAGTATCGTCGCGGCCTCGGCGCTCCACGCCCCGAACGCAGCAGCTGCGACCATCAGAACCACAAACATCCTGAGAACCAACCTGCCGTTCATGTCACCCTCCTGTCTGGTTGCTGGCTGAGTTTTCCTTCGACCCGAAACCGGCAAGAACCGGCGCCCGCTGATTTTTCCCCTCCGGGCAGGCCCCTGTTGCGCCTTGCACAAAATTGTATTTTGTATGCAATCTCCTCTATCACATCGGCGGAGTTTGTCAAGAACGTTTTCACGGAAAAAAGGGGTTGTGCGCGGCGCGGGGAACCCGGCCCGTTTCACAGGGTCAGCAGATGCTCATTTTCCCTGAGCCACTTCCGCCGCCGGGCGTAATCAGGCAGGATGCGCCCCACCCGCCCCCAGAACCTCCGGGAGTGGTTCATCTCGACGAGGTGGGAGAGCTCATGGACGATGACGTAATCGATGACGGGAGGGGGGGCCATGACGAGGCGCCAGGCGAAATTCAGGCATCCCGCGGCGTTGCAGGAACCCCATCGCTCTTTCGCATCGGTGATCCGCACGGACCGGCAGGTCAGCCCCATCCGCAGGGCGAAGTGCGCCACCCGGTCCTCGAGGATCTCCCGGGCCCTGGCCCGGTACCAGGTGCGGAAAAGATCCCCCGCCCTGGCAGTCAAATCGGCGCCCAGGAGGAAATCCCCGTTCACCTTTCGCAGGTATTCCCCGCCTTCAACGTAGCGCAGGCGGTGCGGCTCGCCCAGGAAGGGGAAGGACTCCCCCTCCAGGAACCTCCTCGGCGTTCTTTCTTCCTGCAGCACCCTGGCCCGGGCGAGCTTCCGGGCGATCCAGGCGCGGTTCTGATGCACAAAGGCCAATACCTCGCGGCGGGCGAGCTTCAAGGGTGCGCGGACGAGGACGCCCCCCTCTTTCGTGATCTCCACGGCAATCGTTTTTCTTCGTGAGCGGATGATATCGAATTCCATGAGTGATGCCCATGGTTACGACGGATCGAAAAGTTTTGCAACAACAGATGGGGGAAGGAAAGGTGACAGGCTACAGACCGCGGACGGAATGAAGGCCGTTTGCCGGCTGTCGACTGTCGGCTGTCGACTGTCGGCTGTCGGCTGTCGGCTAATGGAGCCGCCTGCGGCGGCTACATTTTCCTCTTCGAGCCGTTCTTGGGCGTCTCCTGCGAGAGGTATTTCTCGAAGTTCGCGTAGAAGTCTTTTGCCGTCCCCGTGGGGACTTTCAGGCTGTAGCGACCCGGGGGGAGAGAGCCATTGCGGATTTCGGGGTTCATCTCGCGGATGGTCTTGTAGGTCGTCCCGCAGGCGCGGGCGATGACGTTGACGTGCACCTCGCGGTGGGACTGGATTTCGATGCGATCGGTCTCGACAACGGGATAGACCCGGATGGCCGAGGTCCGGTAGCCGTAACGTTCGGGGTTTGTCAGGATGATCTTCGCCGAGAGCATGCGGAAGATGTACCGCTCTGTTTCCTGCGGGAGATCCACATCGTAATAGCTGGCCACCCCCTGCATTTCCATGCTCTTCGCCATCCGGTCCTCACCGCAGTTATAGGCGGCAATGGCAATGCCCCAACTGCCGAACTGGCGATGGAGCTCTTCGAGGTAGTTGAGCGCCGCCTCGGTGGCTTTCTCGAAGTTGAGCCGCTCGTCGATCGCGCCGTCCACACGCAGGCCGAAACGCTTGGCGGTCTTCTCCATGAACTGCCAGGGCCCTGTCGCTTTCGCCGAGGACACGGCATAGGTCCTGAGCGAGCTTTCCACGACGGCCACGTACTTGATGTCGTCGGGCATTTTCCGTTCGCGCAGCCGTTTTTCGATGTAGGGGAAGTAGCGGTTTGCCCGCTTGAGCCAGAGGATGACCTGGTCCTGGTTGTAAACGGACAGAACGAAGGCCTGGTCCATCATCTCCCAGACATCCTGCCTCTCCAGGGGGACCTTTTCCCCGCAAAGCTGCAGCGGCTGCGGAAATTCATGGACGGGGACGGGCATCATCTGCGCCCCGGCAGCGGCCGGGAGCAGTATGGAAGCGAAGAAAAAAAGGCTTCCCATCAGGAGAAACAGCCTCCGGGAAGTCATCGAAAACCGGTTCTGTGTTTTTCTGAACAATTTTCAAACCCCTTCGCCCACGGAATCGCTGGATTCGCAATGCCGGGGCCCCACACGACGCATCAGGACGGTACCCGTCCCGCTCAACGAACCGGTCAGCAACCGGCAAGAGCGAGAAAGACAACAAGCATCAGCAGCCAAAACAGGATGTTGCGCATAACCCTTGTCCGTCTCCTTGCGGGCATTGTGAACAGAACCACCCTGATAAGCAAGCAAAAAATGTACCCGCCGGCGGCGGGAGCCGCAGGCATCAGGCTTCAGGCGCTCCGCGCAGGCCACAGGCTACAGGCATCAGGCTACAGCAAGAAAGGATCGAGGAATTATCCCCGATCCTTTCTTCTTTGAACCCTTGTACCTTTGAACCCTTGAACCTGCTTATTCTTCACTCAGACACTTAGACACTCAGTCACTCAGACACTTGCTATTCGTCCCTACACCCTCGTCCCGGGTCCCTTCTTCCTCTTCAATCAGACACTTAGACACCCAGACACTCAGGCACTTTACTTTTCCAAGATCGCGATCGCGTCGATCTCGATCAGCGCCTCCGCATGGACGAGTTCCTTCACGACAACGCCCGTGGCGGCGGGAAAACCGTTTTTGAAATATTTTCTCCGAACGGCAGCCGTTTCCCTGTAGCGCTCCAGGGTCGTCACGTAGTCCGTGGTCTTCACGACATCGTCTAAGGACCCGCCGGCCGCCTCGAGGATCGTTTTTATCTTGCGGAAGATGAAGTCGGTCTGCGCGACGATATCGCCTTTCCCCGCGACCTCGCCCGTTTCCGGGTCCCGGGCGATCACCCCGGAAATGAAGAGAAAGGGTCCCCGCCTTACCGCCGTGGAAAACGTGAAGCGTTCTCCGAGGTTCCAGGGATCGATGACTTCAAGCTTCCTCATGGCGGATCCTTGACAGGGGAGCAACCCTCATTGGTCGTCTTTTTTCTTTCCACCTTTCGGCTTTTCCCCCGCGGTCTTGGGGAACATCTCGAATACGCTCATGAAGGGATTGAAGGGGGGCGACACCTGCGGGCCTTGCTGGGACAAATGGGCCCCGAGGTCGAGCCACTTGGAGAACTGCGTATCGACGGAGCTCTTGTAGGCAAGGTAGTTCTTGACGACCTGCTGCAGGTACTTCTCGAAGAACTCGGAGAGCACGGTCTCGCCGAACTGGATCATGAGGTGAAGAAGCGGGACGGGCAGGAGGAAATTTTTCTTCTTCGCCTCTTCCAGGATGATCTGGGTGAGGGTGAAGGCCGTCACGTCCTCTTTCGTCTGGGCGTCTACGACCTCGATCTGTCTGCCCTCCTTGATCATCCCCGCCAGGGCGGCAAGGGTCACATAGGCGTTTTTCTCCGTGTCGTAGAGGCGCCGGTTGTTGTATTTCTTGATTACCACTGAGTCAGCCATATTATCACGTGCTCCTGCCCGGATCGTTTACGTAGCACCGCAACAAATGCAGCACATCATGGTTCAGCCCGCTTTCCTATAACAGATAATACATTGAAATTCAATAGTTTAAAATTCATCGGCCAGCGCATAGGATCACTATCTTTATATTGCATTGCAACATAGCCCTTGACAACACGCAGCGGGCAGCATAAATAAGGGCCTTGAAAAACGAAGGACCCCGTAACCGGGGATCCCATGCACGTGGAGGCCCATAACATGGAAACAAATTTCATTGCAAAGCAAACCTTGCAGCTCTATCATGCCGCGCTCACACAGACCCTCGACGCGGCATTGACCGCCCAGGACCAGTCGCAGAAGACGCTCGAGACCCTGCTGGATCACTCACCCGTAGTTTCCCGGGAGGGAATGCGGGCAATGAACGACTGGCTCGAGGCTTGCCGTCAACAGACGACGGCCATAAAAAACGTCATCGACGAGGGGTTCAGGCCCCTGAATCGCAATAGCGAGGAGTAACTGCCGCGGGTCTGATTGAGAACGTGAGAAGGTAAGAAGGACCCTCTTACCCTCTATCCTGCTCCGGGCCAGAACCGTGCCTGCTCCTTCGTGCCCGGAGAATTCATCGATACAAAAGGGGAAGGAACATGCCCAATACCATCAACACGCTAACCCCGGTAGTCGCCACATCCCTGAAGTCCGTCCGTTCCTCGCTCGATCTTTCCGCCGACATGGTCAGCCTCGGCAACCGCTGGTCCCTGCTCTGGCTCGACTCGTTCAATGCCGCCAGCAGCATCAGCATGGAGATGTGGCGGTTTCTCATCGCCGGCACGCCTGTCGAGCGTCCCGTCAGCGTCCTGGCGGACAGCCTCGAAGGAATGGAACGGGGGATGGCCAAGGCCATGGCGGATGTCCTCTCCATGCCTGCCAAACGATATGAGCGCAAACGCCACGGCGAGGCTGAATTCCTGAAGCTCTTCTGCGAGGCTCCCCCCTGCCAGTGCTTTGACGAGCCGGGGACCGTTCTCGCCGATCTCCCCGGCATGCGCCTGATCGACATCTCCAAAGACGAGGCACATCTTATCCAGAACTACACCGTCGTCTTCGCCCCCAGGGCCGGGCACCACTCCAACATCGCCGAGCGCGTCGCCCTCTACATGAGAGACCAGGGGCTGACCCGCATGGCGATCGTGGAGCAGAAATGCGCCCAGGAAATCCCCCTCTACGTCGGTGAAGAGCGGCATCACGAGGGGTTCGACGGGCAGGTGGAGCAGTACCGTACGATCCTCGAGATCCTGAGAGAGAAAACAGGGCATCCGGCACACCTCGTGGCCGTCTGTCAGCCGGGCCCTCTTCTGATGGCAACGCTCATCCTGAACCCTCACCTGGGAAAGACCTTCGGCTCCGCCGGCGCCCCCATGAACACGGACGCCGAGAGGGGGTTTCTCTCCGATTTCGCGCGGGCCATGGGCGAGCATTACATCGATCTTCTCACCCGGGCACTGGGCAGCCGGGTCCCGGAGGGTCTGCCCGGTGAAGGCCGTGCAATCTACGACGGCCGCCTGCAGGTCCTCGGCTTCTACATCCTGGGCATGCCCCAGCACTTCGACAACCTGAAAAAGCTCCTCACGGACCTTCGGGACGGCAACGAGGAGACCGCCGGCCGCCAGATGGCCTTCTACCAGTGGTACAACTTCAGTCACGATTTCCCTGCAAGCTTCCTGCAGGACACGTTTAAAAAGGTTTTTGTCCGCAACGAGCTGATCCGCGGCACGATGACGATACAGGGCAGGCGAATCGGGGTGAAGGACTATCCTGCATCGGTCCCCATCTGGGCCCTGGGCGGCACGCAGGACAACATCGCCCCCTGCGGCCAGGCCATCGGCCACGTCGAACTGATCGAGGGTGTCCCGCCCGGGGACAGGCTCGTCCTTTGCTGCGATGCAGGCCACATGGGATTGTTCCGCTCCGGCAGGGTGCTCGAGACTTACTACAGCCGGATCGCCCGCTTTCTCATCGAGCGCAGCGACCGTTAAGGTGCGACCTTTTTCGTTGCCAGAACGAACCCATTTCATGTATAATTGAAACCGGAAAGGCAGTGATCGCTTGATGTTGCACCGCACTTTCTCAGACCCGCGTTTGCATAGATGTTTTCTCACCCACCACGCTCATTCTTGACCGTTGCTGCATGAGCCTTCCAGCCTGTCCTGATCTTCGCACCGATTGAGGGCAAGGCCGTATCGCATGTTACGTTGCGATATAAACCGACACGGAAAGGGCACATAAATCCAGCATATATTAATTTAAAACATTAATATAATTAATTAATATTCAATTACGGCCTCCGACCAAAACTTTTTGTTGCAATGCAACATTTTTGCTTGACAAGCTGCCGCGGGTGCATTACACTACCCCTACAAAATTTAATTCACCCAGGGAGGAATTACCCATGGACCCGAAGAAAGTGACCCAGCAGACGTTCGATTTCTACAAGTCAACCTTCGAGAACACCTACAACGCCATGAACATGCTCCAGGAGCAGAGCCAGAAGATGGTCGAGATGTACCTGGACCAGACGCAGGGTTTCCCCGAGGAAGGCAAGAAGGCCGTGCAGGAGTGGATCAAGGCCTACAAGAAGGGCGGCCAGGACTTCAAGTCCGCCGTGGACGAGAGCTTCAAGAAGGTCGAGGATTTCTTCGTCGAGGCGGCGAAATCAGCGAAGTAACCATTGAATCCATCAAGGAGGGATACCATGATGCAGCCCAAAGATATGCTCAAGCAGATGATCGATTTCAACAAGGCCGCCTACGATAACGCCTTCAAGAACATGAACATGCTCCAGGAGCAGATGGAGAAGGTGATCAACACCTACATCGACCAGACCGCAGGCATGTCCGACGAAGGCAAAAAGGCGGCAAAAGAGTGGGCCTCGATGTACAAGAAAGGCTATGATGACTTCAAGAAGCTCGTCGACGACAACTTCAAGAAGATGGAGTCCTTCTTTCAAGAGAAGAAGTAAGAAGAATGAAAGACAGGTTCGGGGATCCGGATCGATCTGAAGGAGACGGGGATCGATGATGTATCCGTTCGTGCACGTTCCTACGAAGGGCCTCGTGGGGTCCCTTCTCAACCTCCCGCTGAAGCCCGCCGATGTCGGCCTGAAGATGGCCCTGTCGGCGGCGGAAATGGTGAAGGCCTCGCAGACTTACGCAAACGGGGTCTTCAGCTACTATTTCGACTTCATGGCCCCGTACTGGGTGGCGCTCGACTCCTTCCAGCGCACCGAGAGGACGAAGCTCGTGAAGCACCAGCCGCAGGAGACGGCGCGGGATTACCTCGAACTTCTCCACTTCAACATGGAGATCGCCCGGAAGGGTTTTCTCAGCACCGTGCGATCGATGAACCAGTTTCACGCCGGCGAAATGCAGAGGCGGCATTCCGCCTGGCTCAACACCCTGTTTGACCGCGAGGGAGAGGACATTGCACAGCATGCAGAGCGCCTCTCCCATCTCGTAAAACTTCTCACCCACGAGTACCCGAAGGCCATCCGGGATATCGAGCCGCACTTCGGTTTCCACTTCGACGACGGCGGCTACATCAAGGCGGCCGAGACGGACCGGTTCACCCTCTACCAGGTCCTTCCCTGGAAGAAATGCGCAGAGGTTCGCCCCAACGGCAAGCCCGTTCTCATCATCCCGCCCTACGTGCTCGGGGCGTCGATCCTCGGCTTCCTGCCCGGCGAGAACAAGAGCTACACCCACTGCTTCGCCAACCAGGGGATCCCGACGTATATCCGCATCATGAAAGAGATCAACGAAAACGCGGCCGTCCAGACCATGACCGGCGAGGACGACTGCCTCGACATGAAACATTTCTGCGAGGTCATCCGCGAGCGTCACGGCAAACCGGTGACCCTCAACGGATTCTGCCAGGGTGGCTACGTTGCGGCCCTCAACCTCATGTCCGGCGAGCTCGACGGCCTGGTGGATGCCTTCATCACCTGTGTCGCCCCGATGGACGGCACCCGCAGCAAGGCCCTCGTGGAATACCTCGAGCACATCCCGCCGCGCTTCCGGGACCTCGGCTATGCCGGCAAGACGCTTCCCAACGGCAACCGGATCGTGGACGGCAAGGTCATGAGCTGGGTCTACAAACTCAAGAGCATGGAGCGTGAAGCCCCCATCTTCACCTACTACCGGGACCTCGCGATGTTCAACCGAGCCGACCTCGATAACATCCGGATCACCCCCACGGCTGCGGCCCTCAACTACTGGCTCATCTACGAGCGCAATGACCTGCCCATCGGGATCACCCAGCTGAGCTTCGATTCCTTCACCAAACCGATCGCAAAGGACGGAACGCTGCCGGTGACGCTCTTCGGAAGACCCCTCAACTTCAGACGGATCCAGGAGAAGGGCATCAAGTGGCTTCTCTGTTATGCCGACGAGGACGACCTCGTCGACCGGGATGCGGCACTCGCACCGGCGGATTTCATCGACGTCGAGGTGACCGTGTTCCCCAAGGGGCATGGCGCCATTGCCACGTCCTGGTCCCTGCCGACCTCCGAGTGCGCCCTGCACAGGCGCTTCAAAGACGGATACCGCGGACCCGTCCGCTACCAGCTTGACCTCGAGGGCTTGACCGAAGGCTTCACCTGAGACAGCCGGAAATGAGCCCCGGGCGTGACCCGGGCACACTTTCTGCACTGCAACCCCCTGAAAAATAAGGAGGAACGGCTTATGGACAGAAAATTTCTCGAATTCTGGGGAAACGCTCTGCTCAATGCCGCCAAGGGACAGGAGCAGGTCGAAAACCTGAACCGCCTGGCCCGGGATGGATTCAAGACCTTCGAGCAGCAGCTGAGCCTTTTCCAGAAGCTCTATGACCTCGACAAAAAGCCCGATCCCAAAAAGCCCGACCCCTCCATCCCCTATGCGGAGATGTGGGTAAAGGCCGCCTCGGATTTCACGAAGTCCTACCAGGAATTTCTCGGGTTCATGGGGGTGGTGCCGCGGGAGGACTACGAAGCGCTTTCCAAGGAACACGAGGCCCTGAAAAATAAATTTGCCGCCGTCGAGGAAAAACTTCGCCACAGCAGGACAAAATCCGACGGTAAAGAGATCGATCCCACCGAGGTCGTCAAGGGCTTTGAAGGGCTCATGCAAAAACAGACCGAGCAGTTCCAGGCACTGGTGGCATCCTACGGTAAGCTCTACGAGGAAAAGAAACCGGCCAAGAAGTCAACCGAATCCCATCCCCCCAAAGAGCCGAGCAAGAGAGGTTAGATGATGAGCGAAAGGGAAAAGACATCGAACAGCGCGCAGCATGTTGTATTCGAAGACTGGGTCAAAGGCCAGCTCGGCGCCTGGGAGGATGCAATGAAGCGTACCTCTCAGGTCTGGCAGGCCCCCATGGGCGCGGCCCCCTCGGCCGACGGGGACCCCGCGAAGGGTCCGGGACCCGAGGAAATCGGGAAGGGGCTTTTCGAATTTTTCCAGGCCCTTTCCTCGATTTCAGGCACGCCGAAGCCCGGGGACTTCCAGGCCGCTAAATCCGTCCCGGACATGATGCTCAAGATGCTTCAGCCGTTCTGGGGGTATTCCATCAAGCTCCAGAAACAGTGGGCCGAGATGACGGGTGCGACGGCCACGGGAGAGCCCGAGAACATGGCGGAGCTCGTGAAGCAGATGACGAAATCCTTTTACGATGCCCAGGGGGAGGATTTCCGGAAGATCCTGAACGTCCCCCAGCTGGGCCTGAATCGCTACTACCAGGAACGCCAGAACAAGGCGATCGAGAAGGCGTCGGAGTTCCAGTCGGCCCTGACGGAGTTCCTGCAGATGCTCATGATCCCCCTGGAAAAGGCCCACTACGGCGTCCAGGAGGAAATCGCCAAGCTGGAGAAGGAGGGCAAGGCCGCCATCAAGGATTCCAAGGCCCTCTACCAGCTCTGGATCCAGAAGCTCGAAGATCACTACATGGCGCTCCTGCGGTCCGACGAGTACATGAACACGCTTCGGGGAACGCTCAACAGCCTGCATGATTTCCGGGCGGCCCGGTCGGAGTTCTTCATGGATCTGATGCAGAACCTGCCCATCCCGACCAACAAGGAGATGGACGAACTGTACAAGGATCTCTACATCCTGAAAAAAAGGGTCAAGGAGCTCGAGAGGAAGGTGAAGCGCGATGCAAAGCGATAAGAAGCCCCATCTCTCCGAACTGATGGCGCCCTACGTCATGGCAGGCGAGCTGATCATGGCCCGGGTGGCTGGCGACACGGCGAAATTCCACGATCACATCCGGAAGGCCAAGGAGGTCCTCCTGAGTCCCCTGGAGACGGATATTGCGACAACCCCCTACGACGTGGTCTGGGAAGAGGACCGCGTCAAGCTGAAACACTACCGGCCCACAACGGAACCCTCGCTCAAGACGCCGCTTTTCATCGTCTACGCCCAGGTCAACCGGGAGACGATGCTCGATTTGCAGCCGGGCCGAAGCGTCGTGGAGACCTTCCTTGCCGCCGGCCTCGACATCTACATGCTCGACTGGTGGTACCCGACCCGCAAGGACCGCTACCTCACCCTGGACGATCACGTCAACGGCTACATCGACGAGGCCGTCGATTTTATCCTCGAAAAACACGGAATCGATCAGCTTAACATTATGGCGATCTGCCAGGGCGGAACCATGAGCGTCATGTACGCGGCGCTGCACCCGGAAAAGATCAAGAACCTCATCCTGACGGTGACGCCGACGAATTTCGACCACGACTCGGGACTGCTCAACGTCTGGGCGCGCTCGCTGGACCCGGACAAGCTCGTGGCCTCCTACGGGAACATCCCCGGCGACATCATGAACCTGGGGTTTTTGCTTCTCAACCCGGCACGGCTCATGATCGACAAGTACGTGGGGCTGATGGAAAACATCCACAACAAGGACTTCGTGGAGAATTTCGTCCGCATGGAGCGCTGGATCTTCGACAGCCCCGATCTGCCCGGGGAGACCTTCCGGGAGTTCATCCAGTGGATGTTCCGGGAGAACCGGCTCATCAAGAACGAGCTCGTCCTGGGCGGCAAAAAGGTCGATCTCAGAAATATCACCATGCCGGTGCTCAACATCTACGGCAAGTACGACCACCTCGTGCCGCCTGCCGCCTGCGATCAGACCACGAGCAAGATCGGCAGCACCGACAAGGAGGACCTCTGCCTCGACACGGGCCACATCGGCATCTACGTGAGCTCCAAGACGCAGAGACAGTTCGCCCCGAAGATCATCCGGTGGCTCACGGAGCGCGATGAAGCGCCGGAACCGGTGAACGAAGAAACGAAAAAGACTGCCTCGAAAAAGAAAAAGGCCGGTGAAGCGGCCGTAAAGGAATAATCGGGGAAAGGAAGGGAGAGATATGAGCGAGCGAAACGATTACATCAAGGCGATCAGCAAGGTCAGCCGGGCCCTGAGCACAACGATCGAGCGGGACAAGCTCCTGGAGATGATCGTGAAGTCCGTCGTCGACACGATGAAGGCCAAGGCGGCCTGTCTTTTCCTGGCCACCGGTGAAACGAAGGAAGAGTATGCCGCCGTGGCCCAGACGGGGCTTTCCAAAAGCTATGTCCATGCCGCACCGGGACGGATGGCGTCAGCCATGAAGTTGCTCAAGAAGGACGGGTTCATCCATTACCGGGATGTCGCAAAGGACGAGCGCGTCCAGAACAAGGACGCCAAGGTCAAGGAGGGGATCGGCTCCATCCTCGTCGTCCCCGTCCTCGTGAGGGATGAGATGATAGGAAACCTTGCCCTCTATACGGAAAACGTCCGTGATTTTTCGGAGAAGGAAATCGAGTTCCTCACGGTGCTCGCCGAGCAGGGCGGTATGGCCATCGAGAGGGCCCAGCTCATCGAACGGTTACGGAACAACGCGAGGATCTTTCTCGAGATGGCATCCAGCATCACGGCCAGCACGGACATCAAGACCATCCTGCAGACCCTCACGGAGGACGTAGCCAAGGCCCTCGGCGTCAAGGCGGCCACGATCCGGCTGCTCGACGAGAACCGCGTGACCCTGCGTCTCGCAGCAAGCTACGGCCTCTCGGAGAACTACCTCAAGAAGGGCCCCATCTCGGCGGAGAAGAGCATCGCCCAGGCCCTCCAGGGAAAGCCCGTCGTCGTGAAGGATGCCGCCACCGACTCCGGCGTCCAGTACCGCAACGAGAAGAAGGAGGAGGGCATCGTCACGATTCTCAGCGTGCCCATCAAGTCCCGCGACGAAGTCATCGGCGTGCTTCGCCTCTACAGCGCAGTGGCCCGGGAGTTCAGGGAGAGCGAGATCACCTTCGTGACGGCCCTGGCCTACATGGGCGGCGTGGCCATCCAGAACATGCAGCTCTATGCGATGCTGAGTGATGACGTGAAGGACCTGAGGGAGAATGTCTGGATATTTAAAAGCTGGTTTTAGAACGCAGCTTCGCTGCGGGCTAAGGGCTAAAGGCTTAAGGCCTGAATAAGGAGGAGGAACATGATCGGGAAGACGATTGACGAGATGAATGTGGGTGATGCGGCGGAAATGGCCAAGACTGTAACCGAAACGGACGTCTACCTCTTTGCCGGGATCACGGGGGACTTCAACCCCGCCCACATCAACGAGGCCTATGCAAAGAATACCTTCTTCAAGGGCCGGATCGCCCATGGAATGCTCTCGGCGGGATTTATCTCGGCGGTGCTCGCCATGAAACTTCCCGGCCCGGGGACCATCTACCTGAGCCAGTTCATGGAATTCAAGGCCCCCGTGCGGATCGGAGACACCGTCACGGCGCGCGTGGAAGTAAAGGAAAAGGTCATGGAAAAAAACCGGGTGAAGCTCCGGACAACCTGCGTGAACCAGGACGGCACCCTTCTGGTGGATGGAGAAGCCCTCATCATGCCGCCCAAGGCTCCGAAGAAATAATTTCCCGCTGCCGGATCAACCGACTCCCTCTCTCTTACCCCCCGGGATATCCCCGGGGGGCACATCGGCTTCGCCCCAGCACAAAACTTTTGCCCGAAGTGTAAAAAAATGTTACAAAAGTGGCAGTTATCTACGGTTCTGTTATCGGCATTTCTCGTTCAGGCCTTACAATCTGCGGCAGGACACCACGCGACTTGACGGGGAGATTTCCCCGAATGCAGTTGAGGCAGTCCGACCCTTCGGACCCGTTCAGCGGTCAACACACCATCAACCACCCTCCGACTCGCCGGGACAATATGCCATGAAGACGGCAGTCCTTCACCGCCTGTGGAAAGAGCCCGTTCAACTCTCAGGGGTTGCGGAGACCCTGCTCATCCCCCTCTGGGCCAGGGCCGTCGAAACCCGGCGTCCCGATGCGATCATCCGGGACCCGATCGCGCTGGAGATTTTCGAGAACCTCGATTACGACTTCTCCAAATTCCGGGGGGCCTGGATGACGCAGACGGGAATCGCCATCCGTACGAAGATCCTCGACGAGGCAACGTCGGTCTTTATTCGCGAAAACCCCAGGGCCGTCGTCATCAACCTGGGTGCCGGCCTGAGCACCCGCTTCTCCCGGCTCGACAACGGCACCATCCGCTGGTACGAGGTCGATCTGCCGGAGGTCATCGGGCTGCGAAAGCTCTTCTTCCGGGAAACGAAGCGTTACCGCTGCATCGCGGGATCGGTGACGGAGCCTTCCACTCTGGAGCCGGTCATTGCCGGCAGGCAGCCCGTCCTGATCGTGGCCGAGGGCCTCTTCATGTACTTTGACGAAAAGGACGTCCGGTCCGTCTTCGACGGCCTGTCGATGCGATTCCCCAGGGCCCACATGCTCCTGGAGATGCTCGCCCCCTGTGCGCTCGGTTTGGGGAAATTCGACCCTTGCCTGTCGAAAGTCGCCGGCGGCTGTCTCGACTTCCGGTGGACGCTGGCCGACTGCCGGGCCATGGAATCCTGGGACTGCGGCCTGCATGTTCTCAGCGAGTGCAACGTCCTCGAGTATCACCGCGAACGATGGGGATGGCTCAACTTCTTCGCCCCCCAGGCAATGTCCGTGCTGGGAAACCGGATCGTCCACCTGTGCTTTCAACAGGGCCCATGAATGCAACGCTCACTAACCCTGCACCCTTCCCGATCGAGAATCCACTGCAATCGGACCGGGTTGGTCGGGCTTTTGCATACAGACGGTAATGGTAGTCTGTCTTTCGTCCCGAAGCGCCGACGCCGTGCCGAGGGAGTGGCCCATCGCATGATGTTGCTTTGACCTGCAAGGAGAGGCCGATGAAAAAGCAGAGTGCGGAGAGGATATCCCCCAATGAGCTTCTTTCCCTGATCGGGAAGACCCCGGCCGACAACGTGGAAGGCTATCGCAACGCCGTCCCGTGGAAAAGCAAACTGGCTGGCGGGCAGATCCGGTCGCTCTTCCGTTACCAGGAGCTGATGAAAACGGTGGCGGGCGAGCCCCTTCTTTTCGGACCCTGGGCCGCACTCGCGGGATGGCAGGCCACCCTGATGGAGTCTTTCGTCACGGGGCCCATCAAGACGCAGGCGCGGACCGCCACGAGGGCGGGCCGCAACCCCGATGTCTTCGCCGAGATGAACAGCTGGATCTACCAGACCTACGCGAGGCTTCTGAACAACCTCTGCAGCGGCTTCATGCGGAACGGAAAATTCGACCGGCGGGTGGCCCAGGAGATCTCCACGTCGGAAGAAGGCAAGCAGCTCCTTCGCAACTACATGAAGGAGTTCCGGTCGCTCGAGATGTCCTACAATTCCCGGGGGCTCACCCGCCTCAAGGCCATGAAGGACCTCCTGAAATCGCTGCTGGTCCTCATCACGGAGCAGCCCCTCGAGGGCGAGGACATGCCATTCATGAAAAAGAACCCAGACGGAAGCGACGGCATGTCGCTGGGCGCCTACCTGGAGGAAGGCCGGGCCCGGATCGACGCCCTCTGGCGTCACAACGCCTTCGACATCCGCGATTTCGCCGACCGCTTCATGGGAGGCAGGATCGGCTTTCTGCCCTACGAGGTGATCAAGGGCTCGCGCCTGCACTCGGTGACCCTTCGCTACTACCCCCTCTCCAAGGGCGTCGAGCCGAACGGCAAGGTCGTCTATCTGGCCACACCGATGATCAACAGGCCCGAGATCTTCGATCTCGCCGAGGGGAAGTCCGTCGTCGAAGGCATGCTCAAGGAAGGCTACCACATCTATCTCGTGGACCACGGCGACCCCGGTCCCCGGGAGACGAACCTGGGGCTCGACTTCTACGGAAAGACCGTCCCCGACGCCTACATCGAGATCATCCAGAAGCGCCATCCCGGAGCCGAGATCTACATCATGGCTTACTGCATGGCGGGCACCCTCATGCTGCCGTACCTTGCACGCAGGGCCGAGGAACGCATGGCCCGCGGCGAGCCGATGGATGTCTGGAAAATCGCCGTCATGGCATCGCCGGTGAAGTTCGACGATGGGGACAGCGGACATGCCGCCATGCGCAAGATCATCCGCGAGGGATACGACCCGCTCTTGATGAAGGAGCTTTACGGGGAAGTGAATGTCCCGGCCTACATGATCGAGGCGGGCATGAACGAAATCCAGCCCGGCGTCCAGCACAGCGTGTCGATGGGATTCTACGGGCGCGCCTATTGGCCCAATGCCATCGAGGACTCGGCACCGTTCCTCTACTGGCTCACCCACGGCACCAAGTTCCCCGCCCGGGCGCACCGCGAGTGGATCAGCCAGTTCTTCCTGGGAAACGCGCTGGTCGAAGGCACCTACACCCTGCCCTCCTCCGTCCCGGAACTGGACGGCAAGCCCGTGCGGATGGCCGCTTTGGACCAGGCCGGCGTCCTCATCTTCTGCTACCGCGGCACCCGCGACCCCATCGCACCGACGGGTTCCTGCATATCCTGCGAACTGTGGGGCGAGATCGGGAAAAACGTCGGCGTCTCCCGCGGGGGACTGAACCGACTCATCGAGAAGAACGTGGGGCACATCTTCGTGGTGAGCAAGGTCCTGCTGGCGGAGTATCTCACGCTGGTCAACGATTTCTTCAAGTCGTCCTGACGCGCTCCGCGCAGGCCACAGGCTGCAGGCATCAGGCTTCAGGAAGCAAGAAAGGATCGAGGACATGTCCCCCAATCCTTTTCTTTGCCTTGCGGCTTGAGGCTTGCGGCTGTTTTACCCTGCCCCGTTCTCTTCCGCCGGCGATCGCTGCGCGCCGATCACGGCAGCGCCTTTACTTCTCCTTGAGGTGTTTGTGCGCCTCGTCCTTGGATTCATAGAGGTGGGGCGCCACTTCCCGCTTTGCAAGCTCGTCGCCGAGCTTCATCCTCAGGAAGGTGCTCGTCGTGTAACGGGTGACCTTCTCGTAGAACTGCATCACGTACTTCACCATCTCGGCGTACTCCTCCACGAGCTCGGGAAGGATGTTGAAGTTGTCGTAGTTGACGATGGTGAGGACTTTTTTACCGAGCGGTTTCAGCATTTTTTCGACATGGTTCTGGATCCTCTGGATCTGCTCGCTGGACTTCACGTAGAAATTCTCGAAATTGACGTAGAAGGTGTTTTCGCTCGGGACGTAGATCAGCCTGTCCTCGATGGGGATCTCGAGCATGTCGCGCTTCAGATTCATCGCCTCGGTCATGAAGATCCTGTCATCCATGAGCTTCGGGGGGGTCTTCATGACGGGCTTGAAATCCATCTTGGAGAGGATGTCCTTTTCGAGGTCGACGCCGGGGGCAATCTCAATCAGCTCCATCCCGTCCTTTGTGAGGGTGAAGATGCAGCGCTCCGTGATGTAGAGCACGGGCTGTCTTCTCTGCGCGGCGTATTTGCCGCTGAAGGTGATCTGCTCGACCTGTTTGAGGAACTTGCGCTCACTACCCTCCTGCACGATCTTGAGCTTGCCGTCTTCCACAGCGACCTTGAGGCCGCCTGCCGTGAAGGTTCCCATGAAAACGATCCGTTTCGCGTTCTGACTGATGTTGATGAACCCGCCGGGCCCCACGAAACGGGGTCCGAATTTGCTCACGTTGACATTGCCCTCCTGGTCCATTTCCGCCGATCCCAGGAAGGCAATGTCGAGACCGCCCCCGTCGTAGAAATCGAACTGGTAGGGCTGGTCGATAAGCGCGTCGATGTTTGTGCCGGTGCCGAAATTGAGGCCTCCGTTTGGCATCCCACCGATCACGCCCGGCTCCGCCGTCAGAGTCAGCAGATCGAGGACCCCCTCTTCGTTGGCCACGCGGGCCACACCCTCGGGCACGCCGATGCCGAGATTGACGACCTGGTTGGGTCGTAGCTCAAAGGCTCCCCGCCGTGCGATCACCTTCCGTTCCGTCAGCTCCATCGCCGCGATGGAGGCCATGGGGACGCGCACCTCCCCCGTAAAGCCCGCGTTGTACTGCTCGAGGAAGGTCATCCAGTGATTTTCCGGCCGTGCGACGACGACGCAGTCCACGAGGATGCCGGGGATCTTGACGTGCTTCGGGTTCAGGGTGTGCTGGTCGGCGATCCGTTCGACCTGGGCGATGACGAAGCCGTTATTGTTCTTTGCCGCCATGGCTTGGGCGAGCACCTCGATCGTGAGGGCTTCTTTTTCCATCGTGATGTTGCCGTTCAGGTCTGCCGTTGTCCCCCGTATGATGGCCACGTTGATGGGGGGCAGCTTATAGAAGAGAATCTCCTTTCCCTCGATCTCCATGAGCTTGACGAGGTCTTCGCCTTCCTTCTTCGTTTTCTGGTTCAGCTTCCCGCCGTCGAGCCGGGGGTCGATGAACGTTCCCAGACCGACGTAAGAGATAAGCCCCGGCTTGCGGGCGGCGAGGTTGCGAAAGAGGGTACTGATGCAACCCTGGGGCATGTTGTAGGCCAGGATCTTTTCCTCCCGGATGAGCTTCTGGAGCATGGGAGCAAGGCCGATGTGGCCGCCGATCACACGTCCCACCAGTCCTTCGTGCCCCAGGTGATTGAGGGCCCTGGTTTTTCCATCCCCCTGCCCTGCCGCGTAGATCAGCGTCAGGTCGCGGGGGTGGCCCTCATTTTTGAACCGCTCTTCGATGCAGATGAGGATCTCCTCGGGAACTCCCGTGGCGACGAAACCGCCTGTCGTCACGACATCCCCGTCCCGGATGATGGCGGCGGCCTGCTCGCCGGTGACGATCTTCCCCTTCCTGCGGATCTGCGCCTTGAGTTCCTCGATGATCGGATGCTGTGAGGGCGGAATGAGATGCCCCTTGTCCGCAGAACCGAAATACTCATTTTCCTTTTCGCCCATAAGGTTTCCTCCTTTCCGAGTTGGATACCAAAGTAAATGTCACATGTCCCGACAAGAGCAAATGAGAACAGGCGCTATGGCATCCGGCGTCATTTGCCGGCCGGACGGGTACCCGCTTTGCCTGCGTCAGGTCAAAGCCCGCAGGTAGGGTTTGAAAAATCGGTGGATCAGGGAAAGCAGGATGATGCCAAGAACCACGGCAATCAGCACGTGAGGCGACATGCCCTTGATGGCTACACAGAGGGCGGTGCCGGAAGCCGGGGGATGTTCCGTGTCCGTGACCACCATGGTGAAAATGGACAGGCCCACCGCCCGCGCAGCAGACGATGCATGCGATCATGGCGGCATGGGGAATCAGGGAAAACACAAATCCCCAGAACAGCCCGACGAGATGTCCGCCGATGACGTTTCTCGGCTTCGCTGTGATGCTGTCCGGCATGGCAAACACGATAAACGTCGAGGCACCGAGGGAGGCAATGATGACCGCATTCTACAGGCTCAGAAAACAAAGAACCACGAAAACCGCGACTGTTGCGAAAAGGCTCTGCAGAACGTAGTGCTTCCAGTAAAGCCTGAATTCCTCGATCATCTTCAGAACAGATCGTCTCATAGCCACCCCTGTCACTGGGCCGTTGACGTTTTGTCAGCATAGTCACAGGTGCTGAAATGATCAAGCAGAGAGTGCAGCACTCAGACACTCGAGAACTCCGCATCATCCATCTTTTCCCTATCCTTTTTCCCGTTTATCGCTTGCACTGTCTTTTCCTTTGACAAATCCCCGCCGATTCATTAACTTGAAAGTGCTTGATTATTAAAAGGAATAATCTCTCAATCCCCGCGATAACCGCTCAAGCATTAATAAAACGCGGGTCATTGCGAGCACCCGCAGGGTGCGTGGCAATCTCTACGAAGCCAGATCGCCACGCTACGCTCGCGATGACATTTTTTTCACCGGGCGAGAGATCCCCCTGACTTCATGGAAAAGCCGGCAAGGGAAATACACGGGGGCGTGAAATTCGCAACGGAGTTCCTCTCCGCGGCCGCTCCCGACGATGCCCGCCTCGAGGAGCTGAAGGCCTGGTGCGCCGAGTTCCACAAGCGAAACTTCGCCCCTCCCTATGGAGAATTCTCCCAGGGCAACCTCAGCTTCCGCATCCTCCCCGGCGAGATGGCCTTCGTGATTTCGGGCTCCCAGGTGGGCTGGAAGGACCGCCTCACCGACGACAGGTTCGTCACCGTGCATGGCTGCGACATGGAAAAGGGCATCGTTTTCGCCAGCGGCACGCGGGACCCCTCGTCGGAGAGCATGCTCCACTTTGCCATCTACCGAGCGAGAAAGGACGTGCAGGCGGTTTTCCACGGTCACAGCCGCGAGATTCTGATGTGCGTCAACAAGCTGAATCTCCCGGAGACACGCGAAAAGGCCCCCTACGGGAGCATCGAACTGGTCCGGGGCGTCATGGAGGTCCTGGGAGATGCGGATTTCGTCCTGATCCGGAAACACGGATTCGTCTCCCTGGGGGCAACCATGAAGGAGGCGGGGGAACGGGCTATAGAAACCCACCGCCTGTGCTTGCAAGGCTGTTGAAAAATGCCCATCTGCGGCGTTATCCTCGTCCTTCGTCGATCGACGTACGACTTGGTACGCCTCACTCCTCAGGACTTCGGATGCCTTGCATCTGGACATTTTTGAACAGCCTTGAGGAAAAGACGATGCTCTGGAACCGGTCCAAGGAGAAAATCACATGAAGGACTTTTTCAATCTTTACAGCCACGGATTCATCCGGGCTGCCGTCTGTGTCCCCGAGGTCCGCGTCGCCGATGTGAGCTTCAACGCGCTGCAGACGATCGCCCTGGCGAAGCAGGCAGCGGCGAAGAAAGCACTCTTCGCACTGTTCCCGGAGCTGGGGCTTTCGGCCTACTCCAACGAGGACCTCTTTCACCAGGAAGCCCTCCTGAAGCGGGTCCAGGAGGGACTGGGCATTGTACTGGAGAAGACAAAAGGCCTGAACACGATCCTCGTCGTGGGGGCGCCGCTGCGGGTCGACTCGTTTCTCTTCAACGGCGCCGTTGTCATGTATCGCGGCAGGATCCTCGGTGTCGCCCTGAAATCCTACCTGCCCAACTACCGGGAGTATTACGAGGGCAGGCAGTTCCGCCCCGCCGAGGAAGCCCTGTCGAAGACGATCACACTCTGCGGTCAACGGGATATTCCTTTCGGGCCCGACCTGCTCTTCGAGGTGGAGAACATCCCGGGCTTCACGTTTTACATCGAGATCTGCGAAGACCTCTGGGTCCCCGTTCCCCCGTCGAGCTTTGCGGCGCTGGCCGGCGCCACGGTGCTCGCCAACCTCTCGGCCTCGAACATCACCATCGGCAAATCCGAATACCGCCACAGCCTGGCGGCCAACCAGTCGGCCCGGTGCGTGGCGGCCTACCTCTATGCGGCGGCGGGCCCCGGCGAGTCGACGACGGACCTGGCCTGGGACGGCCAGGCCATGGCCTACGAGAACGGCACACTGCTTTCCGAATCGGAGCGATTCGCACAAAAAGCGCAGATGGTCCTTGCCGACATCGACCTGGACCGCCTCGTCCAGGACCGGATGAGGCTCACGAGCTTCAGCCAGAACGCCCGCATCCTCCGGGACCGGGCAGAACGGTTCCGGAAGGTGAGATTCCCCGCGGAGCTTCCCAAGGGAAGAATCCCGCTTGGCCGGCAGTACGCACGCTTCCCTTATGTGCCGGCGGACCCGGCAAAACGCGACGAGCGCTGCTACGAGGCCTACAACATCCAGGTCCAGGGGCTCGCGAAGCGCCTGAAGGCTTCGGGGATCAAAAACGTTGTCATCGGCGTCTCCGGCGGCCTGGACTCCACGCACGCCCTCATCGTGGCGGCAAGGACCATGGATCTGCTCGAGTATCCCCGCTCCGGCGTGAAGGCCTACACGATGCCCGGGTTTGCCACGACGGACAAGACCTACCGCAACGCCCACCGTCTCATGAAGGCCCTCGGTGTGGAGGCCAACGAGGTAGACATCCGCGAGAGCTGCATGCAGATGTTCCGCGACATCGGGCACCCCTTCGCAAAAGGGAAAAAGGTCTACGACATCACCTTCGAGAACGTGCAGGCCGGCGAGCGGACCTCGCACCTCTTCCGGCTCGCCAATCTGCGAAACGCCATCGTCCTGGGAACGGGGGATCTCAGCGAGCTGGCCCTCGGCTGGTGCACCTACGGCGTGGGCGACCACATGTCGCACTACAACGTCAACGTGAGTGTCCCCAAAACGCTGATCCAGTACCTGATCCGGTGGGTGGCCTCGACGAACCAGTTCGACCGGAAGACCTCGGTAACGCTCACGGACATCCTCGCCACCGAGATCAGCCCCGAGCTTGTGCCCGGGGTAAACGGCAGCCAGCCGGCCCAGCGCACCGAGGACACGATCGGGCCCTACGAGCTCCAGGATTTCAACAACTTCTACACGACGCGCTTCGGCTACCTGCCCACGAAGATCGCCTTCATGGCCTGGCACGCCTGGCGCGACAAAAAAGCGGGGGCCTGGCCGGATGTGCCCGAAGAGAGGCGAAACGAATACACGATCGGCCAGATCAGGCGCTGGCTCACGGTCTACCTTCAGCGCTTCTTCCAGACGAGCCAGTTCAAGCGCTCCTGCATCCCCAACGGACCCAAGGTGGGCTCCGGCGGGTCGCTCTCACCCCGGGGAGACTGGCGTGCGCCCAGCGACAGCGAAGCTGCCGCATGGCTGGAAAACGCGAAAGGCATCCCGGAAACAGAGCGATGAGTCGCTGCGCTCCCCCAATCCTCCTCTCCCCTCGCGGGAGAGGATTGAGGTGAGGGGGCCCTTCGACAAGCTCAGGATGACGTTTCTATTCGCCATGGTGAGCCTGTCGAACCATCACCCTCCCCTTGCCCCTCCCGTCAAGGGAGGGGAAGTGAAGAGCAATGAAGAAGGAAACCTACAGAGACTTCGACGCTACTGAACTTTACTGCCCCCGGTGCAAGAGGGCGGTCCAGTTGCGCAAGCGCCTCCTTCTGATCCTGCCGCAAGGTGAGAAATACGACTATACCTGCGCTTATTGCGGAATGTCTGTCGGGGACAAGCTCGTTACGATGATGGACAATGCCCGCATCGTCCTGAAATGACGGCGTTCCCGTCTCAAACGCATATCCCGTGAGAAAAAAAAGGGGGCCATGTCACCGAGGTGCCATGGCCCCTTCTCATTTGAACGCAACCCTGCGATGTTATCTTCCTATAACATACCGGTAAGGATCAATCTGCTCTCTCAGGATGGTGAGCTCGTGCTTTGTGGGCGGCTTGTTCTCCACGATCTTCTTGGCCTTCAGGAGCTCGAAGCCGCAGTTGTCCTGGACGTCCTTCTCCGAGTAGCCGGGGTTGATCGCGATGATCCTCATGCGTTTGCTCTCGGGCTCGAAGTCGAGAACGGCCATGTTCGTGAGGATCTTGTAGGGGCCCGCCCCGAGGGGAAGACCGCTCTTGGCCCGGGAGTCCCCGCCCTGGAGCCAGCCGGGGGTCGTGATGTAGCTGACTTTTTCCGTGAACCGCTTGGGGTCCTGGGGGGTCATGACCATCATCCGCCAGCAGAAGGAGCCGAAGTCGTTGGCGCCGCCGCTGCCCGGGAAGCGGACCTTGGGCTTCTGGTGGTCCGGCCCGATGCGGGTGGAGTTCAGGTTGCCGTACATGTCGATCTGGGCGCCGCCGAGGAAGGTGTAGTCCAGCATGCCGCGGCAGGCCGTCTCCATGATCTCGCACATTCCGCTGGCCATGATGGCCTTCCAGGTTGTCCGCGAGTCTCCGACGGAGATGGGCATTTCGGGGATCAGAGGCCCCACACCGCCGGCCTCGAATAGGATCAGCAGGTTGGGGGCTACCGTTTTCTGCGAAAGCATTGCCGCGGCACAGGGGGCGCCGGTGCCCACACCGACAGACGCTCCATCCTCGAGCTCCCTAGCTGCGGTCGTTATCATCAATTCCATCGTATTGTAATCAGCCATAATGCTCTGTCATCCTCCTTTCTAGTCTCTCGCCTTCGAGAACAGGAATTCTTTCTCCCGAAGCTTCAGGAGCTTGTGCATCCCGCCGTTTTTCTCGATGTATTCGAAGTGATCCTTGCAGCTGTAGATGTTCTTGTCGAGGAACTTCTTGAACTCCTCGGGGTTCTCCTCCACCTTCAGCCACTCCTTGATGTGCTCCTCGTCGGAGAAGTACTCGCCGTACATGTTCCCTGGGTAACTGCCGTAGGGCACTTCGCAGACGGCGTCGACGCACCAGTAGGGAATCGACGTAAAGCTGGGATCCCTGCGGATCTCTTCGTTCGAGATCAGCCGCTCGCAGGTGATGATGAGGTGCTTGGCGGCACGGGCCACATCGAGGTCCGAAACGGTGATGCCGCGGATGCGGCAGTTTCCGTAGATGTCGGCCTCGTGGACATGAATGGCCGCGACATCGGGCCAGATGGCGGGCATGGCTGCGTACTTGGTCCCCGTGTAGGGGCACTGGATGATCTTCGAGCCGCTGTACTGGAAGGTGTCGGTGCCCATGATGTTGCGGGCCGGGTAGAAGGACACGCCGGCAGCGGCGGCCTTGAACCTCACCGAAAGCGAGTAGTTCGTCCACTCGGAGACCTTCACCTTCCCGCTCTCCATGTACTTTCTGGCGTTGGGTGAAAGACCGCGGGCTTCCAGGCCGACGATGTAGGCCACGTCGAGCTTGTCGAACACCTCGCCCGCGCAAAGAATCTGGAAATCGTGGGTTGCCGTGTGACCGGCAAAACCCATCTTCTTGCGGCCCTGCCTCAGAATTTCATGGACAACCGCCGCGGGGATCCTGTTCGCGCCGAAACCGCCGGTAACGAGGTAATCGCCGTCATGGACGTACTTCTCGACGGCCTCCTTCACCGACATCACCTTGGGCTTCAGTGCGCGGCTCTTCTTCCTGAAAAACGCTCTTGCCTTGTCGGCATCCGGATCTGTAAAGATCGCGCCAATTCCCTGTGCTAAGACTTCCACTGAAATCTACCTCCTCTCTTTGTATTAGAACCTCTTGAGCCCCGCAGAAAAAAATCCGGTGCACTTTTTAGAACCGGAAAAGCAGGGGGCAAGAGGTCTAGCAACACGTCTTAAAAACCGGGCCGGTACATACCACAGGCATTACCGAAAATCAAGTGAATTCAACGGGGTCACACCTGATTCGTAAGTCTGCAACCGTTTTCAGCTATTTGCGCTTTTTCCCCTTGTCCTCGAGCGCCTTCCGCAGCTTTTCCCCCAGGCCCGAAAGCCCCGGGACCGACGCCTCCGAGGCTCCGCTTGTGTGGACGAGGTGTTTTTCCTTCGTCCCCCGGCCGTCGTAGTAGTCGCCCAGCAGTTCCCGGCTGTGGGCATCATCGTGGCAATAGACGCAGAGGTTCTCCCAGTTGCTCCCGTCGGGCGGGTTGTTGTGGTGGTTTCCGTCCTTGTGGTGGACCGTAAGCAGATGCCGGTTCGAGGGGTCGAACTCCCGGGCGCAGCGCGCGCAGATCAGGCCGTGGATGGCGAGGGAGCGCTCCCGGTATTCCTCACCCGGCGGCCTCTGCATGCCTTCCTTCAACCCCCGGACGACGTCCTCGAGGGATCTCTCCCCTGCGGGTTTGGGCCCCGTCGTGATCGCATGGACCCGGTTTCCCTGCTTCCCGAATGACATCCTGGCCATTTTTTCTCCTTCGTCGAAACAGAAGTTAAGAAGGTAGGAAGGTAAGAAGGTAAGATAAGAAGCGGATTAATCAGGGTGTCTTCCCAACCTCTTACCCTCTTACCCTCTTACCCTCTTACCCTCTTGCCCTCTTACCCTCTTACCCTCTTAACTTCTTACCCTCTATCCTTCAGCAGCGCTGCTGCAACCTCCAGGGCGGAATCCCGATCGAAAACAAGACCCTCCAGCCTTGCATCCTCGACCTTCCGCAGAATCTCACCGATGAGCGCGCCGGGTTCGAGGCCGAACCGGTCGATCAGGTCACGGCCCGTGAGAAGCGGCGGTTCCCGCAGCCGGGGCAGCAAGTCTTCCTCATAGAGCCGGAGCATTTCCGTTACCGCCTCCCGGATGAGACAGACCCGCTCCGGGGTCATCTTCGGGCCCGCCGTTGCGCGGGTGTCGGCCGCGAAGAGCAGAAGCAACGCCCGGTAATCTTCACCGTATTTCCTGAAAAAGTGCAAGACCGATCTTCGGGTGCGGGACGTCTCGGCCGTCAGGTGGACAAGGTGCATGTGGTTGACGACGAGCAGCTTCAGATAGTCCCGCTCGGCCTTTGACAGCCTCAGTCTCTCCGCGACCCCCTCGGCAAACGCCTCGCCTGCTGCGGCATGACCGTAGAAGTGGCTTTGCCCCTCCACATCCCGGCTCACCTTGCCGGGTTTGCCGGCATCATGCAGGAGGGTGGCCAGTTTCAAGAGCGCCGCCCGGCTCCGCCCCCGGACAAAACCGCCAGCCAGGTAATCCCTGAAATCGCCTCCGGCATCGCCGAACTCCCCCCGGGGATTCTCGATGATGGTTTCCATCTCCTTCAGGCAGAGCATCGTGTGGGACCAGACATCGAGGGCGTGGTAGCCGTCCTGTTCAATGCCCTTCATGGCGGCCATCTCGGGAAATACCCGCCCCAAAAGGCCGACACGGTCCATTGCCTCGATGCAGGGATGACAGGAGTTGACCTCGAGTATGCGGAAGATCTCGTCGCGGACCCGCTCGCCCGACACGGTGCCGAGAAGCGCCCCGTCGCGGCTCACCATTTCGAGCGTCTCGCCACGGATGGTGAAACCGAGCTCGGCGGCAAGGCGAAAGGCCCGCAGGAGCCTCAGGGGGTCCTGCCTGAAGGTTTCATCGGAAAGGGCCCTGATTTCCTTGTCCCTGACGGCCCCGCGCCCCCCGAAGGGATCGATGATCCCGGAAAAATCCCCTTTGATGAAAGCCGAAAGAGGCAGCGCCATGGCCGTCAGCGTGAAATCCCGGACGGCAAGGTCACTTTCGATGGAGGGTCCGCGGCACGCGGTAAAATCGAAGAGGAGGGTTTCGTCACCTTGCCGGACAACGACCCGCTCCAGCATCTTGCCAGGCTCGTCCTGGCGCAGCGCGATCCGGGGCGCACCCGTCATTTCGGCAAAACGCAAGGCGATACCCATTGCTTCGGGCGGGAAAACGATGTCCACATCGGAGACTGGAAGCCCCAGGAGGCAATCCTTGACGGCGCCCCCTGCCACGTAGAGTCCCGGCGCGAGATCGAGAAGAACCTGCAGAAAAGGTTGATAACATGAAATCATCAATTTGAATGATCCCCGGTGCTCGAGGCTCCTCGCCCTCAGGGCGGGGCTTCCCGGCAAGAATAGTTCGCCATCTTATAGCGCAGAATGGGGCCGATGAAAAGCCGAAGGATGAATTGACGATGGCACGGGCATGTGTTAAGGGTTGGCAAACGGCGCAAGGCAAAAGGCTAAGGGCACAAGGCCTTTGGCCTTTTCTATTGTAGTTGTCCTGTATTGCCTTTAGCCTTTAGCCTTTAGCCTTTAGCCTTTCACCTTTAGCTATTCGCCCTTCGCCAAAGGAGCTGTTATGATTCTCGGAATCGACGTCGGGGGCACCCACACGGATGCCGTCCTCCTCGAGAATTTCAAGGTCAAGAAGAAAACGAAGGTCCTGACGAACCAGCTTCATCTCGTCTCATCGCTCATCGGCGTGATGGACGAGATTCTCCGGGACGAGGACCTCGCCGCGATCGAGCGGGTCGTCTTCAGCACCACCATCTCCACCAACGCCATCGTCCAGGGAAAAACCGATCGTGTCGGCATGATCGTGGCAAGCGGCCCCGGCCTTGCGGCCGAGGCCCTGCGCGTCAATGACGACACGCGGTTCGTCTCGGGTTACATGAGCAACCGCGGCATCGAGGTCTCCCCGGTGAAGAAGGGCGAGATTGCAGGGGCCGCCTCCGAGCTCAAGGCATCCGGGGTCCGCCACCTGGGCATCGTGGGAAAGTTCAGCACCCGCAACCCGGCCCACGAAAACGAGATCGGCGAGTTCACCCGGAGCGATTTCCAGCATGTCTCCCTGGGCCACCGGATGTCGGGAAAGCTCAACTTCCGCAGGCGCATCGCCACGACGTACCTCAATGCCTCGATTTTCGACCTCTACAACCGATTCGTGGGTGAGATCCTCGATTTCGCGGCCCGGACGGGCCTCAAGGCACCCATCTACATCCTCAAGGCCGACGGGGGGACCTTCGAGATCCGGCAATCGGCCGATCACCCCGTCCAGACGATCCTCTCGGGGCCCGCGGCGAGCGTCATGGGGATCCTGAGCCTTGCCGACTGCTCCGGCGCCGACGCCATCGCCATGGACATGGGCGGAACAACGACGGACATCGCCCTTCTGGCCGACGGGGTGCCACTGCTGGAGCCTCTGGGCGTGACCATCGAGGGGCACAAAACGCTCATCCGCGGCCTCAAGACGCGCTCCCTCGGGCTCGGGGGCGACAGTCGGGTCCGCGTGGAAAAGGGCGATCTGCTCATCGGGCCCCGGCGGGAAGGCCCGGCGGCGGCCTTCGGCGGGCCCTGGCCCACTCCGACGGACGCCATGATTATCCTGGGGCTCACCGATATCGGCGACCGGGCCAAGGCGGAAGCGGCCGTCGCAGAGATCGCCGGCAAGATGAATCTGTCCGTGCCGGAGGCGGCACGCTTGATCTTCGAGAAGACCTGCCAGGGCGTCGCCTCGGCGGTCAGCGCCATGATCGAAGAGATCAACAACAAGCCCGTCTACACGATCCACGAGCTCCTGGAGGGAAAGAGGCTTGCCCCGAAGAGGCTTTTCATCGTAGGCGGGCCCGCCTCGGCCGTCGCGCCGAGGCTTGGCGAGATGCTCGGCTGCCAGGTCGTCATCCCGCGGGATGCCGAGGTGGCCAACGCCTTCGGCGCGGCCCTGGCAAGGACGACGGCGGAGATCACGATGCTCGCCGAAACGGAGAGGGGAAGCCTCACCATCGCCGAGGAAGGGCTCCAGATGAAGATACCCGCCCATTTCACCCGCAAGGACATCCTCAAGATCGGCATGGAGAAGCTCCGGGAAAGGGCCCGCAAGCTGGGCGCCCGAGACGCGGACATCGAGGTGGAGATCGTCGAGGACCAGGAGTTCAACATGGTCCGGGGATTTTACACCACCGGGAAGAACATCCGCCTCAAGGCCCAGGTCAAACCCGGCCTGATCGCGGGGTTCGGGAAAGGAGGGGCGCGTTCATGAAACGGCTTAAAAAAACGGGGCTCATCTTCTTTCCCGCCTTCGACTGGGCCATCTCTCCCACCCACCCGGAGCGGGAGGAGCGCCTGCTCTACACGCAGGACCAGGTCTTCGAGGAGGGCCTGCTGGATTTCGAGAACATCGTGGAGTACAAGCCGGGACTGGCCACGATCGAGGACATCAACCGGATCCACATCTGCGTGCCCGACGCAAAGAGCGTCATCACCGAGAGCCACCTGATCTCGGCAGGCGGCGCCATCACGGCGGCCGAAAAGGTGCTCACGGGAGAGGTGGACAATGCCTTCGCGCTCGTCCGGCCCCCCGGGCACCACGCCATGCGCGTCGTCCACGGGGCCCGCGGCTTCTGCAACATCAACATCGAGGCCGTCATGATCGAGCACTTCCGCCGCAAGTACGGCCACAGGAGAGTCGCCGTCATCGACACGGACTGCCACCACGGCGACGGCACGCAGGACATTTACTGGCACGACCCGGACACGCTCTACATCTCGATCCACCAGGACGGAAGGACCCTCTACCCGGGATCGGGCTTCCCCGACGAGTTCGGCGGCCCCAACGCCCTGGGAACGACGATCAACGTCCCCCTGCCGCCGGAGACCTCCGACGAGGGGTTCCTGTACGTGCTGGAGGAGTTGATCCTGCCCGTCATCGGGGAGTTCAAGCCGGACCTCGTCATCAACTCGGCGGGGCAGGACAACCACTACACGGACCCCATCACAAACATGCGATTCTCCGCCCAGGGCTATGCAAGGCTCAACGAGCTTCTCAACCCGCACATCGCGGTCCTCGAGGGCGGCTACTCCATCGAGGGGGCCCTGCCCTACGTCAACGTGGGGATCATCCTCGCCATGGCGGGCCTGGACTACAGCCACGTCCGCGAACCGGACTTCAACCCCGAATCCATCCGCCAGTCCGCCGAGATCACGAAGCACATCCGTGAAACGACGAAGGACGTCCTCGGTCTCTGGAAGAAGCGCGAGAGCTTCAAGGCCGGGATCGTCAAGGGCGCCAAGTACGCGAGGCGCAATCGCAACATCTACTACGACACGGACGGCATCCGCGAGCAGCAGGAGGAGACGGTGCGGATCTGCGACGACTGCGGCGGCTTCATCGCCATCGACTCCATGGCGAGCACCGGGAACCGGATCTTCGCCGTCATCATCCCGAGCCGCAGCTGCGATTTGTGCCGGCTCGAGGGCGAGAGAGCCTTCTCGAGCATCGACAAGGCGAAGCTGGGAGCGCACTACCTGTTCTTCCAGGACCGGGACAGGGATGTGTTCGTCGTCAAATAACGACGAGGGAATTGGGAAATAGGAACTGGGTACTGGGAAATTAGAAATGGAAAATCGGGAATTGAATCACCAGTACCCATTACCCAATACCCCATCTTCGAGCTTGACACCGCGACCCTGTTCAATTAATAACGGCGCAAAATGAAACAATGAAGCATATCGAACAATAAAGTGGAGGAGGTAGGATCGTGAGCGACGACATCAACAAAAGGACACAGGAAACGGCATCGAAACTGTTCGGGAAAGGCATCAAGATGGACCCGCCCTTCCTGATGTGGCGGCAGTTCGACAAGGAGCTGGCCAATGAGCTCTCCCGGCACATCACAGGAAACCTTTACTCCCGCACCGTGCTGACCCTGCCCGAGCGGCAGTACGCGGCCATCGCCATGCTGGCGGCCCTGCGCGCCAAAGAGGAGTTCAAGCTTCACGTCAACGCAGCGCTGAATGTCGGCTGCGACCCCCGCAAGATCGCCGAGATCATCTTCCAGCTTTCGACCTACGCCGGCATGCCCGCCGTCAACGACGCCCTGGACGTCTATCGCGAGGTGCTGAAGGAAAGGGGGGAGTGGCCCATAAAATAAGGTTCGAGGATCGAGGCACGAGGTCCGAGGACCGACCTTGATCTTCCTCTCCCTTGAGGGGAGAGGATTGAGGTGAGGGTGAATAATCCCCTTCCTCAAGGAAGGCTCAAGGCAAAAGGGTTCACAAAAGCAAGAGGGGCGGTCAGATTGGCCGCCCCTCTTGTCATTAGTCTTTCCCTTTACCCTTTACCCTTTTGCCAGTTCTTGTAGAACGGCCGATACAACTCTTCGCGAAACATCTTTCGCAAATTCTCCCTATTTGAATCATTCAAGGTTCTTTTTAATGGTCCGTCACTCGTCACAAATTTATACATTTTTAATGGACCCCTCATTCATTTTAACTACATCCTTATTCCCCGCCCGGTATATTGAAAACGGTTGCACGCGCATTCCCCGCAGCTTGCTGCGGGGTAAGCGAGCATAATAACAGATAAACCCATTCCTTAAGTTTCTAAATTGCTGGCACCTTGGTGCGAGGAATATTAATAAAAAATTACGGGATGAAGGCATGCCATCCAACCATCGCAGAATCATGCTCCAGCAAAGAGTGCCGAAGACGAACCGAAAGATTCACTTTCTCATTTTGTTTGCTGCATGCACGGCAATTCCGGTGGCCTATTTCCTGATCCAGTGCGCCATACACCCATCCCCAGAAATACTGGCGGAACAAATCCGGCAGGTCGAAGCCGCTATCATCGAAAATGAAGATATTCTGGCGAAACTGGCATTCCATGAACGCAGGCTGACGTCGGTCGCCGGCCATTCTCAATCGTATCGGCTTCCCGTCCTTGTGCAGGGCAAGTCGACGTATGTCACCTTCGACGCATCGGAGTTGGCTGAGGTATCCGATTCCTTTGCGCTGGAAGATCTCATGGCCAAACACCACCGTAAATTGCCAGGGGATTTTCGAAGCGGAGATGCCTTCAAGTGGAACTCCGTTCTCCTCGAGATCAGCCGGGAGTCAAAAAATCACCTGGGGACAACCGAACTGCCCGCAATTCACAAACGGATGGAAGATCTTCGGCAGGAGACGACGAAACTGGGATTGACGCGCATGAGCCTGCAAGAAGAAATGGCAAAGGCGACACACTGACACGGGTTCACTCGTATGGAGCTTTTCATGGATATTCTCGGTGTCGGCATTACCGTCCTGTTCTTTTTGCTGAGCTGGGGGTTCATTCTCTTTTTCAAAAACCTCAAAGGAGACCGTTGATGGATTATTTTTATGTCCTCGCCGGGATTGTCGCCCTGGGACTTCTGATATATCTCGCATTCGCCCTCCTCAAACCGGAGGTGTTTGAATGACACCCAACGGCATCATCCAGATCTTCGGTTTATTTGCCGTCTTGCTTCTCCTGGTAAAGCCGCTCGGCTCCTACATGGCACGGGTCTACACGGGACAATCGGTCCTCCTGTGCCGCATCGTCGGTCCGCTTGAACGATGGATCTACAGGGTCTGCGGAGTGAATCCGGAGAGAGAGATGAGCTGGAAGGATTATGCCAAGTCTCTCCTGTTCTTCCATGCGGCCGGGTTTCTTCTTCTTTATCTGCTCCAGCGTTGCCAGGCATTTCTTCCCCTCAACCCGCAGAGTCTGACGGGTGTGGCCCCGGTTCTCGCCTTCAACACGGCGGTCAGCTTCATGACGAACACAAACTGGCAGGCCTATGCCGGCGAGACGACCATGAGTAACATGACGCAGATGCTGGGGCTCACGGTTCAAAATTTCGTTTCCGCGGCAAGCGGCATGGCGGTGCTCGCCGCCTTCATCCGCGGGCTTGCGAGACAGCGAGCGACGACGATCGGCAATTACTGGGCCGACATGGTCCGCACGGTCCTCTACATCCTCCTGCCCCTCTCCATCGCGCTCTCGATCCTGCTTGTCTCCCAGGGTGTTGTGCAGACACTGGCGCCGGCGGTCCATGTGACTCGGCTCCAGGGCACCCTCGACGGCAAGGATCAGGCGGTTGCGGAGCAGGTGATTCCAAGGGGTCCCGCGGCTTCGCAGGTTGCCATCAAGCAGATCGGGACAAACGGCGGGGGGTTTTTCAACGCCAACTCCACCCATCCCCTGGAGAACCCGACCCCGATCTCAAACGCGCTGGAGCTCCTGGCCATTCTTCTTCTTCCCGCAGCGCTCTGTTACACCTTCGGGAAGATGGTGGGCGACACGCGCCAGGGCTGGGCGATCCTTGCAGTGATGCTGTTGGTCTTCGTCCCACTGCTCATGTTGTGCCTTTGGAGCGAACAGGCGGGGAATCCCGCCCTGACCGGCCTCGGGATTGACCAGGCGCCGGGGGAGCAGCAGCCCGGCGGCAACATGGAAGGAAAGGAAGCGCGGTTCGGTATCGTCAATTCGGCACTCTGGGCGGTGGCCACCACCGCCGCCTCGAACGGATCGGTCAACGCCATGCACGATTCGTTCACGCCTCTTGGAGGACTGGCCCCGCTGTGGCTCATACAACTCGGCGAGGTCGTCTTCGGCGGCGTGGGTTCCGGCCTCTACGGCATGCTCGTGTTTGCCGTCATCGCCGTCTTCGTGGCCGGTCTCATGGTGGGTAGGACCCCGGAATACCTGGGCAAGAAGATCGAGGCCTTCGAGATGAAAATGGCTTCCCTGGTTATTCTCATCCCCGCCGCCCTGATCCTCGTGGGCACGGCCGTCGCGTTGATCACAAAGGCCGGCCTGGCCGGTATCTCCAATCCGGGGCCCCACGGCTTCACGGAGGTCCTCTACGCCTTTTCATCGGCGGCAAACAACAACGGAAGCGCCTTTGCGGGGCTCAGTGCCGACAGCGTCTTCTACAATCTTTCCCTGGGGCTTGCGATGCTCATCGGCCGCTTCTGGGTCATGATCCCCGTTCTGGCCATGGCGGGATCCCTTGCAGGGAAAAAAATCATCCCCTCCGGTCCCGGCACCCTTCCGACGCACGCCCCGCTCTTCGTGGTTCTCCTTGCCGGCGTGGTGCTCCTGGTGGGTGCGCTGACGTTCCTGCCGGCACTGGCCCTCGGGCCGATCGCGGAATTCATGGCATCGTGAGGTCGGGAAATGAAAGCGAAGGAACAAAAGATCAAGTCCCTTACCCTCTTTGAAGGCAAAATCCTGCGGCAGGCCATCGTCGACGCGTTTGTGAAGCTCAATCCCCTGCACATGATGCGGCGGCCGGTGATGTTTGTCGTCGAGGCGGGCAGCGTGCTCACATCGATGCTCTTTCTCCATTCCCTCTTCGGGCGGGTGGAGGAAAGCCCCGGGTTCGTCCTTGCCGTGTCGATCTGGCTCTGGTTCACAGTCCTTTTCGGCAATTTCGCCGAGGCCATGGCGGAAGGCCGGGGAAAGGCCCAGGCGCGGGCACTGCGAAGCAGCCGCCGGGACGTGTCGGCCAAGCGGCTCACGGGCCCTGACCCCGGAGCGGAGCGGACCCTCGTTGCGGGCTCGCAGCTCCACAGGGGTGATTTCGTGCTGGTGGAGGCAGGTGACGTCATCCCCGGCGACGGGGAAGTGGTTGTCGGGATCGCCTCCGTCGATGAAAGCGCCATCACGGGTGAGAGCGCGCCCGTCATCCGCGAGTCCGGCGGGGATCGGAGTGCCGTGACCGGTGGCACGAGGGTGTTGTCCGACTGGGTCATCGTCCGCGTCACGTCGAGCCCCGGAGAGACGTTTCTCGACCGGATGATCGCCATGGTCGAGGGTGCAAAGCGGCAGAAGACCCCCAACGAAATCGCCCTCGACATCTTCCTTGCCGGCCTCACGATCATCTTCCTTCTGGCCACGGTCACCCTGCTGCCCTTCTCGATATTCAGCGTCAAGGCGGCCGGCCAGGGATCACCGGTCACCATCACCGTGCTCGTCGCCCTGCTCGTCTGCCTCATCCCAACGACCATCGGGGGGCTCCTCTCGGCCATCGGCATTGCCGGCATGGACCGGATGATCCAGGCCAATGTCATCGCCATGAGCGGCCGTGCCGTCGAGGCGGCAGGCGACGTGGATGTCCTGCTGCTCGACAAGACGGGAACCATCACCCTCGGCAACCGCGAGGCCACGTCCTTTCTTCCCGCCGACGGTGTGGAAGCACGGGCCCTTGCCGATGCGGCCCAGCTCGCCTCCCTGGCCGACGAAACCCCCGAGGGCCGCAGCATCGTCGTCCTGGCGAAGAAACAATACGGCCTGCGCGAGCGGGATATCAAGGCCCTCGGCGCACGCTTCATTCCCTTTACGGCAAAGACGCGGATGAGCGGCGTCAATCTCGACGGGCGGGAGATCCGCAAGGGCGCCGCCGATGCCATGGAAGCCTATGTGACGGAGCGGGGCGGCTTCTTTCCTTCCGAAATCCGTTCTATCGTGAACGACATCTCGCACCGCGGCGGCACACCGCTCGTCGTGGCCGACGGGGCCCGTGCGCTCGGGGTCATCCAGCTGGCCGACGTCGTCAAAGGCGGGATTCGGGAGCGTTTTGTCGAACTGCGGCGGATGGGGATCCGCACGGTCATGATCACGGGCGATAACCCGCTGACGGCGGCGGCCGTCGCCGCGGAGGCCGGCGTGGATGATTTTCTCGCGCAGGCAACGCCGGAGGCGAAGCTGGATCTGATCCGGAATTATCAGGCGGGGGGACACCTGGTCGCCATGACCGGCGACGGGACCAACGATGCGCCGGCCCTGGCCCAGGCCGATGTGGCCGTGGCGATGAACACGGGCACCCAGGCCGCCAAGGAGGCGGGAAACCTCGTGGACCTCGATTCCAACCCTACGAAGCTCATCGAGATCGTCGGGATCGGCAAGCAGCTCCTGATGACGCGGGGGACCCTGACCACTTTCAGCATCGCCAACGACGTGGCGAAATACTTTGCCATCCTCCCCGCAGCCTTTGCGGGCATCTACCCCTCGCTTGCCGCGCTCAACATCATGGGGCTGGCCACGCCGCAGAGCGCGGTTCTCTCGGCGGTCATCTTCAACGCCCTGGTCATCGTCGCATTGATTCCCCTTGCCCTGAAGGGCGTCCGGTATCGCCCCATGAGCGCCGCAGCGGTTCTTCGCCACAACCTGCTCGTCTACGGCGCCGGCGGCCTTGTGATCCCCTTCATCGGCATCAAGCTGATCGACCAGGTCCTTTCTACCCTGGGACTGGCTTGAGGAGATTCACCATGAGACACTTCATTCGACCCGCTGTCGCGCTGCTGTTCCTGCTGACATTGCTGACCGGGGTCCTCTATCCCCTGGTCATCACGGGACTGGCCCAGGTTCTTTTCCCCCATCAAGCCAACGGCAGCCTCATCGTCAGGGACGGCCGCCTTGCCGGGTCGGCTCTGGTCGGACAGGCTTTTGATGATCCCCGCTATTTCTGGGGTCGTCCTTCTGCGACGTCTCCCTTTCCATACAACGCAGCCGCATCGGCAGCTTCCAACCTGGGGCCGTCGAATCCTGAACTGCTAAAGGCTGTCAGGGAGCGCATCGCCGCTCTGCACGCCGCGGACCCCGACAATCGCCAACCTGTTCCCGTGGATCTTGTCACAACGTCCGGCAGCGGTCTCGACCCTCACATCAGCCCTGCAGCCGTACTCTACCAGGTTCCCCGTGTTGCGAAGGCCCGGGGGCTTGACGAAGGGGTGGTGCGCGATCTGGTCCTGGCCCACAAACGACAGAGGAATTTCGGCTTACTCGGGGAGCCCGTCGTCCCGGTCCTCGAGCTGAACATGGCGCTGGAGGCCCTGCGATGATTCTGTTAGACTGCATCAGGCACTCACGATCATCAGCCGCCGTTCGAGGGTTTTCCCGATATGGATGAGAGGAGACCCGATCCCGAGGCCCTTCTCGAGCAGGTCAGGCAGGAAGAGGAGCGGCAGCGGCAGGGAAAACTGAAGGTCTTCTTCGGCGCCGCCCCCGGCGTGGGGAAGACCTATGCCATGCTGGAAGCGGCCCGGAAGAGGCGCGAGGAGGGCGTCGACATCGTCGCCGGCCTCGTCGAGACCCACGGGCGCCGCGAGACGGACGCCCTCCTGGAAGGGCTCGAATTTCTTCCCCACCGGCCGTTAACCTACAAGGGGAAAACCCTCCACGAGTTTGATCTCGATGCCGCCCTGGCCCGCAATCCATCCATCATTCTCGTCGATGAGCTCGCCCACACCAATGTTCCCGGCGCCCGCCACAGGAAACGCTGGCAGGACGTGAGGGAGCTGCTCTGTGCCGGAATCTCCGTCTACACCACCGTCAATGTGCAGCACCTTGAAAGCCTCAATGACGTGGTTTATCAGATCACCGGCGTTGCCATACGGGAAACTCTTCCGGATTCATTTCTGGAACGGGCCGATGAGATCGAGCTTGTCGATCTGCCGCCCGATGACCTTCTGCAGCGCCTCAGGGAGGGGAAAGTCTACATTCCCGATCAGGCCCGGAAGGCGATGGAGAATTTCTTCCGGAAGGGAAACCTCATCGCGCTGAGGGAACTGGCGCTGCGCCGCACCGCCGAACAGGTCGACGAGCAGATGGAGCACTACAGGCGGGACCAGGGCGTGAAGGCGATCTGGCCTGCCACGGAGCGGATTCTCGTCTGCGTGGGGCCTAACCCCCGCTCCATCCGCCTGATCCGGGCTGCACGGCGCATGGCGGCGGGTCTGCGCGCCGAGTGGATCGCCGTCAACGTCGAAGCACCCTCCCATATCCACGCCTCTGAGGAGGACAAGAGGCTGCTGGCGGAGCATATAAGGCTGGCCGAGAGCCTGGGGGCCGAGACGGTGACGCTGACGGGACACCGGGTGAGCGAGGAAATTCTCCGCTACGCAAGGCTCCGGAACGTGGGCAAGATCATCGTCGGCAAGCCGACCCACCCGCGATGGAAGGACAAAATTTTGGGCTCCCCTCTGGATGAGATCGTCCGCGGGAGCGGCGATATCGATGTTTATGTCATCACAGGGGATGCCCCGGAGAGTCCGCCTCGTCGCGTCGAGAAAAAAGCATTGCCACCCTGGAAGCCATCCGAGTGGCTCTGGGCTCTTTCGACAGTGGCTGCGGCAACCGCGATCGCAGCCGTCATGTTCCCCTACTTCGAACTGCTCGACCTGGTCATGGTGTATCTGCTGGGCGTCGTGGTGGCGGCGATCCGAACGAGCCGCTGGCCGACGCTCGCGGCAACCCTTCTGAGTATTGCGGCGTTTGACTTTTTCTTCGTCCCGCCCTATTACACGTTTGCCGTTGCCGACATCCGATATGCCGTGACCTTCGGCGTGATGCTTGTTGTCGCCCTCGTCATCAGCGGACTCACCCTTCGGGTCCGCGAACAGGCGGAGGCGGCCAGGGGGCGGGAGAGAAAGACAGCAGCTCTTTTTGGCCTCAGCCGGGATCTGGCACGGGAGAGGAAGAAGGACAGGCTCAGCGAGATTGCCGTGAAGCATATCGGTGAAGTTTTCTTGAGCCAGGTGGTCATCCTCATTCCCGATGATCGGGGTCATCTCGTTGTTTCCTCAACGGAAGCGGGAACCTTCGCTCTGGACGAAAAAGAGATGGGTGTCGCCCAGTGGGTCCTGGAGAACAGGCAGGCGGCGGGTATCGGGACCGATACCCTGCCGGGCGCCAAGGCACTCTATCTGCCCATGATCGCCTCCTCGGGTCCGGTGGGTGTTATCGGAATCCTTCCGGGAAATCCCGAGGAACCCTTCGAACCCGAACAGATACATCTTCTCGAGACTTTTGCAAACCAGACAGCGATGGCCATGGAGAGGGTCATTCTGGCGCAGGAGGCACAGAAGGAGAGAGTAAGCGCCGAGAAACAGAGTCTCCGAAATGTCTTGTTGAGCTCAGTGTCCCACGATCTGAGGACTCCCCTTGCAGCCATCATCGGTTCAGCAGACACTCTTCTCCGGAAGGGCGACGACCTCGCGGCAGAGAATCGCAAAGAGCTCATCCAGTCCATTCGAGAGGAGGCGGAACGCCTCAATCAGATCGTGAGGAATGTGCTGAACATGACACGCCTGGAATCCGGCGCGATCCAGATCCGCAAGGAGTGGCAATCCATGGAGGAGATCACCGGCGTAGTGATCGATCGGCTTTCGGACCGCCTGAACGGACATACGTTGAATGTGCAGATACCGGAGGATTTGCCCCTGATCCCCTTCGATCCGCTCCTCATGGAACAGGTCTTGACAAACCTCCTTGAAAATGCGCTGCGGTATACACCTCCAGGCACCGCCATCGAACTGACCGCCCGGGTTCAGAAGGCGGGAGTTCTCGTGGAACTGGCAGACAGGGGACCCGGAATCCTCGAAGGGCAGCAGGAGCGGATCTTCGATAAATTTACGCGGGGCAGAGTCCCCGGGGGCGGTGTGGGCCTGGGTCTCTCCATCTGTCGGGTGATCATCGAAGCGCACGGTGGCCGCATCTGGGCCGAGAACCGACCGGGGGGCGGCGCCGTATTTCGATTCACCCTGCCGGTTGAAGGGGAACCGCCTCGTATTTGAAAAAGGGCAATCCGCATTTCGGAGGGATGAACCGGTGGACAAAGGGCTTGTGCTCCTGATTGAAGACGAGATCCAGATGAGACGCTTCCTGAAGGTGGCCCTCGAGAGCGATGGCTATCGCTTCGTCGAAGTCGGCACGGCAGGCGAAGGTCTTTCGCATGCAGCCACCCGGAACCCCGACGCGGTGCTTCTCGATCTCGGTCTGCCCGACATGGATGGACTTGAGTTCATCCGAAGGCTTCGGGAGTGGTCACGGGTTCCTGTCATCGTCATCTCCGCGCGGGAGCAGGAGAGCGACAAGGTCCGTGCGCTCGACTCCGGCGCCGACGACTACCTCACGAAGCCCTTTGGCGTGGGTGAACTTCTTGCCCGGGTCCGTGTCGCTATACGCCATGCCGAGATGCAGGCAAGCGGCCGGCAGGAATCGGTTTTCGCCGCCGATGATCTCCGCATCGACTTCGCGAAGAGACAGGTGTTCCTGGGGGCCGCCGAGATCCATCTGACTCCCCTGGAATATAAACTTCTGCTGGTTCTCGTGCGCAATGCGGGAAAGGTCATAACCCATCGTCAGCTTCTCAAGGAAGTCTGGGGGCCCTCCTACGTCGAGCACACCCAATATCTGCGCGTTTACATGACCCAGCTGAGGCACAAACTGGAGAAGGATCCAGCCCGCCCCCGATTCCTGATCAATGAACCGGGGGTCGGATACCGTTTCAAGGACGAGCCAGGACAATAGATATAACGTCACTTCTTGTCAGTTGAATATACCGATTTTCTCGATTATCCCGGAGCCAGCAAAAACCGCCTCATCTGACAGTGACTGATGATCTTCCACTATTCGCATTCAATTTTATTTATACAGCACAGGAAGAACTTACTGCCAGTCCTGAGAAATCCCCAACCAATTGGGCTGATGATTTTGAGGAATGCATGAACGGAGATTTTCACACCTTAGAGTAACGGCATATCAGGATAACGCCCTCCATTCCTTTGTCTTTAAACCTCAGTCTTTCGTCTTTTGCCAGTCCTTGTAGAGCGGCCGGTACAGCTCTTCGCGAACCTCGTCCGTATACTGCCGGATCAGATCCATTGGGACATCGAGGTGCATCAGCGCCTGGCGGGCCACTTCCAGGCTCGCCTCGAATTCCGGCTGTACGACGAGGGAGACGCCCTGATCGTGCAGCCCCTTCATCTCCTCGATCCCTTCCGCCCTGGCGATGATTCGGATCGCGGGGTTCAGTTTTTTCGCATGCGTTACGATGACCTGGGCAATCAGGGCAACCGGCGTCGTGATGAGAAGCAGCTTCGCTTTGCCTAATTCCGCAGCCTCCAGGATGATCTCCTTTTCCGCGTCACCGAAGAGGACGGGAAAGCCCAGTGCCTTCAACTCGTCCACCCGCCGGGAATTCCATTCCACGATGATGAACGGGGTGCCCATCCGTTGCAGGATGCCGGCAACGTATCGGCCGACTCTCCCGCCGCCGGCAATCACCAGGTGATCCTTCAAATCCCGCTTGGGGAAGTGAACGGGTTCCGTGCAAACCGATTGGAGCCAGCGGCCGCAAAGGCCATAGATCGGGGCCGTGAGACCCGACAGCAACGGCGTCAGCACCATCGTCACAACGGTCATGGTCAGGACCAGGGAGTAGAATTCCGGGGAAATGGATTGCGTGGCAACGCCCACCCTGCCCAGGACGAAAGAGAATTCCCCGACCTGGGAAAGCCCCAGCCCCATCGCCAGGGGGATGATGTTCCGGTAGCGGAAGGCGCGGCTCAGGAAAGCAAAGATCAGCCCTTTACCCGCCATGACGATGAAAACCAGAGACAGGACCATTCCCGGGTGATCCAGCAGATACTGGGGATCCAGCAGCATGCCGATGGAGGTAAAAAACAGGAGGCTGAACACATCCCGCAGGGGGATGATGTCGCTCAGGGCCTGATACCCGTAATCCGATTCGCTCAGGAGCATGCCGGCCACAAAGGCGCCGAAGGCAAAGGAGAGGCCGAACAGATAGGTGCCGTAGCCGATGCCCAGTCCGATCGCCGTGGTGGCCACAAGGAACAGCTCTCTCGAATTCCAGTCGGCGATCGTCTTCATCACGCGGGGCATGATCCGCGTGCCCACGACGATGACCAGCGCGAGAAAGACGGCGGCCTTCAAGGCGGAAACGGCCAGTACCTGCAAGCCGGCACCGGGCTCGCTCAACTGGGGGAGAATGATGAGCATCGGCACGACGGCCAGATCCTGGATGATGAGCATGCCGATCATGACGCGGCTGGACAACGTGCCGAGCATGCCCAGATTCTCCAGGGTCTTCAGAATCACCATCGTGCTGGAAAGCGAGATCAGGGCCCCGAACCACACAGACGGCACCCAATCCCAGCCCATCCACCGCCCGACGGCAACCCCGAATGCCGTCGTCAGGGCGATCTGGATGGGGGTGCCGATGATGGCGATGTTGCGGACGGGCTTCAAGTCCCGGAGAGAAAATTCCAGCCCCAGCGCGAAAAGCAGGAGGGCAACGCCGATCTCGGCCATTTTTTCGATGTTGTAGACATCGGAGACGGTCACGCCTCCCGTGTAAGGCCCCACAACCACACCGGCCAGGATGTACCCGATGATCAGCGGCTGCCTCAGGATCAGGGCGATCAGACCTCCCAGCAGGGCGGCAATGACGACAATGACGATGTCTCCCGCAATACCCATGGGACAACGAATCCTCTTGCGAAGGGTCTTTGTTTGCTATTGGACGCACGGGAATTTTAACACATCTTTACGCACACGGGGAAATTCCTGAACGATCACCGAAGAGGCGGGAAAATCAATCCGAAGAGAGGGGACAAGGGGGGGCGAATTGGCCGCCCCCTTTGCTTCCGGTTTCACTTCCGCAGCATCGCCCCGGCGGGCTCGGAGGCGTCGGTGATGATCCTTCGCGGTGAGGCCCCGGGCTTGAGTTCCAGGATCCAGAGATTCGAGGAAGCCTTGTCGCTCCACCGGTTGACCCACCGTTCAAAGACGATCGCCGTCCCGTTGCGGACAAACGCGGGGCTTGCACCCGTCGTCACCTCGACTGTCTTCCCCGTCTTCCGGTCGATCACATAAATCGTGTCGTCGGCGGCATCGGAAGTCGCAGGGGAATAGCACAGCACCGTCTGGCCGTCGAGGGCCAGGCTCGGGCCCCAGTAGGGGGTGGGGTCCTCCCCTTTCGGGGGGAACCGGAACAGGGTCTTTCCCTTCAGATCCGTGACGGCAAAGCCGCCCGAGACGTCGCTTCCGCTCTGCTGCCAGAGAATCCATTGCCCGTCGGGGGAAAAGGCGGGACGGCTGTAGATGTATCCCGCGTCGAGCATTGCATTCTTATGGCGCAGAACCGCCTGGGTCTTTCCGGACTGGATGTCGGCAATGCTGACCGACATGGTGGCATGGACCTGAGCGTCTTCCCCTTTCCCCTGCTTTTTGACCTCCGAAAGACCCACGAACACAATACGCTTCCCGTCCGGCGAGAAAGCGGGGTGCTCCGCTGCGAGAATCCCGTCAAATTTCAACCTGCGCGGCTCCCCGCCTGCCGTCTCAACCAGGTAGATCTGCCCGAAGCCCGTGTCGGGGTAGATATCCTGATCCCCGCGGCAGTGAAAGGCCGCCTGCTTTCCGTCGGGCGAGAGGGCCGGCCCGCCGCAGACGCCGAAATCGGTCAACCGGCGCTCGCCCGTGCCGTCCACCCTGGCGACCCAGATGTTACCCTGGCGCACGAAGGCAACCATT
Organism: uncultured delta proteobacterium; assembly: GCA_963828305.1. Lineage (GTDB taxonomy): Bacteria > Desulfobacterota > Syntrophia > Syntrophales > UBA2192 > UBA2192. The sequence goes on along the minus strand of CAWHEJ010000002.1, from coordinate 83,448 downwards.
TCGCCTGCCAGATCTCCAGTGTCCGCCGCGCCCGCGACTGCGGTCAGCGCGAGCATGGATGCTACGATCGCGAGTGAAAGAAATCCTCGAATCTTCATTTGCGCACCTGCTTTCTGTATTGTTCGATGGGGATGACCCGATCGGCCGCCTCGTCGTAGACCAAAATGCTGCCGCTGTATGCATCAACGAGCAGGGTCATGACGCGAACCGTGTGGGTCTCATGCCTTTCCCCTACGTAGATTTCGTAGAAAGCCCCCGGCTTGCCCGGTTCGGCCTTCGGGTCGGGATACCCGGTGATCATCGAGAAGGGGGACACCTTCGTTCCCTTCATCCGCTCGAGCATACCCTGCACCTCCGGCAGGCCCCACACGATCTCGTCGGCTTCGTCATCGCTCAACTGCCGCGGGAGATCCTTTTTCGCCGGCGTCGCACAGGGGCCCAGCGCACGGATGGAAGTCGCCTCCGCGTAAAACCGGTCCCCTGGAAGAAGATGCCCGACAACGGAGATCCGCTTGCCCTCGTGGCCGGCAAGATCGAGCGGAGTGCCTTCTCTGGCCAGCGGCTTGATTCGGTATTGGCCCTGGCTTGCATGGGTGCCGAAATCAGTCTTCTCCGTCACGAGCACTCCCCCCGTGACGCAACCCGTGATGGTCACCTTCGCCGGTGCGGACGCGCCGAGATCGCCGGCGAAAAGGGCCCACGACCCGATGACGAACAATGCAACGAGCCATCTCATGGTGTCACCCTCCCTCTCCCGAGTCAGTCTGCCGTTTTCGAGGCATTCTACCGGAGCCCCGTCGTCACCGTCAACTTGTCAAAGGGGTTCGTGTCGTCGAAGACGACGACAGGCACACGCGAGGAATCACCGGAATTGCCGCGCCAGGTCTTTGTTGCCATCACCTGGCCGTTCCGCCCCGCCTTGAACGTAACCGAACCATCGGATTTCATGGTTACCGCCACGCGGCGTTTCTCGCCCGGTGCAAGGCGGTTGCCCGGCCCGAATGTCTCGTTCTCTGTGAAAATGTGAGTATTCTCCTTGGAGCTGTTTGTTAGCTCGGCCGAGATCGAGGTGGCCGTCGCGGACGAAGTACCGGTAGTGACCGGAGCAGAGGCGGTTGCGCCGGAAACAGGATAGCCCTCGACGCGTGTGTGCCCGCATCCCTGGGAACCGGAATTCTGGGCCCAGGTGGCCGGATTGGAGTCGACAACCGTGTAGGTCCCGGCAGGCAGCGTCACGCCGGGGTAACAGGTCCAGTAGGCATTGGGAGCACCGCCCTGCCCCGGGCTGCCTTTCGCCTGCCAGGGGCCCCAGGTCCGTCCGTCGCTTCCCCGCAACGCAATGGTGCCGGGAGTTGCCCCGCGCCCGTTGTTCCAGTGGTAATTCGTGATAAGCGTAATGACGTGCGGCGCGCGCAGCGTGAACGTCGTCGCACGGCTCGGGTTGTTGTAGACGCCGCCGGTGTTGCCGTTATTGAAGATCACGTTTCCCTTGGCGGTCGGAGATGGCGTTGCGCCCGTGCCGGTTCCTGTAGAGACAGTAGTGCCCGTGGAGACAACCGTCCCCGCCTTTGTTCTCGTCGCCCACCAAGCATATTTTGTAGCACTATTCTCCTGGGTGAACGTCCCTTCCAACCTTTCACCGGAGAGGGCACCCGAATAACGTTGCGTTGCCCCTGAAATGGGCCTCGTGAATTCGAGTCTCCCCGTGCTGGAATAAGAGATGTTCGTAAGCTGCTCCCATCTCTGATGCGCATCCAGCCAAAGCCGTCCGCTCCATGAACTGCCACTCCGCTGTAACTCCATCTTCCCCCGATAATTATTGAAACTGACATCCCATGTTCCATCGGCCCCTCCCGACTCTGACGTCGGGGGCTGAGTCACAACCTGCGTTTCCTGTTTCTTTATTTCAGCCTCAATTTTGGCAATGTGATCCGCGAGTGCGGGATCGGGCCAATACCCTAAACTCTCCCTGTATTTGCCTGCCGCTTCCCGCAACTTACCCTGGCTCTGAAATGACGCCCCATCACTCCGAAGCTTCTCCGCCTGCGTTTTCCTTCCTTCCAGGTCCTGCACATACTTCACTCGCTCGGGGCTCGATGAGTATTTCAAACTCTCCTTGAATTTCGCTAGCGCCTCTCCCGGCCGCCCCTGGTTGAAGAGGGCCGTGCCTTCCTGCCACAGTTTGTCCGCCGCGGCCTTCTTCCGGTCCGCCTCGGCCTGCTTGCCCTCGAGCATCCGCACGTGCGCCTCCAGGGCCGGATCGGGGACGTATTTCAGGCTCTCCCGATACTTCGCGACAGCCTCAGCCGTCTTTCCCTGGCCCTGCAGGGCCTCGCCTTCCGCCCGAAGTTTCTTAGCCGTTTCGACTTTTTCCCTGTCCTGAGCCAATCGGGTTTCTAATGTCTTCACGTGGGCCTCGAGTGCCGGGTCGGGAAGCAGCTTCAAGCTCTCCCGATACTTCGCCGCGGCCTCGGCCGTCTTTCCCTGAGTCTGGAGTGTTTCACCCTCTGCACGGAGCCTTTTCGCCGTCTCGACTTTTTCTTTGTCCTGGGCACTCCGGGTCTCCAGCGTCTTGACATGAGCCTCGAGCGCCGGGTCGGGCACATACTTAAGGCTTTCCCGATACTTAGCAGCAGCTTCGGCTATCTTTCCCTGAGCCTGGAAAGTTTCGCCTTCCGCACGCAGTTTCTTTGCCGTGTCGACTTTCCCCTTTTCCCCGGTAAGGCGGGTCTCGAGTGTTTTGACGTGAGCCTCGAGCGCCGGGTCGGGAACCAGCTTCAAGCTCTCCCGATACTTCGCCGCGGCCTCGGCTATCTTTCCCTGAGCCTGGAGGGCTTCGCCTTCCGCGCGGAGTTTCTTTGCCGTGTCGACTTTCCCCTTTTCCCCGGCAAGTCGCGCCTCCAGCGTCTTGACGTGGCTCTCGAGCGCCGCGTCGGGAACCAGTTTCAGGCTTTCCCGGTATAGAGAAACGGCTTCGGCGATTCTGCCCTGATTCTGGGCTGCCTCGCCCTTGGCCCGCAGCTCTTTTGCCGCTTTGACCTTGTCGTCCTCCTTCTGACGGGCGGCGAGCCTCTGCTCGATCTGTTTTTTATAGTTGGCGATTCGCGTATTATTCGGCTGCAGCGCAGTGGCCTCGTCGGCCGAGGCAAGGGCTTTCTTCAATTCTTCTGCGGGTGGAACGGGCGTGCCCTCGGCCGCCTTCCGTACGGCCGTCAAGAGACCCTTGAGCTTCTGCGCTTTCGCCTCCGCGTCGGCCTTCATCCTTTCGAAGTCGGCCGGCGACCGATCCTGTGCGCCCCAGAGATCCCGGGAAACGGCAAGGCCTCCCGCCAGATCCGCAATGGCGCCGTCGTAATCGTGTTGTGCGAGCTTGGCTTCGCCCGAGGCGAAGAGCCGCCTCGCCTGTTCCTTTTTCGCCTCTGCGTCGCGGGCCGTTTTCTCGAGGCCGGCCAGTTCAGCTTCCTGCCGGCTGTCGAGTTTTGTCGTCTTGCGGATCCCTGCGGCCGCGGCAAGGGCCTGCTTGAAATCCTTTGCCTTGACCGCGTCGGAGACTTTGGCCAGCTCGGCGGCGGTTTTCCCCTGCGATTTCCGGCGCTCATCGGCCAGTCTCTTCTCCGCATCCAGCAAGGGCGGATATTGGGGGCAACGGCCCTTGAGCGCTTTCAGTTCGCGCTCCGCTTCGTCGAACTTGGCGTTGCCGATGTCCTTGTTGATCGCGGTGATTTTCCTGTCCGCATCGCCCTTTTCCTGCTTGAGCCGGGCGAGCAGCTGCTTTGCCCCGTCGTGTTTCGGGTCTATCATGAGCGTCTCTTCCGCAAGGCCGATCGCCTCGTCGTACTTCCCCTCGCGCTCCAGGGCCTGGGCCTTCGCGAGCTTCTCCTCCAACTCCTTCTTCTTGTCCTTCGCCTTCGTGATCTCGTTCTTGGAGACGGTGACGCTGATCGTGCCCGAGCCGCTTCCCAGCTCGACACCGTCGCGGTCCTTGACGGTCACCTTTGCCTGGTAGCTTCCCGTCTCGCTGCAGCTGACGGTGGGTTCCTGGCTCACCTCGTTCCCGACGGTGCATCCGCCGGGGGTGACGGTCCACTGATAGCGCAGGGGCTTCTTTTCCGGATCCGGGGCCACCTCGGCCCTCAGGGACACGTTCTGGAATACGGCGATCTCGCGCTGCACGTCCACGAGCCCCTTGCCCTCCTGCCACACCTGCGGTTTCGGACCGAGCGCGGTCGGGCCGGTCACGGTGACCGCATAGGACCCTGCCTGGTACTCCTCCTTGAGGCCTCCGCCGATGGGCTCACGGTGAAAAGGCACCTTCGGCGCGACGACCAGCAAGACGGGTTTCGGGTCCTTCGGCACGAACCCGATGACGCTTGCGTTCTTCTCGTACTCCATGCGGTTGGACGATTCCGGGAACGACCACTCGTAATTCAGCAGCTCCGGCTTGATCCCTTCCGGAATGGTGGTGATCGAGACCTTGACCTCCCTTCCCACGTTGCCTTTGCCTTTCTCCGGCACGAAGGTCCACTTGAAGCCGGGCGGCACCACGGTCGTTTCCACCTGCGGCGCCTCGCCGACGGTCGCATAGACGCCTCCGCCGGTGTGTTTCTGGAGCTGCGCCCAGATCCGGATCCTGCCGCCTGCGGGCATGCGGTCAAAGAGCGCGGTCGTGGGGCCGTCGCTCGTGGGCGGGTCGAAGGTGATCGCGGGCTCCGACTGCCAGACGACGCGGTAGCCCGTGGGTGCTTTCGGCGTCTCGGATACCGTCGACTTGTATCCCTTGCAGCCCTCGCTGTCCGGCCAGAGGGAACAGCTCTTCGCCTTCGTCGCCTGGTTCCGGGCGTCCTCCTCGCATTCGGAGAGCTTCATCCACGCGGCGCGGTGCCTCTCGCTGTAGAACTCTTTCGCCGGCAGGGTGCCCCTGTATTTCGCCTCGCACTCCTTCACCAGCCGGTTGTGCGTGGCGTAGAAGACCTTCAGCGCCTCTTCCTCGTTTGGCGCCTTCCATGCCGTGTCGGCGGGAGGCGGCGGGGCCTTGTCGTCCGGCGGTGCGTCGAACTGAGCGCTCAACACCGCCGTGGTGCCATAGACCACGCGGTCCTTCAGCCCGTTGATGGCGGCCTTGAGACCTTCCACCTCGATCTCGATCGATGCCTGGCCTCTCGCCCCGGCGGCGTCTTGGACCTCAAGAGAAAGGGTCTGTTTGCCCGGGTTGCGGGAGGCGAAGGTGACCCTGTTTCCGGAGCCTGCGTGATTGCCCGTCCAGGTGTAGGTATAGTCGGGCTTTCCGCCCGTGACCGCGGCGGTTATGTTCGAAAGCTCGCCGGCCTTGATTTTTTTCCTGTCGGCGGTCAGAGTCACCTGCAGCTGCGAGGGAGTCGCCGGGGCCGCACCTGCGCCTCCGCAGGGGCTCTTGTAGCTCCAGGGCAGGACGATCGGGCTCGGGATCGGCTCGGGCAGGCCGAATTCCTGCTTCGTCTTCTCGACGGCGGCCAGGTAACCCTTCCAGTCGTTCAACCCGGCAAATTCCTGGAAGCGTTTGTAAGGCAGGGACTCGGGCAGCTCCTTTATCTTCTTGTCCAGCTCCCGCTGGTGCTTGCCGTTTGCGGCGCCCGCATCGCTGAGGCAGCCCAGCTGTTTTTCGTTGATGTAGTCCTGCAGGCTGTTGGCGTAGCCGAGCTCGCCCGTGTGCGTCTTCAGGACGTTCGAGCAGGTCTGGGCCTTGCCGCAAGGCACATCGCAGCTCGAGATCGACTCGGCGAACTTGATCTGCCTGCCGTCCACCGTCTTCGTCACCTCCCTTGTGCCAACGGTCTTGCAGCCGGCGTTGATGGTGGACCAGCACTCCGATTCGTAGCTTGCCAGCCGCGCCGTGATGTCGCCGAAGGTCTCGCCGCACAGCTCCTTGTCGGAACCATCGGGAAGCTTGAAGTCCTTTTGATAGCGTGGCGGATTCTTGGCCACGAACTCCCGGACGATGCTGCTCGTCACCGACTTCTCGAAGGCGTTATAGCTTTTCCGGTCGTATTCCTTGAGCGCCTCGAGGTAGGCCACACTCTCCTTGAGCCAGCGGTACTTGGCCTCTGCCTGCTGCTTCGGGTCGCCGGGGGCGGTCTCTTTCTTGCCGTCTGTCACGACCGGCGCCGCATCGGTTGCCTTCTTCTTGACATAGATGCCCTTCGTCTGCTCGCCCGCGCGACCCTTCTCGTCTCTCACCACGACGGTCACGGTGACCGTGACGTCCCGGTGCCCCTTGCCTTCCATGCGAAATACGTTGCCGGGGCCCCCCTGGGTGCTCTCGGCCCAGTAGTAGGTCAGTTTCCCGCTGTCGGCATAGGGCGTGGCGAAGGCGGTGAGGTCCGTCGCGCCGTCCTCCTCGATGGTATCCCGGTCGGCGCGGATCTCCACCGGGATCTTCTCCTCCTCGAGTTTTGGCTCCGTGACGGTGATCGCGGTCTCGGAAAACCCCGTCCTGCCGGCATCGTCGTATACGTCAACCCGGACGGACAGAGTTTTGCCCGCCAGTCCCTGGACATCGGTGTCGAATGTGTCGAACGTCGTCTTCTCGAGGCCCTTGATCCCCTGCCGCGTCCAGGTGTACCGGTAATTTCCCCTTGGCGGTTCCTTGACGCGGATCTTCACGACGTCGCGTTCGGTCACGATCTTCGGGTGGTCCTCGAAGCTCACGCCGAGGCCTTTCGAGGGCAGGACATTGATGCTTATCGATCCCTTCCCCTCGCGATTCTTCTCGTCCATGATGACAAGGGCTATCGTCACGGTCTTGCCCGACCAGCCCTCACCCTTGAATATCGTGCTGTCCGTGTGCGTCTTGTCCGGATCAATCAGCTTACCATCGGCAGACCACTGGAAGCGGAGGCGCCCGCTGTCCGTTTTTGGTGTGGGCGTTGCCTTGAGGGTGACGGTTGCGTCATCCTTGATCGAGAAGGTGCCGTCCGGTCCGGGAGGCAGATCGACTGGACGGACGGACACGGGAATGACGGCTGTCGCGGTGTCGGTGATGCGGATGTCGATGCCGGCCGGCTCCGAGAGGTTTTGCTCCGCGTCGCGGGCCACGACGGTGACGTTCACGGTCCTGCCGCCGCTGTTCTTCCCCGAGAGCAGGTACGTCGGCTCGGCCGAAGCGGGCTTGTCGGCGCCGTCTTCCTTCCAGAAATACCGTTTGATCGGCGGGTTTCCGGGCGCCAGCGAGAGGGGGCGCGCCGTGAGGGTCAACTGGCCGTCCCTGCCGATCTCGGTGATGCCGCCGGCATCGAGGGCGACCTTCAGCCTGGGGCAGTCCGCCTCGGGCTTCACGGTGATCCGTTTTTCGCCCTTGCGCTGGACCTTCAGGACGTCCTTGATGACGGTGCGGTCGACGTTCGCCCGGACTGTTTTTTGGCCAGCGCTTTTTGGTGTCCAGGGGGTCTTTGCCCCCTCGGGCTTGACCTGCTCCTCGACTGTGCCCGATTCGCCCAGGATCTCGAAGCCGATGACGGAACACTCGGGACAGGGCTTGTTGTATTCGACGGCAAGGGACATTTTCTGGGCCACGCAGACCTCATCGGCGGCGACAACGGCAACCGACAGATCGACAGCCTTTTCGGCAAGCTTGTCCAGGGCGGCCTTGTGATCCTCGTAGCAGCGCCGGTATGCTTCGCTTGAATTGTCGTTGTAAGCCATGCAGAGCCTGGTCCGGGTCGGGGGCACGAGGTCCTCGTCCGCGGGGTTGTTCCCCACGAAAGCGACCACCTCTTTTCGTGCGGCCTCGACGGCCTGCTGAAGCCGCCCGAGCAGGCCCTTGGCCTCCTTCTCCGTCTTGTCGATCGATTCCGGCGTGCACTGCGGCGTCGGCCCCTTCAGAAAACTGACCTGCCACTTTTCACCGATGTCGGTGATCTCCTTGTTTGCCGCTTTCAGCCGCTTGTAGCTGTCCACAATGGCCTGGAAGCGCTCCGCGTCGCGCTTGATCGCGTCTCCGCCCAGGTAACCAACCGTGTACTGGACGAGCGGGGTCGTGCAGCCCAGCTCCTTTTCTATTGCGACGATCTGGGAATAGCCTGTCCCTGAGTCCCAGGCTTTCCTCTTTTCGAGGCCGTCGATCACGCCCTTGTAGTATTCGAGCGTCACGGCGTCGACCTTCTTCAGGTAGATCTTATAGAGCTCTTCGCCATAGCGGGAGAGGCCCGTGTACTGGTAAGGCCAGCCGGAATTCATCCCCATGATGCTCGTTTTGCCGGACGAGACCGCGCTATTGCCCAGCATATCCTCGTACTGCAGGAGCGCCGGGTGCTGTTTTACCTGCGGGTAGAGGATGGATGAGACCTTCGCGCACGAATCGAGCAACTTATAAAGCCCATCTTCGGTCTTCGCACCCTTGTCGATGGAGAGCTCGATCAGGGGAGGGCAGTTGTACGACAGCCCCGTCATGTTCCAGGCCGCGCCATTTTTCTGGAAGGTGGCGCCCGTGTAAAGCGCGTCCACCATAGCATCATACTTCCACTGATTCATCGTGCCGACGCCCCAGTCGACCATGCTCAGGGCCATGCCGTAGAGGCCCTCCGGTATGGCCAGGGGCGGGAAGATCATGTAGACAACCTGGACGCCGGCATAGAGGTAATTTCCCTGCATCCCGGCCTCCACGGCCCCTCCGGCGGGCACCCTGCGCCTGAAGATCTCGGTGGCGAGGTTGGTGAACGATTCCTGCCAGTCGGCCCCACCCATCGCGGCTTCATAGTAGGCCATGCCTTCCTGGCCCAGGTTGAAGGCCTTGAAGGCCGTGCTCTGGCCGATCTTGCCGAGGACGCCCTCGTTGAGCTCCTGGTTGATGCGCCCAACGTTAAAGGGCAGCTTGAGCGTGACCTTGCCGTCCATAAAGGAGAATTCGTCGCCCAACGTCCGGAGATGCTGGACGGTTGCATTGTCCATGAAATCCATCATGGTGTTGAACCCGTCGATGGCTTCGTCCGTTGTCTTGTGCAGCTTCACCATCTTTTCCCAGACGGAAGCGGCATAGATCTTGAGCATGTTCGGGTTTTCTGCAGCCCTCTTCATGATCTCGTCGATCTTCTTCATCTCGTCTGCGGGCAGCACGAAGGTTCGCTTGAAGTAGTTCTGCAGCTCGACCATCTTGGCCCTTGCCGCCTCGGGGTACGGGACACCTGACTCCTGGAAGACCTTGAATTCGTTCTGCAGGTCATCGAGCAGTTGCTTGCGCTCGGCGTCCCGCTCCTGCTTGCTCTTGTTTCCCTCGCTGATCAGCTTCTCGCGGGCCTTGATGCCCTCGGCGATGTTGTGGGAGATCAGCGCGGTGGCCCGCTGGCCCAGCCGATCCAGCGCAGCATTGGGGTCATTCGCCCACCCGTCGCCCATGAGGGCCGTGGCAAGCTGCATGGTCCTGATGACCTTCTGCTCCGACGTGAGGGCTTTGTCCTGCTTCACATCGGTGATGGCCTGGACCCCCTTGACGAGGGGCCCATCCATCGGCTCCAGCGTGAAACCGGGTACGCTTGCGAGGAATTTTCCGTGATCCGAGGCGCTGCGGTTGACGTACTTCGAGATCTTGACGATTTTCTCGAGAATGGACAGGCGGCTTCGAATCGCGTCAACGGTCACGTGCCTCAGGAACTCGAGGCTCACCCCCGGCTCCATGGTCGCCTTCGGCTCCGGTCCGCCTTCGGCGAGGATCTGGTCGAGGATGTTCACGCCCGTCTTCTTGACGTGCTCCCTGTTTTCCAGCACGGCCAGCATGACGATCTTCTCGTCCTCGGTCATGAGGGTCCGCTCGACCTTGCCGCCAACGTTTTTCAGCTTGTACATCTTCCCGCGGCGGATGGCATCGATCTCGGCCCACTTGGCCCCATAGTCGCCGATGTAGACCGCTTCAGTCGCGGCGCGGTGGGCCGTTCCCAGCGCGTCGATGTCGATCATGTTCAGGTTGAACATTTTTTTAATTTCGCTCTCGAAGAGATTGCGGAGCTGCTTGGCATCCTCCACATCGACCATGATGATGGAGAAATCGATGTCCCCTTCGAAACGCATGGCATCCTTCGTTTCGGTGGCCCAGCCCCCCACGTCCATCTTCGCCCCGATGTAGGGCAGATCGGGGTGGAGCTCGATGTAGCGGGTCAGGGCATTCTCCCAGGCCGCGTTGACGCCCTGCTGCCGGGCATGCATGAGCTCGCGCTCGTAGGGCGCGAATTCCTTCTGCCAGTGCTCCTGGCTCTGCGTAATCGCAGCCGTGGGGGATATCTTTTCCTCGGCGATGAGCCGCTTTCGCTCCTGCTCGATGACGTGCGCCTTGTACGCGACGAGGTCCTTGACGGACAGGCCTTCGTTGCCCATGTTCTGGAAGAACTGCGTCGCGTTGATCGTGCCGGAGCGGAACTGCTCGAGCAGCAGCCTCGAGCTCTCGAGCTTGGGGTCTTTCGCTGTCTCTCCCGTCGGAGGCGGCGGTTTGACCGTGCCCTCCCGGGAGATCACCACCGTGACCTTCTGGCGCCAGTTGCCGATCCGGGCCTCGATCCAGCCCTTCCCGTCGAGGATGGCCTCGAACCGCGCCGCGGAATCGCCAGATTCAAGGAGACGGAGCCTGCCATGGTCCCATGTCCATCGGACCTGCGCCTTTGCGGGCGCATCCTCGATGCGCGCCTCGACCTGCTGTCCCTGAACCACCGTGTCCTGCACAATCAGTGTCGGCGCAGCATGAGTGGTAAGGGGAAAAGACATCAGGAGGACCATGACAAACGCAAGCAGCGCAAACAGGCGTATCACCGGCAGCGACATCGCGAATCTGCGCGTTCTATCCTCAGCGTGTCTCTTTTTTCCTGGCGCGGCGGTGGGGCGGATCATTCTGTCGATCTCCTTTTGCGTGCTTGCTTAGAAAGGGACGGCAATTCCACGTTTACTGTCTCGTGTAGCGCACCGTCACACCCGTCCCGGGGGGCTCATAGGTGAAGGAGCGGTCGCTGCCGCTGATCTTTCCGGTGATTGTGTCATACCGGTCGGCCGGCTCGCTCCGCGTCGTCCCGTCGTTGAATTTGCACTGGCTGCCCTGGGGCCTCAGGTTGAGGGTCTTCCCCGAGAGGATGTAGCTTCCCCGGACGGTGCAGACGGCTGTGCCGCCCAGCGACTCCGGGCTCACATCCATGACGTAGGAGCCGTCGCGGTTGAAGGTGGTGTAGTTCACGTCAATCACTTTCCCGCTCTCGAGGGCCTCCGTCTTCCAGCGCCCCACGATGTTGATGGACGCTGTCGCCGTCGCGACCTGGGCGGCTGTCGTCTGCGCCGCCGGTATTGCCCCCCTGCTCGCCTGCCAGGTTCCCGTGGGGTTTCCGTACTGGTTTCGCGCGTGCCAGTCGCCGCTTGCCGAAGAGCCCTGGATTCGGCCCTTCAAACCGCCCTGGAAGGGTGTTCCCGTCACATCGCCTGCCAGCTTCGTTGAGAGCTCGCCCGTCGAACGGTCGAGGGTGCCCGAGAGGCTCGCCCGATAGGCATCCTGACCGTACTTGCCGCTGACCGTTCCCGTGACGGACGTACCGCTCACGGTGAACTGGACTGTCCCGGTGGAGGCGCCCGATACGGTCCCGCCGTAGGTCCCGTCGAAAGATGCCGTGGCCGGGTGTGTAACCGGCGGCGCCGGCGTTGTCGGCGTTACCACCGGCGGGACGGCCGCGATCTTCGCCTCGAGCTGTCGGATGTAGTCCTCGAGCTGTTTGTCAGGCAGGATCGCGAGGCTCTCCTTGTATTTCGCGATGGCCGCCTGCAGTTGGTTTTTCTGCTGCAGCGCATAGCCCTCGTCGCGCAGCTGCTTCGCCTTTGCCTTCCGCGCGGCCGCATCGGCATCCTGCCTGGCTTTCCCCTCAAGCGTGGCGATGTGGCTGGAAAGCCCCGTGTCGGGCCAGTAGCTGAGGCTCTCCTTGTATTTCGCGATGGCCTCCGGAATCCGGTTGCCCTGCTGCAGTTTCGCCCCCTCGTCCCGCAGGGCCACGGCCTTAGCCCTTCTTGCCTCCATGTCCGACACGTACTTCTGCCGCGAGGCATCGGACCCATAACCGAGGCTCTCCTTGAACTTCGTGAGGGCATCGCTGGGCCGCCCCTGGTTGAAGAGCGCCGTCCCCTCCTGCCAGTGCTTGTCGGCCGCGGCCTTCTTTTCGCCGACCTCAGCCTGCTTCCCCTCGAGCATCCTGACGTGCTCTGCCAGGGCCGCGTCGGGCAGAAGCGCAAGGCTCTGCTTGTAGCTTGTAATCGCCTCGGGGATCTTTCCTGCCTTCTGCTTCGCCTCGCCGTCGGCGCGCCAGTTCTTCGCCCCGGTGATCCGGTTTCTCAGATCCTGTGAATGCGAGATGATCCACATCCGGTCCATCTGGGGCACCGTGGGGTGGAAGGAGGCGATCGCCTTGTCGTAGGCGGCCACGGCCTCGACGATTTTGTTTTCCTTCTCCAGCGCCTGGCCGTCGGCCCAGTAGTTCTTCACCCATCGCTCGTGCTTGTAGTACTCGAGGACGTAGATCGTCTTTTCGACATTCTCCGCGTTGAAGGGCCGGTACAGCGAGAGGCTCTTGCGGTACTTTTCGGCGGCCTCGTCGTACTTGGGGGACGCGGACCGGATGTCTGGATCCTGTGTTGCCTGCCGGTAGAGCGCATCGGCCTCGTTCTTGAGCGTAACGGACAGCCTGTAGTTCTCGAGGTATTTCTTCCGGCCCTCGAGCGTCGCCTCCAGTTCCTTGATCTTTTTCTCCACGGCGGCATCGGGGATGTACTTGAGGCTCTCCTGGTAGTTGACTATCGCCTTCTGGATATGGGACTGCATGTCCACTTCAACATTCTCGCCCCACTGGCCTGACTGGGACTGAACGGAGGATAACTGCGAAAGGTAGATGTTCTCCTCGCTGCGGGCCACATCGAGATACTTTCTGCCCGCAGCGGTGCGATCGTTGTCGGCCTTCGTCTTTTCCGCCCGTGCGACGATCTGCTCGCGCCACTTCTTCAACTGTTCGTTGTTGGGCTGCAGGGCAATGGCCTCATCGGCCGTTTTCAGGGTGTTCTGCAGCGCATCGGCCGTCATGTACTCCTTGTCCTCGGCGGCCTTGCGCACCCAGGGGATCAATTCATTGAGACGCTTGTTCTTCGTGAAGGCCTGGCTGCGAAGCTCAACGGCCTCCTTGTACTCGGGCTCCGAGCCGTTGTAAATGTTCTGCCCGTTGGCAAACCCCTCGTCGTATTGCTTCAAGGCCCCGGCATAGTCGTAGTTTTTCACTTTTTCGCCTGCGGCCTTCAGGACCCCGATCTGCCTGTCCTTCTGGGCCTTCCACTGCCTCGCCCAGTCCTCCTGCTGCTTGAGCTCTCGCTCGGCGTAGGGGTCGAGCTTCGTCGAGGCCCTCCAGGCCGCCGCGATCTCGAGGGCCTTGCCGAAGTCCTTCTTCTCGTTGGCCGAGCGAACCTCGTAGACCTTGTCCCGCACCTCGGCGTTATACTTGTTCCAGCGGGTGCCGAGTTCCTGGTTTGCCTGCTGGACCGGTTGGTAGTAGCTGTTCAGATTCGAGGCGACGATCAGTTCCTTCTGGGCGTCGGCGAACTTGTTCTCGTCCATCTGTTTCTTCGCCTTGTCGATCTGCTGGTGGATCGTCTCCTTCTCCTGCCGAAGCTTCTGGGCGGTTGCGGCCGCCTCCTTGTTGGCCGGGTCGAGCTTTCCGGCCTCCTCGGCGTCCTTGATGGCCCCGTCGTAGTCGCCCTTGCGGGCCTTGGTCTTCGCGTCGGCGACCTTGGTTTTGGCGTCGGTAACGTCCTTCGCTTTTTTCTGTCCCGCTGCGATCGTCTCGCGGGTGATGGTGGCGGTCAGGGTGCTGCCGCTGCTCCCCAGAGTCACATCATTCTTGTCTTTTACGATCACGGCCACCTGGCAGGAACCCGCCTGACTTGCGACAACCTGTGTCGTGCGGGAAAGAGGCTTGAGCACCTTGCAGGATCCGCTGGTGACCGACCACACGTAGCGCACGCCTTCGTGCTCGGGATTCAGGTGGGCAGCGAATTCCACCTCCTGGTCCACGGCAATCGCGTTGTCCACCTCGACCAGGCCCACCCCTTCCTTCCAGATTTTTGGTTTCGGGCCGGTGAGCCGTGGACCGGTGACACTGACCCCGTACTTCTTCGACCGGAAGCTCCCCCTGGCTTCGCCGAGGTCATCCCCGGAGCCGGAGAGCGTTGCCTGCGCCTTCACTTCGATCGGTTGATCGTCCTTCGCATAGAAGGTGATCTCCCTCTTATCCTGGGATTCCGAGAGCAGTTTCGCATTGGCGGGAAGCGGCATCCAACGGTATTCGATTTCCTTCAGCTCGGGCCGCGCGGCAACACGTGCCTTGACTTCCTGCCCCACCAAGGCCTCCGGCGGCGAAACGGAAACAGAGAGGGTCGGTTTGATCACCTCGATTTCAACCTGCTCAGACTCCGTCAGCGTGGCCAGTGCGCCGTCCCGCTTCTCCAGCACCTGCACCCAGACCTTTACCCGGCCGGGCTTCGGGAAGGTGGCGGTCACGTCAGTCTCGACTGCGTCAAGCCTGCTGAAGGGAATTTCCGGATGAGGCTGCCAGCGGAAGACGAAATTCCCCGTAACCGGCTGACCGTCCGATGTCAGCGTGACTTTGAAGCCCGTCTTCGTCCCGACCGGCACTGGTTTGCTTTCCGGAGGGACCCTCTCGATCTTCGCTTTCAGGTCAGCTACCTCATAGGCATAGGTGTCCGACCCGAGGCCGAACCGGGCGCCGTCGACGGAGACGGAAACATCGAACTTCCCGGGCTTCGAGGGGCGTATGGTCACCGAGTCAACTTTTTTTACGTCCTCGGGCTTGCCATCGAAGGTGCCGCCCCAGTTGTACTGGAAGGGGCTGTCCTCGGGCTTGTCGTTTTCGACGACAGCTTTTACAGTGATCGACTCGCCGATCCGGAGTTTCCCCTTTTTCGAGGGGACGAGCCTGACCTTCGGAAGGTCGGAGCCGTCGTACTTGGGGCCGTCGTAGGGTGTTGCGGTGACCTTGCTGTCGGGCGTGACCCGGATGCACTCGAGGATTGCCTTCGCCTCCTTCTGCGCCGCAGCGCTCTGGGTGACCAGGTAGGCCCGGTCGCTGTTGTCCCAACAGCCGCCGCCCCAGACGTTATAGCTGCATTCGACGAAGCCGACCCCGTCCTTGACCGTATTCCCTCTTCCGTTGGCCCCCATGTAGGATCCGTTGTAGCCGAACATGCCGCCGCTGCCGCGACGGATCCAAATGGCGAAATCGGCAAGCGATCCGCCGAAATCGCCCATGCTGAGGGAGCTGACCCCCTCGATGCCGCCGCCTATGAAAAGACCAACCGCCATGTCATTGGGCGTGTCGCCCTGTCGCCGGGCCTTGAACGTCTTATCCGCCCGCTCCCGGGCTTCAGCCGCCGTCTTCGGGTCATCCTTCGAGAAGCCGGGATGATACTTGGCCGTCAATTTCCCCGTGACCGACGAGTCCCACCCGCAGGGGCCCTTTATCTTGGCCGCTTTTCGGTTGAGGACGAGAACGCCGTCCCTGTCCAGCCCGCCTTCCCAGTTGCCGGGCAGGCAATAGGAGAGTTTCATCGGAACGGGTGGAGGAGGCGTCGGCGGTTTCACCTCGGTCTTGTCGTCTTTCTTGTCGTCTTTTTTCTTGTCGGTGACGTAGTCGGCCGTGATGTCCACGTAGTCATACTTCTGGTAGAGCGGGGGCCGCGCTACCGTGTGAGGGTCCAGGGCGAAGAGCCGGGCCTTGAATTTGTACGAGTCATTGTCGGCATTGGCGACGGGGATTTCGATCTCGGCTTCACCACTCCTGGACTTCTCAAAACCCTCCTTGGGGTTTCTGATTTGCAGTAGAATCGACGAGTCGAGGCGGGCATCTTTGTTTCCCTGTTCAGTGGAAATCGACAATGTCCCCTGGTACCACAAGGCATTCAGATCCTTGATCTCGCCCGGCCAGGGGTGTGCCGAACCGAAGCGGGGATGGGGGGTGTCGTCGAGACTGATGTCTTTCAGGACGTTCTGGCGAAGCCGCTGCATGGCCTGCATCGCCGCAGGGGAATTGCTTTGACCGACCTTGTAGGGTTTGCCGGCCCCGAGAGTTTCCCGGTAAAAAATATTGATGTCCTCGAGGGCGCTCTGGTAGCCTGCCGAAGCGATTTCGATTTCCTTCTCCCAATCCTTCACAAAGCGGCCGAAAAGC
The DNA here is from genome assembly GCA_963828305.1 of uncultured delta proteobacterium. Taxonomy (GTDB): domain Bacteria; phylum Desulfobacterota; class Syntrophia; order Syntrophales; family UBA2192; genus UBA2192. Next base: position 67,234 of record CAWHEJ010000002.1, on the reverse strand, counting down.
CGTGTATCGTTAACCTTGAGAGAAACAATGACCTTGTCCTTTTCCGCACGAACACGGTTCACGGTCAGCGGCCCCTCCATGATCAGACGGTATTCCTCCTCGGAAGGCATGCGGGGAAACGCCATGCCGACTGCGCTGGATTCATCGGCCGTAAATTTCCCTGTCTGGTTCACTTGGGCACTCAAGAAATTCCTCGAGGCTGCGCGGACGTGATTCTCCGTCATGGTGATGTAAAACCCGAAATTCGTCCTGGCATCCGCTTCATCGTAGGCGCCGTGAAAGAGATCGCGAAACGCCTCGTAGATAAAGTACACCGTCGCCTTGTCGATATAGGGCGGCATTTGTGTCAGATCGTAGGGTGCCACGACACCGTAGAAGCCCGGATCGGCGAAGATATGTTTGTTTTCAAGCATTTCGAGAGCCTTGTGACGGCGTTCGCCCGCGCTTCCCGCCAGAAAGAGACCGCCATAGCTGTTCACCACGGGATGGACGTGGATGTCATTGAGATAATGGGTGATCCAGCCCACCGCATAGGCAAACTCCTGCCTCGTGTTGGCCCGAGTGAGCAGGAACAGGGCCAGCATGCCTGTCTTGTCATAGTGCGCTTCGCGGCCGAAGTCCCGGCGGATTGCCCAGCTTTGGGCGATGCTGCTCAGCCCGACTACATCCGGCCCCTGTGCACCCGCCATATACACATCCAGGCTTTCCTTGACGACGGATTTGAGAGGTTCAGGCATGGATTCGTAGTTTCTCGCCCCGGAATAGACATGGGAAAGGATCTGCCCCGCCGGCGCGGGGGAAATCATTCCAAAAAGAACAAGCACAACGACAAGCATTCCGATGAATCTTCTCACGACGGGGCCTCCTGTTTATTTGATGGACCAAAAAGGAGCCGGAGCGTGAATCGGCATCCCGGCAACCTTCTATACATCCCGGCTTGTGATTCTCCGTTCTTTCCAGCTATTCCGGCAGCCGGAGCATCTCAAGGCCCAGGCTGCGGATCTCGCGCTCCTCGGTAACTTCCTTCACGCCGGCCTTCTTCAGCGCGTCGATGATGCGCCCGGCATCGAGCGTGTCCGTTCCCAGCTGGTCGGTGATGCCGATAACCAGGTCCTTTCCGCTTTTCAGGCGGATGCCCAGGGCGCCCCATGCGGCGGAGCTCATGAGCAGGGCCCGTCCCGTAGCCCCGAGCTTCATGTTCCCTTTTCCGGCCAGGGCCGCAAGCCAGGTCAGGGCAATGAGCCATTTGGGCGGCTTGATCACGACAGGCTGGAAAAACTCCATCGCGCCATATGCGTAATCCCGAGCGCCCCAGGGGTTACAGATCCGGAGACGATCCTCGAGGGTCAGCAGTGAAAAAGAAGAAAACCAGGCAGCCAGAAAAACGAGAAGAATCCCCAGCGGCACGATGGGCCAGAAAAAGAAAAAGAGGGGCCACCCCTCAGTGAAAGCCTGCCTGACTCCGCCGACGATGAAGAACGGGAAGGCAAAGAAGGGTACCGTCATGATCACGGCCGCCACGTCGCAGAGAACGACGCGCCAGCGCCGGTACGACATCGCGCCCGATGGCCGCTTTGGCCAGGGCAGCACCGCGTAAAGGACAAGCCCCGCCAGGGCAACCCAGGGGCTCCATTTCCTCAGGGGGTAAAGGAAATCAGTCGGGGGTGTGGGGTAATTCGAGAAGCCGCTGCCGAGGTGGAAATCGCCGTCGGAATAAACGCGGGTTTCCGCTTTCAGGTACACCGCCTTCTCCCCCGCGCCCTGGACAAGGAAGACCGGATCATCGGATTTTTGGAAGAGAGATGCGAGCTGGTTGACGGGGGCTTCTCCGGGCCGGAAGAAGAACACGCCCATGGGGTGCTGGTCCGAGGGGAGCCGTCTCTGCCATTCCTTCGCGAGGGCTCTGGACCCGCGGGCGGCAACGGCATTCTCGACAGCCGGCTCCCATCCTCTTCCCTCGACGTTGAAGAGACGTCCCTTTGTCGCCTCGGCAATGTAGTCCTGCAAGGAAAGAGCGGCGAGGCGCGTGGTCCGCTCCGTCATGAGCCGGACGCCCATGTAGGACCCTTCGCTTTTCTGCTTATCCCGGAAATCGATGTGCTGGACGATGACGACGGGAGACAGGTCCGTGTAAAGGGCGAAAAGGATGGCTGCGAAGAATGAGGAGATCAGGAAGACCCGGCGCCACAGTTCCATGAACGGGAATTTTCCTCCCAGCGTTTTACGGGCGGCCGCAGACCGCCTGGTAGTCGATTACCGTCGCTTTTACGCGGCCCACGACGCGCCCGAGCGGCACGATGGCAAGCCAGCCGGGACCTTCGACGAACTTGATGTGCGTGGCGTCGACGCCCACCTGGTTGAAGGTGGGGTCCACGGAGACCCATCCGCCCGCGTCGCTTTCCGCCCAGGCGTGATAGAGGAAGCCCACTCCCTCCATGTACACGATCCCGCCCGCCATCCGCGTGGGGATCCCCGCCGCCCTGGCCAGCGCCGTGTAGAGCATGGTGTGGGCCTGGCACTCGCCTTTCTTCGTGTGGAGCACCTCGAGGGCGGAGAAGCTGTCAATGGGCTCGTCTTTCACCTCGTCGGCGACCCATTTCGCAAGTTTTCGCACCTTCGCCAGGGGATCGGAGATTCCTTTCGTCACCTCCCTGGCCGTGTTGACCATTTCGGGGTGGTCGCTCTCGATCTGGCTTGCGGGCAGGGTCCAGCGATAGCCGTCGATACTGTACTGGGGGCCGGAAATCTTCGCGGGGGAGCCGGGATTGCGGAGAATCCGGTAAATGATCGACGCCGGGTCTTTCGGGTTTTGCGCGGCCTCCTGTCCGGGGCCCTGCAACAGCGGCAGCTCCCCGGCAATCCCCGTCAGGGAAACCTCCAGGAGCGTCGACTCCCGGGGGCAGGCGAGTGGTTTCCCGGTCTTGACGACGCTGAAGTCGAGGACGAGGTCCTTCTTGTTGAGGCTCGCCTCGGAGAGGTAGCGGCGGGCCTCCCCCTCGCTTTCCCGGTATGTGATGAGGACCCCTTTCATACCGAGCTCGAAGATGGCCTCTCCCTTCGGGTTGATCCAGGTCTCCACGTCCTGGCCCATCATGGAGGTCTTCACCTTCCAGGAAGGCTCGATGTCGAGTGTTCGGCTCCTCTCGAAGGCGGCAACGGTCTGCGACACGGCCGTGACGGACTGGGTCTGCGGGTCGTAGACGTCATACCGGTATTGAGAGCCGACGGCCAAGCCCCGGAGGACGGGGTAGAGATTGATTGCCCCGGCCGGGTAGAGCGGCTCCTGGAGCTTCGTCTCGATTTCCTTTTTGTCGGGACCGGCTTTCTGAGAGGTGCGCAGCACGCCGTCCCGGACGCTTCCATCGATGATGAGCGTCTTGTCGTCCATCGTGTACTCGTGCCGGAAGGAGTGGGACGTGAGATCGGCCCGGACGAGATCCTCGCTTTTCATGGAGATCTGCTTGCTGAGGCCCAGGAACCGGATGCGCAGGTTTGCCTCCGACTCAAGGCGGAAGAGCCCCTCGCCCGCAAGCGGCACGATCTTCAGGTGGCTGAAGCCGACCTTTTCCCCGTTGAAGACGATCCCCGACCAGAGCTCCCGGTAGGGAAGATCGTTCAGGCCCTTGATGCGAGGGGGTTCGGGAGGCGTCTTGATGGGGTCGAAGTAAGAGGGGGCGCAGGAAAAAAAGACAAAAAGAGACAGAAAAAGAACAAGGATAGACTGGGTCTTTTGACGTCGATACATCTTTCCTCCCGCCGGGCTTATTCAGGAGAAAATTACATGCAATCTTCGCTCCCGGCGGCCCCCCCCGAAGCCGGATTAATGGATCGTCATGAGACGGGACAGACTATAGGGGAGCCGGGGTCGCCTGTCAATCGGGAAAACGCATGCCCGACGACAAATAACCGGCCGAAGTTCATCGTTTTTTCCCGAGCGGTGCCCGATGACGGCAGGTCCGGGCGGCGACTCCATCGGGACTGGCATAATTTGTGGAAGTAGAGTAAAAAAGCCATAAGACATCAGATAATTCCGGTAACGAATGAAGCCTGTAAATATCCTCGGGATATCCGCTTATTATCATGACAGTGCCGCCTGCCTGGTCCGTGACGGCGAGATCGTCGCGGCGGCCCAGGAGGAGCGCTTCACGCGCGTAAAGCACGACCCCTCTTTCCCCTCCCTGGCCGTGTCCTTCTGCCTTCGCGAAGGGGGCCTCGCTTCGCAGGATTTGGATTACGTGGCTTTCTATGAAAAGCCCTTCCTGAAGTTCGAGCGCCTGCTGCAGACCTACCTCGCCTTTGCCCCCGTGGGGCTTCGCTCCTTCATCACGTCCATGCCGCTCTGGATCAAGCAAAAGCTCTGGATGCGAAACAACATCATGAAGGATCTCGACTATGCGGGCAAGGTCATCTTCCCGGAGCACCACGAATCCCACGCCGCGTCGGCCTTCTTCCCGTCCCCTTTCCGGGAGGCGGCCTTCCTGACCATCGACGGCGTGGGCGAGTGGACCACGACAAGCTTCGGCACCGGCCGGGACAACGAGGTGACGATCCTGGCGGAGCTGCAGTTCCCCCACTCTCTGGGGCTGCTCTACTCGGCGTTCACCTACTACACGGGCTTCAAGGTCAACTCGGGCGAGTACAAGGTCATGGGGCTTGCCCCCTACGGGGAGCCGAAGTACAGGGACCTGATCCTTACGGAGCTGATGGATCTGAAAGAGGACGGCTCCTTCCGGCTCAACATGGAGTACTTCGACTATTGCACGGGCTTCACGATGACGAATGGAAATTTCGACCGGCTCTTCGGGGGGCCGCCGCGAAAGCCCGAATCCCTGCTGACCCAGCGGGACATGGACCTTGCCCGGTCGGTACAGGAAGTGACCGAAGAGGTCATGCTCCGCATGGCCCGAACGATCCACCGGGAGACGGGGATGAAGAACCTCTGCCTGGCGGGAGGGGTGGCCCTGAACTGCGTGGGCAACGGGAAGGTCCTTCGGGAGGGACCCTTCGAGAACATCTGGATCCAGCCTGCGGCGGGCGACGCCGGCGGCGCCCTGGGAGCGGCCCTTTTTACGTGGCACCAGGTCCTGGGCAACCGGCGCGAGGCCGCAGAGCGGACGGACCGGATGCGGGGCTCCCGCCTCGGCCCGTCCTGGGACCGCGACAGTGTGCTGGAGTACCTGAAGGCAAACGGGATTGTCTACACCGAGATGAAGGAGGAGGAGATCCCCGAAAGGATCGCCGATCTCATCGCCTCGGAAAAGGTGATCGGCTGGTTCCAGGGCCGCATGGAATTCGGCCCCCGGGCCCTCGGGAGCCGCTCCATCATCGGAGACGCACGCTCGTCGAAGATGCAGGAGATCATGAATCTAAAAATCAAGTTCCGCGAGAGCTTTCGGCCCTTTGCCCCCACGGTGCTGAGGGAAAAGGTTTCGGAATACTTCGATCTCGACCGGGAGAGCCCCTACATGCTTCTGGTGGCGCCCGTAAAGCGTGAAATCTGCCGGGAGATGACGGGCGAGGAGCAGGCGCGCTTCGGTCTCGACAAACTCCACGTGGTTCGCTCCTGCGTGCCGGCTATCACCCATGTGGACTACTCGGCACGGGTCCAGACGGTCGACCGGGAGGTCAACCCCCTCTTTCACAAAACGATCGAGGCCCTGGACGAAAGGCATGGCTGCCCGCTCGTGATCAACACGTCCTTCAATGTCCGGGGCGAGCCCATCGTCTGCAGCCCCGGAGGACGCCTACCTGTGCTTCATGCGGACGAACATGGACTACCTGGTGATGGGGCCTTTCCTGCTGGACAAGTTGCAGCAGAATCCCCTGTCGACCGACACGGACTGGAAAAAACAATTCGAACTGGACTGACAGACGGGCTTAAGCCCGTTCATTTCCTTGAAATGAGGAAGTTGAGAAGTTAAGAAGGTAAGAAGGTTGGATCGGCCGGGGGTCCACCGCAGGCTCGCGGCATCTCCGAACTTCATAACTTCCCAGCTTCTTAACTTCCGTTTTCGCCGGTGCAACTGATGCTTCTCAAAGATGACATAAAGAAGATCCCCATGGACCGCAAGGCCCTGCGCAACTTCGGCCTCCTCATGGCCTGCGTGCTGCTTCTTGCCGGCGGCTGGCTCTGGTGGAAAGCGGCGGCGAGCGGGCCCTGGGTGCTTGGCGCAGCGGCGCTGCTTGCCGTGATCGGCCTCGCCGTCCCGGCAGCCCTGACTCCGTTCTACAAGGGCTGGATGATCCTCGCCGTGATCATGGGCTGGGTCATGACGCGGGTTGTCCTGACGCTGGTTTACTACTTCGTGCTGACGCCGATCGGGTTTCTGGGACGGATCTTCGGGGAGCAGTTCTTGCATCTGAAAAAATCCGGTGAGACACCGAGTTACTGGATCCGGAGAAGCGGGCCTCCCCGCGAGAAAAGCGACTACGAAAGGCAGTTCTAAATGAACCTTTTTTCCACCCTGACCGAGATCTGGGCGTTCCTCCGGGCCCGCAAGAAATGGTGGCTTGCGCCGATCATCCTGGTGCTCATGCTCCTCGGAGCGCTCATCGTCCTGACCGAGGGCTCCGCCATCGCACCGTTCATATACACGTTATTCTAGGGACCAGGGACGAGCAAGAAGTGCCTGAGTGACTGAGTGTGGAAGTGTCTGAGTGAAGAAAAAGACTCAGAAGCTTGGGAAGCGGCAAGACCCAATAGACCAGACAGACCAGATAGACTAGATAGACCCGGACCGGCGATACCGTAATCGAATCAACAGCCGGGCTTCTTGAGATGGGTGAGTGCTGCGGGGAAGGTTTGACCCATGACGGTTTCGAACCTGCGGCTTGTCTCGGTGAGGCAATCGAGGTCGACACCGGTTTTCAGCCCCATCGAATGAAGCATGCCGACGGTGTCTTCCGTGGCGATGTTGCCCCGGGCCCCTGTGATAAAGGGGCAGCCGCCCAGCCCGCCCATGGACGTATCGAAGATCGTGATCCCCTGCCTCAGCGCTGCGCAGACATTCGCCAACCCCAGCCCGCGAGTATTGTGCAGATGAACCGACAGATCGGCATCTCCCGTCTCCTCCTTTGCACGCGACAGGACCTCTTCCATCTGAACCGGGTTCGCCAGGCCGGAGGAATCGGCAAGGCAGATCTCGTCGGGCCCCATTTTCATGAAAGCCCTGGCGAGTCTCAGGACGCGAGTCACGGGCACGCGGCCTTCATAGGCGCAGCCAAAGGCGTTCATGACGCCTGCACGCACCTTCATCCCGGCATCCTGCGCCCTGCCGATCAGGCGAACGGCCTCTTTCAGCGCCTCGGACACGGATTTGTTGCTGTTCTTCATGCTGTGGGTTTCGCTTGCCGAAACGAAAATTCCCACGTGGGGAACCCGGCAGCGGATGGCCCTCTCGAGGCCGCCTTCACTGAGGATGAGGGCCGAATAGAGGACGCTTCTCTTCCGCTCGATCCGCTCCCATAGGAATTCGGCGTCTGCCATCTGCGGGACGAGCGACCGGTTGACAAATGATGACACCTCGATCCGCCGGATGCCGCAGGCAACCAGCTCCCGAATCAGGCACAGCTTTTCCTCCGTCGGGACGAGCTTTTCCTCGTTCTGGATCCCGTCTCGCAGGACGACCTCGTGAATCGTGACCTTTGTTGGCAAGCCTTGCTTCATGGATTATCCCCGGCGTAAACTTACCCTATGTAATGGGAATTGGGAAACTGGGTATTGGGTATTGGGTATTGAAAAATTCGCTACATGTTACGCCTTTTCCGTTCCATGTTACGCACTTTTCAAAACCCCTTTTTTCCTCGTTCCTCGAACCTCGGTCCTGGAAAAAAGGATGCCGAACCGACCCCGGAGGGTCAGTTCGGCATCCTTTTAAGATCTTCAGGCGGCGCTATCCGAGAACTACGAGAACCTGGCTCGTGTTGACCTTGTCGCCTTCCTTCACCTTGATCTCCTTCACGGTGCCGTTCGCGGGGGCCACGATGGGGTTTTCCATCTTCATGGCCTCGAGGATGACAAGTTCCTCGTCTTCCTTCACGGCATCGCCCACCTTTACGATGATCTCTTTGATCGTCCCGGGCATGGGGGCTATTACATCTGCCATTTCGCTATCCTCCTCTTTTGTTTCAATAGGTAAAAGTCGTCGCGGTTCTCGAGGAACTGTGACGGTTTCTAGCAGAAAATGAGTGACAGGGGAAGATAAAATTTCTTCCCCTGTCACAGATTGCTGACTTACTTCTTCCACACTGCGGCGGTGGGTCCCCACTTGTCGCCCAGCTTCACCTCGGCTGGCCACTCGGCGGGCACTCTCTGGCCCTGCTTCTCGCCGACTTTCTCGACGAGCTTCTTGAGGCCCGGGCGGCCAAATTGAGGATTGCCGCCTTTCGCCGTGCGCCCGTTGTAAATGGCCTCGGAGCGGAGCCTGCGGCCGATCGTCTTTTCCATCTTGCTGCCAAGCCAAAGCATGCGGTCCACGTCATAGCCGTGCTCGATGCCCAACTCGTCGATCTGGACAAGCAGGTCTTCCAGAGTGACCAGCCCTACGAAACGGTGATCCTTGTAATAATACTCACCCGTCCCCCGGATGGGGCAGTCATCGAGGAAGTTGGCCGGCTGGCCGCCCAGGCCGCCCAGCGTTCCCTCGAACCGTGCGATGCCCGCCTGCAGGGCCGCCAGCACCGACTGCGAGGCGATGCGCTTGGTCTCGTGCAGGTGGCACAGGTGCGCCTCGGGGTTCGGCATCGCATCCAGGATCATCGAGAAGTACCGGTACACGTCGGCGCCGTTGGCGGAGCCGTCGTGGTCAGCGTGCTCGATGTCGAAGGCGCCGATCGAGAACCAGCGCTTCGTAAACTCAACGGCGTCTTCCAGCTTGGTCGCGCCGCTGATGGGGCTGCCCCAGATCGTCGAGACGGTGCCGCACATCTTGATGCCGGCATCGGCTGCCTTCTTGATGCATCGCTCGGCCTCTCTCCAGTACTGGGAAAGCGTCGTGCCGGAGTTGGCGAAGTGGTGCTCGGGGTCCGTGGAAACCATCATGAGGATGCGGTCGGGGCCGATCCCCTTCTTCTTCATCTCGATGGCGCGGTCCACGGCGGGCTCGCGGATCGTTACGTTGGTCAACATCACGTCTTTGTCGAGGTCGATCTTCGCCCGGGCACAGCGTTTCTTGAACTGCTCGCTCTTCATGGCCGTCATGACCTGCTCGGCGTCCTTGAACTGGGGAATCCCCTCGGGGCTCCCCAAGTTGGTCACCTCGAGCTCCCTGCAGCCGGCCAGGATGCTCTCCTGACCATAAAAAATCTTGGCAGCCGTGGAGACGAACTTCTCCTCGTGCTGGAAGCCGTCGCGGATCGTGATGTCGCCGACCATGACCTTCTTCGGCATTCTTGGGAAAACTTTCCAGAGATCATATTCCGTCATAAAACTCCTACCTCCCTAAAAATTAAATCTGCAACACGATGTTGTTTTGCACACCCTAAGGGGCGGCTTTACCTCTCGGGGCAAGCCGAACGACTCGGCAACTCCCGCGCTGCCTCACGGCGGTGCGGGCACGTCGGGCCGATGCTAGTCCGTCTCACTCTCCCGTAAAGTTCGGTTTGCGCTTCTCCGCGAAGGCGGCCAATGCTTCCAGGCGGTCCTTCGTGGGGATCGTCACTTCATAGGCCTTCGACTCGAGCGGCAGCGCCACACCGAGGCTCGCCTCGGAGCCGTAGTTGATGGCGAACTTCGCCTGCGCCACACCGACGGGGCCGTTCTTCGCGATCTCGCGGGCCAGTTCGAGGGCCGCATCCATCAGCTTGTCGGGCTCGACAACCTTGCTCACCAGGCCGATCTCGAGGGCCGTCTTGGCGTCGAACCGGCGGGCCGTGTAGATGAGCTCCTTCGCCTTGGCCACGCCCACTACACGGGTCATGCGCTGCGTGCCGCCCGCGCCGGGGATGATGGCGAGGCTCGTCTCGGTGAGGCCCATCAGGACGTTCGACGAGCAGATGCGGATGTCGCAGGCCAGCGCCAGTTCCGTTCCGCCGCCGAAGGCAAAGCCGTTGATCGCGGCGATGACGGGGATGCGGACGTTCTCGACGGCCGTGAAGGTGTTGCGGATCGTGAAGATGAAGCGGCGGACCTGGTCCTGGGTGAGCGAGCGCCTCTCCTTCAGGTCTGCGCCCGTGGAGAAGGACCACTTCTTGGGGTCGTCGCCGGCCTTGGAGCCGGTGATCACGATGCAGCGGAGCCCCATGTCGAAGTTGGCTTCGCGGATGACGTCGGCCAGCACGGAGAGCAGGTCGAAGTTGAAGCAGTTCATGGCATCCGGACGGTTCAGGGTCAAAATCAGGATGCCGTCGTCGGTTTTTTGTTGAAGCAGAATGTCTGACATAACTTCCTCCCTCTCTGTCTCTTTCCCTTTTCCTCAGTTTTATAAACCGGGGAGAGGCCCCGGCCCGGCGGGCCGGGGCTTTCTCCGGACATGTCAGATTCCCCGAATTAGACCTTCAGATCACCCCAATCGGTCTTGCCCATGGGCTGGCGGTAGCAGAGCTCGAGAGCCCGGGCCAGCTTGCCGCGGACCTCGCCGAAGGTGATGGCGCCGTCGTGGAACAGCAGCGACCCGGTGAGGAACGGGTGGCCTTCGGCGTCGTAGCGGTCTCTCATCATCTGGCGGAACTGGCCCATTTCATCCTCGTTGACCTGCTGTCCCTTGTCGATGATGTTCTTGCGGCGCACGGACTCGACGATGAAGCCCGCCGTGTCACCGGACATAACGGTCGTGCGGCCTCTCATGTTGGTGAAGCAGAAGACCGGCCGGAAGGCGCGGCCGCACATGCCGTAGTTGGCGGCGCCGTGGTCGGGGCCGATGACGTACTGGATCTTGGGAACGTTGAGCACGGAGCAGGTGCGGACCATGTCGGATCCGTACTTGCCGATGCCGCCCCACTCCTCGGACTTGCCGACCATGTAGCCGGGCGAGCCCTGCAGGAAGAGGACCGGGAGGCCCTGGTTGCCGCAGCGGATCATCCACTCGGTGGCCTTGCGGGCCGCCTCGATGTAGATGACGCCGTTGGCGTTGGAAGCGATGAAGCCGACGGGCAGCCCGCCGAGCCACATCTTGCCGGCCACGATCGAATCGCCGCGGTTTTCACCGTAGGTGGGCTTGTACTCGTGGATGTAGCTGTCGTCGGCCAGACACTTCAGGGTCTTGCGGATGTCGATGAACTGATAGGTGTTCGTGGGCGTGTCGCGCATCATCTCCTTGAAGTCGAACTGGGGCGCGACGGCCTTGCGGCGATCCACATAGAGCTTCTGGGGCGGTTCGAAGTCGATGATGTCGCGAAGCTTCTTGATTCCCTCGGCCTGGCTCTTCACGATGTGGTCGCAGCCGCCGGAGTGCTTCGTGTGGACGTAGGCGCCGCCGAGATCCTCGGGGGAGACCGTCTCGCCGATGGCCGATTTGACCATCGGGGGGCCCGCGAGGAACGCATAGGCCATCTTCTCGATCATGATGGACTCGGAGGCCAGGTAGACGATGTAGGCGCCGCCCGCCGTGTTGCCGCCCGTGGAGAGCGTGTACTGGCGGATGCCGTTGGCGGACATGCGGCACATGTTGTAGAACATGCTGCCGAAGTGGCCGTCATCGGCGAAGCAGCCCAGCTGCAGGGGCAGGTTGATTCCGCCGGAGTCGGCGATGTAGACGCAGGGCAGTCTCAGGCGCTCTGCAATCGCCTGGGCCCTCATGTGCTTCTTCAGGGTGATGGGGAAATAGGTTCCCGCCGCGTAGCGGTTCTCGTTGGCGAAGACCATGCAGTCTTTGCCCTGGATTGTACCAACGCCCGTCACGAGGCCGCCGCCGGGGATGTGGCCGCGCTTCTCGGACTCGTAGATCTCTCCGCCGTAGAGCTTGACTTTACCGATGTTGTAGCCCGCATCGAGACCGACCTCGAAGAACTCCGTTCCGGGGTCGATGAGATCCGTGACCAGGTCGCGCATGGGCTTCTTGCCCTGCTTTGCCAGGCGGGCGACCTGATCTGCCCCACCGATGTTGTAAGCCTCTTCACGGTGCTTGAGCAGGACGGCATCCTGACCTTCCCAGTGCTTCAGGTTCGCATCTCTTTCCGCGGCAAGCCTCTCGGCCCTTGTCAATTTCTTCTCTTCTGCCATAGTACTCCTCCTCTCTCCTTGAATAGAACGACAGGCATCAAAAGCCTGTAGTTGGCAAAATCTTTTAAAGAACGGGGGCTTCGGTGATTCTCCGGGTGGATCACGGAACCGTTCTGCGGGCTGATCCGGGTGTCTTTTGAAACCGCGAATGCATAGCACTCAAAGTCGTAAAAATCAAGTGAAATCGAAGGGGCGGCAGGGTATTTTTCGGCAGGGCGGCTGTTCGATTTTTGACAGGGTTTGCCGATTGTGATAATCAGAGCGAAATCATGGGGTGGTTATGCCGGAAAAAGAACATCAAGAAGCGACAGACCGGTTCGAAAAGCTCCTGACCCTCATCGAAAGGCTTCGGAGGCCCGAGGGCGGATGCCCCTGGGACATCCGCCAGACGAAAGAGGATGTGGGCCGCTACCTCCTGGACGAGACGTACGAGGTCCTCGATGCCGTCGGGAAAGCCTCGCCGGCGGCGCTCCGGGAAGAACTGGGCGATCTTCTTTTCATGATCCTGTTTCTTGCCCGGATCGCCGAAGAGGAAAACCTCTTTGGAATCAATGGGGTTCTCGATGACATCTCGGCCAAGATGATCCGTCGCCACCCCCACGTATTCGGCGACGCAAAGGTAAAAGACGCCGCCGAGGTGAAGCGCAACTGGGACCAGATCAAGCGGGATGTAGAGAAGCGGGGGGAGAATGAAACCTCCCTGCTGGCGAGGGTCCCCCGGTCGATGCCGGCACTCATGCGAGCCCAGAAGATCACCTCGGAAGCGGCGAAAGTCGGCTTCGACTGGGACGGTGCCGATAGCGTGATGGAAAAAGTCGAAGAGGAACTGGGGGAATTCCGGGAGGCGCTCGCAAAAGGGTACGCCGGCGGGGTCCGCGACGAGATCGGCGACATCCTCTTCTCGATCGTCAACCTCAGCCGGCATCTGAATGTCAACTCCGAGGAGGCGCTGCGGTCAACAAACCGCAAATTCGAGGAGCGCTTCTTCTATATAGAGGAGAGGCTGCGCGAGCAGGGCAAGGACCCGGCGTCATCGACCCTTGAAGAGATGGACGCGCTGTGGGAAGAGGCGAAAAAAAGAGAAGGTGTGAAGGTAAGAGGGTGAGAAGGTAAGGCGGGAACAAGAATAAATGGAATCGCTCAACTTCAAGTTTTTTCTGTGTGTCATCGGCATGGTTCTCGTCCTGGAGGGGCTTCCCTATTTTGCATTCCCCGAGAAGATCAAGTCGCTCTACATGAAGATCCAGGAGATCTCCGACACGAATATGAGACTGCTCGGATTCCTCGCCATGGTCATCGGGCTGCTGCTGGTGTACTTCGGCACGAGTTGAGTGAACTCGAGGAACATCAATTATTTTCTTGACTTAACAAAATTTTCCGGGTATTCACGCACCTCAGTACTGGAATATTGGAGTATTGGAATAATGGAGTAATGGGTGGGCGGGTCTTCGACCCGGTCGGAAGATGAATTTTGTCTCAACCACCCAGTATTCCATCATTCCACCATTCCATTATTCCAGCTTTTTTATATGAAACTCACAGACTTCGACTACACGCTCCCCCAGGAGCTCATTGCCCAATCGCCTGCCCCGGACCGGGACCGCTCGCGGATGATGATCGTGGAGAGGAAGGCCGGGTCTCTCCGGAACCATGTCTTTCAGGAGTTCCCGGGATTACTGCGAAAAGGGGACGTTCTCGTCATCAACGACTCGAAGGTGATCCCGGCGAGGCTATTCGCCCGCAAGACGACGGGCGCCGCCGTGGAGATCCTCCTGCTTCGCAGCCGCGAAGGGGCATCGTCGCCCCGTTGGGAGGCGCTCCTGAGGCCGGCAAAGCGCATCAAGGCGGGGACAACGCTGGCTTTTGACGGGGGGGCAAGCGTCCGGGTCCTGGAGAGGATCGACGAGAGGAAATGGGTCGTCGAGTTCAAGACCGGCGAGCCCTTCGAGACCTTCCTGCGGCGACAGGGGCAGGCCCCGCTGCCGCCATACATCCGCCGTGAAAAGCCAGGCGGTCCCTCCCCCGACGATCTCGACCGGTACCAGACCGTCTATGCCAGGCACCCGGGGTCCGTCGCGGCGCCCACGGCCGGGCTGCACTTCACGGAATCGGTCCTCGATGAGATCCGGGGCAGCGGCATCCCCGTGGCGATGGTGACCCTCCACGTGGGCTACGGAACCTTTACCCCGGTGGAGGCCGAACAGATCGAGGATCACAGGATGGACGAAGAGTACTTCGAGATAGGCGGCGAAACGGCGGAAATCATCAACTCCGCCGAACGGGTCGTCGCCGTGGGGACCACCTCCACCCGGGTTCTCGAGTCCATCGCCGACGAGCGGGGGCACATCCGGGCGGCTTCGGGTTCGACGGGGCTCTTCATTTACCCCGGCTACCGGTTCAGGTGCGTGGGGGCCCTGCTCACGAACTTTCACCTCCCGAAGTCGTCCCTGTTCCTGCTCGCATGCGCCTTCGCAGGCAGGGAACTGATATTTGCGGCCTATCAAAAGGCCATCGACGAGCGATACCGGTTTTACAGCTACGGGGATTGTATGTTTATCACATAGGCATAAGGCTAAGGGCTTTGGGCTAAAGGGTCTGAAAAGTCCCTTTCTCGCCTTTAGCCTTTAGCCTTTAACCCTTTGCCGCGATAATTATGTCGTATCATTTCGAACTGCTGAAAACAGACCCGAACTCCCGGGCGCGCCTCGGGCGGATGACGACCGCCCACGGAGAGGTGCGCACGCCCGTCTTCATGCCCGTGGGGACCCAGGGGACCGTGAAGGCCATGACGCCTGACTGGCTCAAGGAGGCCGGCGCCGGAGATCATCCTGGGAAACACCTACCACCTCTACCTGAGGCCGGGCCACGATCTGATCCGCGAGCACGGGGGGCTTCACCGGTTCATGCACTGGGACCGTCCCATCCTCACCGACAGCGGCGGATTCCAGATCTTCAGCCTCGGTCCCCTGCGGAGGATCACGGAGGAGGGGGTGCACTTCCAGTCCCACATCGACGGCTCGCGGCACTTCCTGAGCCCCGAGCGGGCCATCGAGATCCAGGAAGCCCTCGGCTCCGATATCATGATGTGCTTCGACGACTGCACGCCCTACCCCGCCGAGCGAGCCTACGTGGAAAAATCCATGGCGCTGACCCATCGATGGGCCAGGCGCTGCCGGGATGCAAAAAAAAGCCCCGATCAGGCCCTCTTCGGCATCGTCCAGGGGGGCGTCCACCGGGACCTGAGGCAGGCCTCCGTCGAGGCGCTCACCGCAATCGGCTTCGACGGGTATGCCATCGGGGGGCTCAGCGTCGGGGAACCCAAGGACCTCATGATGGAGACCGTCGAGGCCACCGTACCGCTGCTGCCGGCAGGCCAGGCCCGGTACCTGATGGGAGTGGGCACCCCGGAGGACCTCGTCGAGGGAGTCCATCGCGGCATCGACCTCTTCGACTGCGTCATGCCCACCCGTTGCGCCAGGAACGGATTACTATTTACAAATCGCGGAAAGGTTGTTATAAAAAACGCCCGTTACCGGAACGATCGGGCTCCGCTCGACGAGGCATGCGACTGCTACACATGCCGGAACTTCTCGCGGGCCTATCTCCGGCATCTTTTTATAGCCAGGGAGATCCTGGCTTTAATGTTGAACACGATCCACAACGTCCGGTTCTATCTCGCGCTCATGGAGCGCATCCGGACGGCCATTGCCGGAGGCGCCTTCGAGGACTTCCGGCAATCCTTCGGGCAGAGGCAGCGCGACGGCGACGCCGGCTCGATTCCCGAGGGGCGTGTGGACGAAAACATGAACACCAAAGAGGAGGACGAACCTTGACGAGTATAGCATACGCCATGGGAGGCGCAGGGGGCCAGGGAGCACCCGGTGGGGATATGGGATTCATCCTGATGATGACGGCGATCTTCGGCATCTTCTACTTTCTGCTCATCCGGCCCGCCCAGAAGAAGCAGAAAGAGGCGAAGGAGATGATCGCAAACCTGAAGCACGGCGACATGGTCGAAACGACGGGAGGCATCCAGGGAAAAGTGGCCGCCCTCACCGAGACCGTGGTGACCGTCGAGATCGCCCCGAACGTGAAGATCAAGGTCAACCGCGCGCACATCACGGCCCTCGTGCAGAAGAGCGCCGAGGAATAAGAAAGGTCGAAGGGGGATCCTCATGTTCCACAGTATCAAATTGAGAACGCTCATCGCGGTGGTGATCACCCTGGCCGCGGTGTACTTTCTGCTGCCGTCGATCGTGCCGGAGATACCAGCCTCGGTAAAAAACATCTTCCTGAAGAACCGCATCCACCTCGGGCTCGATCTGCAGGGCGGCATGCACCTGGTCCTCGAGGTGGACACGGAAAAGGCCATGGAAGGGACCGTGGAACGGCTCGCCAACGCCCTCAAGGAAGGGCTCATGGAGAAGCGGGTCCGCTTCCGCAGCGTGGAGCGAAAGGCCGACAACAGCATTGCCATCGAGCTGCCGTCCAGAGAATCCCGGGCCGATCTCGAAAAGATCCTTTCCGACCAGTTCCCCGACCTGGAGATCAAGTCCACCGAGGCCGTCGAGGGGCGCGAGAAGGTGACCCTTAAGTTCCGTGAGAAGCGGATCGCCGACATCAAGAAGACGACCCTCGACCAGAGCCTCGAGACGATCCGCAACCGCGTGGACCAGTTCGGTGTGACGGAGCCCGAGATCATTCCCCAGGGCGAAGACCGGATTCTGATCCAGCTGCCCGGAATCAAGGACCCGAAAAGGGCCATCGACCTCATCGGCAGGACGGCCCTGCTGGAGTTCAAGCTCGTCGACGAGGAGCATGGCCTCGAGGAGGCGCTCCGGGGCAACGTCCCGGCAGGGAGCATCCTGATGAAGGGCTCCCGCGAGAAAAGCGAGGGCACCGGCACCCGTAAGGATTCCATGTACCTCCTGAAGGAGCGCACCCTGCTGACGGGCCAGTCGCTCGAGAACGCCCAGGTGAAGATCAGCGACCGCTTCGGCGAGCCCTACGTGGCCATCAAGTTCAACCCGCAGGGGGCGAAGGACTTCGACCGGATCACCGGCGAGAACGTGAACAAGAGGCTTGCCATCATCCTCGACGGCGTCGTCTACTCGGCGCCCGTCATCAAGGAGAGGATCTCCGGCGGCGATGCCCAGGTCACGGGCGCCTTCGGCATGGAAGAGGCGCGGGACCTGGCTATCGTGCTGCGGGCAGGGTCCCTGCCGGCGCCGGTCAAGATCCTCGAGCAGCGCTCCGTGGGCCCGTCGCTGGGCCAGGATTCCATCGACAAGGGCATTCTGTCGACGATCATCGGCTTCCTGATCGTTTTCGTCTTCATCGTGATCTACTACAGATGGTCGGGCGTCGTGGCCTGCATCGCCCTGGTGCTCAACCTCGTCCTGCTGCTCGGGGCCATGGCCCTCTTCGACGCAACCCTCACGATGCCGGGCATCGCCGGCATCGTGCTCACGGTCGGCATGGCCGTCGATGCCAACGTGCTCATCTTCGAGCGCACCCGCGAAGAGCTGCGGACCGGCAAGACGCCGCGGGCGGCCATCGACGCGGGCTACACGAAGGCCTTCCTGACCATCTTCGACTCGAACGTGACGACGCTCATCGCGGCGGTATTCCTCTTCCAGTTCGGGTCGGGGCCGGTAAAGGGGTTCGCCGTGACGCTGACCCTCGGCATCATAGCCAGCATGTTCACGGCCATCTTCGTCACCCGGATCATCTTCGATTACTTCACCTCGACCCGGAAGATCGAGAAGCTGAGCATCTAGTTTCCGGGCAGATAGAGAAAACTCGCCTCTGGCGCACACGGGGATACATCATGTTTGAATTGATACGGCCGGACACCCAATTCGATTTCGTCGGCAAGATGAAGGCCGCGGTCATCGCCTCCGTCGCGTTCATCCTGATCGGGATCGCATCCATCGTCTACCACGGCGGTCTCAACCTCGGCGTCGATTTCGCCGGCGGGGCCGTCGTGCAGGTCAAGTTTCAGAAAGAGGCCTCCACGGACGGGATACGCTCGGCACTGGACGGCGTTCAGCTCGAAAACAGCACCATCCAGGAGTTCGGCGCCGCCGAGAACCGGGAGTTCCTGATCCGGACCCCGGAGACGGCGGCGGACCTCAAACTCCTGACCGACCGGATCGACAGCGCCCTGGCGAAGGCCTTCGGCCAGGGGTCCTACGAAATCCGGAGGGTCGAAGCGGTAGGCCCGAAAGTCGGCAAGGACCTGACCCAGAAGGCGATCCTTGCCCTGGCGCTGGCCTGGGTTGCCATGCTGATCTACATCGGCTTCCGTTTCGAGTTCCGTTACGCCGTGGGCGGGATCCTGGCCCTGATCCACGACGTGCTCTTCACGGTGGGGGTGCTCTCGCTCCTGAACATGGAGTTCACCCTGAACACGGTGGCGGCGCTGCTCACCATCATCGGTTTCTCCATCAACGACACGATCGTCATCTACGACCGCATCCGCGAAAATGTGCGCAAAAAAATCCGAGCGGACCTGAGGCAGATCGTGAATGTGAGCGTCAACGAAACCCTGAGCCGGACGATCCTCACTTCGCTCACCGTGTTCCTGGTGCTCGTGGTGCTGCTCGTGCTGGGCGGACCCGTAATCTTCGATTTCGCTTTCGCCATGTTTGTCGGCGTGATCGCCGGGTGTTATTCCACCGTATTCATCGCCAGCCCCTTCGTGCTGTTCATGGAGCGGTACATGCCGTCCAAGCGCAAGAGGAAGTAAGGACGTGTCGCCCCTGGAAGCTGTAGGCCTGACCATTTTCATCCTGGTTCTGCTCATCGGGTTCTTCTCGATCCTGATGGGGCTGCCCGGCACGCTGGTGATCCTTTTGAATGTTCTCGTTTACGCGCTGGTGACGGGCTTCGACAGGATCGGCTTCAAGATCCTGCTTGTGCTCGTCGTGATCTCGGCCATCGCCGAATCCCTCGAGTTCCTGCTGGGGATCACCTGGGCAAGGCGCTACGGCGCCTCGAAGCGGGGCATTGCGGCCTCGCTCATCGGCGGGGTCATCGGGGCCCTTCTCCTGACCCCCGTTTTCCTGGGTCTCGGGGCCCTCATCGGCTCCTTCCTCGGGGCACTCCTGGGGGCCTTCGTCGTCGAGATCCTCAACCAGAAGGACCTCAAGCCGGCTGCCAGGGCCGGTTTCGGCGCCATGATGGGCCGCCTGACCGGACTTTTTGCCAAAGGCCTCTGCGGCCTTGCCATGGTGATCATCTCGCTCATGGCCATCTACTCCTGAGAAAGACGAACGACACATGACCTCGAATCCGAAAACCGCAAAAATCAGGGAGTATGCAGAGGCGATCATCATCGCCATCCTGATCGCCGCCTTCATCAGGACCTTCGTCGTCCAGGCCTTCAAGATCCCCTCGGGATCCATGAAGCCGACCCTAGAGATCGGCGATCACATCCTGGTGAACAAGTTCAGTTACGGCGTCAAGCTCCCTTACCTCCGTAACACGATCATCCCCTTCGGCCAGCCCCAGCGGGGCGACATCGCCGTCTTCATCTACCCCGAGGACAAGACGAAGGACTTCATCAAGCGGGTCATCGCGGTGGGAGGCGACACGGTGGAGATCCGGAACAAGAAGGTCTTCATCAACGACGCGCCGTTGGACGATCCCTACGGGGTCCACGTGGAGGACGTCATCTACCCGAAGTCGATCCAGCGCAGAGACAACCTGGGACCCATCAAGGTCCCCGAGGGGACCCTCTTCGTCATGGGCGATAACCGCGACCAGAGCTACGACAGCCGTTTCTGGGGCTTCGTGAAGCTCGAGGACGTCATCGGGAAGGCCTTCATCATCTACTTCTCCTGGGACAGCGACAACAGCGGCGTGCGCTGGAACCGGATCGGGAAGCTGCTCGAATAGGGGCTCGGGTATAGGGTATAGGGAAGACAGGGCCTGAAACCTCAAGCCTGCAATCAGACCCGCCATGACTCTCCAGGACGTCCGTTCAAGACTGCGAGCGCTATGGTGCGCCGTCGTGACCCACGAGCGCAGTTACGGCTGTTTGCCCGAAGACACGTCCGGAAAAATAGAAAAACCCTCCTCAAATCAATCCGAATCCTCCAATTCCGTTGAAAAAGAAAAGCCTTTGAGATAGAGTCCCTTCCCATGAAAGGACCATTCGCCAGGGCTGTCGCGACCATCCTGGGACTCCTGCTGATGATCCCCGCCTGTTCGGGCCCCGACCGGGACGAGGGGGCCGTCGCCGTCCGCGAGGGGCAGGATATTCCCGCCTACGGGGACATCCTGGTGGAGGGCTCCATCGGCGATGCAAGCAACCTCATCCCCGTACTTGCCACGGACAACGCCTCGCACAGCATCTCGTCTCTCATCTTCAACGGCCTCGTAAAGTACGACAGGGATCTCAATGTCGTCGGCGATCTGGCCGAATCCTGGGACATCTCGAAAGACGGCCTCGTCATCACCTTTCACCTGCGAAAGGGGGTCCGCTGGCACGACGGGCAGCCCTTCACGGCCGAAGACGTCCTGTTCACCTACCGGCTCACCATCGACCCGAAGACGCCCACGGCCTACGCCGGGGATTTCCTCAAGGTCAAGAAGGCCGAGGTCCTCGACGTTCACACCTTCCGCGTGACCTACGACAAGCCCTTCGCCCCCGCGCTCATGAGCTGGGGCTCCTCCGTGATGCCGAAGCATCTGATGGAAGGGAAAGACGTGACCAAAAGCCCGCTCGCGCGCCACCCCATCGGGACGGGGCCGTACCGCTTCAAGGAGTGGAAGACGGGCCAGAAGATCGTCCTCGTCTACAACCCCGACTATTTCGAGGGCAGGCCCTTCCTCGACGGACGCGTCATGCGGATCATTCCCGACATGGCCACCATGTTCCTCGAGCTTCGCGCACGCGGCATCGACCAGATGGGGCTCACGCCGCTGCAGTACACCCGGCAGACGGAAAACCAGTACTTCCGGACCCACTTCCGCAAATACCGCTATCTTTCCTTTTCCTACACCTACCTCGGCTTCAATCTGCAGAACCCCATGTTTGCAGACAGGAAGGTCAGGCAGGCCCTCGCCTCTGCCGTCAACAAGGAAGAGCTCATCGGCGGGGTGCTGCTCGGCCTGGGAAAGGAGTCCTCGGGGCCCTTCAAGCCGGGCACCTGGCAGTTCAACGCCGACGTGAAACGATACCCCTTCGACCCGAAGAAGGCCCTGGAACTCCTCGCCGAGGCGGGCTGGCGGGACACGGACGGCGACGGCATCCTCGACAAGAAGGGCCAGCGGTTCGAGTTCGAGCTTCTCGTCAACCAGGGAAACGAGGTCCGCGCAAAGACGGCGGAGATTGTCCAGCGAAGACTCGCCGAGGTGGGCATATCCGTCAAGATCCGGGTCATCGAGTGGGCCGCCTTCATCAAGGAGTTCATCAACAAGCGCCGTTTCGATGCCGTCATTCTCGGGTGGACGATCCCCATGGACCCCGACCTCTACGACGTGTGGCACTCGAGCAAGACGGGGCCGAGCGAACTGAATTTCATCTCCTACAAGAACGAGGAAGTGGACGCGCTGCTGGAGAGGGGCCGCAGCACCTTCGACCGCGCCGAGCGCAAGCGATGCTACGACCGCATCCAGGAGATCCTGGCGGAGGATCAGCCCTACATCTTCCTCTACGTGCCCGACGCGCTGCCCATCTTCAACGCCCGGGTGCGCGGGATCGATCCCGCCCCCATCGGCATCGGCCACAACGTGATCCGCTGGTTCGTGCCGAAGGAGGAGCAGAAGTACGTGATGACGCAGTGATAAAGATGGAAGTCAGGAAGTTATGAAGAGCGGAAGATCGGAGTGGATGAACGATTTATTTTCTTTTCTAATCCGCGCTTCCTCACTTCTGCTCTTCCTAACTTCATAGCCGCGAAAGCGACAGCTGAACACAAGAAATGCAGAGGACTCATGACAACGGATAAGCATAAGACGGGTAAGACGATCCACAAGCCGCGGCGCAAGAGCGCGCAGCCGGCCGTAGAATCCCCGGGAGGGAAGAAGCCGCCATCGGGCCGTGAGCCGGGACCGCAGGATCTGCCCGTGCTGCTTCTCTACAACATCGACCCCGCGTGGGAACCGCCTGAACAGGACGAAGCGGTGACCGCGACACAGGAACTGATCGAGGCCCTGCGGCAGGTCGGCCATCCCGTCACTCCCGTCCAGGTCAACGATCCGGACCTGCGGAGATTCCTTTCTCCATACAGGCCCGACCATTTCATCGTTTTGAACTGGTGCGAAGCCATCCCCGGGATCGTCCACAGCGACGCGCTGGCCGCAGAGACCCTCGAAGAGATGGGGTTCACCTACTCGGGCTCGCCGCCGCCGGTCCTGAGGCTCAGCGGGGACAAGGAAAGGGTCAAGGATGTCCTGCTTCGCGCCGGCGTGCCGACGCCGGAGGGGTGCGTCTGCTCGACGGCGCAGCGCGCGGTGTGGGACCGGTTCCCCGCCATCGTGAAGCCCGTCCGCGAGCACTGCAGCATCGGGATCACGCCCGAGGCCGTCGTCCTGGACCTGCATGCGCTCAGGGGGCGCATCGCTTTCGTCACCGAGACGTATCGGCAGGCCGCCCTGGTGGAGGAGTTCATCGACGGCAGGGAATTCCGGGTGACCCTCTGGGGAAACGAGGCCGTGGAGATGCTGCCGCCCGTCGAGATGGAGTTCTCCGCCTTCAGCGACCTGCGCGAGAGGCTCTGCTCGTGGGACGCCAAGTTCACGCCGGGCTCGCGCCATTACACCGAGATCCGCACCGTCGCACCCGCCCCGCTGACCGCGGATGAGCTTCGCCTGCTGGAAGAAGTCTCCCGAGACGCATACCGGGCCATGGGGATCCGGGATTACGCCCGCTTCGATTTCCGGCTTCGCGACGGCGTCTTCTACCTGCTGGACCCGAACCCCAACCCCGACATCAGCGCCGACGCCAGCCTGGCCCTCATGGCGGAGCTCGCCGGCCACTCATACGGCCAGATGGGCAGCCGGCTGGTGCGCATCGCCGCCGCCCGGCACCCGGTCTTTGGCATGAAGAAGTGATTGAGTGTCGAAGTGCCTGAGTGTCTGAGTGATGAAATAACCTGTAATCGTTTTTTCTCACTCGCGCAATTGTTCTAGTGCACTCATAAGTGAAAACCATCGATGGAACAAAGGAGGGAGAGCAGATGAATTACGAGACGATCCTGTTCGAAGTGAAGGATCAGGTGGCCATCATCACCCTGAACCGTCCCGAAGCGGCAAACGGGCTCATCATGACCTCGGGCAAGGAACTGATGCACGCGGCCATCCGCTGCGACGAGGACCCGGGCATCCGGGCGGCCCTGCTCACCGGGCGCGGCAAGTTCTTCAGCGCCGGAGGCGATCTGAAGTATTTTTCAGAATCCGGCGACGGGCTGGCGCAAGCCCTGAAGGAAATGACCGTGTACTGCCACGCGGCTGCCTCGCGCTTCATGCGCATGGACAAACCGCTGGTGACTGCCGTCAACGGGCCCGCAGCGGGGATGGGGATGAGCTTTGCCATCTCCGGGGACCTGGTGCTGGCCGCCGAATCGGCGTCGTTCACGGCGGCCTACACGGCGGCGGCTCTCTCACCGGACGGCGCGATGACCTGCCTGCTGCCCCGCTTCATCGGGTTGCTGAGAACCAAGGAGCTGATGCTGACGAACCGCAGACTCAGCGCACAGGAGGCCTTGGAATGGGGCCTGGTGAACCGGGTCATCCCCGACGCGGAGCTGATGCAGGAAGCGGAGAAGCTGGCGAAGACCCTCGCTGCCGGTCCCACACGGTCATTCGGCTCGGTGAAGAAACTGCTGTGCGGAACCTATTCGGAGTCGCTGGAGACGCAGATGGAGCTCGAAGCCCGGGGGATCGCCGACATGTCGAAAACGGCCGATGCCCGGGAGGGAGTCGGCGCGTTCCTCGCCAGACGCAAGCCGACGTTCACCGGCAAGTAGAGAGCAACAGGGGTCACCCGTTCGGGTGAAGAAGTGCCTGAGTGTTGAAGTGTCTGAGTGCCGGAGTGTGTTTTATTCATTCACTCAAACACTCAGACACTTTTTCACTTCTTCACTCGTTTTTGAGGTGCAGGCGGACCGCCTGCTAGGCAATCGCACCCAGTCAGGTGCCTCCCTGACCGGCTGCGCAGACGAAGCAGTGCTCACCCGTCACGATTCGACGGCGCGAAAGCCGCCCGATGTCGAAATCGGCGATGTGTCGGGGACAGGTACTGTCGACTGCGAGGTCGAGAGACTGATTATAGTCGCAATCGAAAAGAGAGCCGTCCCAGCGGACGCTAACCAGGTCGCGGCACATGAGCCCCTCCAGGGTCGAGGGGTTGAACGCCTCCCGGACCATGCTCATGTATGAGTCCAGCTGGCCGTTCCTGAGGAGAAAATCGCGGAATCGTCCCAGCGCCATGTTCGGAAATACATAGAGGGAATTGAAGACGACCCCGTGGCGGGAGCGGAGTGTCTTGCGGAACTCCATCTCGATATCCTTCTGCAAGGGGGCGAGAGCTGCTCCCGGCGGGTTATAGACCAGATGGAGTTGAAGTCCGTTGGTCCCGTATCCCCTGTCGTTAAGTACTCTGAGGACCCTCAGGCTTCTGCTGAAGGCACCCCTGCCCCGTACCAGGCTCACACTCGCCCCGGTATCGCCCGGCAGGGATGCAATGACTTCGACACGATGGTCGCGGAAGAATTCGGGGAGATCCCTGCACGCGGGCTCCTCCAGGACGGTAAGGTTCGTGCGGACGATGACGCGGGCTCCGATGCGGCGCGCCTCGCGAACCAGGTTGCACAGTTCAGGATGAAGTTCCGGGGCGCCGCCCGTGATGTCGAGCGTCCCGATCCTTTCCCGACGCAGCACGCCAAGCACCGTCTCGATCGTCTCAAGGCTCATCATCTCTTTTCTGCCGGGTCCCGCCGAAAGGTGGCAGTGCTTGCAGCTCATGTTGCAGGCATAACCCAGGTTGACCTGAAGAATGGCGACCTCTTTCGCCACCAGGGGCCCTCCCCGGACGCTCTGCACTTTTTCATCGAACGACGTCATGTGACCCGGTGATCCTCTCCGTCCCATTCTCCTATTGCAGGCTCCGCGCAGAGAACGAGTCTGCGATGCGCTTGCATGCGGATCAGTATATACATGGCGGCCATCATCCTCCACCTTTTTTTAGCTGCCCCTGGCAGCAAAAAAGGTGGGAAAGCAGCGCCTGCTCTCCCGCCTCTGAATAGTTCCCAAACCGCAGATTGATCGATTCCTCCTGGAAGCTCAGATGGCTTCTATCGTGGAGGGCGGCTTGGTGGCAAGGTTGTAGGTCACGCTCACCACGCCGGGCACGCTGTCGAGAATCTTCCCTGCGATCCGCTCGAGCGTCTGCCAGGGAAGCCTTGTAGGCGTGGCCTTCCTGGCATCGATGCTGTCCCAGCAGCGGATCTCGATCTGCAGGCCAAAATCCCGCTTGCCGGCGCGCATGCCTGTGACGCGGTCCTCGTGGAGGATCGCCATGTACTGGAAGGCCTTCACCTTCTGGAGTTCCTCCTCGACGATGACCGTCGCCTTGCGCACAAGCGCGATCTTCATCGGCGTCACCTCACCGATGACCCGCGCCGCCAGGGCCGGCCCCGGGAAGGGGATCCGGTCGAATAGCGATTTCTGGAGCCCCAGGGCCATACCGACCTTGCGGACTCCGTCCTTGCGGAGCTCCACGAGGGGCTCGCTGATCTTGTAGCCGAAGGCCTTCTTCGGGTCGATGCCGATCTGCTCGAAGACGTTGTGCTGGCGCTTGATCCCGGCAGCCGTCTCCTCGACATCGGTGAGGATCGTCCCCTGCAGCAGCACCGTGGCCTTGCTTTTCAGCACGAGGTCGCGGAATACTTTCCTGTAGAAGGTCTGGGTGATGGCCTCGCGTTTCAGCTCGGGGTCCGTAATGCCCTTCATGGCGTCAAAAAAGGCAGCTCGGGCATCGACGATCGTCACGGGGATGCCCAGCTCCGCAAACAGGGCCTTCACCTTCTTCGGCTCGCCCTCCCGCATGATCCCGTTGTCGATGAAGTAGGTCTTGAGCTTTTTCCCCAGCGCCTTGTGCGCCAGCGCCGTGACGACCGACGAGTCCACACCGCCCGAAAGCGCGCTGATGGCGATCCCGTCGCCCGCGATCTCCCGGATCTCGTGGACCTTCTCGTCGATGAATTTTTTCGGCTTCAGATCCTTTGCCTTGATCTCCTGAATCTTCATGTCCCCCCTCCTCCGAATCGGATTTTCGCCGCCGGGCGCTGGACCCGGAACAGACGTTACGGGTTTGTAACACACCCCTTTCACGACTTCCAGTCCTTTGATGCCGCATGAAGATAGGCATGCTGCGGGTGGCCGCCATCCCGAATCCGGTCTTGACAAGTTCAACCGAATTTTAATGTTTTCAGGACATTCAGGACAGGCAAGCGGGTCCGGGACGATGTTTCCGGAGGGATTGCCGATGGTCGGGCCGCCATCTGATGGATTTCAGTTGGGGGCCTTTTTTGTGTCTGGGATCTTTTCGGCAATGCATGCTGCAGAAAGCGGATCGCGCAGTGCCGGGGCGAGTACAAGGCTCGGCCCGGCCGTCGGCCGGCCACGGCCGATTGGGCCCGGCCGGGCGATTCTCTCTCCCCCCTGAATCGAGGAAGCAGAACCGTACACCCCGGCACTGTCGAATCAACCACAGCCGAGACCGCAAACAGGGTTTCCGGCTCTCCGCAGGAGGGCCGGCGGGAGAGAGGGCCTGAAAGGCCATTCGAGCCGGCGTCGTTCGACGGGGATCCGGACAGGGCGGAGGGAGTTGATGATGAGAGCATCCAGGGCTTTCGGCGGCGTTGTAGCGATGCTGCTTCTTTTTGCGCCCATCGTGACGGCAGGCGATTTCGTCTGGGTGCGGGATTTCAACATCCGGGCCCGGGCGGATTCCGCAACCTTCAAGCCGAGACTTGCCGACCGTTTCGGGGCAGACGACGAGCAGGTCAGCGCCGTATTGAGCGACGTTCCGCAGCCGTCGGATGCCTACACGGTCTTTCGACTGGGGGAAATTTCCGGGCAGCCCATGGACCGGGTAATGGCGGAATACTAATACGGCAAGAGAAAAGGGTGGGCTCCGATCGCGAGGCGCCTGGGCATAAAAAACCAGAATCGAAGGAATTCCGCACGATGAAAGCCGGCCAGGACCTCTTCACCGAGGATACGCCGCGTAAAGGAAAGGATACTGCAAATGGTAAGCCCTGACGCGCTTCATGCCTCCCGACCGGTTCGCGCCTTCTCACCCGCCTCTTTTGCCGCCTTACCGGATCCCCTGCGGTCCAAAGCCATCCGGTAGAGCCCTTCGTATCTTTCGGCCGCCTCCTGCCAGCTGAAGCGCTTCGCCATGGCCCTGCGAATCAGCGTTTCCAAGGCTTCCGGCCGGGTGGAGTAGGTGTGTGTCGCCCACTGTATCGTGCCGAAGAGGGCACTGGACATCGCATCGTGAAACGTGAATCCTGTCCCCTCCAGGGTTTCCTCGTTGAAGTTCTCCACTGTGTCGTTTAGCCCGCCCGTTGCCCGGACGACAGGAAGGGTCCCGTAGCACATGGCGTACATCTGCGTCAGCCCGCAGGGCTCAAATCGCGACGGCATGAGAAAGAAGTCGGCCCCGGCGATGATCCTGTGGGCGAGTGTCTCGTCGTAGCCGATCCGGCAGGCAAACCGGCCGGGACGCTGCCGGGCGAGATCTTCGAAGAACGCGTGCGCCCAGGGATCGCCCGATCCCAGCAGGGCGACCTGGACATCGAGATCGAGGATTCGATGCAGGGCCTCCGCCAGCAGATCGATCCCCTTCTGCCCGACGAGCCGGGAGACGACCCCGAACAGGGGCGCGGCAGGCTCTTCGGGCAGACCCAGGACACGCTGGAGATCCCTCTTGCAGAGGACCTTGCCCGAGAGATCGCCTGCCGAATATCTCGCGGCGATCACCGGGTCCGCCTCGGGGTTCCACTCCTCGTAGTCCGCGCCGTTGAGGATGCCGGACAGATCGGCGCCACGCCCCCGCACGACACCCTCGATCCCGTAGGCGAATTCGGGACGCAGGATCTCCCGCGCATAGGTCGGGCTCACGGCGTTGATGAGGCTGGCATGCACGATCCCGCCTTTCAGGAGATTGACACTGTCGAAGAACTCCAACTCGCCGGGATGGAAGTGCTCCCAGCCGACCCCGAGCACGTCCATGAGCGATTTGTCGAACACGCCCTGGTGCAGCATGTTGTGGACGGTCAGGAGGCTGGCGATATCCCGGAGCACAGGATCGTCCCGATAAATCGTATCGAGAAAAACGGGGATCGCGGCCGTGTGCCAGTCGTGGACGTGAACGACGTCGGGCCTCCAGCCCTCGCACCGGGCGATCTCCAGGACCGCCTTGGACAGAAAGACGAAGCGCTCGCCGTTGTCCGGGTATCCTTCCCCGTCTTCCTGATAGATTCCCCGCCTCCCGTAGAACGGGGCGTAATCGATGAAATGGACGCGCACGCCGGTGCCCGGGAGGGTCCCCTCGAGAACAGCGCACTCCAGGTGCCCCAGGCTCCCCATGGGCACCGGCAGCGGAGAGCCTGTCGGTCTGAGCTTCCAGGCACCCCGGTCGATTCTCCCGTACAGGGGCATGACGACCCTGACATCGTGTCCGCGGGTCGAGAGCACCTTCGCAAGGGCGCCCACCGCATCTCCCAGGCCGCCTTCCTTGGCCAACGGGGCCATCTCCGCGGCAACCATGAGGATTCTCAAAGCGTTCACATTCGTTTCTCCTTCTCACACCGCGGCCAGAACGGCCTGCGCAATCGAAAAATAGATCAGCAGCCCCAGGATGTCCATGACCGATGCGATCAGGGGGTTGCTCGCCACGGCGGGGTCGATCCGGAGGCGCTGCAGAATCACAGGCAGGATCACACCGAGGACGCTTGACAGGATGACAATGCAGACCATGGCCAGGGAGACGATCAGGGCGATCCGGGAATCGCCCTTGAAGAAACCGAGAACCCAGCTTGCCAGGCCCATGGTAATCCCGAGAAGCAGCCCGATCCCGATTTCCCTCAGGAGGGCCTTGAGCCACTGCCCTTCGCGGATATCGCCCGTGGCCAGCGCCCGGATCATGAGTGTCGCCGACTGGTTTCCCGTGTTGCCGCCCGTCCCGATGAGCAGCGGGATGAAGAAGGCCAGCGCGATGGCCGAGTTCATCGTGTCCGCCTGGGCCGAGAGAATCCCCGTCGTGACGACGCTGATCCCGAGCAGGGAGGCAAGCCAGGTCACCCGCTTGCCGTAGAGCGACAGGACGGACGACTCGCGGTAGCTCGCTTTCAGGGGATGCACCGCGGCCGATTTCTGGAAGTCTTCCGTCACTTCCTCCTCGGCCACGTCGAAGAGGTCGTCGATCGTCACGATGCCGAGGAGAATGCCGCTTGTGTCCACGACGGGCAGGGCCGTGATATCGTATCGCTGGATGAGCTGAACGGCCTTCTCGCGGTCTTCGAAGGCGGAGATGCGGATGACCGACTCTTCCATGATCTCGTCGATCCGCTCGGTCGGCGCCGCAAGGATGAGCCGCCGCAGGCCCAGAACGCCGATCAGCTTCCACCGGGTGTCGGTGACGTAGACGACGTTGATCGTCTCGCTGTCCCTTCCCTTGACGCGGACGTGCGCCAGGACCTCGTCGACCGTCCATTCGGGGCGCACGGCCACATAGTCGGGCGTCATGAGACGGCCAACGCTCTCCTCGGGATAGCCGAGAAGCTGCAGGGTTTCCCGGCGGTCTTCAGGGCTCAGCAGGTTCAGCATCTTCTGGATGGCCTGGCCGGGAAGCTCCTGCAGGAATTCCGCCCGGTCGTCGGGGCTCAGCCCCGCCAGGATCATCCGGGTCTCCTCCGTCGTGAGCGCCTGGAGGAGATTCTTCTGCGTCCTGTCCTCGAGGTAGGAGAAGACCTCCGAAAGCATCTCCCGCGGCAGAAGACGCAGGACGACGATGCGGTCCCTCTCGCCCAGACGCTCGATGGTGTCTGAGATGTCCGGTTCGGGAAGCTCGACGAGCAGTTCGCGGAGATCGTCCCACTGCCGATTTGCGATCAGCTCCTCGATCTCCGGTTTCAGGAGTTCGAATGTCTTCGACATGCACCAACGCCTTTGCACTGAAGAATCGCTGCCGCCGCCGGCCGGTTCGTTCCGGTGCGGCATCGTCGGAACGTCTGCCCGTCGCAGGGCCCGAAGGCCCGCCGATCAATTGCTTATCGGCCGAGCCGGAGCCCTCCCGAACGCGACAGGGTCGAAACAGGCAAGTACCATGCTCCGGAGAAACAAGTTCCCGTGGCCCTCCATGGCGACCCCCGAAGTCGGCATGGCGCCCTCGCGTCACGTTCGCTACAAGCCTCCTTGCTTTCATTCGTACCACCCGGCTGATCCGTATCGCCCCACGCCTTTTCAGGAAGCCTCGGGAACAAGCAGGACCGGTGCGGGACTGCCATGGACGACGCATGGGCCGACGCTGCCCATGAACAGGCGACCGATCGCCGTCGCCCGGGCGAACACCCGGGGATGCAGGACGCGCGCCGGATGCCGGGCTTCCCTAGGCATTGTCCATCTCCACGGCCTCGCTGATCCGGTCCTCGAAGTCCGGGATCGCGGCGTTGACGCGGACCCAGGCAGCAAGCATCGGAACGCCAATGGGGTCTTCCACGAAATCGGCGATCGCCTTGCGGAGCGCGCCGACGAAAAACTCGACGGCCTCGATCTCGCTGTGGCGGTCGTAGGTGAGCCCGTTGATAAGCGACAGGGCGTGGTATTTTTCGATGGTGACCCGGGCTTCCTGGATGTATGCCGTGAGCATCGTCCGGAAAAAAGCCTCGCTCAGGACGATCCCGTCCTGGGTGAGGACCCGGAAGAGAGCTCTCGCAATGTCGCCTGCCATGCGGAGGAGCCCCTCGTTGGGCTTTTCCTTCCGGAGTACCTGGTGCTTGTGCTCGTAGGTCTCCGCCAGCTCTACCTGGCAGATCCGGTTGATGGACGCCCGCTGGTAAACCTCGCTCAGCAGCGACACCTCGAGCCCCCACGTGGGCGATATCCGGATGCCTCTCGCGAGGCTCGAGATGAAGGCGAACTCACCCGACAGGGCATAGCGGAAGTTGTCCAGGTACGACAGGAAGGGATTGAAGCCCAGGATGCGGCGTAGCGTCCGGATCATGGGAGTGTAGAAAAGCCGCGTCACGCGTCCGTAGAGCCGGTCCGTCACGCGGGCGTAGTACCCTTTGCTGAACTCGAAATCCAGGGCCGGATGCGCCACGGGGTAGACGAGCCGCGCCAGCATTTCCCGGCGGTAATTGACGATGTCGCAGTCGTGCAGGGCGACGGCGTAGACATCCCGCTCCGAGAGGATGCTGCCGAGGCTCATCCACACCGACCGCCCCTTGCCGGGGTGGGCCATGGAGAAATCGTTTCTGACCAGCTCCCGGTAAAGTTTCTTCATTCGCGGGCCGTCGTGCCAGACAACCTTCACCGGGGACTTCAGCACGGACATGCGCTCCCTTGCCTTTTCAAACTCCCTGCTGCCGGCCCGGTCCAGGGAGAGAACGACCTTGTGGAGGTAGTCCACATCCTTCAATTCCTCGATGATCCGGGGCATGGCCGGGGTCTCGAATTCCGAATACAGCGCGGGCAGCAGCAATACGAGCTTGCGGCGCCGCGCAATGGCCTTGAGCTCCGCCTCGAGTTCCCCGACGGGGCGCTCCCGCAACTTTTGCAACGTCGTGATCATGCCGTGCTGCCAGAAATCAGCCATCGTGCACCTCCTCGTTCCAGATCTTGATCAGGTAGTCCTTCATCTTTTCGAATGCCAGGGCGTGGGCTTCAAAGAGTCTTTCCGCTTCGTCGGGGTTCTTGTCTCTCACCTCGTTGATGAGGCTTGCCACCCGGGCGTTGTAGAGCGGAACCATCGTGTCGAGTACTTTGAAGCGCTGCCGCGGGGTCGCGTGGAAATAGCGGGCGTAGCGGTAGACGATGCGCACCCACGTCTCGACGGGCAGATGAAAGTCCTCCCGGCGTGAGATCGAGACGAGGCCCCGGATCACCTCGAGGTCCCGCTCCTCGACGATACGATGCCAGACGCCCGAGAAGTTCGCCCAGCCCATCCGGAAATAGTCGATGAGGCCCTCCTGATCGATCTCGAAGGGGGCCGGCTCCTGTTCGAGCTCCTCGCCCAGGACCGGGACGTCCCGGGACTTCCGGACCTTCTGCCAGTACCCGGCGTTGGTTTCCATGAGCTGGAAGATCGTGCCCACGACCTGGCGGAACATGGGCCCCAGGTCGGCGCCGGGGTCCTTTTCGCCGTGGACCTTGACTCCCAGACGTGCCTGGCAGAGCTTGAAGCCGCCCACGACGGCCGTCGTCGTCATCCAGACGTCGATGCCGAAACGGGCCACGTCCGTCTCCCAGACGTCCTGGTCGAAGTAATATTTTGCCAGTTTCTGGGAGATCCCGAAGTCGCCGCCGATGGGCTGGCGCACGCGGGCTCCGTAAAGCGCCCGTGTGAGGTTGTATGCGATCGTGTTGGTGATGGTGCCGTCGAGCTTGTAGCGCCGGTAGAAGGGCGCAACAAAGTCGTATCCCTTGAACACGGGGTCCAAGACGTTGCGGACCCAGTCAGGCCTGATGGAGACGAGGTCCGAGTCGAAGACGGCCACTGCCTTTGCCTGGAGGAAGTTGGCGACCTCGAAGGCGGTCCGAAGCCCCGATCCCTTTCCGGGCACACCCCGGTAGATCGTGACGATCTTCTTGATGTGGTAGGAGTGAATCTGTACGAGGTTCGCGATCTCGCGCGAGTCGTCCGTGGAGCCCCCGTCAGCGACCAGGATGACGGCCTTGGCGTCGGGATAATGACGCTCGAGGCCCTCGGCAATCGTCTGGATCACGTGCACGATGGACGACCCGCTGTAGTAGGAGGGGATGCCGATGACGATGTCGGCGTAGCGGAGCTTCTCGATGGTCTTTCGCGCGTGATCCCTGAGGGTCGTCGAGAACCGGTTTGCGTCTGTCATGGTCGTCGCTTCCTCCTGTTTCCATTCATCCGGTCCCGGCCTCCAGCCCTTCGAGGATGCCCGTGACGGCTTCTCCCCACCCGAGGCTTCCCGGGTACGGCGCCTTGAGCAGATTCGGCAGGATCAGTTCCTCGTAACGTCCGTCCGGGTGGGGCATCAGAACCGGGATGTCCACGACGGAGAGCATGGAAATAGTCGTTGGGCCGGTCCCCGATGCGACGGTCAGCAGCTCCCCCGCCGGTTCTTCCGGAAGATCTCCGTCACCCGACTCACGGCCGTCCCCTTGTCCTGCCCGACACCGATCAGGTGATGAAAGCGCCCTCCCCGCGTGATCTTCAGACCCTGCTGCGACGGCCTCCTCCCGGAGGGCGGCGAGCTCCGCATCGTCGTCGGCAAGCAGGAAGGGCTCCGTGAATTCCCTCTGCTTCGCCAAGCGTGCCTGCTCCGGGGTGAGGCCTGTGAGATTCACGAGTTCTTCGAGGCTCAGATCTCCCGCGCCGCGGATGGGGAAGCGGGCTTTCCGATCCTCGACGAAGCGGCGGATCTCGGCATAGGGTCTGCCCGTCAGGATGAGACGATGCGCACCCCGCTCGATCGCACCGGGAATCCGAAAGCCCCGGTAGCCGGCGGGGAAGAAAATCCCCCCTCCGTTTTCCGCGACAAAGGGCTCCCGGATGTCCAACTCCGCCTGCAGTCGCTCGATTTCCGTCCGGGTCTTGCTCGTGACAAAGACCAGGGGGATCGAACGCGCCCGGACGATGGCCAGTGCGGGAAGGGCGCTGTCGCAGGAATACCCCTCGTGGTCCAGAAGGCTCCCGTCCAGGTCCGTAAAAATGACAATCGACCGTCTCATCTCACACCATGACGGTGTGTTCGGTTGTCTTCCCGACCAGGGCGTACACCAGGGTCAGATACTCCCTGAGGTGCCGGGTCAGGAGGTAATACTCCCGGACAAGCTCGCGGCCCGTCCCGCCCATTTTGCGGCACTGCTCCCGGTGGTGCAGGAGGAAGCGGATGCGGTTGGCCGCCCCCTCGGGTGTCATGACGAGGAATCCCGTGTGGTAGTCGACGACCTGCAGGCGGATACCCCCGGCATCCCCTCCGATGACGGGCTTGCCCTTCCAGAGACCCTCCGTGACGGTCAGGCCGAAGCCCTCGCGGGTCGATTTCTGGACGACGATGTCGGCGATCCGTTGCAGGGCATTGACCGTTCGATGCGCTGCCGGCGGCAGCAACTCCACATGAATGTCCGGGTCACCCTCGGCGGCCTCCATCACCGCGTCGAGAACCTCTTTCCCCTCCGGGTCGTCGGCGGCCCCACCGCCCGCGAGGACGAGCTGGACGGGGGTCATCTTCTTGACCATGCGATAGGCCTCGATGACCCCCACGGGGTCCTTGAACCGGTCGAAGCGGGAGATCTGCACGAGCGCGGGGACGCTGGGGTTGAGATCGAACTGCTCACGCACGGTGTCGAGTTCATGGTCGTCGAGTTCGATGTTCTTTTCGCTCAGCGGGTCGATGCTCGGCGCGATGAGATACTGGGGATGGGGCAGCAGTTGGGCGAACTGGCACATGGAGAAGATGCTCGCGTCGTATTTCTCCACGAAGGGCTTGAGCCCCTTCCAAACCGATCGGGACGGGTGGCTGGCATCGATATGGCAGCGCCAGATCCACCGTCCCCGCCGCCGCGTGCAGAGCTCCAGCAGGGGAGCAGGCTGCGGGTCGTGGATGACGACGATGTCCGCCTCTTCGAGTTCGTCCTTCAGAGACTTGACATTTTCCCGGTTCACATCCTGGTAGACGTCCCAGTCGCGCTTCTTGAGCAGGACGGAATAGCCCTGAAGACCGTTGTGGATCGCCTTGGTCACCGAGAAGAATTCGTTCGTCCCCGAGATGACTCTCCAGTGCGCGTCCAGCCCCAGGTCGTTCATCAGGGGTACCATCCAGGCGAGAATCTCCGCCACCCCGCCGCCTTCGGCGGTGGAATTGACATGGACGACACGCAAACCTTTCAGCCGCTCGCCGAGCCTTCGCAGCTGCCCGATGACGGGGATGCCGACAATCGGTTCGTACTGTTGAATGTTCATGACTCTCCCCTGTCTGTCTCAGGTTCGCTTGCCCCGGAGCGGTTCGAGCGCTCTCACAAGCTCCTCCCGGAGCTCCCGGAGCGTGTAGAAGTAAAAGTCGATGCGGCGCAGGGCCTCCACGCAGGGAGCCCCGGTTTTTCCAAACCCTCCGATCCAGTTCGAAAAATCGTCCATGCCGACGGGCGGGCGGCGCTGGGCCTCCAGGAAGTGAAAGTAGATGCTCCCGTTGGACATGCGGCTAATGGCGTCCGGAAGCTCGCGGAGGGCGCGGACCCGCTCGCCTGAATCGAAGACCAGGGTCGTCGCCTCCATGAAATAAAACTCGTGGCCAGGCCGCGCCCAGGGGATCATGGTGACCTCGCTCAATCGTTCGTCTATGACATCGAGGACGACTTCCCTCAATCCCTCGATGGACGGGCAGGCGTAGGGGTCGACGGCCCCGAGGCGTTCCGCCAGGACCTTGTCCGAGAGCCGGCGGCTTGCCCAGACGGCGAAGTCGTTCCGGTGGTCCGGGTATTCGAAGGTCGGCGACAGGGGCGTCTCGCAGAAATGATGATACAGGACGTCGGGGCCGCAGACTGCGATCCGGTCTCGCAATTCCCGCAGATTGTACGCCGGCGACAGGCCGCTCATGCGAATCAGAAGCGAGCAGTCCATGATCTCGAAAGGATTCATTTGGGGACCTCCTGTCTGTCTGCATTCAGACCGGCCAGTCTGCGGACCTCCGTCACAAGGGCGGCCGGATGTTCGAGAACCACGACCCCGGGGATCATCGGGTCCCGCCCGACGGAGAGGGCGGTCCCCCCTTTCCGGAGCACCCAGCGCATGACGAGGGCGTCGTTTTCATCATCACCGGCATACACGAGGGACCCCGGAGCAGGAACAAAGTGTAACATCTCGCAGAGAATCATAACACCGAAAAGCTTGTCGATCTCCGGGAGCAATTGTATTTCAAAGACCTCCGGCCCCCGAAGCAAACGAATCCCCGCTGTTCGACTCAGGGCGCCAAGAAACTCGGAGACCCTTGTGCGGTCATCGGGCAAAACATACCTCACATGGACGGCGACTGACCATTTCTTGTCTTCCAGATCGACGCCCCGGATGTCCGATAGTTTCTCGAGCTCAGGGATGACGGCTTTTCGGGCACTCTCGAGTCTTTGTGTCTTGCCGACCGCCGTTCTGCGCTCACCTCCCGGCAGGACCCACTCGGCCCCGCTTCCGCCTCCCAGGTAAAGCCCGTCAATGCCGATCCTCGTGATCAGGTCGTCCAGCATCCTGCTCGAAAGCACGGCCACGCCCTGCCGGGGCTGCCTTGCAAGTGCCCACAGCAGTTCTCCGGCCTCGGGAAGCAGTGCTGCGGCGTTTCGATCGGGCACCAGGAAGGACAGGGTTCCATCGAAATCGAAAACCCAGACACGCTGCGGGGTAAGCTCCGCTGGCAGCACTACGCAACCTCCCTCACGGCCAAGACGCCTTCCAGCGCTTCGAAGATCCTGGCTCCCCATTCGTAGACCGTGTGCTTCTGGACCTGCAACCGCATCCGCTTCATCCGTTTCTTTCGCTCCTTTTCCGTCATGCGGAAGGCCTCGAACATCGCATCGGCAAGCTCGTCGATGTCATAGGGATTCACGAGGAGGGCATCGGGGAGCTCCCGGGCCGCCCCCGTGTACTGGGAAAGCAGAAGAACCCCGTCACCGTCGGTCCGGGCGGAAATGAACTCCTTGGCCACGAGGTTCATGCCGTCGTGCAGGGAGGTGACCATGACGACGTCGGCCATCCGGTACGAGGCCAACACGGCATGGTAGTCATGATGGGCCCGCAGGTACCGGATCGGCGTCCAGTCCTCGGTCTGGTGGCGCCAGTTGATCTGATCGACCAGATCGTCCAGTTCTTCGTTGATATCGCGGTACTCCTCGATGTGCGTCCGGCTGGGCGCCGCCAGTTGGAGAAGGGTGACCTTTCCCCGGAGCTCCGGGTAATCCTTCAGCATAAGATCGAACGCCTTCATCCGCTCCGGGATGCCCTTGGTGTAGTCGATCCGGTCCGCCCCGACGAAGATCTTCGTCTCCAGGATCCCCTCTCCCAGTTCCTTGATGAAGCTCGCGCGCTTCTCCTCGACCTGCTGCGACGCCACGTCCCTGCCGATCTGATGAAAGTCGACGCTGATGGGGAACGCCCGGACAAGCGTGGGTCTGCCGCCGCGGAATATGCTGAAGCGCTCGTAATCCACCTTGGCCTCGATCCCCCGGTCCACCGTGTCCATGAAATTGTTGCAGTGGTACTGGATGTGGAAACCCATGATGTCGTTTCCCAGCAGCCCGTCGAGAAGTTCCTCACCCCAGGGGAAAATCCGGAAGGCCTCGCGGTTGGGCCAGGGGATGTGCCAGAAGTGAATAAGAGTGAGATCGGGTCTTTCCCGCCTCAGCATCCGGGGCAGCAGAGCCAGATGGTAATCCTGGGTAAAGACGATGGCGGGCCCGCCTTCCACCTCTTCGAGTACCGCATCGCAGAAACGCCGGTTCACGTCCCGGTAGATTTCCCAATCCTGCCGGGAAAAGCGGGGTCGGGTGTACACGATATGACAGAGAGGCCACAGGGCCTTGTTGGAAAGGTTGTAGTAATAGCCTTCCTCCTCTTTCCTGGTCAGCCATACGCGCCTCAGGGTGTATCGAGGGTCCCCGGGGGGCAGGACGATCCGCCCCTTTTCGTCGGTGACAAGGCGGTCGGCGGTGCCTGATCCGTGGGCGACCCAGGTGCCTCCCGTCGCGCGGACGATCGGCTCCAGGGCGGCCACCATCCCGCTGGCAGGGCGGACGATGCGGATCCCTCCCACGTCGCGTTCATGCATCACAGGTTCCCGGTTCGACACGATGATGACCTTCGCATTTTTCGCGATGCGGGAAACGAGTCCCCCCAGGTAACGGGCGTCCATGACGACCTCCTCGAA
This sequence comes from uncultured delta proteobacterium, assembly GCA_963828305.1. Classification (GTDB taxonomy): domain Bacteria; phylum Desulfobacterota; class Syntrophia; order Syntrophales; family UBA2192; genus UBA2192. The sequence continues at coordinate 28,951 of CAWHEJ010000002.1, read as the reverse complement.
CTTCTTTGCTTCGTTTACAGGGGTTGTCGGGGCTTTACATGAAATCGGTTGCTGTGTTCCGGGTATCGTCGTGCGAAGAGGAAAAGCGGGTGCGGCGGTTGGGCAAGCGCCTGTCGAATGTCTTGCGAAAAAAAACGGGCCGCGATACGCTTAGCATCAGATGGCGGCCCGACCATCGGCAAATCCTCCGGAATCGCTATTCCGGACCCGAATCGATTATTCACTTACAAAAAGAGTAGCGTATGGAAAGTAACCCTGTCAACCCTTTTGACGCCTTAGTGCGAGGCATGTTAATGATGGATGTAGCCGCAAAGCCGAAATGGCACACAAACCGGGCACGAAGAGTGTCATGCGCACTCTGGCCCCCGTCGAACGGAGAACGGATCCCTGCTACATGAAACGTCTCAAACACTTCCGGATGCTGCCGGGAAAGACAAAACGATCCATCCTGCTAAAGTACACCCTCTATCAGATACCGGACACGGCCCTGGCTTTTCTCGTGCTCTGGATCCTTGTCGAATGGGCGGGCGTTTCGCCCTGGCTGGCAGGCGGCCTCGCAAGCCTCTGGATTCTGAAAGACGTCCTCATGTTCCCCGCGCTCTGGCGCTCCTTCGGCGAAACCGATTCTGCGAACGTTCACAGCCTTGTCGGCGCAGAGGGCATGGTCACGGAGACATGCGACCCCCACGGCTACGTGCAGGTCCGCGGCGAGACATGGAAGGCGGAACCGGAGGAACAGGGGCGTCCCATCCAGAAGGGCACTCGCATCGTGGTCGCCGGAGGAAGAGGGCTCACCCTCCAGATCATGCCAAAGGACGCCTGATGGATTCGGATGCCGCCGGGATGACGCCGGGATGACGCCTTCTCTCCCGCCTCACTCACCATGGAAAAGACAACCGGCAGGCGTTCCCGGGGTCATGCCCGGTGAGCGAGACGGCTCAGTCCGTCCCCCTCAGCGTGTCGAGCAAGAAGGCGCGCAGGCGTTCGTAATCGGCGGGCAGATCGACGGGCTCGCCGGTCCGCTTGTCGAGATCCTTCATGCTGAGGGGCACCTCGGGGGTGATGCCGAGCAGTTCGATGATCTCGTCGGGGAACTTGGCCGGGTGGGCCGTCTCGAGGGAGACGCAGGGCTCCGCGATGGGCCCGCAGCAGGCCTCCAGGTAATGCTCGAGGCCCCTCCAGCCCACGGCCCCGTGGGGCTCCAGCAGGATGTTGTACTGCTCGTAGACGCGCCGGATGGTCTTCTTCGTCTCTTCGTCGGAGATGCTCACGGAGAAGATGCGCCTGCGCATCTCCTGAAGATCGGGGTAGACGTGCACAACACCCGTCCGGTCCACCGTCCCACCGTAGAGGTCGAAGAAGCGGGCCAGGTTGCTGGGGTGGCCCACGTTCATGGCGTTGGAGAGGCAGGCCCGCGACGGCGAGACCTTCTCGTAGACGCCCGTCCTGAGGTAGTTGGGGAACTCGTCGTTTTCGTTGGTGGGCATGACGAGCATCCGGACGGGAAGCCCCATGCGCCTGGCGTACTCGCAGCCCAGGGCGTTGCCGAAATTCCCCGATGGGACGGAAAAGACGATCTCCTCGCCCTTCTTCGCGAGCTGGGCGTAGGCATAGACGTAGTAGATGCTCTGCGGCATGATCCGGCCGAAGTTGATAGAGTTGGCCGAGGTCAGGTTGAGCTGCGCAAGCCCCGGGTCGGAGAAGGCCTGCTTCACCAGGTTCTGGCAGTCGTCGAACTTGCCGTCCACGGACAGGGCCTGGACGTTCTCCCCGATCGTGTCGAGCTGCTTCTTCTGCATCCCGCTGACCTCGTTTCGCGGGTAGAGGATCCAGACGCTGATCCCCTCGACGCCCTTGAAGGCCTCGCCGACGGCGCTTCCCGTGTCGCCCGAGGTGGCTACGAGCACGTTGAGCCGCTTCCCCCGGTCGCGCAGGCGGCTCATGAGCCTCGCCATCATCCGGGCGGCAAAATCCTTGAAGGAAGCCGTGGGCCCCTGGTCGAGACGCATGACGTACATTCGATCGAAGACCCGCTCCAGGGGGACGTCGAAGTTGTACGATTCCTCGACGATCTGCTTGAGCACGTCGCGGGACAGTTCCTCTCCCAGGAATGCCTGTGCCACGAGGAGCGCGGCCCGGGCATAGGGGGCTCCCTTGAGCGCCGCGATCTCGTCGATGGAAAGCCGGGGAATGGGGTCCGGCATGAAGAGCCCCTCGTCGGGCGCCTGCCCCTGGATCAGGGCATCGCGAAAGGAAACCTGCCCCCTGAACGGCGTGAGGCCGGCCACCCCGTCGAGGCGGCGGTTCGTGCTGTAGTATCGGATCATGGAACTACCTCATTGTAACCGAATCATTTTCCCCGGCTGGTCAAAAATACCCAGATGCAAGGCCCCCGATTTCGAGGATTACGAAGTCAGGAAGTGACGAAGAGCGGAAGATCGGAATGGATGGAGATTCTTTTGCTCTTCTCCGCTCTTCCGCGCTTCTGCTCTTCCGATCTTCGCAATCTTGTTTCCGGTAGACTAACGCATAGCATCCGGCGTGATGCCTCCGGTATCAGCCTAATTTCAAAGGCTTTGCGGGCGATAGGCCCTGATAAACTCCAGGAAGATTTTATGGTGGGCCATTAAATCGAATTGCCTGCGATAAATCAAATAAAAAGATCTTTCGATCGGGCAGCCCTCGATGGCAAGGGCCGCAAGGATGCCCGACTTGAGCTCGCGCCGGATGGCGTGGACGGAAATCACGGAGATCCCCAGCCCGGCGATGATGGCCTCCTTCACCGCTTCGGAGCTTCCCAGTTCCGCTGCGATGTCGAGATGCGGCAGTCCGGGGCCGCCCGCTTCCCGCAGGCACTCTTCGACGGCTTCCCGGGTGCCGGAACCCTTCTCGCGGATCACGAAGGGTTCCTTTGAAAGTTCGGCGACTCCGACCGAACGCCTCTTCGCCCAGGGGTGCCCCGAGGGAATGGCCAGCACCAGGCGATCCTTCCAGAGCTCCTCGGCAAACAACTTCCCCCCCGTCGGCTTCTTCCCGACGAATCCGATCTCGGCGCCGTTGTCGAGAACCGTTTCGATGACGTCGCTGCTGTCGGCCGTGCGCACGGTTGTCCGGATCCGGGGATGCTTTTTCCGGAACCCGCCGATCGCATAGGGCAGGATGTACGTGGCAGGGATCGTGCTGGCGGCGATCCGGATATCTCCGGCCTCTTCCTCGCGGAGCCGCAGGACCCGCTCCCGGGCCTCATCCCGGAGCTTGATGATCCGCCGGGCATAATCGTAAAGTACCCTGCCCTCGGGGGTCAGGACGATGCTTCGGCTGGAGCGGTTGACGATCTTCACTCCCAGGGCTTCTTCGACATTGCGGATGTGTTTCGTCAGCGAAGGCTGCGTGAGGTGCATCTTTTTTGCCGCGCGGCTGAAGCTGCGCTCCTCGATAAGATGAATGAGGGCCTCGAACTGCTGCATCGTCAGATTCTGAAATCCCTCCGCAATCATTCTCATACCTCCTTCCAGGGTTTTTGCTGACGCCATGCTTGCATCTACACCCGCCGTTTACCATGAGAAAATCGCATAATCAACAGTTTACTATAACTTATATGAATTTGACATATTCGGTAACGCTATATATTGATAATGAGCTTGCCGGAAAGGCTTGCGCAGTTAGGAAATACCGGCTTGGTAACATACACCTTGTTCATCCAGCACATCGCCGACAGGTTGAAAACAGTCCTTCACTCCCGCTGGACCGATGGGGCCCTTAGAGGGATCCTGGCCTTTCTCTTTATTTACGGGGGAGGCCTGAAGCTCGCGGACCCCAAGGCCTTTGCCGCGACCCTGTCCCTCTATGATCTCATTCCCGAGATGCTCCTTCCCGTCGTGGCCATCGGGCTGCCGGCACTGGAGGTGGCCGCGGGAACGGCGCTCCTTTTCAACGTCCGGGGGGGCCTCGCGGTGATCACGGCGCTTCTCGTCCTGTTCGTCGCGGTCCTGGGCTACGGCATCCTGTCCGATTTGAACGTCGACTGCGGCTGTTTCGGCCCCGAGGAGATCGCGGGCCAGCAGAGCCTGAGACAGGCCTTCATCCGGGATCTTTTTCTCATCGGCGCGGCATCCTTTCTTTATTACACCCGCCGGACGCGAACCCAATTAGAAACAGGCCGGCTTCCATAGAGCCGTAATAAAAACAAAAGGAGACCTTCCGTATGATTCGCAAAGTTGTCGTTGTCGCCATCGCTACAATGTTGGTCCTGGCAGCCGGAAATGCACTGGCCGCATGGGGAGCGAAGGAACTTGAAAACGAGACCATCGCCGTCAATTTCGCCGGGGAGGTCACCCGGGGCGGTTACAAGATCGTGGCGACGAAGGAATTGAAAAGCTGGGTCGACCAGAAGAAGCCCATGCTGCTCGTCGACACCATGCCTTACGAAGACAGCTACAAGAAGCAGCACGTCCCCGGCGCCGTGCAGATGGAGTTCCCCATCCCCGAGATGACGAGCCTCGATGACAAGACGAAGGCGGCGCTGGAAAAGCTCCTGGGGCCCGACAAGAACAGGCTCATCGTATTCTACTGCGGGTTCACGAAGTGCACGCGCAGTCACAACGCCGCCATGTGGGCCGTGAAGCTGGGTTACAAGAACGTCTACCGCTACCCGGGCGGCATCAAGGGCTGGGACGAGGCGGGGTATCCGGTCGAGAAAGGTAAATAGAGCATCTTGACTTAAGGCTCAGGATAAAGGAGAAACTATGTTCATCCGCTACTTCTGGCGGAAATTCCTCTACGATGTGAGGAAAACCGTGACGAAGGACAAGAAGATCCGCCTGACGGAGACCGTCAAGAGCGCAGGTTGAGCCTGCAAGATCGGTCCGGGTGACCTGAATCGAGCGCTGGAAGGCCTGCCGAAAATCGTTGACCCGAATCTCATCGCCGGGATCGAAGGCAACGAAGACGCGGGGGTGTATAAACTTCGCGACGACCTGGCCATCATCCAGACGGTGGATTTCTTCACGCCCATCGTGGATGACCCCTATACCTTCGGCCAGGTTGCGGCCGCCAATTCCCTTTCCGACGTCTACGCGATGGGGGGACGAGCGCTGACGGCCATGAACATCATCTGCTTCCCCGTGAAGACGATGGACATCTCCATTTTGCACGACGTCCTTCGGGGCGGCCTCGACAAGATGATCGAAGCCGGCGTGACCCTCGTGGGCGGGCACAGCGTGGAGGACGACGAGTTCAAGTACGGCCTTGCCGTCACGGGTCTCATCCACCCCGACAAGGTGCTCCTCAACCGGGGGGCAAAGCCGGGGGACCGGCTCATCCTCACGAAGGCCCTGGGGACGGGGATCGTCAGCACGGCCGTGAAGGTAGGCTCCGCCGACGAGACACTTGTCGAGCGCTCCATCCGCTCCATGTCGACGCTGAACCGAAAGGCCGCCGACCTGATGATGGCAACTCCGGACGTGCACGCCTGCACGGACGTAACCGGTTTCGGCTTTCTGGGTCACGCCGGCGAAATGATCGAAGGAAGCGACGTGGGGCTCCAGGTCTTCGCTTCGGCCATACCCGTCTTCAAGGGCATCCGGGAGCTCGTGGAAGGCGAGATCATCCCCGGCGGCCTGCTCCGCAACCGTGACTACCGCAAACTCATGGTGGATATCGAACCCGATGTTCCTGCCTGGATTGCCGATGTTCTCTATGACCCCCAGACCTCGGGGGGCCTGCTGATCGCCGTGGCGGCCGATCGGGCCGAAGGCCTTCTGGAACGGATGCACGGGGCGGGGATCGACGATGCCGCCATCGTCGGGAAATTCGTGACCGAACCGAGGGGCCGGATCCGGGTCCTCGCAACGTCTTGAAAGGCACTGCGCCGCCGCACAACCATGCTGAAACCCGAAAAGGATAAACTGCTCGCCTCGCTCTTCACCAACATCCCCGGCTTGGTCAATCTGTGGGCAAAACGGGCCGACATTGTCACGAATACATCTACGCCCTGGGCAACGCCGGCCGATGAAATCCTGCAGGGTCCCATCGCCTTGGTGACGACGGCGGGCGTTCACCTGATTGGCCAGCCGCCCTTCGACATGGACGACCCCGAAGGGGACGCGTCTTTCCGGGAAATCCCTTCATCGACCCCTGCCGTGGACCTCACGATCACGCACAACTATTTCGATCACCGCGATGCCGATGCGGATATCAACGTGGTCCTGCCCATGGAGCGGCTGCAGGATCTCGAGGCCGAAGGGTTCATCGGCGAGGTTGCGCGGCGTCACTTTTCGTTCATGGGACACATCCTGGGATCCCGGCTGGAGCGGCTCGTCGGCGAGACTGCGCCTGCCGTTGCCGCGGAAATGAAAAAAGACGGCATCAGGGCCGCCTTGCTCACACCCGGGTGAGGGTACTGCAACCAGTCCGTGGGACTGATCCAGAGGGCAATCGAGGAGGCGGGCATCCCGACCCTCTCCATATCGTTAAACCGAATTGTCACCGAAAAGGTGAAGCCTCCCCGGGCCGTTCTTGTCGGATACCCCCTGGGCCATCCCATGGGGAAGCCCTTCGACAAAAAAACCCAGACTTCCCTTTTGAAGGAGGGCCTCACCCTCCTGAGGGACATCCGGGTTCCCGGCACACTGGTTGACGTATCCGACCGTTATCGTTTTTAGCGAAACACGCTATTCCGTCCGCCTGAGCTTGTCCGCCTCCTGCAGCAGCTCATACTGGCGCTGACGGTTTTCCCTGGTCGAGGCCATGGGTTGGCGGGCTTCCGCTTCGAGGCGTTCCGCTTCCTGGAGACGCCTTTGTTTCTCGAGTTCACGCTCCCTGTCGCGGGTCTCGACGGTTTTGATCACCTCGTCGAGTTGCTGGTCCCTCTGCTTGATGGCCTCCTCGGCCGTCATGGAACCGGGTGGGGGCGTTGAACCGCCCTGCCCCATCTCCTCCCCGGTAGGGGTCCCTGCACCCGGCTTCCCCGAAACGATCGGCTCCGCACTCACCCCCTTCGGGGGCTTGTCCGTGAGCACCACCACCCCGTTCTTATCCGTGTACTTGTAAATTGTCTGGGCATCGGCAGGGCTCACTTCCACACAGGTAAAAGCCACGGTGACGAGCCCCAGGGTCAACCATAGGGACAGGGGTCGAGGGTTGAGGGTTGAGGGTGCACGCAAAGAAGCGTGTAGCGTGTGGCGTGTGGCGTGTAGGGCCGACGAAGAATGCGCCAAGCGCGGAGCGCAGAATATGGAAAAAGGATTCTGGAATCCGGAATCCCCCTTCTTCATTGGGTCCTCCTCACTCAGACACTTAGACACTCAGACACTTCTTTCACTGCCGCGAAGCGGCTTTGCCGCTATGGCATCTCCCTCAGCCGCTGTGCCTCCTGCATCAGTTTCATCTGCCGATCGATGTTCTCCTGGGTAGGCTGAACGGGCTGTTTGGCCTCCTTCTCGAGACGGTCGGCCTCTTCGAGGCGGCGCTGTTTATCCTGCGCTCGTTCCTGTTGTCGTTCCTGCAGCTTCTTCTGGACTTCCTCCTGTTTTTTCTGGATCTCCTCGTCGGCAATCTTCTTCGTTTCGGCTTCCTGTTCCTTATTCAAGGGGGCTGCCGACTCCCGGCCCGCCTGAGGCTGCGGGGAAGGCTTGCCTCTCTGTGGCTGCGGCGTTACCACTTCGGGCGCGACCCCTTTTTCGTCATCCAGCGGCTCGACCATCACCCCGGGAGGCGGATTGTCCGTGAAGACGATTCTGCCGTTCTTGTCCGTATAACGATAGAGCTCCGCCGTGGAGTCACCGGCCGTGAACAGGATACCGACCCATGCCGCAACGAGGGCCACAAGCAAAATTCTTGCAAAGCGCTTAGTCATCTTCATCTCTCCATACGGTTTGATAAGAAAGCCACACTTGAGGTTATCGACTAAAATGGCAATTTTCTTTAATGGTTTCGGCTCACTTTACCCCCAAGACCGAAAAGAATCAACAGGATGATTCGTCTTCTCTCCCTGTACCTTCACTGCAATCGCCGTACCGCGGGCCCGTAACCAGGACGCTAGTGATTCCATGGATTTGCATTCCCGCCCCGGGAAATCCCCCGATCCGCGTTTTTCCCCGCAAGAGCCGCTGCGAAAGTCTGAAAGTCTGGCGGTCCCGACCGGGCGAAGTTGCAACGGATGAAGCCCGGGGAAAATGGTCTTGACCCATTTCCCAGGAAATGTAAGATTGGGGGCGCTTTTACCCTGTTGCCAGATCGGCGACTTTACGTTCCCGGATGCGTCTTACGTGACAGGAACCGTTGAGCATGGGCGTCTCCAGGAAGGCCATCCAGATCGACGCAGCCGGGCGTCGGCTCCACGCAGAGCGGATCGAACCGGGTTTTCTGAACTCGGACGCAAACGGCACGACCCTCGTTTTCCTTCACGAGGGGCTTGGCAGTGTCGGTCAGTGGCGGGATTTTCCGTCGCTGTTGAGCGAAAAAACGGGCATGCCTGCTCTCGTTTATGACCGCTGGGGATACGGGAACTCGGAACCCTTCACCCTTCCCCGCAAGAGAAGCTATCTCCACGACGAGGCGCTGGTCAGCCTGCCGGCTGTGCTCGAAGAGTGCGGAATCGACAGGCCGTTGCTCATCGGCCACAGCGACGGAGGGTCCATCGCGCTGATCTACGCTTCGAAACACCCGGAGAGCGTGCGTGCCGTCATCACCGAGGCGGCCCATGTCTTCGTGGAGGACGTCACCCTGGAGGGCATCCGCGAGGCCGTCAAGGCTTATGCCGCGACAGACCTCGGAAAACGGCTCGCCCGTTTCCACGGCGACAAGACGGACCTTGTCTTTCATGGCTGGGCCGATACCTGGCTATCCCCGGAATTCCGCGACTGGAACATCGAGGCGTACCTGCCCGGGGTTTGCTGCCCCGTCCTCGTCATCCAGGGGATCGGCGATCAGTATGGCACACCCGCCCAGGTGAAGGCCATCGAGCAGAAGGTCTCCGGGCGGGCAAAGCCACTGCTCGTCCCGTGCGGACATATCCCCCACGCGGAGGCGCGGGAGAGGGTTCTCGAGGAGATGGCACGGTTCGTCCTGGAGTGCATGGGAGAACGTGAGAAGGTGAGAGGGTAAGAAGTTCGGAGAAGCAGAAAGCGGGCGATGGGCCTCCGGCGGATCCAAACTTCTCAACCTCTTACCCTCTTAACTTCTGTTTTCATCAGTGCGGGGGAAAGGGATCATGGTCAAGGACAAAGACAGGTCAAAGGAAGAGCCCCTCAACGAGCTGGCGGCCCTGAAGAAGCGCGTCGCCGAGCTGGAACAGACCCTCCAGAACGAGCGGGAGACCTTCGGGACCATCATCCAGAAATCGCCCTACGGCATCCTCCTGCTCGGTGAAAAGGGGAAATTCCTCTACATCAACCCGGAGTTTGTCCGGATCACGGGTTACGCCCTCGAGGACGTCCCGACGGGAACGGAATGGTTTCTCAAGGCCTTCCCCGACGAGAACTACCGGAACAAGGCCCTCGAAACCTGGAAGGCGGACATGGCCGCGAACATCAGGGGAAGCGCCCGGGTGTTCCACATTTCCTGCCGGGACGGCAGCATCAAAGTTCTCGAGTTCAGGGCTACGCGCATCGACGAGCACCGCGCCATGGTCATGCTCACCGACATCACGGACCGCAAGCGCATCGAGTACGCCCTCATCGAGAGCGAGGAGCGCTTTCGGATCCTCTCGGACAATTCCCCCGTGGGCATCGCACTGGCAAGGCCCGACGGGGTTTTCGAGTATATGAACCTCCGGTTCACGGACATCTTCGGTTACACCATCGAGGATTTCCCTGACAACGAGACGTTCCTGAAGCGGATCTTCCCGAACCCCTCCTACCGGGACCTCGTGCGCTACTTCTACCGGGAGGATCTGGAGAATTTCGTCAAGAGCCGCAAGGTGGGCGAACGGGTCGTCACGGTCCGCACGCGCAGCGGATCCGACCGGATCATGCACTCCCGGATGGTGATTCTCGGCAACGGCAAGCAGCTCATGACCTTCGAGGACATCACGGACATCAAGAAGATGGAGGCCGAGCTCTTCCACGCCCAGAACATGGAGGCCGTGGCCACCCTGGCTGGAGGGATCGCGCATGCCTTCAACAACATCCTCATGGGCATCCAGGGCTATACGGCCCTGATGATCTCGGAGACCAAGGCCGACCACCCCGCCTACAGCCGGCTCAAGCGGATCGAAAAACAGGTAAAAAGCGGCTCTGACCTCACGAGCCAGCTTCTGGCATTTTCCACCGGCGGCCGCTACGAGGTCAAGCCCTGCAGCATGAACGACCTTATCGACAAGACCGCGAACGCCTTCGGGCAGGCCCGAAAGGACATCACCATCCACAAGGCGCTCGAGACCGACATCTGGGCCGTGGAAATCGACCAGGCCCAGATCGAGCAGGTCCTCATCAATCTCTACGTGAACGCCCAGCAGGCCATGCCGAGCGGGGGGGATCTGACCCTGAAGACGCGCAACGTCACCCTCGACGAGGCCTACGTCCGGAACTACAAGGTCAAGCCGGGCAATTACGTGATGCTCACCGTGACGGACACGGGGGCGGGTATCGACGACCGGGCCAAGGAGCGGATCTTCGAGCCCTTCTTCACGACCCGCGAGATGGGTCGCGGGCGGGGGCTGGGGCTTGCCTCGGCTTACGGCATCATCCGCGGGCACCAGGGGATCATCAACATCTACAGCGAGGAGGGCCAGGGGACAACCTTCAATATCTTCCTGCCGGCCACGGAGAAGGCGGCCGTCAAGGAAACGGTTCCCCCCAAGGGGCTGCTGGAGGGAAGCGAGACGATCCTATTTGTCGACGACGAAGATGTGATCATCGATGTCAACAGGGAGATCCTGGAATCGCTGGGCTACAAAGTCGTGGCGGCCAAGAGCGGGCAGGAGGCCCTCGAGGTGTACCGGAAGCTCCGTGGCAAGATCGACCTCGTCATCCTGGACATGATCATGCCGGGGATGGACGGGGAGGCCACCTACGACAGCCTGAAGAAGGTCAACCCCGAGATCCGCGTGATCCTGTCGAGCGGCTACAGCAAGAACGAGCAGGCCAAGGCCATCCTCGAGAAGGGGTGCCAGGCCTTCATCCAGAAGCCCTTCAGCATCAGCGACCTGTCCATGACGATCCGTCAGGTGCTGGACAAAAAATAAGGCGGCCACCCTTCCGGGAGGCCGCCTGTCTGTGCTTTTCTAAATTTTCGATCAGGACTTGTCGTCCGACGTCGACGAGGACGTTGAAGATGTCGATGCGGATCCCTCCGTCGCGGTCTCGCTCTTCGCGGTCGTCTCGCTCGGCAGGGCCGTTTCGCTGGCAGGCGCCTTTCGTCCGCCGTAATCCGTTACGTACCACCCGCTTCCCTTCAGGTGAAACGAGGAAACCGACATCAGTTTCGTCACGGGACCTTTGCAGAACTTGCAGCTCTTCAGCTCAGGGGCCGTGATCGACTGCACCGCCTCGAATTCCTTGTTGCATTTCCTGCAGCGGTATTCATAGATCGGCATGACAACAACCTCCGCGAAAACTCAATTAAACGATTCCAGTAAATCAAATTTGTTGCTGAAACAATCGAGCACGAGCCCCATGTCTTTGTCCGTCATGGGATGGAGCGCGCTCCGGGTGATCTTGTTGACCTTCTCCTCCTCCTGCAGCCTCTCGACCTGGGGGGCATTGAAGTCGGCCTGCCCGCTTCCGAACCGGATCACGTGCACGAGCTCGTGCACGGCGATGTAGAGCATGAGGGACTCGAGCCGGATGAACGAGTGGGCCCTCTCGACGGCGCTCAGGATCCGGTTGTCCTGGAGGCATATCCGGTAGAAATCGTAACTCTTTCCCTCTTCGACCGGCCCTTCCTTCCGGACCGAGTATTTGCAGAGATGGGCAAAGGCTTTCTCGTCGACCTCGTGGGTCTCGAGATGGGCCAGCGTCCTCAATTCGTAACGCTGCGTCCCCATCTGAGCCTCGGTCAGGTGGAAGTAGCGGCCGGCAAGCCGCTCGGCCTGACCGAAAACCCATTTGATTTTGCTCATTTGGAGGGGACTGAAGTACATCGTATGCCTCTGCCTCCTACACATCCCTCAAAGCAAACTATAGTATAAACTTTCTTTTGTTTGTGTCAAGCCCCATAAAAAAGCCTACAGTCCACAGCAAAAAGCCAGGATTTTTATGGCTGTCGGCTGCAGGCTGTTGGCTTCTTTCTGTTAGCTGTTGCCTACACGCTACCCCCTACACGCTACACCCTTTCTTAAAGGGGGCCTTTCTTCGTCTGATGCGCCTCGAGGGAAAACTCGATGATCCGGCTGATGAGGTCCGTCTGGCTCAGGCCCTCGGCGGCCGCCTGGTGGAAGAGGACTGTCGACGGGGTCATGCCGGGCAGGGTGTTGGGCTCCAGGACGAGGATGCGCTCGTCGCAGAGGAACATGTCGATGCGCGAGTAGGCCCTGAGGCCGAGGGCCTTGTAGGCTCTCACCGCGGTGTCCTGGATTTTCCGCAGCATCTCCTCGGGGACCCTGGCGGGGGTCTTGTTCTCCCCCTGGCCGTAAAGGAACTTGTCCTCGAGCGAAAGGATGTCCCGCGTCGGAATTGTCTCCGACGGGGTGAGCGCCCGCGGTTCTTCGTTGCCGAGGACCCCGCAGGTCACCTCCATCCCGGTGATGAACTCTTCGATAACGGCCACGTTGTCCCACTCGAAGGCCGAGGCCAGTGCGTCGGGGATGCCGGCGGGGGAGACGACCTTTTTCACGGCCGTGCTGCACCCCTCGCGTGTGGGCTTCACGACGCAGGGAAAGCCGATGTCGGTCTCGATCCTTTTCAGGATTGCGTCGCGCTCGCTGCCATCCCAGGCCCGCCTGTCGACGGGCACCGTCTTCGGCACATCGAGTCCGCTCATGGCGAGGACCTTGCGCGACGTGAACTTGTCCATGCCCAGGGCCGAGCCGAGAACACCGGAACCGCTGTATGGAATCCTGAGAAGCTCCAGGAGCCCCTGGAGGGTGCCGTCCTCACCGTATTTGCCGTGCAGGCCGATGCAGATGAAATCGAAGCGATCCTTCAGGGCCTCGTAAGCGAGCGGCTTGGCTTCCTCGTGGAGGTCGATTTCGATGTCCGCCGTGCTGTTTCGCATGACGAGCTTGATCGGGATTTCCCAGAGGGCACAGCGGCTGTCCATGAAAACCGGCGCGGGATCGAATTTCTTCCGGTCCATCTTGCTGTAAATGTTGCGGCCGCTCTCGAGGGATACCTCCCTCTCCGAAGAAACTCCCCCCAGGATGACGCCGACCCTGAGCTTGCCTGGATTCTCTGCTGCCATGCACCGTACCTTACCGTGGTTAAATTTCGGAAACTATAGTGAGCTTTCGATGGGATGTAAAGCCCCTTGTTTGCTATCAAATCCCCCTGCATCCCGTCAAAGCCTGCATCAAAATCCATTTTGGTCATTGCGAGGAGGCCCCCAGGCCGACGCGGCAATCTCGATGTTTCCAAAAGAGCGAGATTGCTTCAGTCGCTTCGCTCCTTCGCAATGACAAAGCGACGCAGTCTTGACCGAAGGGGAAAAAGGGGGATTTCCCTGTTACCTGTTACCTGTTACCTGATGCCTGAAGCCCGGGGCCTGACGCCCTTCGGGCGTCACAGCGGCCCCTTCTTCTCGTTGTGGATCCTCATCGCGGTCTCGATGAGCTTCGAGACGATCATGCCCGGCAGCATTCCCTGCTCGGCGGCCTGCTCGAAGAAGAAGGACGAGGGGGCCATGCCCGACGAGGAGTTCGGGTCCGTGATGAGGACCCGGCCGTCCTTGAGGACGAAGCCGTCGATCCGCCCGTAGCAGCGGAAACCCAATGCCCTGTAGGCCCTCACGACATCGATCTTGATCTTCTCCGACACATCCTTCGGGATCGTTTTGGGCGGCGTGAATTTCCGGCAGCGGCCCGGCATGTACTTGTCGTCGTAGGAGAAATACTCGCTCTGGGGGTGGATTTCCGTCAGAGCGAGCGGCCGGGGCTCCCCCTCGTCCTCGAGGACGATGCTGGAGAACTCCGTCCCGTCGAGGTACTCCTCCACGAGGACCGTCCGGTCCCACTCCAGGGCGGAAGCCATCGCGGCGTCGAGACCCTCGGGCTGGCGCACGACGGTGACGCCGATGCTGGAACCCTCCCGCACGGGTTTCGTCACCAGGGGAAAGCCGAACTCCCCGATGAGGCGCTGCCGGACGGCGTCCGGGGTTTCCCTCCACTCGCGCTCCCCAACCACGGTGCTCACAGGCACACCGAGCCCCTCGGCGCGAAGGATCTTCTGCTGGATGTCCTTGTCCATCCCGATGGCCGAGGCCAGGATGCCCGGTCCCGTGTAGGGGATGTCCAGAAGCTCGAGAAGGCCCTGGATGCAGCCGTCGTCGCCGTACTTGCCGTGCAGGGCGATGAAGGCAAAGTCGATCCGTCCCTTCAGGTCCTCGTAGGCAATCCGTTCAGCCTCCGTCGCCAGGCGCTCCGAGATGTCCGTCGTCGTGTTCTGGGAGATGAGCTGCCAGGGCAGGACCCACAGGCTGCCGCCGGGTTCCATGAAGACGGGGATCGGCTCGAATTGTTCCCGGTCCATGTTGTCGTAGACGTTTCGACCGCTGTTGAGGGAGACCTCCTTCTCGGAGGACATCCCGCCGAAGATGATACCCACGCGCAATTTTTCCATTCAGTCTATCCGGTCTGTCCTGTCTTTTCCGTCTATCTGGTCTGTCTGGTCCAAATCCCCCTTTCATCCCCCTTTTTCAAAGGGGGAGAACAATGAAGTCCCCCTTTCGTAAAGGGGGATAGAGGGGGATTTAGCCTTTAGCCTGTCTTTACAGATCCCACAAAAACGTGACGCCGCTGTTCGGGAAGATCCACTCGTCGTCGCTGATCCGGAGCCGGATCCGCTTTCCCTCCTCCTTTGTCACCTCGGGGTAGGGATGCTTGCCGGCGAAGAAGCTGATCTCGCGGACGTTCTTCAGGTCCATCCCCTCGTAGCTGAAGGCGATGTCGAGCCCCCGCGTGGGGTAGGCGAGGTGGACCGAGAAGAGGTTGTTGCTCCGGAATTTCTTCGTTTCGATTTCGATCTTCATGCGGACCTGGCGATTGAGCTTCTTGCGCAGCGAATCGCCCCCGCCGCACCAGATCTCGTAGCCACGCTCCGTCGTCTCCGAGCGGATGATGGGGACGGCCTCGTTGTCCACGCAGACGCGCACCACCCGGAAATCGCTCTCCCGGAACGCCTCGTCGCGAGTCGTGAGCAGCCAGCGGTACTCGCAGCGCGGGTCGTCGAAGAGCAGCGAGAGCTGCCGGTTGCTCAGCGCGCAGCCGATGAGGAAGATGGAATTGCGCAGGGTCTTCGTGTACTCGATATGCGTCGAGACCTTGAAGAAATTATCCGCCTGGCTGTCCTGAACCTTCGCGGCGTCCGTGAAATCGGAGACTTTGATGTCGTAGCGGAAGTTGGTCCGCAGCTCGAGCTGCCGGTCTTCCTTCCCGAAGAGGGCTTCGAACATCTCGTAGTAGATCGCATCGCCCAGCTCGGTACTTTTGGCCCGCGTCTGGAAGCAGCGGCGGATGACGTTGTCGATCCGCGAGATCGACTTCACCTCGTCGGGGATGAAGATACGCCGCAGGCGCGGCTCCACCGCGTCGGCCCTGCCCTTCTGGATGAAAACCCGGGGGGCCCGCTTGCCCAGGGCGCACAGCACCTCGTAGCTGATCGTTCTGGCCTTGGCGGCGATGTCGTTTGCCGGGATGTACTCACCGCCCTGCCGGCCCAGGAGCACCACCTCGTCGCCCACCACGCAATCCGGGATGCCCGTCACGTCCAGCGTGCACATGTCCATGGAGACGCGGCCAACGAGGGGCACGCGCCTGCCGCGGATGAGGGCCTCCCCCTGGTTGGACATGATGACGCCGTAGCCGTCGCCATAGCCCACGGGAATCGTGGCGATCCGGGTCGGCTTCTTCGTGACATAGGTGCGGTTGTACCCGATCCCGTAGCCCTTGGGGAACTCTTTCAGGAGCGCGATCTTCGTCTTGAAGCTCATCACGGGCAGCAGGTCAGCCTTCGCCTTGAGGCTCTCGGCGGGGTATATCCCGTAGGACATGATTCCGGGACGGACCATGTCCAGGTGGAAAGGCTTGAAGTTCAGCAGGCCGCCGCTGTTGGCCAGGTGCTTGACGGGGATGTAGATCCGGTTCTCCTCGAGCTTCTTCAGGAGCGCCAGGAAGAGATCCCATTGCTTCTCGTTGTAGTTATCCCCCTCGACTTCGCTCGAGGAGAGGTGCGTGAAGATTCCCTCGACGGCGAGGTTCGGAAACTCGAGTACCTGCTCGATCGTCCGGAAGGCTTCGCTGTGGATCGTGCCGCCGCGGCCCATGCCCGTGTCCACCTCGATGTGGATGGGCATTTTGGTCTGCGCTTTTTTCACTTTTTTCTGCAGCTCCCGGGCAAATCCGAGGTCGGAGACCGATGGGGTGAGGTTGTACTTGATGATCTCATCGATCTCGAGGCCCATGGAGGGGCTCAGGATGAGGATCGGCGCGTCGATGCCGCCCACTCGCAGCTGAACGCCCTCGTCGGCATTGGCGACCCCCAGCGTGTATGCGCCGTTTTTCAGGGCCACGTTGGAGATCTCGATAGCGCCGTGGCCGTAGGCATCGGCCTTCACCACCGAAAGGATCTTCACGTCGGGCCCCACGAGGCGCCGCATCTCGCTCCAGTTGTGCGTGAAGTTGTCCAGGTCGACCTCGACCCAGCTGCGGTAATTCAGCCCGTCGCCCTTTTGATTGCTCATGACAAGCCCGTCCCGTCCTTGATCGGTCTGCGACCCGGAAGTGGCAGACAAGTTCCCCCGATAATCCGCACGAAACGTTATCAGAAAAAAGTGGGATTGCAAAGAGTGAAGATAAACGGGGTGACACCATGAATATGCGAGGATATTCCGTGAGTTGAGGCCCTTCAGCCCGGCGGCGTTTCTGCCGACCTGACAGGACAGGGCCGCAGCAGGGCACAGGGTCCAGGGTATATACTGCAAAGCGGCCGGACTATCGAATCTCTCGGCAAAGCCTTTCGTCTTGACAAAGAGGGAGGGTTGGGTTTATATGTTTCCCTTCAAAATCGACGGCAGGCCGATGTAGCTCAGCTGGTAGAGCAGCTGATTCGTAATCAGCAGGTCTGGGGTTCGAATCCCCACATCGGCTCCATGTAGACGGAAGAAGGCGCAATTCCCGGGGAATGCGCCTTTTTTCTTTAGCGGTCCGCGCAGGAGAGCTTTTCGTGGATTGCAGGGGGAGCGGCTGTCAACGTGAGGGGCGGCCTGCGCGTTTAACATGCCATTATTGCGTTGACAGGAAGATCATGATAGGCTCACAAATTGCAACGAGGGCACGACAGTCAGGGAAACTGACGCTCGTGGCGAAATTATACGTTTCGCGGGAAACTCACGGATGGCGCTCGACACAGACATTCAAAACCGCTCCGAAAGCAATCTGGCGTGGCAGCCGCTCATGCTGTTGACGCGGCCCTTCGCCGCGCTGGGCAGGACGGCGATCAGCTGGGTCAACAACCTGGGGGCTTCGACCGTTTTTTTCTACCTGGCCTTCCAGAGGATCTTCCGACCCAAGCAGCTGCCCAGGATCGTCGAGCAGATCTATTACATCGGGGCGCGCTCCACGCTGATCATCATGCTGGTCAGCCTGTTCACCGGCATGGTTTTGGGCCTTCAGTCCTATCACGCCCTGGTCAAGTTCGGCGCGCAGGGCTCGCTCGGCACCCTGGTTGCCCTTTCCCTCGTCAGGGAGCTGGGTCCCGTTCTCGCAGCCATCATGATCACGGCCAGGGCGGGCTCGGCCATCACCGCGGAGATCGGCATCCAGCGCATCTCCGAGCAGATCGATGCCCTGGACACCATGCGCATCGATCCGATCCGATACCTCATCAGCCCGAGAATCGCCGCTGCCATCATCAGCTTTCCCCTGCTCACCACCCTGTTTGACCTCATCGGCATCATCGGCGGCTATATCTCCGGGGTGCTGCTCCTGGGAGTCAACGCAGGCACCTACCTCTATCGCGTCCAGTCCAGCCTGGACTTGAAAGACGTCACGGACGGATTCATCAAGACGGTGGTCTTTGCCGTGATCGTCGCCACCGTCTGCTGCTACCAGGGCTATTTCGCTCACATGCGCTCCGACAGCCATGGCGCCCAGTCCGTCGGTCTTGCCACCACCTCGGCCGTCGTGCTCTCCTGCGTCCTCATTCTGGTATCAGACTACGTGGTGACATCCCTGCTCATTTAGGGAACCCTATGGCGACTCCACTGATACAATTCCAGAACGTCACCAAGCGCTTCGGAGGCCGCACTGTCCTCGAGAGCATCAACCTGGAGATCTTCGAGGGGCAGATCACGACCATTATCGGTCTCAGCGGTTCGGGCAAGAGCGTTCTGCTCAAGCACATCATCGGGCTGATCAAACCCGACGAAGGCACCATTCTTCTCCGGGGCCAGCCCATCAACACGATGACCAAGAAAGAGATGATTGCCAGTCGCGCACAGATCAGCTACATGTTCCAGAGCAACGCCCTCTTCGACTCCATGAACGTATACGAAAATATCGCTCTGCCCCTGAGGGAAACGACGAATCTGGACGGAAAGGAAATCGACCGCAGGGTGATGGCCCGGGTCGAGCAGACCGATCTCGCAGACGCGATCCACAAGTACCCTTCGGAGCTATCGGGTGGGATGCAAAAACGCGTGGCCCTGGCGCGAGCCCTGGTAACGGATCCGCAAATCGTTCTCTTCGACGAGCCCACCACCGGCCAGGACCCCGTCCGGAAGAATGCGATCCTGGGCATGATCGCCCAGTACCAGAAAAAGTTCGGTTTCACGGCGATCCTGGTCAGCCATGAGATCCCCGATGTGTACTTTATCTCGAACCGCATCCTCGCCCTCTATGACCGGACAATCGTTTTTCAGGGAACTCCGGAGGAGTTTGAAGACTTCGACCACCCGTTCAAAACGGAAGTCATCCACAGCCTGGAAGGGCTGCAGAAGGAATTGACGGGCCTGTACTCCAGTCGACAATTCAGGCTTCGCTATCGCGGTCAGCTGAGCGGGGGAGCCATCGGCGAAACGTACGCCGTCGTGGTTTTCACCCTGGAGGAATTGGACGCCGTCACGGCACGCCTGGGCCACGAAGCGGCGCAGGAGGTCATCCGGAGCCTGGGAGTGTACCTGGGTAAACACTTTGGCGCCGTCGGCGGTTTCTCCACCCGCCATGGCATCAATGAATACGTCACGGTCCTGCCCGCTTCGGATCTGGCCGAGGCGGAGGGCATCCTGAGGGGTTTTATCAAGGATTTCCAGTTCCAGGAGCAGGGGATTCTTGACATCTGGGCTGCAGCACAGAAGCGGTCCGATTCGGATGAGTGCGTTGCACTCACCATGCTCGCCGGACTGGCCCAGGGTCAGCCCAGCCAGGAAATCGAGTCCGTCATAGAACTTGCGAAACACCAGCAAAAGGTCATATCACGGATCCGGTGCATCACGCGGGGAGAAGACAGATGAAAAAGTACGCGATGGAAACAACCGTTGGCATCTTCGTCACGATCGGAATTCTACTGATGGGCTACATGACCGTGAAACTCGGACATGTGTCCTTTCTGGGCGACAACTCCTACCGCCTTTCCGCCCCGTTCACTTCGGTGTCGGGCCTCAGGGTGGGCAGCGCCGTGTATGCGCTGGGGATCGAGATCGGGCGTGTGGAAGGTATCTCCATGGACCAGGAAGGCCAGAAGGCCATCGTGGTCATGAAGATCCGTAACGGCATCAAGGTCTACGATGATGCGATCGCCTCCATCAAGACGGAAGGCCTGATCGGCGACAAGTATATCAGTATCGATCCGGGAGGCGGGGGCACACTGCTTGCGTCCGGCGAAACCATTACCGAGACACAAGCGGCCATTGACATTGGGGATCTCATCGGCAAGTATGCCTTCGGCGACGTGAAAAAAACGAACGAAGACCCAAAGACACAGGAAAATAAGCCATGAAAAGACGACTCGTTGGATTCAGCATCTTGATGCTCCTTCTGTTTTCCGTCCCGGTGCATGCCGGTGTCCCGATGGACATGGTCCAGACCAATGCCAACCATGTGCTCGAGGTGTTGCGCGATCCGGCACTCAAGCCCGCATCGGCCAAGGAGACCAAGAAACAGAAACTCCGGACCATCTACGACCGCATGTTCAACCAGGTCGAGCTTTCCAAACGGGCCATGGGGAGGCATTGGAGCAAGCTCAATGCGGCTCAGCAGCAGGAATTCATCGAGCTCTTCCGGCAGGTGCTTGAAAAGGCGTACATCGACAAAATCCTTGCTTACACCAACGAGCAAATCTTGTTTGAGAAGGAAGTCATCATCTCGGCCAAGCAGGCCGAGGTTCAGACAAAAGCCATCACGGCCTCGAAGGTCATTCCCATCACCTACCGCTTGATCCTGCAGGAGGGCGCCTGGGGAGTGTACGATGTGGTCATCGAAAATGTGAGCCTGGTCCAGAACTATCGCACCCAGTTCAACGACATCCTGGCCAAGAATACGCCCGAACAGCTGCTGGAGACCCTGCGGAAAAAGGTGAAGGATCAGGATGGGAAGGCGTAAGGCAGGCAGAAGCCTTAACCATTCAGGATGCTGCCGGGGTGTAGTCCCCGCCCCCGGCAACGTCGAAGACAGGGTCTTCTCACAACCCGAATGAAAGAGACCGTCCATCCATGAGGCATACCCTGCTTCCATTGCTGCTGGCGACTTTTCTCGCCGTGGGTTGTGCCCACAGCCCCCATCCCCCTTCTTACGCTGAGCCATCCATTGAATCCACTCAACCCCGGCCGGTCGTCCTCGCCTCCGCCTCGGGAGAGATTTCTCTCAGCGCCTCGGAGCGGTCAGCGACATCCGCAACCGCGGGTGCCGACGGCATGGGGCAGGGCAGCGAAAAAGAAGCGGGAACCGCAGCGGACCCCCAGGGACCCGGGGAATCTCAGCCGGTACCGGCAGCGTCGGGCGAAGATGGCGCCGATGACGGGGAAGACGACGAGTACTCCGACTCCGACGACGCGAATGCACAGCCCGCCGCAACGATTGCAGACCCCTGGGAGCCCTTCAACCGGGCCATGCACACCTTCAATGACCGGCTCTATTTCTGGCTGTTCAAACCCGCGGCCCAGGGCTACAACGTGGTCGTTCCCGAGCCCGCGCGGGTCAGTGTGAGCAATTTCTTTTCGAACCTCAGGGCCCCGGTCCGTCTCGTCAACTGCGTGCTCCAGGCAAACCCCATCGGTGCGGCTACGGAACTTTTCCGCTTCATGATCAACTCCACGGTGGGCATCGCAGGTCTTTTCGATCCTGCAGGAGGAGAGGAAATCAATCTTCAGAAACAGGACGTGGATCTGGGTCAGACCCTGGGAGTCTGGGGAATGGGGCAGGGCATCTACATCGTCTTGCCGATCCTGGGGCCTTCCAGCTCGCGGGATACGGCAGGAATCGTCGGCGATTATTTCCTGTATCCCATCTCCTACCTCGATCCCTGGTACGTCTGGCTGGGAGTCAGGGGATATGAGGCGCTGAATGAGGTCTCCCTGAGGATCGGTGACTATGAGGCGATCACGGAGGCGGCCATCGACCCCTACATCGCTTTCCGCGACGCCTTTGTTCAGTACCGCCTGAAGAAAGTCGAGGGGCAACCGGCACCCTTCAGGTCATGGTACTGATCGCTGCCTCTTCCCTTGGTTCATTTTTACCCGGGGGTACGGATATGCGCATTACCGACGGAACCAAATCTGCCAGGTCTGCGGGAAGGTCCCCTCCATCATCTACTGCGATTCCTGCGAGAAGCCCCTGTGCCGCACCTGCCGGAAGTTCGACATGTGGCAGCAAGGCTGTGGCTCCATCCCGACAAAGGTTTTCTGTGTGGCCTGCGCGACGAACCCGTGGATCAACCCCTGGGGCAGCATGATGGACTGACGTCAGTGGTCAGTGGCTAGTGGCCAGTGACTAGTGGCTTATGTAATAACGAATTCTTCCACTCTTCACTAATCACTAATCACGAGTCACTGTTTTTTACTCGTCCCTTTCGAAGATCTGGTCCACGAAGTGCTGGAAGGGGCCGGGGACCTTCTCCTTGGCGAAGGCGACGACCTCGTCGATGATACCTCGGGCCGCCTCTTCGGTGATACCCGTCTTTTCCATGATCGTCTTGATCAATTCATCCATGTCTTGCTCCGTAATAAAGTTCCGCCTCGCGAGTGACTTTTCCCGTCTGATTCGCCGAAAAGCAACCCCGAGGCGGACTTGAAATACGCAGGAAGGATCAGCGGACCGTAATGGTGTCCTTGATCTTGTTGTATTCGCCCTGCTTGATTCCCTTGACCTTCATGATGTCCTCGGGCTTTGCGAAGGGTCGCCCGTCGATGATCGCCTGGGCCTTGACCGGTCCGATGCCGGGAAGTGCATCGAGCTTTTCCTTCGGGGCCGTATTGATGTTCACCTTCTCGCCCGGGGCAAGCTTCGCCGGGGCCGCTTTTTCAGCCTTTGCCGCCTTCGCCGGAGCCGCAGCTGCCGGGGCCGTGGCGGCCGGTTTGGCTGCAGGGGCCGCCGCAGGAGCCGCGGCTGCCGGGGCAGGCTTGGCTGCAGGCGCTGCCGCTGGAGCCGTCGCAGGTGCGGCACCCACCGTGACGGAGGGACCTATGGATTTGATCTGCTTGTCGGAAAGGCCCGCCTTCTTGAGGTCATCGACGGATTTGTAGGGACGGTTCGCGATGATCTTCTTCGCCGTCGCAGGTCCGACCCCCTTGACGTCCTCGAGTTCCTTCTGGGTTGCCGAGTTGAGATCCACCTTCTTGGCCTGACCGTAAGCCGCGGGAAGGCTGAATGCCAGCGACACGGCAACGACGACCATCCACATCAGGGACCACTTCGATCGGGTCACGCTTCTTTGTTTCATGCCTTGCACGTCCTCCTTTCACTTTCTGCGATCGTCTCATCCACCCACCCGGTCCGCGCGGGCACCGGCCACTTAAACGCGTGTATCATACAGGGATCACCGCGGCCGGACAATCCCTTTCTGCTACGTTCAGCAGCCTGCCGCTCTGGCCTTGGCGAGGAGGCATCATTGCGACTCTAACCGACCGGCATTCGCTCAGAGCGGGAATTCCTCGCCCATGGCAGGCACGCGCACCGTCGCCGATAGCCCTTCAGCCGACCAGAGCTTCGAAGCGCTTTCCTCCCACTGCCGATCCGTCCAGCCCCAACCGGGGTTGCCCTCGCCTTCCTCGTGGCCGCCCATGTGGACAAGAAGCGTCTGGGCGGGCCGTATAACGCGAGCGTACTTTCGGGCGGTTGCAAAGGAAAGATGCCCCGTGCTGAAACCGACCACCTCCTCGACGGTCCAGGAAAAGCAGTCCAGGAAAAGCGTGTCGGCCCCGGAGAGAAGCTCCACGGCCCTTTTCTGCCCTTCCGTACCGGGGTTCAGGATCCAGTCATTTTTATTGTCCAGGTCCCAGAGAAGCACCGTTTTCCTGCTTTCGGTCTGGATGACGAAGCAGGCGCAGTTGTACCGGGTCTCCTTGAAATTTTCGGGGTTGAAGTCGGCACCGGAGTGAGACACCGATAAGGGCGTGATCTTGATCCCTTCGGCCCCGAGAGCGATCGGGTCGAGGAGGGTCCCCGGCGGTTCCGACTCGCTCGAGGGCCGGCCGTCGAGGCAGCGGTACCACTCGTAGGAGTAATTCCTGGCGAGCCACTGGCCGGTGCCGCTCCGGCACCAGGTGGGGATTCTCGAAAATGTTTCGCCGCGGCGCCGGACCGTTCGCCGCATCGTCTCGCCGAGGCGATTGAGCTCCAGGCTGTGGTCCGGATGCCAGTGCGTAAAGAGCAGCCAGTCCACGCGGGCCTCGTCGGGGCTGAAGGTATTGAGGAGACTATTCACGACACCGAGGCCCACGTCGACGAGGGCGTGCCACCGGATGGAGCCGCCTTCGTCGTCCCGCCCGATGATCGAAACAGAGACGTTGGCCACAGGCTCTTTCCGTGCACAGCGCGGACAGGGGCAACCGAACTCCTGCAGAAAGGCATTGCCGAATCCGTTCACAACCAGGGAGTAGTCCATGGAGTACCTCGTCTATCTGGTCTTTCTGGTCCATTTGGTCATAATCCCCCCTGCCCCCCTTTACAATAAGGGCGGGATCCTGATTTTACTTTCCCCCTTTAACAAAGGGGGATGAAGTATCTTTACATGTTACCGGTTACCTGTTCACCGATCACCCATTCCCAATATCACGTTTTCTGAGGTTCGGGAAGGAACCAGACAAGGCCCACGAGCGCAAGCGGGACAAGGGCCACCGCGGCGAGCACGGGACGGATGGAGAAGGCATCGGCAAAGGCCCCCGCGATCGGCGTCATGGTGCCCCCCAGGCCGAAGGCAAACCCCATCATCAGGCTCGACACCATGGAGCGGCCCTTCGGGGCCAGCGTCTGGGCCAGCGTCACGCCCAGCGGCAGGGTGGCCATGACGAAAAAGCCCGACAGAAAGGTCAGCAGGTAGACCCACGGACCCCGGGCCACCACGAGCAGCAGCAGAAACGGCGTGGCCATCAGGAAGCTCGTAAAAAATATTTTGCGGAAACCGATCCGGTCCGAGAGATGTCCCGCAATCATCCCGCTTGCAGTCCCCGCAAGGGTGAAGAGCGTGACAACGGCTCCCACGGCGATGAGAGAGTAGCCTTCCTTGACAAGCAGGACGGGAAGAAAGGTTCGGAAGACATGGGCCGCAAAAGCGCGAAAGACCATGATGAGCCAGATCAGAACCATCCATTTCCAGATCGACCCGAACATTTCCCGGAGCGTCCCCAGGAAGGTGCGGCTCTCGATCTTTTCACGATCCGGCACGGGCACGACCAGGAACAGGTAGGTGAAAATCAACAGCCCCGGAATCATGAGCCAGGGCATCCGATCCAGGCCCTGCAGGGTGACAAACCAGGTGATGAACAGCGGCCCGACGGCAAAGGCAAGGGTCCCGCCCATGTTGAAAACGGAATAGGCAAATCCCGGCCTCGAGCCTGCATAAGAGAACACCATGCCCGCCACGGAGGGGTGAAACATGGAAGATCCGATCGAGCCGAAGGCAACGCAGAGCAATAGCAGCGTGTAGGATGGCGCGACCCCTGTGAAGGGCACAAAGGCAACCGACAGCAAGATGCCGCCGAGGATGAAAAAACGGGTCTGATAGCGGTCGGCGAAGAACCCCACGTTGGGCTGGACGACAAAAGAGAGAAAGCGGCTCAGGCCGCCGATGAGGCCGATCTCGGTCAGCGTGAGGGCGAACCGATCCGCGAAGACAGGCAGCAGCGGCGTCACGAAGGAATTATAGAAGTCACCGGTAAAGTGGATGAGCGTGAGCGCGAAGAGAACCCGGATGTTGGTTTTTTTCGACGGCTCGGTCATGAACGCAGCTTTCGCAAAAAGCAGCCCGAAGATCTCAAGAAATCGTGCCGGGCCTGTCAAGGAATGGCTCTCAATCGGGCCCTCGGGGCGCTACTCCGCTTCGCTCAACTCCTTGGCGGCTTGCGCCATCAGCGCCGGATCCTTCAGCGCAGCCAACTGGGCCGGTGACTCCTGGAAATTCTCCAGGGCGTTGAAGAACCGGTCCAGGACGTCGCCGCTGTATGTGGGAATGAGGAAGAGGTGCGTGTGGGGGATTCGCCTGCCCCGGGCATAGATGAAGACGAAGTCGGGGTTGAAGGTCTTCATCATCCGGTTGGCAACGGTGTTGGCGGCATTGAAGAGATCGGCCGTCTCTTCCCCGGTCAGCTGGTGCCACCAGTGGACGTGCCGCTTCGACAGGACAAGGCAGTGACCTTTCGCATACGGGTGGATGTCGAGGATGACGAGCGCATGCTCGCTTTCATAAACCCGGTGTGCCGGGGCGCTGCCCTTCACGATATCGCAGAAAATACACTTCTCTTCCTTTCCTCCCGCCATGCAATGCGCCTCCGTTCTTCAGAGCTGATGGGATCCGTTTCATACAATTTCAACTGCAGCTTGGGGACCCCGGTAATCCTCTTGCGGCATACCCCACAAGTCCAGTCACCGGGACAACTCACGTCCTCCATCTCCCTGATCTCAAGCATCGAGGGACATTGACGCTTCTCTACACGCAACGGTTCGATTCAGCAAGTTCATTTTGGAGAATGCCCCGCTTCAACCTGGAAAGAGCGAATGCGAAAATCCATGCGAGCAAACACTTTAATCCATGCAGGCTCCAGCCGACAAGCGGTCACACGATGGCGCAGCAGGCAGGATTCAAAATGTATCAATTTTGTTATTAATTTAACTATCCATACATAAATGTACGCTTATTTCCCCCGCGCAATCGCAAACAATATCATTATATACAATAATATTAATATCTTATGTTACTATTGTTTCGTGGCACCCTTATTGCTGAATCGTTGTTACGCGGCGAACTTGTGCAGGTCCTCCTCAGCGCCACGATGAGAGGGTCGCCATGCGAAAATCGTACTCCCCGGAGACAACATGAATAGCGATAAGGAGAGAGTTATGGAGGTCACAGCAGTTTTCGGATCCAACGTATTCAGCGACAAGGTCATGAAAGAGCGTCTGCCCAAGGAAGCGTATAAGGCGCTGAGGGAATCCATAGAAAAAGATATGCCGCTTCGGCCCGAAGTCGCCGAAGTCGTGGCAAATGCCATGAAGGATTGGGCTGTGGAAAAAGGGGCGACCCACTATACCCATTGGTTTCAGCCGTTGACCGGGATTACCGCTGAAAAACATGACTCGTTCATATCCCCGACCTCCGACGGCAGCGGATACCTGGAATTTTCCGGCAAGCAACTGATCCAGGGCGAGCCCGATGCCTCATCGTTCCCGAGCGGCGGCCTGCGCAGTACCTTCGAAGCAAGAGGGTATACGGCCTGGGACTTCACCTCTCCCGCCTTCCTGAAGGAAGATGCAAGCGGCAACGTGACCCTCACGATACCGACTGCCTTCTACTCTTATTATGGCGAGGCCCTCGACAAGAAGACGCCCCTGCTGCGTTCCATGAAAGCCGTGTCAAAGCAGGCCATGCGTGTTTTAAAGGCTCTGGGCAATGTCACATCCTCCCGGGTTGCTTCCACCGTAGGCCCGGAGCAGGAATACTTCCTCGTGGACAAGGAATTCTACGCAGAGCGGATCGACCTCATGCTGACGGGGCGGACGCTCTTCGGCGCCCCCGCGCCCAAGGGCCAGGAACTGGAGGATCAGTACTTCGGCTTCATCAAGGACCGGGTATCCGCGTACATGCAGGACCTCAATACGGAGCTGTGGAAAATGGGGATTACCTCCAAGACACAGCATAACGAGGTAGCGCCTGCCCAGTACGAAATGGCCCCTCTTTTCTCGACCACGAACATCGCAACCGACCACAACCAGCTCGTCATGGAGACCATGCAGAAGGTCGCCCTGCGCCACGACCTGGTATGCCTGCTCCACGAGAAGCCCTACGCGGGCATCAACGGTTCCGGCAAGCACAACAACTGGTCTCTCTCGACCGATGACGGGCACAACCTGCTCGAACCCGGCCACACCCCCGGCGAAAATGTCCAGTTCCTGCTGTTCCTGAGCGCCCTGATCAAGGCCGTCGACACCCATGCTGACATCCTGCGGGCGACATGCGCCTGTGCCGGAAACGATCATCGCCTCGGCGCCAATGAAGCCCCGCCGGCCGTCATCTCGATCTTTCTGGGCGAGGAATTGACGGCGGTCCTGGAGAAGCTTTCCAAGGGCCAGAAGGTCGCCTCGAAAGGCGCGCAGTACATGAATGTCGGCGTGGACACGCTGCCCGCATTTCCCAAGGACAACACGGACCGCAACCGGACCTCTCCGTTCGCCTTTACGGGAAACAAGTTCGAATTCAGGATGGTCGGTTCGTCCCAGTCCATCGCCGGCGCCAACGTGGCCTTGAACACCATCGCCGCCGAAGCCCTAGACGAAATCGCCACCCGCCTCGAAAAAGCCCCGGACAAGAATGCCGAGGCCGCGGCGATCATCAAGGAAACGTACAAGAAGCACGGCCGGATCCTCTTCAACGGCAACAATTACAGCGAAGAATGGGAGAAAGAGGCGGAGAAACGGGGCCTGGCAAACGTGAGAAACTCCGTTGACGCGTTGAAGTCGCTGGTCACGGACAAGGCGTTCAACCTCTTCGAAAAATACGGGGTCCTGTCCCACAAGGAGCTGCATTCCCGTTACGAGATTTACATCGAGACCTACGCGAAGCAGATCAACATCGAGGCCCTGGCGGCCATCGACATGGCCCAGAAGCAGCTCATCCCGGCAGCCGTCGAGTATGCAACGTTCCTGGCCGATTCGGTGTCCAGCTTCAAGGCCGTGTCGGTTCCGGCCTCCGTCCAGAAAGACCTCCTGAAGAAACTCGGCGCCCTGCTGGCATCGTCCTATAAAAACTTGACCCGGCTCGAGGCCGCCGTGGCGAAGGCCAGGGAGGCTGCCGACTGTGTCAAGAAGGCGCAAGCCTACCGCGACAAGGTCGTTCCTGAAATGAAATCCCTGCGATCGGATGTCGATGCCCTGGAGATGCTGGTTCCCAGGGACATGTGGCCCGTGCCCACGTACGCGGATCTTCTCTTCAAGCTGTAACGTCCGGCCAGTGCGGGAATGCCCGGTCTTTCGAGGCCGGGCATTCCCTTTTTCGGGTCCCTCCTACGCGCCGCGCGCTCCGCCGCCTCCTGCCCGCACCCTGAATACAACCGCCGATCCTTTCCGGTCCCTGCAAGGTTCACCTTCCGGCAAGGCGCTCCGAGACCGCCTGCAGCCCGGCGATCATCCGCCGGATCTCCTCCGTCCGTCCCCGGG
>CAWHEJ010000001.1:0-38636 GCA_963828305.1 uncultured delta proteobacterium | reverse complement strand
GCACATCACCCTTGCAAGCGGGGTCCTGCTTGCTCCGCACCACGGTTCCGCCTGGTCCGGCTCAAAGCCCTTCCTCCGTGCCGTCCGACCGGAAACAATCGTCATCAGCACGGGGCGCGGTGTCCGCGATGACGTCCTCGAGCGCTACCGGCAGACGGGGGCTGTCGTCTTCCGAACGGACTTACACGGGGCCGTCCGCGTCACCACGGACGGACGGCGTTACGAGGTTGTCCCCTTCAAAAGCCCATGATTTATATTGCCTTTCGGGGGGGTTTGTGTTAGCAGTTCAGGTTCAAATTCTGCTGTCGGGTGCCATACGATCATGAAGATCATCACCGCCGTCAGGGGCTTCAAGGACATCCTGCCGGGCGAATCGGAAAAGTGGCAGTATGTGGAAGGAAAGGCTCGGGAAATATTCGGGAATTTCGGGTTCCGCGAGATTGTCCTCCCCATCCTGGAGAAGACGGAGCTCTTCAAACGCTCGATCGGCGAGGCGACGGACATCGTCGAAAAGGAGATGTACACCTTCGTCGACCGAGGGGATGAATCCCTGACCATGCGTCCCGAGGCGACGGCCTCGGTCATGAGGGCCTACCTCGAGCACAGTCTCTATGCAGCGGAGAGCGTGGTCAAGCTCTACACCATCGGCCCCATGTTCCGGCGCGAGCGCCCCCAGAAAGGTCGGTTCCGCCAGTTCAACCAGCTCAACGCGGAGCTGCTCGGCTCGAAGGACCCGCGCGTGGACGCCGAGGTCATCCTGATGCTCATCCATTTCCTTCGCGGCGTCGGCGTCACGGATGCACAGCTCGAGATCAACTCCCTGGGCTGCCCGGCCTGCCGCCCCGCGTTCCGGGAGACCATTCACACGTATTTGGCCGGAAAGAACGGCGGCCTCTGCGAGGATTGCCAGCGTCGACTCTCGACGAACCCCCTCCGTGTCTTCGACTGCAAGGTGGAAGGGTGCAAGGGGATCGTCTCCACGGCACCCCTGCTGATCGATTTTTTGTGCGGGGAGTGCCGCGATCACTTCGGCGAGCTCCAGGCAAGCCTGAAGCGCTTCGACACCCCCTTCGAGGTCAACGCCCGGATGGTCCGCGGTCTGGACTACTACACGAAGACGGCCTTCGAGGTCACCACGGGGGCCCTGGGTGCGCAGAACGCCATCGCGGGAGGCGGCCGCTATGACCGCCTCGTCGAAGACCTGGGAGGCCCCGAAAGCCCCGGCATCGGCTTTGCAGTAGGCCTGGAGAGACTCATCGCCGTGGCCCCCATCCCCGACGAGAGCGTCATCCGGAGACCCGATCTGTTCATCGCCGCCCTGGGAAAGGAAGCGCAGGACTTCGCCTTTGTCCTCTGCAACCGCCTGCGGATGGCGGGCGCCCTGGCCGAGACGGACTACGGGGCGCGGAGCCTCAAAAGCCAGATGAAGCGCTCCGACAAGCTGGGCTCCCGATTCACGCTCATCCTGGGCGAACGGGAGCTGCAGGAAAAGAAAGCCCTGCTGCGGGACATGAAGGACAGCTCCCAGCAGCCTGTCGGCCTGGAAGACGCAGAACGTACAATATTGAGCATCCTTTCGAAGAACTGATTATTTTAGGGCGGCTCAAAAATGATTGGATGCAAGGCCCTCGAAGTCCCGAGGAGCGAGGCGTACTTAGCGTACGTTGAGCGACGAGGGACGAGAGAAACGCCGCAGACAATTATTTTTGAAGCCCCGCTCAGAAGCGGGGCTTCCCGGCAAGGTAGTTATTTAAACATAATTGCGCCCCCTGGCGGGACGCGCCCCCGGTCAGCTACCCTCAAATCTCAAGAAAGGGAGGTTATACCCTTTGTCTGATTTCATATCGAAAGTGAAAAGAACCCATTACTGCGGGCACCTCAAGGCGGACGACGCAGGGAAAGAAGTGGTCCTGATGGGCTGGGTGCATCGCCGCCGCGACCACGGCGGGGTCATCTTCGTCGACCTGCGCGACCGCGAAGGCATCGTTCAGGTCGTCTTCAACCCGGAGGCCCATGCCGATTCCCACCGCGAGGCCCATCGCATCCGCAGCGAATACGTCATCGCCCTCAAAGGAACGGTGCGCAAACGCCCGGAGGGAATGGAAAACCCCGAGCTGCCCACCGGCCAGATCGAGGTGCTGGTCCATACGCTCGACATCCTCAGCGAGGCGAAAACACCCCCCTTCGTGCTCGACGCCGACGTGGAGATCTCGGAAAACATCCGGCTGAAATACCGCTACCTCGATCTGCGCAGGCCGGAGCTGCAGCGCAACATCATCCTGAGGAGCCGTGTCGCCGCCGCGACACGGGAGTACTTCACCTCGCAGGGGTTCATCGAGGTGGAGACGCCCATGCTCGCGAAGAGCACGCCCGAAGGCGCCCGTGATTACCTGGTGCCCAGCCGCGTCAACCAGGGGACGTTCTATGCGCTTCCCCAGTCGCCGCAGACGTTTAAGCAGCTCCTGATGATCTCGGGCTTCGACCGATATTTCCAGATCGTAAAGTGCTTCCGTGACGAAGACCTGCGGGCCGACCGCCAACCCGAGTTCACACAGATCGACGTGGAGATGTCCTTCATCAACGAGGAGGACATCATCTCGACCATGGAAGGCCTCATGGCCCACATCTTCAAGGCCGGCACGGGCCGGGAGCTCAAGACCCCCTTCCCGCGGATCACCTACGAGGACGCCATGGAGCGCTACGGCCGGGACAACCCCGACACCCGATTCGCCATGGAGCTTCGCGATCTGACGCCGATCGTGAAGGACTGCGGATTCAAGGTATTCAACGAGGTCGCCGCAAGCGGCGGCATCGTCAAGGCCGTAAGGATCGAGGACAACCGGCAGCTTTCCCGCAAGGACATCGACGGCCTCACGAACCTCGTCTCCGATTACGGCGCCAAGGGCCTTGCCTGGGCCCGCGTGAACGCCGACGGCTGGACTTCGCCCATCGTGAAGTTCCTCAAGCCCGAAGAGGTACAGGCCATCAACAAGGCAATGGAAGCCCGCGAGGGTGACCTCATCGTCTTCGTGGCTGACAACCCCGGCATCGTAAACGACGCCCTGGCAAACCTCCGAATCCACGTGGCGAAAAAGCTCAACCTGATCCAGCCCGACCAGCTTGCCTTCACATGGGTCGTCGAGTTTCCGCTGCTGGAGTACAGCGATTCGGAAAAGCGCTTCGTGGCCAAGCATCACCCCTTCACGTCTCCTGTGGCCGAAGACCTCCCGCTTCTCGACACGGACCCTGCGAAGGCGCGTGCCCGGGCCTACGATTTGGTCCTGAACGGGACCGAGATCGGCGGCGGCAGCATCCGCATCCACCGCACCGAGGTCCAGCAGAAGCTCTTCCAGACACTGGGAATGAGCGCGGAGGATTCGCGCAGCAAGTTCGGGTTTTTGCTCGATGCCCTCGAGTACGGAACGCCGCCGCACGGCGGCATCGCCTTCGGCTTCGACCGCCTGATCATGATCATGACGGGCGCCCCGTCGATCCGTGACGTCATCGCCTTCCCGAAGACGCAGAAGGCAACCGATGCAATGACCGATGCCCCGTCCAAGGTGAGCATCGAGCAGCTCATGGAGCTCTCGCTGAAGATCGTTCAGTGACCCGAAGGAGGGAATCGGGATTCGGGAATCCGGCTTCGGGAAAGAAAAAATTGTCCATCCCAAGTCCTGGCGCCTGAAGTCCGATGCCGGGCACGAAGTGCCATCCCGTTCCCGTTACGTTTTTACCTATTGACAAAGGCGGGATGATTCTTTATGGAAACCGTGAAGTTCTTCTCCCCCGGTAGCATTCAGCCGAAACCGGGGTGTGAAAGCGAATCAGGAAGGCGTAACCCTGTGGTGCAGATCGGGAACATAAACCGTCGGTGTGACACGAGGCCCGATGCGGCATGCTTGAATGCCGCTGAACCGCAGCCTACGATCGTTCCGGCCCGGGGTGGTCCCTCCATGACTGGTTGAATCCAATTTCAAAGGAAAGAGACAAGGGAGGGAACACCAAGGCGTTTCCTCCCTTTTTATTTTCATCAGCACCGGGCAGCCGAATGCCGTCCGCCCGTTTATCCATTCATAAAACGAAGCTGCAGGGAGAAGCAACATGGCAAAGTGGAACAAGGAAAAGAAGGTCCTCGATCACGAGCACACGAAATTCTGGCGCTATGAGGTGAAGGACGTCGAACAGCCGAATCTCCAGAAAGATGTCTTCCCCTACGACGAGGTCTGCCGCATCGTCTTCGACCACAAGCTCGTCATGATGAGCCCCGCCGAGGACATCTTCATTACCGACACGACCTTCCGGGACGGCCAGCAGGCCCGACCGCCCTACACGGTCAAGCAGATCAGCGACCTCTTCAGGATGATGAGCCGGCTCGGCGGCGAAAAGGGAGTGATCCGCCAGACGGAGTTCTTCCTCTACAGCCAGCGCGACCGCGAAGCCCTCGAGGCCTGCCGCAGCATGAATCTTCGATACCCCGAGATCACCGGCTGGATCCGCGCCGTGAAGGAGGACGTCCCCCTGGTCAAGGAGGCGGGTCTCAAGGAGACGGGGATCCTCACCTCGGTGTCCGACTACCACGTATTCCTCAAGCTGGGCGTCACTCGGAAGCAGGCCATGGAGATGTATCTCGATGTGGTGCGGTCCATCCTCGAGGCGGGGATCATCGC
The DNA here is from genome assembly GCA_963828305.1 of uncultured delta proteobacterium. Lineage (GTDB taxonomy): Bacteria > Desulfobacterota > Syntrophia > Syntrophales > UBA2192 > UBA2192. The sequence continues at coordinate 33,969 of CAWHEJ010000001.1, read as the reverse complement.
CCGGTGCCATTTCGAGGATCTGACCCGGGCGGACATCTACGGCTTTGTGATCCCCTTTGCCATCGAACTGATGAAACTGCGCGAACAGAGCGGCATCGACGTCAAGATCCGCCTCTGCGACACCATGGGCTACGGGATCACCTATCCCGGCGCGGCCCTGCCCCGGAGCGTGGACAAGATTGTCCGGGCCTTCATCGAGGATGCAGGGGTCCCCGGGCACCTGCTCGAGTGGCACGGCCACAATGATTTCCACAAGGCCCTGATCAATGCCACGACGGCGTGGCTCTATGGCTGCAGCGGCGCCAACGGGACCCTGATGGGGATCGGCGAGCGCACGGGAAACCCGCCCGTTGAAGGCCTCATTTTCGAGTACATTCAGCTGCACGGCGACAATCACGGGATCGACACGACCGTGATCACGGAAATCGCCGACTACGTCCGGCGCGAGATGAATTTCAAGATCGCCCCCAACTACCCCTTTGTCGGTTCCGAGTTCAACGTCACCCGGGCCGGCGTGCACCTCGACGGTCTTGTGAAGAACGAGGAGATCTACAACATCTTCGACACGACGAAGATCCTGAAGCGGCCCATCATGCTCGAGATCACCGACAAGTCGGGCAAGGCGGGAATCGTCCACTGGATCAACTCCCGGCTCGATCTCATCAACGGGGAGCTCATCGACAAGCGCCACCCCGGCATCTCGGCGATCCACAAGTGGGTCATGAAGCAGTACGAGGGGGGGCGCATGACAAGCATCTCCAACAACGAGATGGAGAAGGTCGTCCGCAAGTTCCTCCCCGAGCTCTTCATGTCCGATCTCGAGAAGATCAAGTACCGCGCGGCCCAGGCCGCCGTCGCGGTGGTGCAGCAGGTCATCGACCACCCCGTCATGAAGTCGCTGAACCCGGAGATGCAGGAGCCGATCATGCAGCAGTTCATCGACGAGAATCCCTCGATCCAGTTCGCTTACGTCGTGGACACGAACGGCAAGAAGATCACCCGCAATATCACCCACATCACGGACCGCGCGAAATACGAAAACTACGGCGTCGGAACGGACTACTCGAACCGCGAATGGTTCATCCGGCCGATGGAAACCGGCAAGATCCACGTGACGGACTTCTACATCTCCAAGATGACGGGCGCGCTCTGCATCACCGTCTCGGCACCCATCGTGGACGAGCACGATGAGATCCGAGGCGTCTTCGGCGTCGACATCCGCTTCGAGGAGTGGACCAAGAGCGTGGATCTGATCTCCGAGGCCACCGAGCGTGCCCTCAAGGCGGAGTACGAGGCCAAGAAGAAGTCGGACCACTGGTTTTAGAGGGCAGGCGCAAGCGCCTGCCGGCATCAGGCTTCAGGTTTCGGGTTTCGGGCCAATACGGGTAATCTAAAAGACTGCTTGGCAGACAGGCTGCAAGGCATCGGAAATAAACGAAATAATAAGAAAGGGCGGCAACTCAAATTGCCGCCCTTTCTTATTATACGTTTCTTGATAGTTCCAATATTATATATAAATACAATAATGTATATACTTTATAATAATATAACATATATGTTGTCATAATAGCCCTTCCATTTACCTTTTCCTGTCAGGGTAAGCCTCTTAATTATCTCATTATATCATCTAGTTACAAGTCATCTTGCCTTTTTCTCACTGCCTGGCACAAACCTTGTTCTATGGGATCACCAGACGCCACAACGAAAACGCCCCCGTGCCGCAGGCTCCGCTGTCTTCCCCCTCAGCCGGGCCTGCGGCCCCCTCCCCTCCAGACGGGACGGGTGCTCACGGCGGGTGCAGTCAACGCTCAAGCGTCACATGACTGGGTCATCAAACCATGAAGGGAGATCTTGATATGACGAAGGCTTTCTTGGATCGGATCCTGAGACTTCTTATCGCGTCTGTAATCGTTCTGGGCATCGGCGTCAGCCTGCTGACTGAAGCAATGGCTCAGGAAGTCAAGCCCGCCGCTCCGGCTGCAGTGGAGGAAAAGCCCACGGCCGACTTCACCGTGTCGGCGCTGAGCGCCTACATCTGGCGAGGCCAGCAGCAGACGAGAGACAGCATGGTCATCCAGCCCTCCGCGACGGTCGGGTACAAGGGGTTCACGGCCAACCTCTGGGGCAACCTGGATACCAACCCCTACTCGACGACGGATGCATCCTACTCGAGCACATGGACGGAGACGGACCTGACCTTCTCCTACAGCAAGGCCTTCGGTCCCGTGACAGCGGGTCTTGGCTACATCTACTATGGTCTGAACGCCCCGAACTCGGGCGCAGCCGACCCGCTTGATTCCCAGGAGCTGTTCATTTCGCTTGCCGGAAATGTCCTGCTGACCCCGACGCTCACCGTCTACAAGGAGATCGATCATTACCACCAAACGTATTTCCTCTTCGGGGTGTCCCACACCTTCGAACTCACCAAGATGATCGGTCTGAAGCTCGCCGGCTCGTTAAGCTACCTCCTGAGCGACGATGCATCGACCTATCCGAAATATGACGACAACGCTCTGCCGACAACGGACAAGTTCAGCAATTTCCACGACGGCGTGATCTCGGCGACGCTTCCCATCACACCGTTCAAATATGTCACCATTGCCCCGACGTTGTCCTGGGTCTTCCCACTGTCCGATGATGCCAGGAACGAAATGAAGGGCCGCAGCAAGAACGGCCAGCAGGATAACTTCTTTTACGGCGGAATCAATCTGAGCTTTGCATTCTGATCCTTGCGCGCCAAAGGCGCGCGTGACCAGTGACCAGTGAAATAAAAAGGATCGGGAGGCGAACCTCCCGATCCTTTTTATTTTTCACCTTTTTCTTGCTTTGCCTACACCCTACACCCTCGTCCCTACGCCCTTTCCCCTAGTCCTCATCAACGATCCACTGCTCATACGGCAGCTCCGTCGGATGCAGGTCGTCATCGAGCTCTTCGATGAACCGCGAAGGCCGCAGGGGCACCATGCCCATCCCGCGGGAATAGTCGATCAGGGGGTGACAGAGGTAGAGTTGGTCCTTGGCGCGCGTGGTGGCCACGTAAAAAAGCCGCCGCTCCTCTTCCTCGCCGCCGGCCTCGTTGAGCGCGCGGGCCAGCGGGATCATGCCCTCGGCACACCAGATGATGAACACGACGGCCCACTCCAGGCCCTTGGCCTGGTGGATGGAGCTGAGAATCACCTGGTCCTTCGCCTCGGCAGCGCCGGAATCCTCGTTCTCCGTCGTGTTCGTCAGCAGCGAAAGTTCGGCAAGGAAGTCCGTCAAGCTCGAAAAGCGGCCCGAGAAATTGGCCAATTGGACCAGATCCTCTTCCCGGGAGAAACTGTCCGTGTAACGCTCCTGCAGATCCTCACGGTACCCCCGGTTGAGAAGCAGGTGGATGAGGTCGGAAGGCGCCTGCTCGGCAATCTTTTCGCACAGAAGCGCAATGATCTCGCCAAGCCTCAGAAGCCCCGGCGCCGCCGCCTTTCCGATGCGCTTCACCCAGGCGGGATCCCGTATTGCCGCCAGGGGGTCTTTCTCGGCCGCCAGCGCCTTCCAGACCCGGTCCGCCGTGACTCTTCCCACCTTTTCGTACAGCCCGAGCACCCTTTTCCAGGCTGCCTCGTCCAGGGGGTTTACGAGCACCCTCAGATAGGACGTGATATCCTTCACGTGAGCCATCTCGAAAAAACGGATACCCGAGCGGATCTCGAAGGGAATGCCTCGCCTTGTCAGCTCCATCTGGAGCTCCATGGAGTGGTAGTGGGCACGGTAGAGGACGGCGATTTCCCGGACGGGAATCCCCTCCATGATGAGATCCATGATCCGCCGTGCAACGAAGGCCGCCTGCAGGGTGACGTTTCTCACGGGGACGTAGACAGGCTTGAAACCCCCCTTGCGCACGGCCCGCAGCTCCTTCTGGAACTGGTCGCGGTTCCGGACGATGCTCCGGTTGGCCAGATCCAGGATCTGCGGGGTGCTTCGGTAGTTCGTCTCGAGCTTGAAAAGCTTCACGTCGGGGTAGCGGTCCGGGAATCGCAGGATGTTTTCGAAATTGGCCCCCCGGAAGGAATAGATGCTCTGGTGGTCGTCGCCCACCACCATGAGGTTGCGGTGCCGGGAACTGAGAAGATCGAGAATCGCGGCCTGCAGGCTGTTGGTGTCCTGGTACTCGTCGACGAGGACGTGCAGGAAACGATCCGCGTATTCCCGGAGGGCCTCGGGCTCGTTTCGCAGAAGTTCGAGCCAGTTCGCCAGCATGTCGTCGAAATCCATCAGGTTGAGAGATTTCTTCCGCTCGCGATAGCTGCGGGCGATGTCGACGATGTCCTCCAGGAGAGGATTGAAATGCGGGTATTTCAGCCCGACGATGTCCTCGAGAGGGGTCACGGTGTTGACGGAATAACCGATGATCTCGCCAAGCACATTTCCCTTGGGGAACCGCCCGGCCTTTGTGTCGATCCCGGCATCGGCAATGCAGGCATTCAGGAGCGACTTCGTGTCGTCCGTGTCCATGATGGAATAGTTCCGGCCGTAGCCCAGCCGGTCGCCATGGCGCCGGAGCACCCGGTTAGCGATGTGATGGAACGTGCCGCCCCAGAGCCTCCGCACATCCACTCCGGAAAGGAGCTCCACGCGTCCCAGCATCTCCCGGGCGGCCTTGTTCGTGAAAGTGGCCAGCAAGATCCGCTCCGGCGGAGTTCCCGTGTCGATCAATCGGGCCACACGGTAGGTGAGGGTCCGCGTCTTGCCGCTCCCTGCGCCGGCGATGACGAGCATCGGGCCCCCTTCGGCTGTGACGACGCGGTACTGCTCCGGGTTCAGATCTCTTTCGTAATCGATCGGCAAAGCCCTTCTCCTGTACACAGCACGATTCTATTCGGTACCGGGCCGATGCGCCATGAAAAATCCCCCTGTCATCCCCTATGAAGGCCCTTACAAAAATTTCCCTCTCCCTTGAGGGGAGAGGGTCAGGGTGAGGGTGAAAAGAGGTACGGGGATTATTCCCCCTCACCTCAATCCTCTCCCCCGGAGGGGAGAGGAAGATCAAGGTTCGTGACCTTTATTTCAAGGCCTTCTTCACCGCCTCGACCGTATCGGCGCTCGAGAGCGACGCGAAGTTCTTCAGAAGCCCCTCTTTCTCGTAGAAGCCGATGAGTGGGGCCGTCTTCTGGTTGTAGGTCTCGAGCCGGAACAAAATGGCCTTTTCCGTCTCGTCGTCGCGCTGGACGACCTTGCTTCCGCACTTCTTGCAGGTCCCATCCGCTGCCGGGGGCATGCTCTTCACGTTGTAGATCTCCTGGCAAGACGGGTTGGAGCAGGTCCGGCGCGTGGTGAGGCGGTCCAGGATCACCTCGCGGGGCACCTCCAGGTTCACCACCATGTCGAGCTTCAGATTGAGCTTCTTCAGGATCACCTTCAGCGCGTCGGCCTGGGCGATGGTCCTGGGAAAGCCGTCGAGGATAAAGCCTTTCGCGCAGTCGGGCTCCTGGAGCCTGACTTCCATGATCTTCATGATCAGCGAATCCGGCACGAGGTCGCCCCGGTCCATGTAGGCCCTGGCCTCTTTCCCGAGATCGGTCCCTTCGCGAACGGCAGCCCGCAGGATGTCCCCCGTGGAGATCTGCACGGAGCCGTCATAGTCGGTCAGCAGTTTCGCCACGGTGCCCTTGCCTGCGCCGGGCGCTCCCAACAGGATGATCTTCATATCGTTCTCCTTCAATTTCAGAGTGGGTAATTTGTTTCCGGGAATCAGGGATATTAGGAGAATTCGGGAAGTCGGTCAAGGAAAACTTCGGCCTCTGCAGCCACTCCACCAGGCCGGTCTCGGGGACACACGCCCCGAGGCCGTTATCCCGCTGGACGACAAGGATTTCAAGAACTTCTAAACGACTCCCTATACGAATGATTAAAAAAAACCCCGCCTCCCGGCGGGGTTTTTTCTTTTCTCGTTCATCAGAGAACATTCCCACGATTCCTGGTCGCCGTCTGTCTATAGACGTCTCTTCCCTGCAACCTACACCCTACACCCTTTATTTTAAGATCTTCTTCGCGGAGAAATCCTGCCACTCGCGAGAGTTGTACGCCGCAACGATGATTTCCGAGGCTTGTTCCAAAAGGAAATACTGGGTGTTAATGACGAGGTCGTAGTGGTTGAAATCCAATGGATCGAGGTTGAAATACTTCCGCGCAAAGGCAATCCGTTCCGATTCTACCGTCAGGATGCGCTGCCTGGCTTCCTCCTTGGATACTTTGAAAAAGGTGGACACGTTGTTCACGCGGACTTCCAGAGGCGCAATGACGAGCACCCTGAGGCAGGCTTCCGGGGGCAGGATGTGACTGGCCCCGCGTCCCACGATGACCGCATTGCCATGCGCGCCGATGGTACCGATCACCTTGGTGAGATGCTCCATGAACTCATAAGGCCAGACATGCCGCTCGCCCAGGGATTCGATCCAGTCGTCGAGCATGCTCTTGTCCTGCTCGTCCAGCGACTTGATCATCCGCTTGCTGACCTTGGCGCTCTTGGCCACCTCGTCGATGATCTGCCGGTCCCAGTAGTCCATCTTGAGGTCCTTGGCCACCTTCTGCGCGAGAAACCACCCGCCGCTTCCCGGCAGCCGCGAGATGGCAATCACCGGCCGTATCGTCTGCTTGAATTTCTTTTTCTCGTTTATCTCCCATTTCTTGGCCTGATCCTCGATCATGGCGCTCAGCGAACGCTTGGCGCGGGGATTGATTTGCATGACTCCTCCTCCCTCTCCTCTGATCAAATAAGATGAATGCTCTCTCCGCCCGGGAAAGATCCACAGAGCTTACAAAACTTTTGCTATATACAGTTTACCTTGCAAGGAATCAAGGCAAAAAAGGGGCCCTGCAAATTCTCCGGGATTTCCCGCCTTGACAGCCTTTCCTCCCCCGTTTAATCTGATGTAAATCCAATCGACGCAGAAAGTGAAGCCGAGCCATGGAAGATAATGCCCAACTTCTCGATATCTGGCGGCAGCGCTACCCGCAAAAATTCGCTTCCGAAAAAGCCATCTTCAGCAACATCAACCGGGGTGACTCGATCTTCATCTCCTCGGCCTGTGCCGAGCCCCAGCACCTTGTCCACGCCATGATCCGTTACGTCAAGGAAAACCCCAAAGCCTTCTTCGACGCGGAGGTTTTGCACATCCGGACCCTCGGGGTGGCCCCCTATGCCGACGAGAAATTCAAGTCCAATTTCCGGCACAATTCCTTTTTCATCGGCGACAGCACCCGCGGGGCTGTCAACAAGGGGCTTGCCGACTACACGCCGGTCAATCTCTCCCAGGTGCCGGGCCTTTTCCGGCGGGGCCTCGAACACGTGGACGTGGCGCTTCTCCAGGCGTCGCTTCCGGACGAGCACGGCTATTTGAGCGTGGGCATCAGTGTCGATATCGTCAAGGCTGCCGCCGAGACGGCCCGGGTTCTGGTGGTTCAGGTCAACCGCTACATGCCGCGGGTCCACGGCGACACCTTCCTCCACATCGACGATATCGATTTCCTGGTTCCCTACGACGAACCCCTGCTTGAATACTATCCCGCCGCCGACACGGAAATCGCCCAGCGCATCGGCAGTTACGTGGCCCGTCTTGTCGAAGACGGCGATACGATCCAGGTCGGCTATGGGACGATTCCCAACGCGATCGTCGCCAATCTCTCCGGGAAGAAGCACCTGGGCATCCACACGGAGCTCATCAGCGACGGCATCGTCGAGCTGATGAGACAGGGCGTCGTCGACAACTCCCGAAAGACCGTCAACCGGGGAAAAACCGTCGCGACGTTCTGCATGGGGAAGCAATCCACCTACGAGTACCTCCACGACAACCCCTCCATCGACTTCCGGGCCATCGACTACACGAACAACCCGCTGCTCATCGCCCGGCAGGACAACATGGTCGCCATCAACAGCGCCCTCGAGATCGACCTCACGGGACAGTCCACGGCCGAGTCGATCGGCAAGACGTTCTACAGCGGCGTCGGGGGCCAGGCGGATTTCATGCGGGGAGCCGCCCTGGCACGGAACGGCAAGACCATCCTCACGATTCAATCCACGGCAGCCTGCGATGTGGTCTCGCGAATCGTCCCGTTCCTCAAGGAAGGTGCCGGGGCGACGGTATTGCGGGGAGACGTCCAGTACGTCGTCACCGAGTGGGGTATTGCCTATCTGCCGGGCAAGAATGTCCGGGAACGGGCGATGGATCTGATCGCCATCGCCCACCCGAAGTTCAGGCCCTGGCTGATCGAGGAAGCCAGGAAGAACGGGCTCATCTACAGGGACCAGGCCTTCATCCCCGGTGAGCGGGGCATCTACCCCGAGGAGCTCGAGACCTACCGCACTACGAGAGCGGGAGTCAACCTCCTCTTCCGTCCCGTCAAGATCAGCGATGAGCCCATCGTCAAGGACTTTTTCTACTCGCTTTCGGACAACAGCATGTACCGGAGATTCATCTCGTATCGCAAGGACATGCCCCACGAGCGTCTCCAGGATTTCGTCGTCATCGACTACACGAAAAAAATGGAGATCCTGGCCGTGCTCGGCGAGGAGGACAAGGAGGAGATCGTCGGCCTCGGCCAGTACGAGATCGAAAAAGACAGCCACATGGCCGAGGTCGCCTTCGCAGTCAGCGACAAGCATCAGAACAAGGGCATCGGCCAGGAGCTTCTCGGATATCTCACGTACCTCGCCAGAAGACAGGGTCTTCTCGGGTTCACGGCGGAGGTCCTGCTGGAAAACCGGCCCATGCTCCACGTCTTCGAGAAGATGGGTTTCGACATGGAGAAGCGCGTCGGCTCGGGGGTGTATGAGCTGAAAATGATGTTCAGGGTCCAGAAAGACCCGACCTTTTAGTCCTCCACTCCCTGCGGGAATATCCACCTTACAGGCTCCCTCTCCCTTGAGAGGCTGTGTCACAATGTCATTGCGAAAGAGCGAAGCGACTGAAGCAATCCCGGATGTCATCGGAAAGACTGAGATTGCCGCGCTCCCTTCGGTCGCTCGCAATGACGGAAGCCGATTATGACACAGTATCTGAGGGGAGAGGGTCGGGGTGAGGGTGCCCTTCGACATCCTTCGATGAACTCAGGACAGGCGCTCAGGATGACATCTCTGTTCGCCATGGTGAGCGTCATGGTGAGCTTGTCGAACCACGAACCACGAACCGCGAACGGGATCGAGGCGAGGCTGAAAAGAACGCCCCGATTCTTTCTGTTCGAACCGGGGCGTTCTTATTGTACTCTGCCGCAGCAGTTGCTTAGCTTCCCGGCGAGTGAGTCGCCTCGGCCGAGGGTGACACCGCAGGGGACGGCGGGCTTGCGGCGGGGGCATCCGGTCCTGTCGGACTTTGGAGTTTCGCGGGGCGGTCCGCTTCCTTCAGCCGGACCCCGCTGATGAAGCGGGTGCTGAAATAGGTCGAGTCAATTTTGTCGACCTTCCCAGCCCTGTTTCGAGACGAGAGATGGAAGAATTCGCTCCCGCCCAAAAAGATCCCCACGTGGATGCGATTTCGCCGCGTCTGGAAGAACACGAGATCCCCCGTGTCCAGACTGTCGCGCCCGACGCGCTTTCCGCACTGAAGCTGTTCCCTTGCCGTTCGGGGCAGGTCGATGCTGAAGACGCCGTAAACCTTCCTCGTAAAGGCCGAACAGTCGATCCCCCGCATCGAGTTCCCGCCGAGCTTGTAGGGAACGCCCTCGTAGGATTTCACCACCTTGACGAACAGCTCCCGTTCCCCCGGGTCCTTCCATCGTGAAAGCGGGATGGGGGCAATCGCCTCGGGGCTCTCCCGGCCCTCCCCGAGGGCAGCCAACTCGCCGGCCTCGATGGACCCGGCCTCTTCGAGATCATCCTCGTCCTCATCCGCTCTTGCGGGGGGTTTCGCCAGGGCAAGCCGCTGTCCCGTTTTCAACTTCGACGATTGAAGTCCGTTTGTCTTCCTGATCTCCGATGCGGGCACGCCCGTCTTTTCCGACACCCCGGCGAGGGTGTCGCCCTTCTTCACGACATAGACCGTCGCGTCCGTGCCGCTCTTCTTCTTTTTTGCCGTGCCTTTCTCTGTGATTTTTTTGGCCGACTTGCTGCCCGGGATGACGAGGACTTGCTTCGGTCTCAGGGCGTCGCCGTCCAGGCGATTGGCTTCCTTGAGGGTGTCGACGCTGACGTGGTACTTCTTCGCGATCTTGTGAAGGCTGTCGCCGGGTTTCACCGTGTAACGCTCTGCGGCCGAAGCTGTGCCGGCAACCAGGAGGGCCAGGCAGAAAAAAACCAGGTTCGCCCACGGGCAAAGCTGTCGCTTCCTCATTCGAGTCCCTCTCCTTCTTCATTCTCAAGGGATGATAAAATGAGGCGTCCCCGGCAGACCGGGGGCCTTATGTCCCATACGGAAACCGATCCCTTCCGGCGGGTTCCCTCCCCGAAGGATCGGATCACGCAAGCGTTGAAAAGCTACACGAGTGCCAACAGCCTGTCAATCCATAATTGCAGGGCACCGGATGTCAGAACGCGCACGAAGACGCCCTATCCGGGCAGGCGCTTTTTCCACCCGCCCGGACTATGAGACGTTGGAAACTGTTGTTTCAGGGTTTTTTCCCGCGGACGATGAAGTAGATCGCGGCAACGAGGATCACGCCGATCAAGATGTACATGGCAAGCGTCATGGGACTGTTCCTCCTTCACGAGCGATTTGTCGGGAAAGTATAGCACGGAGAAACGAGGCGATAAAGACCCATGTGAACGATGCAATCGCCCTGTGCAAGATCGGCTTGATATCGACGTTTATTTCGTTTAATAATATCGTACTACAGCAATAAACCACGTCATCGCGGTGAGCCGAAGCCCCGAGCGCAGCGCGGGGGGCAGCGTGGCGATCTCGCCATCTCCATGAGATTGCCGCGCACCCAGCGGGTGCTCCTAATGAACAGCCCTGCAGGGTCATTGCGAGCGTAGCGAAGCAATCTCAATTGATTCAAGGGATTGCCGCGTCGGGCTTGCGCCCTCCTCGCAATGACGGATCGACGCTGTTTCTTCCATCGATAACCCCGTCCACAAATGGGGTCCGTTGCTCGCAATGACTCGTTCTAACGGCTTTTCTGCTTTTTATCGCTGGATTCGGGTAATATTAAAGTGACTGACCCGTCCGGCCATGATTCCCGCCGTCCGGAATGACGCATTAACCGCTGAAAGACACCGAAGGAGGCTTTCGATGCTGAATTTCTCTCTCACCCCCGAACAGATTGAACTGAGAGACAGGGCGCGCCGTTTTGCCGTCAATGAGGTTCTCCCCATCGCCTGGCATTATGACGAAAAGGACGAACTGCCTCTGTACATCATCAAGAGAGCCTGGGACGAAGGGATCATGAACCTCACCATCCCCGCAAAATACGGGGGTCAGGGCCGCGGGCTCCTGGAGTGCGCCCTGGTGGTCGAGGAGATTTCGGCTGCCTGCTCGGGACTCGCCACGTCGATCTTCGACAACTCACTCGGCACCGAACCGCTCCTGCTGACGAAAAACGTGACGGCGAAAGAAAAATATCTCCCCGTGCTGGCGAAGGAGTTCAAGCTGATCTGCTTCGCCACGTCGGAGCCTCTGGCGGGATCGGATGTCGCGGGCATGCGGTGCAAGGCCGAAAAGTCCGGCGACGACTATCTGCTGAACGGCACCAAATACTGGGTCACCAATTCGGGCGTGGCGGATTATTACGTTATCTTTGCCACCGTCGACCCGTCGCTGGGGCATAAGGGAATCGCGGGCTTCCTGATTGAGAAAGGATGGGACGGCGTCCGGGTCGGCGAGACGATTCCCAAACTGGGGCAGCGCGGCTCCAACACGGCGGGGATCCATTTCGCGAATACCCGCGTACCGGCTCAGAACGTCCTGGCGCAACCCGGTGAAGGGTTCGTGATGGCCATGACGACTTTCGCCAGGACGCGGCCCACCATCGGATCCTTCGGCGTGGGAGCCGCCCGCTCGGCCATGGAAATGGCCGTGGACTACGCAAAAAAGCGTCGCGCCTTCGGGGCACGGCTGGCCGATTTTCAGGCCATCGATTTCAAGATCGCCGAAATGTACCAGAAGGTGGAGACGGCACGGCTGCTCACCTGGAAGGCCGCCTGGGAGAACGATTCGGGGATGGATCCCACGATCTCGGCATCGATTGCCAAGTTCTATGCCACCGAGGCCGCCTTCGAAGTGGTAAGCGAAGCCCTCCAGATATTGGGCGGCTACGGGTACACCCGGCTCTTCCCCGTCGAAAAACTTCTTCGCGACATGAGACTCCCGATGATCTACGAGGGTACGAGCGAAATCCAGCGGGTCGTCGTGTCCCGGTACGTTCTCGAAGGATACAAGCCCGTCATGCCGCCTCTCGAAGATTTCCCCCTGCTGGCGGAGCGGGACGTTCACCTCGAAAAAGACACGATCGCCTGGCGCTGCAGGATCTGCGGCCACACGCACTACGGGCCGGAACCCCCGGAGGAGTGCCCGCATTGCTTCTTCCCGAAAACGGCCTTCAAGAAGATCTGGCCCCGCGGTTAAAAAACAGTAACTGGTGATTGGGTAATTGGGAATTCGGACGCCGGATTCCCAATTCCTTTTTTACTCGTCCCTAAACCCTCGTCCCTGGTCCCTTCTTGTTCTTCACTCAAACACTTAGACACTCAGACACTTCTTCACTGTTCCTTGATGTCTTTTATACGTGTGTATCGGATGATGGTGGGCTCCTTTGTGAAATCGCTGTTGACCCTCACCGCATCGACAATCCGGATTTTCCCCTTGACGACCTCGTAAAGGATGACGCTGTGGTTACCGGGCCCGCGGTCACGCACCTCAACGAAGGTCGCCTTGTCGAGTACCGCCACGCTCCCCCCGCCCGGTTCAGGAAGCCTCCTTTCCTGCGCCTGCACGACCCCGTTGATGACGGACAGCATGAACACCGACAATACAAGAACGAACAGAATCCTCTTCATCGCAACCCTCCTTTCCCCTGGACGTCATAATCCTTTATAACACATGCCATCAAAAGCCGACAGTAGACAGTCTACAAAGAAGCCGGCAGCCGACAGCCGACAGCCCAAAGTAAAGATCGAAATGCCGATTTTGAACTTCACTGTGGGCTGCCGACTGTCGGCTGTTTGCCTACACGCTACCCCCTACACGCGACACGCTTCTTTCAATGTTTCGTTCACTGCCGGTTGAACGTTTCTTTCAAAACGGGGCCTTTTCGAGGGCTTCGGAGGGAGGGACGTGCAAGCCCTCGCGTCGTAGTTTCCCTTTTTGATTCAGAGACTTGCAAACTATCTTTCGCCCGGCCCCCGTCCTGGCACGGTCCTTCCAATACCTAATAGGCAACAAACAAAAACACCGAGGAGGACCTCAAAATGAAAAAGACGCTTTCCACCCTGATTCTCAGCGCAGTCGTAGTGCTCATCACCGCAACCTTCAGCTTCGCCGAGTACTCCGCAGCCGGCGCCGGCAGCTTCCCCTACTTCCACCTGGGCGCGTTGATCGTGGGCGGCATGACGATCGTTTCCCTGAAGCAGAAGTACGAGAAGCTCTACCTGAGCGAGGCCGTTGGCAGCTTCGCGATGTACGCGGTGATGGTGGCCCTGTTCACGAGCCCCGTGGCCGACGCGATCAAGAACCTGATGTAAGAAGAAGCGTGTAGCGGGTAGCGTGTAAGACGAAAGAAAGGAGGAGCAGGTCATGGCACAGACAGCAATCCAGACAAGACCGCGGCAGATCGATTTCTCACACATTCTTGTGATCGGCGCCTGGGGGTTTGCGATCGTGATTGCCTCGATGCTCTTCCTGTACGTGGGTCACCTGATCGACGAGATGCTCAACACGCCGCCGACGTTCATGCTGGGGCTGTTCTTCCTGGGGCTGGCGCTCTGCATCGGCAGGCTCTACAAGGACGCCTGGGACCGGATCGAACGCAGGCCCCAGGTGAAAGGCTGAGCAGGATCGAGGAACGACCGGAAAACGAAAGAAACGAAATAGACGAAGAACGAAAGAAACGAAAAGCGGCCAGATAGGTCCTCCAATAAAAAGCCCCCATCCTGCATAAGCGACAGGGTGGGGGCTTTTTTATCGAGGCCCGAGGGTCGAGGCACGGGGCTCGAGGCTTTTGATTTTCCTCGGTCCTCGTTCCTCGAACCTCGAGCCTGTGAGTTGCTGCCTCGCAGCAACTCACAGAATTTCCATGATCACCTTGCCCACGCCTTTCTCAACCATGTTGAGCTTCTTGGCAATGCCATAGGACAGGTCCACGTCGCGCCCGTCGATGAAAGGCCCGCGGTCCGTCACGACGGCCCGGACGATCTGGCCCGTATCGGGGTTCGTCAATTCCACTTTTGTCCCCAGGGGAAGCGTGCGGTGGGCAATCGTGCTGGCATACATGTTATAGGTCCTGCCGTTTGCCATGGGCCTGCCGTGATACTCTTTTCCATACCAGCTGGCTACGACTTCCGACCTTTCCGGCACTTCCGCGGTCACGTTTTCTGCGGCGTCCGGTATCCTGGCGCGGATCTTCTGCCCCGGGTGGATGCGGTCAGGGTTCGTGATTTTGTTCGTTTTCGCGAGCTCCTTGACGGTGGTCCCGAAGGTATCCCGGGCCAGCCCCCAGAGAGTGTCTCCCTTCTTCACGGTGTATTCCGTCCATTGGCCCTTTGATTTCGGGGCTTCTGCACCCTTTGCGATGTCCCCGGCTGCTGATCGCTGCTCCTGGAGCACCGATTGGAAGGAAGCCGGCCCCTTGACCTCGGTTCCTGCCTTGATGATCCATTTTCCCGTCTTGGCAGAACGCCCGACGGCGTCGGGGTTGACTTGCCGGAATTCGTCCCAGGTCATTCCCAGCGTTTTCGTGACCCGATCAATCGTGTCACCACTCTGGATCTTGTAGGTGTTCACACAGTCCTCCGTGGTGGTTGAAGTGGAGTTCTATTTTGGTTTGCGATTGGCATTCAGGTTGTTTTCCCTTCACGAGCAGGATTCGTGCCATTTGCAAAGCCCCCAGGCGGACTCCGGCGGGTCATCCCGGGAATTTCACATGGGGCTTGACTGCCTTCGCCAGAACGGTACAATACGGACAAAATCGAAAGGGGGGATGATCGGTGCCGACCTATGAATTCCGTTGTGAGGACTGCAGGCGAACGTTCACTCTTGTCATGAGCATGGCGGAACGCGACAAGGGTAAAATCAGCTGCCCCGCCTGCAAGAAAAGGAATGTGAAACAGCAGATGACGACGTTCCAGACCAAGACGAGCAAGAAGAGCTAGGCGGCCCCCGGGGAGAGGCAGCCGGTCCCTGCACTACGGCATCATCTTGTTTTCACGGAGATAATCCGCAGCAAGGAGAAGGGCCAGGGCCGTTTTACTGTCAACGATCCTCCCGTCCCGGATCATGCGCAGGGCATCGGGCATCGGGCAGGTCAGGGTTTCGATGAACTCGTCCTCATCGGGTGGCAGCGGCGCCTCGATGAGATCGAAGGCCAGATAAAAATGCATGAACTCGTCCGCATACCCGGGGACGAGATATCCTCCGAACAGTTTCACAAGCCGACCTGCCCGGAAGCCCGCCTCTTCGGCAAGCTCCCTCTGCACACATTCCTCCGGGGATTCGACCCCCTTGTCCATCGTCCCGGCCGGGATCTCGATCAGCGACGTCCCGACGGCATGCCGGTGCTGTCGGATCAGCACGATCTGCCCGTCGCCGATGTACGGGACAACGCCGATGGTGGGCCGGTGTTCGACCCGGCTTCTCCGGACCACCCTGCCGTTCGGCAGCTCCACATCATCCTCGAACAAGTTGAAAACAGGGCCCCTGTAGATCAGCTTCGATTTTCCGCTGTCGGCTTTTTTGTCGCTCATCACGCCGTGCCTCACTTTTTGACGACGAGGATCGGAACTCGTGACTCCCCGTGGAGCACCGCGAAGGTGACGCTGCCCATCACCGAGCCGATCCCGCTCCTTCCGTGGGACCCCACGACCAGCAGGTCGGCCTTCGACCGGCGGGCTTCCTTCAGTATCTCTTCGGCCGGATGACCCGTTCGGATAACGATTTCGGGCTCGACACCCCCCTGACCGCACAGCCGGGTCGCATCGGCAAGATAGGCGCCCGTTACCTGCATCAGGTAGTCTTCCACAGGCTGTGCAAGCTGGTTGGGGGAATCTTCTGCAAGCATCGCGTGCCCCATGTAGAGACGGTTGTCGATTACCCCGACGAGGGTGAGCTTTGCCCCCATCTTCTTTGCCATTTCGATGGCTACCGCGAGCGCCCGGACGGATGTTTTTGAGCCGTCCGTCGCCATGAGGATCCTCTTGATCATACCGTCTCCTTTCGTATTCGGGTTCAGGGTTTGTCAGGTTTTCAGTCTACCGTCGATAGCCTACAGCCTACAGTCTACAGTCTATGAAGAAGCCTACAGCCGACAGCCTGCAGTCTACAGCCGAGAACAGAAAGAAAAAGTGTACAGGGGAAATCTGTTGGCTGTGGGCTGTGGGCTGTGGGCTGTTGGCTGTAGGCTGTGGGCTGCCGGCTGTCGGCTTCACCCGCCTGTCAGCTCTTCGTAGAGCCTTCGTCCGATTTCCATCCCGCGGTCGATGAAATCGGGTCCATAATGCCGTCCCGTTTCGCTGCGGAAGGTCTCCCGGATTTTCTCGACCCCCTCCATCCCCTTGAGAAACCGGCCGAGGACCTTCGAGAGGGGAATATCCCGCCTCGACACCATGTCCCAGAGCATTTCAGAGAAGTTGTCGGGCCCCCAGCGGAATTTGTCGGCGTCGTAGAGCGCATCGGAAAGCAGCTGCCAGGCCGGGTCATCCAGGGGCGGCACAGGCCGGAAGGCCTCGTGGTTCTCGATGGCGCTGGCTATCGCGAAGCGCTCGGCCTCGCTGAGATCGAAATCGCGGAGAATCCGCCCGGCCTCCTCGGCCCCCTTCCTGGCGTGATCCTTCTCCTCCCGTTTGATGTCGTGCAGGACACCGGCCACATGGGCCAGAGCGACGAGCTTGAGGACCCGCTCGGTCGGTTTCTCTTTATCCTTTTCGACGAGAATGATTGCACCCGCATCGACGGCCACCTTCGTGACATGGCTGAGGCCGTGACCGAGCCTGTCCGGGTCGGCTCCGAGGACGGCGATGGCTTGCGTCACGAGAGGGTGTTCGCCGAAGAGACGGCCGGATGCTGCTACCGCTTTTTTCTGCTCGCTGTAAAAGAAGGGCTCGCCCACTTCCCCGGTGATCCGCCGGGCGATCTCCTGCGCATGCCGGTATTCCTGTCTCACGCTCATGCACTCAGCCTCATGGATCATCTCTGGCTGTATTTTATCATAACGGGTCTTGATGAGGACAGCCGTATTAAAATTCCTCGCACCAAGGTGCTAGGAATTTAGAAACTTAAGGAAATGGGTTAGTTGTTATTATGCTCGCTTACCCCGCAGCAACGTTCGACAAGCTCACGTCAGGCGCTGCGGGGACCGGGGTCGCATCCCGCCAGGGTGCGCAATCATGTCCGGTTCATTCCTTACCGGGAAGCCCCGCGAAGCGGCATAAGGCTTCAATGCGCGTGCAATCGTTTTCAGTGGTATGGGCGGCCGGGGAGCGATGCCGATCCAACCTTCTCAACTTCTCACCGTCTCAGCTTCTCTTTCTCGAAGTGTCAGGGGATTCTGACGAGGACACGGACGAGCCGCTCCAGGTGGCGAAGGGTACTGCATTCCATGACCACATCGCAGAGGCGCATGTAGCGCTTCATCTCCGAGTCGCCGGTTCCCCACATGGGGGGCGTTTCGGGGTTCAGCCAGATGAGGCGGCGGCAGCGTTCGGCGATTTTCTTCAGCAGTTCATCGGCCGGGTCGCCATAGTTGCTTCGGGCATCGCCCAGGATGATGACCGTCGTTTTGCCCGTGACCGCATCCAGGTGCCGGTTCGTGAAGTCCCAGAAGGCGCTCCCGTAGTCGGTCCTTCCCATGTGAATGTCGAGTCCTTCGCCGGTCCGCAGCCGCTCCACGGCCTCCGCGATGGGGCAGGTATCGAAGATGTGGCTGACCTCGAGAAGGCTCGAGCAGAAGACGAAGGAGCGGACCCGGGCGACCACCTCGTTGAGACCGTAGAGCATCAGCAGGCAGAACCGTACCACCGTCGACATGGAGCGGCTCACATCGCAGAGGATCACCACGTCCGGCCGGTTCATCCGCTTTTTCTTCCAGCGCGTCTCGAAGAGCAGGCCCCCGTGATGCATGTTTGCCCGGAGAGTCTGTTTGAAATCCAGGGCGCCCCGTTTCGCCCTGCGTCGCCTGCGGGAGTATCGCTCGTTCATCCGTTTCACGAGCTTGCGGATGAGAAAGTGCATGCGATCGTAGTGCCGCTCCTCCAGTTCCGTGAGCCTGACGTCCCAGAGATATCGCTCGATGATCCGTTCGGTGCTCTCCCGGGCAAAGATGCCGTACTGTTCCTCGACAAAGCGCCGCACCATGTCGATGAGCGCATCCCTGCCCTGCTCCAGCTGCCGTGCCGCCGCGGCGCCGGCGCCGCCTTGCCGGTAAAGATCGGCCACGAAACGGTCCAGCTGATCCAGTTGCAGTGTTTGGAGGATCCTCGATGTGAAGATCCCGCGCTGGGTGAAATAACGGATGGACTGAAGATCCACGGACCGGGCTGCGTCCCGGACGGCGAGTGCAATTCCGCCCAGGTCGCCCTCCCTGATCATCCCCCCGATGCCCGGAATGGGCATGTCTCCGGGTTGCTGCTGCTCGTTGGTTTCCTGTCCGGCTGCAAAGTCTGTCGCCAGGGTCTGGAAGGTAAAGAACCTCTCGAAACAGTCGTCGAAGATCTCCTTCTCGGCAGCGGACTTCGCGAGAGTGGCCGCAAGGCTGCTCTTGACGATCTGCCGGTCTCCGTACCCGGAGATCGCCAGGGCCTGCGCGGCGTCGATGCTCTCCGAGACCGACACGGGGACTCCCGCGCCGCGCAGGGACACAATGAAATGGTTCAACACGCGGTCCATCAGGCTGTTTCCTTCAGGGCCTTGTCAACGAGCAGAAAGAGCTTTTCATCGACGGCCCGGATGTCCTCCTCGAACTTGAGGAAGGTATTGAGAGTCTTGCGGGTCAGGTCCCGGTCGAGGCCCTCGGCGTGCAGCAGGATCAGGGCCCGGGCCCAGTCGATGGTCTCGCTGATGGAGGGCGCTTTCTTGAGCTCGAGCTTTCTCACCTCGTGGATGAACATCACCAGTTGCCTCTCCAGGAGATCGGGGATCTCGGGCACGTGGAGGCGGACGATCTCCCGCTCGAGTTCGGGAGCGGGGAACGGGATGAAGAGGTGCAGGCAGCGCCTCTTCAGCGCCTCGCTGAGTTCGCGGGTGCTGTTGCTGGTGAGGAATACGTAGGGCTTTGTCCGCGCCGTCACCGTGCCGATCTCGGGGATCGACACCTGGAAATCGGAGAGGATCTCCAGCAGAAAGGCTTCGAACTCCTCGTCGGCCTTGTCCACCTCGTCGATGAGGAGCACGGCGCCTCGTTCCTCCTGAAGCGCCTTGAGAAGCGGCCTCGGCTCGAGAAACTGGGGAGAGAAGAAGATGTCCTCGTAGCGGTGCAGCGTCCGGATCGACTCGCCCAGGTCGCTCTCCTTATCGATGACCTGGTCGAGCTTGTCCCGCAGCAGCTGGGAGTAGAGAAGCTGCTTTCCGTACTTCCACTCGTAGAGCGCCTTCGACTCGTCGAGACCCTCGTAGCACTGCAGCCGGATGAGCGGCACGTCCATGAACTGGGCCGCCTTTTTCGCAAGCTCCGTCTTCCCCACTCCGGCGGGCCCCTCGACGAGGACCGGCTTCTCCAGGTGAAAGGCCAGGTAGACCGTCGTCGCGATGTCCGTGCTGCAGATGTAGCCCGTGCTCTTGAAGCCCTCGTTCACCTGGTCGACCGTTTCGAATTTCCCGGTTTGATCCCTCATGATTTCTCCTTCCCGATCAGAAGTGTGTCTCCCCATTTGCGTTGACGTGCCCGTGACGCGTACATCCCGAGTCCGATAAGCCGGGCAATATCGTCCCCCGACGCATCCGGACCGGCGGGCCTGCGGCCTTGTGACTCTTCGAGAATTCCCCCGAGGGATTCCTGCAGCGTTTCCGCGATGAGGTGAACGGCGACGATCCGGGCCTCCACATCCGTGCCCCGCTTCCCGCCGTCGAGATCCCTTGCGGCGCCCCGCGCAACCTGTCTTGCCGTGTCCAGCAGGGCCGCGAATCCGCCGATGCGCTCCTTCACGTCGTTTTCGATCTTCCCCTTGCTCTCCCGCAGCCTGCGGATCGCCTGCCTCAGCTCCCGGTCCAGCCCCCCGAGGATGGCGCCTGACAGCAGCACGTCCTCGGCCACCCGGAACGGCTTCGAGAGCTCTTCCCAGGCCCGGCCCCTTCGGCCGAGGATGGCGGTTTCGGGCAGCTCGCATCCCTCGAGCCGGATCTCGCAGTGCGGGGACGGCCTCAAGGTTCCCAGGGCCGGCATTTCACGAACGGTAAGCCCGGGGGTCTCCCTCGGGACAAGAAAAGCCGTAAAGCCCTTTTTCCCTCCCCGCTCACCGGTCACGGCAAATACGATAAAGAGATCGGCCAGCGGGCCATTGGTGAGCCATGCCTTTTCCCCATCGAGCACATAGGATCTTCCCTTTTTGACGGCCGTCGTGCGGATCCGCTTCGGGTCGCTGCCGGCCCCCGGCTCGGAAAGGGCAATGGAGGCCGTCCATCTTCCGGCGGCCATCGCGGGCAGGATTTCCTGTTTCTGTTTGCCGTTTGCGGCGCCTGCGATGAGTGCCTTTCCGACGATCAAATGGACCATCCAGGAAAGGACAAGCCCGGGTCTTCCGCCTGATCCGACAAAGGCCTCCACGGCCGGAAGGATGTCGGAATAGCGGGCCCCTTCTCCCCCGAACGCGGCAGGGATGCTCCAGCCCAGAAGGCCTCGCCTGGCCATCGTCCGCCAGAGCGCTCCGGGGTGTTCCCGGCTCCCGAGATCGCCGCCCGCGGACCGATCCCGGCCGGCAAAACGGATCGCCTGCGCCGTCCTGCGCGTGCAGCCTTCTTTTTTTTCTCTCTTGACCGACATCTTCTGTCTCACCTCACGGGTTTGCCCCGAACCTGACGAAAAATGATTTCAAAATTTTCTTGAAGGCATCGACCTCACTTTCCGTGAAATCCGCCTTGATCTGCTCGTTCACCCGGTTGATTACGGCCCTCGCCCGTTCGATCTCCCCGCCTCCCTTATCCGTGATGAAAACGTGCGAGGCCCTCCGATCCGCCATGCTGGCATTGCGCTGCACGAAGCCCGAGCGTTCGAGCCGGTCTACAAGCCCCGTCAGGGTCGAGTTGTCGAGGGTGAGCACCTGGCTGAGCTCCGACATGGTCTGCCCGTTCTTTCTTTTCAGGAGAAAGAGAATCCCTGACTGTGCGGGCGTGATGGTGATCCCGGCTTCGGAAAAGACATTCTTCAGGTAGGTTCGCAGCTTCTGCTGCGCGGTGAAAACAAGATAGATCAGGCGGTCGTCCTTCGGCATCGAATCCTTTTCCCTCCCGGGTTTTCCGCTCTTCGTCACTTCCGAGCTTCCTCGCTTCCATCTTTACTTGGCATGCCAAATAAAAGCTGTCAATGAGTATTTTGCATGCCAGATACGGGGGCAGCACGATGCGTGTGACGAGTCGGATCGTCAAGGAATGGACTACAGGGACTGCTTGCCTGTGATGCTCTCCAGGACGACTTCGATCACGGTTGCCCGCTTCAGGGATTTCTCGTCGTATTCACCATGGCCTCCGCCATAGTGCGCCATGATGACATCGAGGCCGGCTTTCTTCTCCCGCTCGTCCTCGACGATTCGGGCCGTGCCAAACCCGATCACGCTGCGGTACTTCGTTGCCCACCGGCAGGGCGAATCGCCCCGTACGATCCGGGAGTCGATGTCGACTTCGATGCAGACCCGGTCATACTTTTTCAGGATGTCGATCTTCCTGCCTTCCCCGGCGCAATGGAAGTAAATTCGCCCGCCCCGGTAACCATAATTCAAGGGGACGACATAGGGGTATTGCCCGTCATAAAGGCCGAGACGGCAGACGAGCCCCGTCTCTAAAATATGATGGAGCTCTTTCTCGTCGCGGATCTCTCTTTCCTTTTTTCTCATCGATCGTCACCTTGTCAAAAAAAAGCCCACCGTTCAGTGGGCTTTTACTCTGAACTTCCGGATCCGCTACTTCAACCCTTCGAGTACACCCTGGAAGAAATCGTGGTGCTCCTCCTCGTCGGCGAGGATCTTCTTGAAGAGCTGTGCCGTCGTGATGTCGCCTTCCTTTTCGGCAACCGCGATCGTTTGCTTGTAGAGCTGGATGGCCCCTTCTTCGTCCTTCATGTCCTTGGTCAACATCTCCTTGAGGGTCTTGCCGACAAAGATCGGCTCGGGCTTCGTCGTGGGCAATCCGCCGAGGTAGAACAACCTTTCGGCGATCGCCTCGGCATGCTTCATTTCCGCGACGGCCGTTTTCTTCAATTCGTCTTTTACGGCATAATGCGGGATCCCGGACCACTGGACGTGCTGCCACATGTACTGAACCGACACCTGGATTTCCCGGGCGATTCCCTTGTTCAAAAGCTCCAGCAGTTTCTTACTAGCCATGGATTGCCTCCTTTTCGTGTTGTTCTGTATTATGATCTGGAATCGTTTGCCGGAAACAGGAAAGGAAAACCACGCCCATCTGGCATGGGCTACTGCCGCATGGAACGGACTTCGGCAGGATGCGGCCCCAGACTTCCCCTCTAAAATAAAAGATATTTCTGCTTTCGTCAACGAGTTTGACTTGACGGCAAGGGCCGGGCGGAGATCAAAAAGAAACCCCGCTCCACGACGGAACGAGGTTTCTTTTTCCCGGTTATCCGGAAAGCGTTACTTTTTTTTTGCCTTCGCCTTGGGTTTCGCCTTTGCCTTGGGCTTTGCCTTTGCCTTGGGCTTCGCCTTCGCTTTGGGCTTCGCAGCCTTCTTGGCTTTTGCCGGTGCTGCCTTCTTCTTGGGAGCGGCCTTCTTCACGGGTTTCTTTGCTGCTTTCTTCGCGGGTTTTGCGGCCTTCTTCATCTTTGCCTTTCCTTTCTCCATGGGGATGTCACAGCAGATCAGCTCACCGACGACGCAGTCGCAGCTCTCGTCAACAGCGACGATGAGACCGCACAGCTCACAAGTGAACAGATCACCCTTCTTCGCTTTGGCCATCTTGATCTCCTCCTTGCTTGTTGTGTTTCTTCTTGTCGCGTATTTTTTTTTACGAGTGTTATTTATCTATACGATTTTTTTCCGCATTTCAAGCATTTTCTGCATTTCAGGAACTCCGTTACCGCTTTTTTCTGCGACCCGCGCAGGGTTCAGCGTATGCGTGTCGCGCTGTATAACCGCAAACAGCCGTCACGGCGCTGTTTGCGGACCTCATGATGATTCGTCGATTTGCGCGGATGGGTTCATTACGATGATGCCGATCTTCACTAACGGGACAAGGCTTGTTGACTTTTGACTATTGCAAAATCAAGGTGCCTGTGCGAAATTGATTGCGCCGGAAAGTTGTACACGGCACCCGCCGTTCCCGGTTTTTTTCTGCACAACCGTATCAGCGTGTGGACACCCACGGAGAGCACTATGGGCCGATTCAAGAAATGGATCATTGGCGCTGTTGTCTTTTTCGTTCTCTTCACCATCATCGGCTTCTTTGTCATCCCGCCCATCGTGAAGCCTTACCTTCTTGAATCCCTCTCGAAGACCCTCAACCGCCAGGTGAGCCTCTCCGACCTCAGCCTGAACCCGTACACGCTGACATTCACTCTGCGGGGGTTCGAGATCAAGGAGCCCAAGGGCGAAAAGACTTTTGTGTCTTTCGACGAGCTGGTGGTCAACCTCGACGTCCGTTCGATCTTCAAGCGGGCGCCCGTCATCGAGGAATTCATCGTCCGCAAACCCTATGTTCACCTCGTCCGGAACAAGGACAAGACCTACAACTTTTCCGATCTGCTTGCGTTGATGAAGGAAGAGCCGAAGGACGAGAAGAAGGAGCCGGCCCAGTTCTCGGTGAACAACATCGTCATCGAGAACGGAAGCATCGATTTCAACGACAGCCCCTTTGACACGACGCACACCGTCCGGGAGATGAACATCGCGATTCCCTTTGTCTCCAACATCCCGGAGTTTATCGACACATACGTGCAGCCCCGGTTTGCCGCAGCGATCAACGGCGATCCCTATTCCCTCGAGGGCAAAACCAAGATCTTCAAGGACACCCACGAGACGATCTTCAACATCTTGATCGAGGACCTGGACATCCCCCACTACCTGGCCTACGTCCCGCACGAGATGAATATCACCATCCCATCCGGGAAGCTCGACGTGCATTCGACGCTTACCTTCTCCATGACGCCCGATCAGAAACCCGTCATCACGGTTGCCGGCAATGCGGCGCTGCGGGACTTCGCGCTTCAGGACCGGAAAAAGAATGCGATCGCCGGGCTGAAACGCCTCGACGTGGTCATGACGGCCCTCGAGCCCCTCCAGTCGAAATTCCACTTCGCAAAGATTGCCCTCGACTCGCCCGAGTTGAACGTCCGCAGGGACAAGAGCGGGACGATCAATCTGCTCACCCTGGCACCGCAAAAAAAAGAAGAGCCCGAGCCGGCCAAGGCGGAGGAGAAGACCGGGGACAAGCCTCTGCCGACCCTGATCCTGGACGAATTCGAATTAAAGGGCGGAAAAATTACCTATCGTGATGAAGTGCCGCCCGAGCCGATCAACTCCCTGATCCAGGCCCTCACCATCAAAGGGGAAAAGATCTCCACGGTGAAGGACAGCCAGGGGAAACTTTCGGTCTCGATGGACCTTAATAAAGGATGGGGTTCCGTCGCGGTCAACGGGCCGGTGGGCCTCAACCCGTGGTTCGCCCATCTCGACGTCGACCTGAAGAAGGTGCGGATCAGGCCCTACCAGGAGTACTTTACGGAATACTTCCGGGTCAACTTCACCGATGGGGATATCTCAGCCAAGGGGACATTCTCGGCGAGCAAAGCCCCGGAGAAGGAGTTGTCGATCAAGTACGACGGGAATCTCCTCCTTGCGCGCGTCGGGACAGTGGCCAAAGCCAGCGGAGAGGATTTCATCAAATTCAAATCCATGTTCATTAAAAGCCTGAGTGCGGGCTATAACCCTCTCTTCGTCCGGATCAAGGACATCGCGCTAGCCGATCTCTACGCCCGGATCATCGTCAACGACGACGGCACCCTGAACCTGCAGCACGTGGTCAAGCCGGAGGCCGCCGGGCAGGAGGATGCCGCCGAGCCGAAGCCCGCGCCGCCGAAAAAAGAGGAACAGGCGCAGCCGGAGGAAAAACAGGAATACCTGGGCGACATCCTGGTAAAGAACATCGAGATCAACCGCATCTCGCTCCAGAACGGCACCATTGTCTTTGACGATCGCCATATCAAGCCCAATTTTTCGTCAACGCTTACGGAGCTTACGGGGAGAATCACCGGCGTGACTTCGATCACAACGAAGCCGGCCGACGTGGACCTCAGGGGAAAAATCGGGCGGTACATCCCCATGGAGATCACCGGAAAGGTCCACCCTTTCAAGAAAAATCTTTTCGTGGATCTCAAGGCATCCCTGCGAGACTTCAACCTGAGTCCCCTAACCCCCTATTCAGGCACCTATGCGGGATACAAGATCGAGAAAGGCTCCCTCTCCTTCGACCTCAAGTACCTGATCTCCGACATGAAACTCGATGCGGAAAACAAGGTCGTCATCGATCAGCTCACCCTGGGCGACCGCGTGGAAAGCCCCCAGGCCACCAAGCTTCCCGTGGGCCTGGCCATCGTGCTTCTGAGGGACAACGAGGGGAAGATCAACCTGGACATCCCCGTAACGGGCCGCCTCGACGACCCGGAATTCAGCGTCTGGCGCATCGTCCTGCAGGTCATCGTCAACCTCCTCACGAAGGTGGCCACGGCTCCCTTCGCCCTGCTGGGGTCCCTCTTCGGGGGCGGTGAGGAACTGAGCTACATCGAGTTCGATGCCGGCTCGAGCATAATACCGGAACCGGGCGAGAAAAAGATCGAGACGCTGGTGAAAGCCCTGAAGGCGAAGCCGGCCCTGAAGCTCGACATCGCCGGCGGCGTGGACATGGAGCGGGACCGCGAAGGGCTCATCCGCGACCAGTTCCAGAGGAAACTCAAGGCCCAGAAGCTAAACGACCTCATCCGGAAGGGTGAAAAGGTGGAGTCCGTCGACGAGATCACCATCGAGCCGCAGGAATATGACCGGTACCTGAAGAGGGCCTACAGCGCCGAAAAGTTTCCGAAGCCGAGGAACATCGTCGGGATGGAAAAAGGCCTGCCCAACGAAGAGATGGAGAAGCTCATGATGACCCACATCGTCGTCAAGGAAGACGATCTGCGTCTGCTGGCGATGAAGCGGGCAGAGTCGGTATCGGATGCCCTCATGGAAGAAGGCGAATTCGACGCAGGAAGGGTTTTCGTCGTCGAACCGAAGACGCTGGAGCCCGAGGCGAAGAAGGACGTAAAGAAAAGCCGCGTCGACTTCAAGCTGAAATAGCCGGGGCGGCCTGGAAAATGACTACCTTATAGGTTCTCTCTCCCTATGAAAACGCTTACCTTATAGGTTCCCTCTCCCTTGAGGGGAGAGGGTCAGGGTGAGGGTGACAACTCCCTTGCCTCTTACGGAAGAGAGCCGGGGTGAGGGTGAAAATCCGGTTTCTCATCCTGACGGGGGGCACCTGCCTAAGCGCCCTCAGAAGAGGCCTTGTGCTGCGCCCGCCTGGCCCTCACGTAGATGACGACGCCGAACAGGAGGAACAGGCCGCCCATGATGAGCTGCCGGATCTCGTCGCCGTCCGTCTGGCCCTGCATGATTTTCATCACCGCGGAAGCGATGGCAACCACGCCGTAGAAAAGAAAAAGCAGCGCAGTGATGGACCCGAAGCCGCCGAGTTTTCCCAAAGGCAGGCGGATCTGCGTCCCGCCTTCCGTCTTGGCAGGGGTTGGCTGGCTGGTGGCCGTTGCTTCCACCCTCTGTGGTCCTCCGCTGGCCGTTTTATCCTTCCTCGCTAGAACCCAAGGGGATCGTTTGCCGGTGCCCGTTGCTTCAGCCCTCTGTGGTTTTCCCCTGACCGTTTTGTCCTGCCCCGCCAGGTACCAGAGGATCTGGTCCCGTTCCTCCGATGTTTTAGCGGTCTTGAGCCTTTGAATCAGCTTCAGCCGTTCTCTCTCATCCATGGCGGCGCCCCGGTTGTCGTGTTTCTAAGCTGTCTGTTTTTTTCCTATCTACACCAAAACGGTTCGGAAGGCAATGATCGGGAACTGCGTTCCCGGGGAGTTGGGACTGGGTATTGGGAATACCGTCTGCCTAGTCTATCTTGTCATTGCGAGGAGCGAAGTGACGAAGCAATCTCAAGGATATGTCTCAAACGTAGATTGCCACGCCAATGCCGCTTCGCGGCCAATGTGACTTGTGATCTGTGGTTAGTGTTTTGTGCCGGATATGGAATTCCTTCTTCGCTAGCCACAAGCCACTGATCACTAGCCACTGTCTCTTGTTCACTCAGACACTTAGACACTTAGACACTTAAACACTCAGACACTTGTCTTTTCTCACTCAAGCACTTAGACACTCAGACACTTCCCTCACTTCTTCTTATACCCGTACCTCGCCTCGAAGATCGGCGCCGTCAGGTTGTCCACGGGGACGTAATCGTCGGTGAGGATCACCGACGGTCGCTCGCGGAGGATCTGCTGGAGATCCTCCTGGGGAACGATTTTGGCGGTCATGACTTTCCCGCCCCTGCTGCCGATCACGCGGGCGAACTCCTCCATGTCCCACTTCTTCTGGCTCGCGATGACGACGCAGGTGGCGATCCCCAGCTTTCTCAGCTCCGGGGCCAGGACGAGGAGGTTGACATTCCCTTTCCCGAAGACCTCCTCGAGGGTGCGAATGTAGGATGGCAGAAACAGGCCCTCGGTGACGCTGTCAATCAGGTTGGCGATGAGGAACCCATCGGGTTTGAGGAGTTCCTTCATCTGTTGAGTGAACTCCTTTGTCGTCAGGTGGTAGGGGATGGAAAGGTCATTGAAGGCATCGCCGAAGATGAAGTCGTAGCGGCCCTTGTCCTTCGAGTTCATGACGAACCAGCGCCCGTCCTCGTTGAAGGAGCGGATGGTCGTGCTGCGGGGCAGGCCCAGGTATTCGTACACGACACGGGTAACCTCCGGGTCGATCTCCACGACGTCGATCCGGGCCCCGGCGTACTTCGCCTCCATGTAGCGGGGAAAGGTGTACCCTCCCCCGCCGATGAAGAGCGCGTCGACGGATGACCGGTCATTCATCTGCCAGCTAACCACTTCCTCGTAGATCCGGATGTAATCGTAGTCCAGAAACGCCGGGTCGTTCACGTCGTTGATGGAATGGATCAGGTTGTCCAGGATGAGAGCCTCCCCCTCGACGGTCCCGCCCTTGATGGGGTACTTCTTGAGCTTGATGGTGAAGTAGTCGCTTTCCTTGTAATAGTAGGTGTCCTCGTCGAGCATGGGCTTGTAGGCATAACCGAAGATCGTGCTGACGAGAACGGCCACGGCGGCAATGACGGAAGCGGAAATGACGGCGGCCTTTCGCTTCAGGAACAGCCCGCCGAACAGGAAGGCCGAACCGATCAGGATGGCCCCCATGGAAAGCAGGATGTGGCGGGTACCCATCCATGAGATGAGGAAAAAGCCCGTGGCGAAGGTCCCGATGATGGAGCCCAGCGTGGAGAAAGCGTATATCTTGCCCACAACGTTTCCGGTCCGGTCCAGGTTGTCCAGGGTGAGCTTCACCACGACGGGCGAGATCATGCCGAGGAGCATCGAGGGGACGAAGAAGATGGCCGTCGTAAGCAGCAGGATCCGCAGCATCAGGGTCGTCTGGAGCTGAGCGGCGCCGATCAGATCGGTCAGGGGCGCGATGGTCAGGGCGCCGAGCCCGGACAGGA
Organism: uncultured delta proteobacterium; assembly: GCA_963828305.1. GTDB lineage: Bacteria > Desulfobacterota > Syntrophia > Syntrophales > UBA2192 > UBA2192. The sequence goes on along the minus strand of CAWHEJ010000001.1, from coordinate 4,933 downwards.
ATAGCAGCCAGCCCAGGGTTGCCGGGCGGGGATACCGGTCCGCGAGGGTTCCGCCGACCCAGGCGCCGATGCTGATCCCGGCAAGGACGACGCCGATGATGCTCGTCCACGTGTACAGGGAGACCCCCACGTAAGGCGCCATGATCCGTCCCGCTACGAGCTCGATGACGAGCGTGCAGAAACTGGCGATGAAAACAACCATGTTGGCCTTGACGACAACCGAATTCATGTTTACCTCTCCGTCTATCCGGTCTTGCCGCGAAGCGGCAGTCGAATAGTGTCTAAGTGTCTAAGTGCCTGAGTGTTTGAGTGAAGAGAAAGAGGGATACGGCAAGTGACAGTCTTTGATCTTGCTTTTCTTTCTTCACTCAGACACTGAGACACTTCTTCTCACTCAGACACTTGCCTTTCTCACTCAGACACTTCTTTCTCTCGGTCACTTCTCCGTCTTCGACGTCACATCCGCCTTGATCCGGTTCACGGCAGCGATCATGGCATCGAAGACGTTCTCCCGAAAATCCCCGGCCACGACGACGTACATCACGTCCTCGCCGACCTTCAGGGTGCCTTCGTTGACATGAGCCAGGACCTCCACGATCCCGGTCATCGCCTTGATTTCCCCGAGGACCGCCTCCAGGCGCTTGCGATCCACCCGGACGGTCACCTCCGACACGGGACTGCCGTCCCGCGAGGTGGCCCTCACGACCCCGTTATGGCAAAGGATCATCCCTGCCTTGTGGAAGTCAGGATGCTTTTTGATTCGCTCAACCAGTGTCCGTCAGACTCATATCCGGCCCTCGCTTTCCTGGTATTTGGTATTTCCGGTCTTACACCCCACGCCCTACACCCTCCACCCAATCTTCCGTCCCTTGACTGCCGCCCTTGCCTGTGCCATGTTGTGGTCATGAGGCGGCGAAAAGGCTCATCGACACCGCGGCTGCTCGGGGAAATCCTCCCCGAAGCCTTGAAAAAGAAGGCCCTCCATCTTCCCATGAAGGACCGTTCGCTCATCGACGCCTGGAATCGTGCCGTGGGGCCGCAAATCGGTGCGAAGGCCCAACCGGACAGGCTCAGGGAAGAAGTGCTCTATGTCCGCGTGGCCACGTCCGTCTGGATGCATGAGCTCCAGTTCATGAAACAGGAGATCATCTCGAAACTCAACGGGATCCTCGGAGGGACGAAGGTTTCTCAGATCCGGTTCTTCATCGGCGAGGTCGAGGCCCCGGCCGAGAAACATGCCGGTCCGGATGTGCTGCTTGACGCCCGCGATCTGAAGTCGGACGAAAACGACTACATCCGCCAAACCCTCGCCGACGTGGCCGACCCGGACCTGAAAAACATCCTGCAACGAACGATGACGCGGTCTATCCTCCGGGGCCGGAAAGATTCCTGAACAGCGCCTCCAGTTCTTCCGAATACCCTTCGCCTTCCTTATAGATGAACAGCGGCGGAAGAACGGCCAGTTCCTCACCGCCTCCTTTCATCCCTTCCACAAGGATGAAATCGCCCCTCGATCCCGGCCTTGAATGAACCATGCGGAGCCTCTTCGGCTCCATCTTCCCCGCCCTCATTCGATGGATGGCCTCCACCATGCGCGAGCAGGGGTAGATCATGCAAACCCGGCCGCCCGGTTCGAGCGCATGGGAAGCGGCCTTGAGGAAATCGGCAATGGACCCCGCTATTTCGTGCCGAGCCAGGGCCTTTTCCGTCGCGGGGTTCACCTGCCCCGAGCCCATCTTCCGGTAGGGCGGATTGAAAACCGCGACATCATGGGATCGGGTTTTCAGAAATTCGGCCGCTCTCCGGGCATCCCCGCAGATCATCTTCACTCGTCCCTCGAGGCCATTCATGGAAACACTGCGTCCCGCCATGTCGGCAAGCTCGGCCTGGAGCTCCAATCCCGTGACCCGGACCCCGGGATTCCGGAAGGCGAGCAGGAGGCTGATCACACCGCTCCCGGCGCCGAGTTCGAGGATCCGCTCGCCCTTTTTCGGTTCAACGAAATGGGCCAGCAGGATGGAGTCGATCGTATAGCGGTACCCCTTCTTCTTCTGCAGGATCTTCAGCCGCCCGCCGAAGAGGGACTCCACCGTCTCGTCGTCATGGATCAGTGTATCGGATCGGTCCATCGGTGCCGCCTGTTTCGCTACACAGCCTACAGCCTACAATCTACAGCCTACAGCCAAAGAAGAGGGCAGAGATTCGCATGAAACTCAATACTGTTGGCTGTCGGCTGTCGGCTACCTCGACCCGCAACCCTCGACTCGCAGTCCTAGTCGATCAGGTGAACAAACAGCCCGCTTCTGAGCTTCGGCTCGAACCAGGTGGATTTCGGGGGCATGATCATGCCAGCATCGGCAATGCTGATCAACTCGGAAATCCCCGGAGCGCAAAGAGAGAAGGCCACGGCGTAGCCCCATTCATCCACCATCCGCTCCAGTTCATCCATCCCGCGGATCCCGCCGACGAACTTGATCCGGTCATCCGTCCGCGGGTCTTTGATGCCCAGGACGGGACCCAGGAGATGATCCTGGAGGATGGACACGTCCAGCTTCCCGATGAGATCGGCCTTTTCGTAGACTACCGGCTTTGCCTCGAGCCGATACCAGGTTCCCTGGAGGTACATGCCGAATTGGTGGAGCGCGGAGGGCGACCGCTTTTTGAAACCGGCCGTGACGACGAACGTCTCGCCGATCCGGCCCAGGAATTCCTGCCCGGTCATCCCCTGCAGATCCTTCACGACACGGTTGTAGTCCAGGATCTTGAGCTGCTCATGGGAGAAAAGGGTGGCCACGAAGGTATTGTACTCCTCCGTCCCGTTGTGCGCCGGGTTCTTCCCCCGTCTCATCCTCGCAACGGCGGCAGCCGATGCCGCCCGGTGATGCCCGTCGGCTATGTAGAGGCTCTCCACCTTCGAGAATTCCCGCTGCAATGCCTCGATGGCACCGCTTTCGCCGATGACCCAGGCCGTGTGGGTCACACCGTCCGGCGTGGTGAAATCATACTCCGGGGAGCCTTTTACGATTCCGGAGAGGATCCTGTCGATCGCCTCCCGGGAACGGTAGAGAAGAAAGACGAGCCCCGTCTGGGCGCCCGCCGTGTCGATGTGGTTCACCCGCTCGTTTTCCTTGTCTACACGGGTCAGTTCGTGCTTCTTGATGAGTCCCGCCTCATACTCGGCTACGCTCACGCATCCCACGAGTCCGCATTGCTCGCGGCCCGCCGCCTTCTGCCTGTATACGTAAAGACAGGGCTTCTCTTCCTGGAAGAGTAAGCCCTCCCCGATGAAGTTCCGCAGATTCTCGCGGGCCCTGGCGAAAACGCGGGGGTCATCATCCCGAATCTCGTCCGAAACATCGATCTCGGATTTTTCCACGCGCAGGAAGTTGCGGGGGTTATCCCGGATGATCGCCCTCCCCTCTTCGCGGTCGAGGACATCGTATGGAAACGAGGCCACTTCGCCTGCATATTTTTTCTGCGGCCTCACGGCCCTGAACGGAATCACCAGTGCCATAGACACCTCCTGAAAGGCAGATGTCTAGCATATCGCTCTTTACAAAGCAATAATGGGCGATGGGGAGAAGAAGCCGACAGCCTACAGCCTACAGCATAAGGAGAACGTATACAGGGGGAATCTGTTGGCTGTTGGCTGTTGGCTGTTGGCTGTCGGCTGTCGGCTGCCTCCCCGCCTGATGCGAAACAGCTTGTTGAAAAAGCATCGCGCCGCATGTATAACGTCTCAGCAGATCTGAGCAAGGGGAGGCGGGCGATGGGCGTGACACGGGTGTTCATTCACGGGCTCGAAAGCAGCAGCCAGGGGGCAAAAGGGGTCTTTTTCCGGGAGCGCTACCCCGACATGATCATCGAGGACTTCAGCGGCCCTCTCGAAGACCGGATGGGAAAGCTCAACGGGCTGCTCGCTGGCCGGACGGACTTGATCCTCGTCGGCTCCAGTTTCGGGGGGCTCATGGCCGCCATCTATGCCTGCGAGAACGAACCCCGGGTGAAAAGGGTCATCCTGCTTGCGCCGGCCCTCCACGTCCCGGACTTCGCGCGTTTCCTGGGCAAGCGGGTAAACATCCCCGTGTCGCTCTTTCACGGGAGAAACGATGACGTGGTGCCGCCGGCTGCCGTGAGGGCCATCGCGGAAAAGGTTTTCGAAAACCTTGATTACCACCTTGTCGGCGACGACCACTCGCTGCACGTCACCTTCCCGCTGATGGACTGGAAGGCCCTCATCTGAGCCCGGGCGGCCCCGCACCGGGAGAAGCTCCTTGACAAAAACCGGGGGATCACTTAGGTTGGTCGAAACAGGCAGGAATCAGGCTATGAGCGCAATAGTAACCAAGAAAGTCGTCATCCGCTACAGTGCCGACATCGTCGATCAGCCGATCGCGTGCAAGCTGGCCAAGACATACGATCTGGATTTCAATATTCTCAAGGCAAGGATCTTTCCCCGCCGTGAAGGCGTCATGGTCCTGGAGCTGAGCGGCACGAAGGAGAATTTCGACGCAGGGGTGCGGTTCATGAAAGAAAAGGGGCTCCGAGTGGAGCCCCTTGCAAAAAGCGTAACCCAGAATACCGACAAGTGCGTTCACTGCGGGGCCTGCGTTGCCTTCTGCCCGACCGAGGCCCTTTCCACGGACCCGAAAACATCGAAAATCATCTTCGACCCGGAACGCTGCAACGGCTGCGAGTTCTGCGTGACGGCCTGCCCTGCCAGGGCCATGGCGATCGACCTCTTCTGAATAAAAAAGTGTCTAAGTGCATAAGTGTCTGAGTGCTTGAGTGAAGAGAAAGAAAGATTCGGCAAATGTCGGTCTTTTATCTTGTTTCTTTTTCTTCACTAAGACACTCAAACACTCAGACACTCAGACACTTCTTGTCACTCAGACACTTCTTCTCACTCAGGCACTTCTTTCACTTCTTCTTT